>JAZUDZ010000044.1:0-136658 GCA_045639905.1 Acutalibacteraceae bacterium
TAATCATGATAATTTTTGAAAGTGTGCTTCCTGCTTATGCTGCATATGTTTTTCTCGGAATTGTACTGGCCGATGTTGTCGTGATGATTGTTTTGATGAATACGATATGCAAAAAATAAATCCCGGTTTGCCGGGTAAAAGCAAAACCCGCCGAAAGGAAATGAACTCCTTTTCGGCGGGTTTTGCTTTATCAAAAAAACATCCTTATAGGGCGCTGGCATTTCCCTTTCACCGTTTTTATTTATATTTCTATGGTTTTACCGGTTTGCAGTGGCACCAGCCGATTGCCCAAAATCTCTTCAAGCCACTCAAAGGCCACCGTGCCGGTACAGTGTCCGGAATAGAATGTGGCGTCACTGGATTCCCGTATCACAGATGCCACCTTCTGCACTTCGCTTTTGCTGTAGCTGCATGTGGAAGCACCGGCTATCCCCATCATATGAAAGCCACCGAAATAAGCCTTAATGGTTCTTCCCGGAAATGCTTCTTTCACCTCGTTGATAATAATATCCACTCCGGAATGAGAACAACTGTTAAAGCAAACAAGCCCGTCCTCTTCTTCAAAAATGACCGTTTGCTCATGGCTGAAATCATCAAACTGAATCCGATTATTTGTTTCCACGCACATATGTGTGTGTTTCGCACGTTCCAAAATTCCTTCGGAACTGTGCGGAAGAATATAGATACCATCATCCGGTCTAGCTTTTCCATCCACAAAAACAAACCGATCATTATACGACTCCAGCATCCCCTTCGGAATACCGATGTCCTTCTTTATCGGACCTGCGATTTTAAGAAAATGACGGTTCTTTGCGGTTTTCTGCAAATAGACGTGGGCTTTTTGATTGCGGGCAAAAAATGCGGCAAATCCACCGGAATGGTCATAATGGGCATGGGACAAGAAGGCCATATCAATATCCGACAGGTCAACCCCCATTTTATCGGCGTTTGCTGCAAAAAGCTCGCTGGCACCACTGTCTATAAGGTACTTTTTATTTCGATATTCCACATACAAACTAAGTCCGTGCTCCGCACAGAGGTCTTCGCCCGGTGAATTCTCAACCAAAACTTTTACAATCATATTTTCTCCTTGCAAATGCATTCCCTGCAAATCTGTGACCTGCAAACTTTAAAAGAGTAAACCCGTCATACCGTTTTGCATATGTTTTCCCACTGATCTTGCAAAAGTGTCCACTCATCCATCGCCGCTTCAAGTGATTGTTCCGCCTCGGAAAGCTGATTTCCGATGGATGTCAATCGCTCATAATCACTGATAACCTCCGGCAGTGCTGACTCAGCATTTAACCTGGCAATTTCTTCTTCATATTGATTAATCTCTTTTTCCAGTCGCTCCAACTGCTTTTGAATCCTGTTTTTCTCTTTCAGCGGTGTCGTAAAAGATTTTTTAGAAGACTGTTTGACAATCGGCTTGGAAGGCAATTCCGCCTCGACCGGGTTTTCTCTTAATTTTTCCTCATATTCCTCATATCCATACGGATGGAAGGTAATTTGACTCTCATCAAAAACAAGCAGCCTATCGGCGATTTTTCGAATAAAATAGCGGTCGTGGGAAACACAAAGGATTGTTCCCTCATACGCCTGAAGCATATTCTCCAGTGTTTCTTTTCCGACAATATCCATATGGTTTGTCGGTTCATCCAAAATCAAAACATTCGGACGACGTTTTAGTATTTTACACAGTGCCAGCCGGACTTTTTCACCGCCTGACAGTGAGTCTACCGTTTTAAAAACATCGTCTCCCGTAAACTGGAAGGCTCCCAGCGCTTTTCTGGCATCCGGGACGAGCATATGCGGAAATTCCGCACAAAAATCATCCAGTACCGTATCCGATGTGGACCGCATGGCGATTTGCTGGTCAAAATAACCAATCTTCGTACGAACACCGAAATCATAGGCACCGGAAAGAGGCGGAACAATTCCCACAAGCGTTTTTAATAGCGTAGACTTACCGATACCGTTCTTGCCGACGATTCCAAGTTTTTGACCACGAAGAAGTTCAAATGAAACACATCCGAGGGGCTCACCGTAACCGATTTCCAGTTTACTCACATCAAGAACCTTTTTGACGCTGTCTTCTTCAGGTTGAAAATCTGCATGGAACGTTTGTAGGTCATAGCGGCTTGGAGCGTTTATCTTGACCATACGCTCAATTTGTTTAAGTTTGGACTGTGCCATAGCCGCCTTGGTAGCTTTGTATCGAAATCTCTCTATCAAACGGTTTAAACGCGCAATTTCAGCCTGCTGTGCCTCATAATCCTTGCACTGCTTCTCATACCGTTCCCGTTTCAGTTTCTCAAACTGTGCATAATTTCCGGTGTATTTTGTGGTCTCTCCGTATTCAATCTCATATACGACCGACACAATTCTGTCCAAAAACATACGGTCATGAGATACGACAACGACAGCTGAACGATAGTGCTGCAAATACTCTTCAAGCCACCGAATGGTTTCTATATCCAAATGGTTTGTCGGCTCGTCCAACAGCAGAATATCCGGTTTGCTAAGCAAAAGCTTTATAAAAGAAATCTTGGTTCTCTGCCCACCGGAAAACTCAGAAAGAGGTTTTTTCTTGTCCTCTTCGGAAAATCCGAACTTTTTGATCATAACTTCGATTTCTTTTTTATATGTATAGCCGTCCTGTCGGTCATAGGCGTCATGTAGCTCCGTATAGGCCTGCACATCTGCTTCCGTAGCCTCTGTGGCCATTTTCTCTTCCAGTGCTTCCATCTGCCGTTCCATTTTCGTCAAGTGGGCAAATACGGAATAAATTTCGTCAATCATCAAAACAGAATTGTCTTGAATGTCATTTTGCTGCATATATCCGATAATCGGTTCTCCGGCATGTGTTACGGAAAAAGGTTCCTCACCGGTCCCCTGTTCCATTTCCACTTCTCCCAAAATTGCTTTAAACAACGTGGTTTTTCCGCACCCGTTTCGACCGACAACCGCGATTTTTTCCCGGTCACGAATTTCAAAATCCACACGCTCCAGGACAGTTTCCGCGCCACGCATGACAGATCCGTTTGTTATTTTGTAAAACATGGAAACTCTCCCTTCTCTCATAGAAAACGCCCAATTCTCATTGGGCGTTTTTAGCAATCAGACATCATTGCGAACAATATCTTCCAGGCTTTCCCGCTTAACAACAACACGGTCAACCTTATCCTTAATCATCACAACGGGCGGACGGCGAAAACGATTATAATTGGAAGCCATTGAATAGTTATACGCTCCCGTCATCATAACCGCCAAAATATCACCGCAGGCGCAATCCTGAATACAAATATTCTCCTGAATCAAGTCCCCGCTTTCACAGCAGTGTCCGGCAATCGTCACTGTCTTTTCCGGTTTTTCGGATGCCTTATTGGCAATGACTACCGGATAATCTGCATTATATAACATATAACGCGGGTTATCTGTCATACCGCCGTCAACACTGACATATGTGCGGATATTCGGAATTTCCTTAATACCGCCAACTGTGTATAACGTGATACCGGCCGGTCCAACCACAGACCTTCCCGGCTCTACTATCAAGAACGGAACCGGCATTTGCTTTTCTTCAGCCAGTCTAACCACTTCATTTGCCAGTTCTCTGACAATTTCAGCCGGATTTTTGGGGTCGTCTTCCTTTGTGTAAGGAATGCCGAAGCCACCACCGAGATCCATATCCGACAACATAACCCCGGTCTCTTTATAAACATCCTGAATAAACTGAAGCATCACATCGGCAGCGTGCAGCATCGGCTTCTCGTCGCAAATTTGGGAGCCGATATGGCAGTGCACACCTTTAAGAAGAATGCCGGGAAGCGACAAAGCTTTTTTCACCGCTTTCATTGCGTCCCCGTTTTCCATAATGATGCCGAACTTGGAATCAATTTGTCCCGTTTGAATAAACTTATGTGTATGCGCTTCAATTCCCGGTGTAAGACGAAGCAAAACAGAAGCCTCTTTTTTCATCTCACAGGCAATACGAGATACAAGATTCAATTCATTCACATTGTCAACAACAATACGCCCAATCCCTTTTCCAAGAGCAAAGCGCAGTTCTTCCTCGGTTTTGTTGTTACCGTGGAAAATAAGATTTGAAGCCGGGATGTCCGTACAACAGGCCGTATACATTTCTCCAATAGAAACCACATCGGCCCCACAGGACTCGGAAGCAGCCAGACGATAGATTTCCTTAAAGCTACACGCTTTGCTGGCGAACGCAACCAAACCGCCATTGGGGCAAAGTTCCTTTACGGCCATTTGCATTCCACGAAGCGTATTGCGAATTGTAGCCTCATCCATAACATAAAGCGGAGTTCCGTATTTCTGGACCAAATCAATCGTATCAACGTCACCGATTGTCAAATGGCCCTTTTCATTAATGTCCAAGCATTGTTGCAACATTGGTTAATCCTCCGTAACTTCTTCCAAAATCTCCAGCAGTTCTTCTCTTCCCTGCCCGGTAACTGACGAATACGGAATTACGGTAAGCCCTTCAAAATCAGCAAAAATTTCATCATACCTGGCGAGCATTTCCCGCGTTTCCGTTTTATTCAGTTTATCTGCTTTGGTAAGAACAACCAAAAAAGGAAATTCTTCTTCTGCCAAAAACTCTATCATTTGTTTGTCATCGGCACTCGGCTCATGACGCATATCACAAAGTTGAATGACAAGACGAACATCACGGTCTGCGTGAAAATATCCTTCAATCAGGTCGCTCCATCTTTTTTTCTCGTTTTTGGAGACGCGGGCAAATCCATATCCCGGCAGATCCACAAAACGAAGAGTGCTCAGTTTATAAAAATTGATTGTTGCTGTTTTGCCGGGTGTCGCACTGGTTCTCGCCAGATTTTTTCGATTCAGCAAGGTGTTGATTAAAGTGGATTTTCCCACATTGGAACGTCCGGAAAACACAATTTCCGGAAGTGTGCACGACGGAAGCTGAGACGAAAGCGCGGCAGAGCTCTCAAAAGCAGCTGTCTCAATTTTCATACTGTCACCCTCTTTACTGCGGAGCGGAAACAACCGGCACTTCGGTATGTGTCAGCCCTCTGGATTGACTGATCCCGTTTGGAATGCTTTTCTTCTTTTTCGGAATAAGAAGAACCTTTGATAAAACCTGTTCAACCGTAGAAACCGGAATGAATTCCAACCCGTTTCGAACCTCGGGATCCAGTTTTTCAAGATCCGCCTGGTTTTGTTCGGGAATCAATACTTTTTTCATCTGATGTGTATAGGCAGCCATAGCTTTTTCTTTAAGGCCACCAATAGGAAGCACTTTTCCCCGAAGAGAAATCTCACCGGTCATGGCAAATTGTCCGGACACCGGATACCCGCTAAGAGCCGATACCAATGCAGTAACCATAGTGACACCGGCCGACGGACCGTCTTTCGGTACCGCCCCCTCCGGCGCATGAATGTGCAAATCCCGCGTCTTGTAGAAGTCCTTATCAATGCCGTATTCTTCAGCATGTGCACGAACGTAGGAAACTGCAATTTTCGCAGATTCCTTCATGACATCTCCCAAAGAACCGGTCAATTCAATTTTTCCGGAACCTTCTAAAACGGCAACCTCAATCGGAAGAAGTTCGCCACCAACACTGGTCCAAGCCAGTCCATTGGCTACACCGATTTCATTCTTACCGGCCAGATCTTCTTCAACATAACGAGGCGCACCCAAATGCTCTTTTAAATTCTTAACGGTTAAACGGGGGGCCGATTGTCCCTCGACAACTTTCTTTGCTGCAATACGGCAAACCTTACCGATGGTTCTCTCCAGTGTACGCACGCCGGCCTCTCTGGTATATCCGGTTATAATGGCACGAATGACCGGTTCACTGAAGGAGAGTTGTTTTGCATTTAACCCGTTTTGTTTCAACTGTTTCTTTACCAGGTGGTCCTTGGCAATATGTATTTTTTCCTGCTCCGTATAGCCATCCAGGGCAATTAGATCCATTCGGTCTAACAGCGGCGTAGGAATGGCACTTTGATCATTGGCAGTCGTAATAAACAAAACGTTGGACAGGTCAAAATCCAGGTCGACATAATGGTCCACGAAGCGACAGTTCTGTTCGGTATCCAACACTTCGAGCAATGCCGATGCAGGGTCTCCTCGGAAATCGTTTCCCAGTTTATCAACCTCGTCAAGCAAAATCAAAGGATTGGAAGTTCCTGCCTTGTTCACGGCATCCATAATTCGTCCCATCATAGAACCAATATAGGTCCGGCGATGTCCACGGATTTCAGATTCGTCACGAACGCCTCCCAAGGATACACGTGCATAGGCTCTTCCCGTTGCTTCGGCAATGGATTTTGCAATAGATGTTTTACCGACACCGGGAGGTCCAACAAGACAGATAACCTGTCCTTGTAAAGAATCGGACAAGGCCCGGACCGCCAGGATTTCCAGGATTCGTTCTTTCACATCCTTAAGTCCATAATGATCTCTGTCCAAAATATCACGTGCTTTGACAATATCCGTGCACTCCGCTGAAGTTTTATCCCACGGCAGACCGATACAGGTCTCTAAGTACACACGGATAACCGATGCTTCGTGAGAACCAAACGGCATTTTTGCCAGCTTGGAACATTCTTTCAAAAGCTTCTCGCGATTATCATCCGACAAAGGAAGCTCCGCTATTTTTTTGCGAAACTCTTCCGCTTCCTCAACCGGATTATCTCCATCACCCAGTTCCTCACTGATAGCCCGGAGTTGTTCATGCAAATAGTATTCCCTTTGATTTTCGTCGATATGATCTTGTGCCTTTTCCAAAATCTCCGTTTCAACCTCTTTGACCTTGGTTTCGCGGAGAAGAATATTCAAAACCTTTTTAGAACGACGGGACACCGGAAATGTTTCCAGTAGTTCCTGTGCTTCTTCTATTTTCAGTTGTTTCAAGAAAGAAGCAATTAAATCACACATTTCCCCCAGGTTAGATGTGGATTCCAAACGATGCAAAGCCTCCGGAGGCAAATTCGCATCCATTTTCTCATATTGGGCAAACTGATCCAGGAGCAGGTTTTCCATAGCCTGTTCCTGAATGGCATTCGCCATGGACTTGCACTCGCACTCGATGGCCTGCACTTCTAAAAACGAATCCATATGAAGGATTCGTCCCAGTTTTGCACGATACAAACATTCGGCGATAATATGATAATTCTCTCCCGGAAGCTGCATCACCTGGTGAACACGAACAACCACACCCACCGTGTACAAATCCTCCGGAAGAGGTTCTTCTTCGTAAAGATCTTTTTGTGTAACAAGAAACAGCAGTTTATCTCTGTCCATTGCCTCCTTTAAGGCACTGACAGAGCGAGGTCTTCCCACATCAAAATGAGCGATACTGCCGGGGAAAACAACCAATCCTCGCAAAGCGAGCAATGGCATATGCTGAATCCTGCTTGACTGAATTTCTGTCATTTATGAATTCCTCAGATTTTTAGTTTTAAGACGGCATCGCGCGTTTTTTCTGCACGAGCTTTGTTGCGGATTTTTTTCGATTTGCTTTTTTATTCGGATCCTGAATAATTTGGGGCTCTTCCGTTCCGTCTACACAGCCCTTCGTGATGATGACACGAGAGGCTTTTGCATCAGAAGGAATCTCATACATTAAATTCGTCAAAAGTCCTTCCATAATGGAACGAAGTCCTCTGGCACCGGTATCCAAATCCAAAGTCTTTTGGGCAATGGCCCGTAAAGCATCCTCTTCAAATTCCAATTCCACCTCATCCAAAGAAAAGAGGTACTGATACTGCTTAACAAGCGAATCTTTCGGCTCTTTCAAAATTTTTACAAGAGCGTCAACATCCAGCGCTTCCAGTGTCGTCTGAATGGGCATACGTCCGACAATTTCCGGAATCAATCCGTAACGGATCAAATCCTGCGGGATAATCTTTTCCAGGAGTTTTTTCTGATTTATGTCAGATTTGGAAACGACCTCGTTTCCAAAGCCGAGCGATCCTCCACCCAAACGCTTTTCAATGATGCTTTCAATACCGGCAAAAGCACCACCGAGAATAAACAAAATATTTGTGGTATCAATTTGAATGCATTCTGCCTGTGGGTGCTTTCTGCCCCCCGTCGGCGGAACATTGGCAACGGTCCCCTCTAAAATCTTCAAGAGGGCCTGCTGCACCCCTTCGCCACTAACATCACGTGTAATAGACGGATTTTCACTGCGGCGGGAAATCTTATCAATTTCGTCCACATAGATAATACCGTACTGAGCACGAGAAACATCATAATCTGCAGACTGAATCAAACGTAAGAGGATGTTTTCAACATCTTCACCAACGTATCCTGCCTCTGTCAATGTAGTGGCATCCGTAATGGCAAACGGAACATCCAAAATTCTCGCAAGCGTCTGGGCCAAGGCTGTCTTACCGACACCGGTCGGTCCCAAAAGCAAAACATTGCTCTTCCCGATTTCCACGCCCTGGTCCGGCGTCTTGCAGAAAATTCGTTTGTAATGGTTATATACGGCAACAGATAAAACGGTTTTCGCTTTTTCCTGGCCGATGACATACTCATCCAGTTGAGCTTTAATCTCTTTCGGCGTCGGCAAATCCATCGTTTCGGTCGTCAACGGTTTTGATACAGGAACAGGGTTCATGACTTCCTGACAAAGAGCTACACATTCATTACAAATGAACGCTCCATGTCCACCTGCCAAAATCTGATCCACATCATTTTGGCTTCTGCCGCAAAATGAGCAGAACACCCCATCATTTGTTTTGTTTGCCATAGTAATCGCCTCCTCAAACCGGTGATATGTTGTGTGTTTAGCGTTTTGTAATAACCTTATCGATCAAACCATATTTGACTGCCTCTTCGGGCGTCATGTAGTTGTCACGGTCCGTATCTCTCTCGATGGTCTCGATAGACTGGCCGGTCATTTCCGCCAAAAGGGTATTCATCTTATTGCGGATATACAGAATATGATCCGCCTGAATCTTGATATCACTGGCCTGACCCTGGGTTCCTCCAAGCGGCTGATGAATCATAATTTCACTGTTCGGAAGAGCCAAACGCTTACCTTTGGCACCGGCAGCAAGCAGGAACGAACCCATGCTGGCAGCCATTCCCATACAGATAGTGGAAACATCACAACGAATAAAATTCATTGTGTCATAAATGGCCATACCGTCTTTGATGTTTCCACCGGGACTGTTAATATAGAGGCTGATATCCTTGTCCGGATCCTGCCCTTCCAAATACAAAAGCTGTGCAACAACCAAAGAAGCGGTCACTTCATTAACCTCGTCACAAAGCATAATAATACGCTCGTTGAGCAAGCGGGAATAAATGTCGTAACTACGCTCACCGTGACTGGTTTGTTCAACAACATACGGAACAAGGCTCATAAAATTATTATCCATATTTCCAATCCTCCTTTGAATTGTGTCAGAGTTCAAAATTATTCTTTGTCAGCTTTTTTTGCTGTCGTGGTCTTTTTGGCAGCGGGTTTTTTGGCGGCCGGTTTTTTCTCGGCAGCGTCAGCGGCTTTCTTCGTTGTCGTCTTCTTGGCGGCCGGCTTCTTCGCAGCAGCATCGTCAACCTTTTTAGCGGTCGTCTTCTTGGCGGCCGGTTTCTTTTCGGCAGTATCGGCGGCTTTCTTCGTTGTCGTCTTCTTGGCAGCCGGTTTCTTCTCGGCAGCGTCGTCGGCTTTCTTGGCAGTCGTCTTCTTGGCGGCCGGTTTGCCTACCTTGGCATTGTCGCGAACAAAATGCATTGCCTTTTCGACGGACAAATCCTTGCTGATATATTCTGCCGGAAGAGCCTTTTTGATGTCTTCGACTTTCATTCCATAGGCTTCGGCAAACTTGTTGTACTCAGCATCCAGTTCCTCGTCCGAAACGGTAATATTTTCAAGAGCAACGATTTTTTCAAGTGCCAGGCGGACCTTCACCTGCTGTTCCGCCTGCTCACGGGTCGTTTCACGGAAAGCATCATGGTCCATACCGGTATACTGCAAATACATATCCAGGCTGAGGCCCTGAGACTGCAAGCGACGGTCGAAATCAGCGACACAGTCGTTCATGGCATTCTCAATCATAACAGCCGGAATATCCGCTTTCATTTTTTCACCAAGTTGTTTGGCAAGTGCATCTTCAAAAGCACGGTCGGCATCGGCCTTGCGATGCTCTTCCAGGTGAGCACGCATATCGGCTTTCAACTCGTCCAAAGTATCAAATTCACTGCAGTCTTTTGCAAATTCGTCATCCAATTCCGGAACCTCACGAACTTTGAGTTCATGGAGTTTGCACTTAAAGACCGCCGGCTTGCCGGCCAACTCATCCGCATGATATTCTTCCGGGAAGGTAACATTCACGTCAAACTCTTCACCGATTTCCTTGCCGATAATCTGATCTTCAAAGCCCGGAATAAAGGTGTTGGAACCAAGAGCCAAAGAATACTGCTCAGCTTTACCACCTTCAAACGGTACACCGTCAGCAAAACCTTCATAGTCAATGACAGCCGTATCGCCATCCTGGGCAGCACGACCTTCGACAGAGACCAGGCGGGCCTGACGATCCTGCAATCTCTTAAGTTCTTCTTCGACATCTTCGTCTTTCACTTCGTCGGACGGACGTTCGGCTTTCATACCGACATAGTCGGAAATCTCCACTTCCGGTTTTACGGTAATGACAGCTTTAAATTCCACGCCTTTTTCGTTGATGGATGTCACGTCAAAATCAATTTTGTCTTCGACATACTCGTAGCCGCTGGCTTTGATAGCTTCGTCAAGAGCATCCGGATACAGTTCATTCAGAGCATCCTCGTAGAAGATTTCTTTGCCGTACATCTTTTCGACAAATGCACGAGGAGCTTTGCCTTTACGGAAGCCCGGAACATTCATCTTTTTCACGTTTTTGCGGTAAGCAATCTGCAGACCTTTTTCAAAGGTCTCGGCATCAATTACCACAACCAACTCCACACGGTTGGCCTCTTTTGTTTTGGTTGCTTTTTTCAAACTCATTGTATATTTTCCTCCTAAGGTTTATTTACATTTTCAAAATTTACCGACATCCATCGGCAGATTTTAATTGACTCAAAAAATTTTCAACGGACAAAAACGTAACCCGTCACAAGATATCAGACGAAGATGAATGCCGTCCTTTTCTCCGTTAAAAGCACGCTTAATTCCGTTACTGTGCACATGCCCGTAATAGCATTCGGTAATCTCTTCTTCTACCAGGACATTCCAAATTTCTTCTGCCGTTTCATCTCCGTAATACGGAGGATAATGCAGAAAAACAATCGGACGCAAATTCATGGACTTGGCAGCCGCAATGGATGTTTTCAATCTTCCGACCTCACGAAGAACCACCAAATGATTGGCATCGTCTTCGGCATCCAGAAACCAGCCCCGTGTTCCACATACCGCCGCAGTGTTTTCAACATTCACGGCATCATTATGTACAATCCGAAGGGAATGCAGTCCCTTTTCCTCGAAGAAGGCGTCCATTTTCCTTCTGGTGTTCCACCAATAGTCGTGATTTCCTTTGAGAATCAGTTTGGTTCCCGGAAGACTTTCCAAAAACTGGAAATCCGGCAAAGCCTCTTCCATACTCATTCCCCAGGAAACATCTCCGGCGATAACTACCGTGTCTTCCGGCCGAATTAACTGCAGCCAATTTTCTTTTACACGCGTTACGTAGTCATCCCACCCGGGAAATACGTCCATCGGCTTATCCACACCAAAGGAAAGATGTAAATCCGCAATCGCAAACAACGACATCGGACCACTCCTTTTGTTATTCCGTTAATCCCAATTTTCCAAGTACGCGTTCACGCATTTCTGCCTGATTGCAAACATCTCGGAATCGGACGGTTTTTTCTTTCAAACCCGCAAGCGGTCCGGGAATTTGAACACCGGTCAAATTCTGTAAATTTTCCGAACAAACAAAATCATCGTCCGGAGCCGATCCGTTAACGGCTTTTAGTACACTGGCCGGGAACTTGTACGGATTTGCCGTTGAAGCAATCACCGTCGGCGTTGTATCACCGGTCTCTTCCCTGTACTTGTTATACACATTCACGGCAACGGCCGTATGCGTATCAATCAAATATCCATGCTCTTTGAAGCAAGAAGCGATGGTTTCGGCGGTTTCCGATTCATCACAGCATCCGGAAGCAAACAACGCATCCATTTTCTCTTTCATAGAGTCGGATACGGTATAGATTCCTTCGTCCGTTAAAGCATTCATCAGGCGGCGAACCTCTTGATCGTCCTTATCACAAAGATCAAACAACAAACGCTCCAGGTTTGAGGAAATCAAAATGTCCATAGACGGCGATGATGTGCAGTAGAATTCTCTGCGACGGTCATAAACACCTTTCTCAAAGAAATCCGTCAAAACACGGTTCTGGTTACTGGCACAAATCAGCTTTGCAATGGGAAGTCCCATTTTTTTCGCGTAATAGGCCGCCAGGATGTTACCGAAGTTGCCGGTCGGAACCGTTACATTGATGGCATCTCCCATCGCGATGGTTCCGTTTTTCACCAAATCACAGTAGGCTGATACGTAATACACAATTTGCGGAACCAGTCGTCCCCAGTTAATGGAATTGGCGCTGGAGAACTTTTTCCCGTTGTCGGCAAGAAGTTTTCCGGTTACCGGATCGGTAAAAATCGCTTTAACACCGTTTTGGGCATCGTCAAAATTACCACGAATGGCAAAGACCTGAACATTGTCCCCTTCCTGTGTGGCCATTTGAAGCTTTTGCATCAAACTGACACCGTTTTCCGGATAAAATACCATGATTTTCGTGTTCGGCGCATTTTTGAATCCTTCCAATGCCGCCTTACCGGTATCTCCGGATGTCGCAACCAGGATAACAATTTCTTCACCCTTTGCAACCTTGGAAACCGATACCCGCATCAAATGCGGCAAAATCTGAAGAGCCATATCTTTGAAGGCACAGGTAGGACCATGCCATAACTCCAAAATATGAGCATTTTCGTCCAGCTTGTACAGCGGGGCAATATCTTCATGACGGAACTTATCGGTGGTATAGGCTGCCGACACGCATTCACGAACTTCCTCATCGGAAAAATCCGTCAAATACTTGGAAAGTACGAAATAGGCTCGATCAACATAGCCCATTCCAACCAAAGCGTTCAAATCTTCCGAGGACAACTGAGGAATGGATTCGGGAACAAACAGTCCTTTATCCGTCGATATTCCCTGCGCAATTGCCTGTGCAGACGACACCTTCAGTTCTTTGTTTCGAGTGCTTTGATATAGCATGATTATCGCTCCTTTTTGAGCTTGCGCAATATTCATGTTATTATAATATATATATAAATATAATGTCAAACCGAAAACCGCGTTTTCTACGCAAGATTGGACAAAATATGTCCTATATTGCAAAGATTTAGCACATGTAATGCGAAATAACTTTACAGCAAAAAGTGCTTCTCAAACAAACGGCATCACAAATTTTAATCCGCCCGGAGAAACTCTCCCCGAGCGGACTACATACATATACAAATTATTCACCCAAAATCTTCTTTAAAAAGCTCTTTCGATGCTCCGGCAGAATTCCATATTTGCGAATCGCCTCGTAATGCGCTGCCGTGCCGTATCCTTTATGCTTGGCAAATCCATACTCGGGATGTTTCTTATCCAGTTCCCGAAGTTCCCGGTCCCGACTGACCTTTGCTAAAATGGAAGCAGCTCCGATGGTTGCCGAAAGAGCGTCCCCTTTTATGACAAAGGAGGCTTCCGACGGCAAATCCTTCGGAATACGATTTCCATCAATCAATATCTTGTCCGGCTTGACACCAAGACCGTCTACTGCACGTTTCATAGCCAGCATGGTGGCCTGCAAGATATTCAGAGATTCAATATCTTCAACTGTGGAAAAAGCAACGGAATACGCGATGGCTTTTTCACAAATTTCGTCAAATAACAGTTCACGCTTTTTTTCACTGATTTTTTTGGAATCATTCAGCCCCGGAATATCCACACCTTCCGGCAAAATCACCGCCGCCGCATAGACCGGACCACATAAAGGTCCTCTGCCGGCCTCATCCACACCGCAAAGCAGTTGTATGCCACCGTTCCGAATATCCGAATCGTACTCAAAATTGGTCATTCTGCTGTTTTGGGAACTCCATTGTCAGTCTTCCCAATTTACCTCCACGATATTCATCTAAAAGCGTTGTTGCCGCACGCTCCGTATTCACGGAGTTTCCCCGCATCAGCATACCGCGCTTTCTGCCGATTTGTTCCAAAAGATCATACGGCTCCAGGTCCATATCCTCCGGGTCCAGTTTGTACCGTTCCATAAGTCGGTCGGCATATTCTTCTTTCATCATCTCCAAAAGAGAGCATGCCAGTTCTTCCACATCCAGAATCTGGTCACGAATAGCACCGGTAAATGCCAAATGAAGCCCCACTGTCACATCTTCAAATTTAGGCCATAACACACCGGGAGTATCAAGAAGAAGAGTTCCATCCTCCAGACTAAACCACTGATTCCCGCGGGTAACACCGGGACGGTCTTCCGCTTTCGCTTTACTTCCCTTTGTCAGTCGATTAATCAGCGAGGATTTTCCAACATTCGGAATTCCCACAACCATGGCATGAATCGGTCTCCCCTTCATGCCTTTCTCTTCCCAGGCTTCAATTTGAGGACGTAAAATTTCTCTTACCGATGGCAGAATTTTATTAAGCCCACGTCCGCTTTTACAATCAATTGCCAAAGCGACACAATCGGATTTTTTCCAATAACGCACCCACTTTTCCGTGGCTGCTTCATCTGCCAAATCCGCCTTATTAAGAAGAATGACACGTGGTTTCCCACCTGTCATTTCCTCCATTTCGGGATTGCGACTACTCAAAGGAATCCGCGCATCCACAAGTTCAATTACCACATCCACCAGCGGTAAGCATTCCTTCATTTTCCGGCGGGTTTTTGTCATATGCCCGGGAAACCACTGGATGGGATTTCGTTGCTGTTCCATAATACAATCCTTATTTCAAATTGCTGTATACACTGCCTCTGTTGGGGAAAAAGCGGTATACAGCTTTTCCGATAATATCCTCGTAATCAAAGCAACCGAGACTACGACTGTCATTGGAATTATCGCGATGGTCACCCATAACAAACACCTGTCCTTCAGGCACGACAACCGTCATTCCTTCCGGCATATTCGGATAATGAATGTAAGGCTGATCCAAAGGTTTATCATTTCGATACACGGTATCACTTGTTACACGAATTGTGTCACCGGGTAAGCCGATGACGCGCTTAATCAAAGGCTCTATAACGGCACATTCACCGGCCTGACTGCGGTTCACGATAACAATGTCCTCATAAGACGGCTCAAACAGGCAATTTACGACAACCAAGCGGTCCTTGTCCTGTAATGTGTCCAGCATTGATCTACCGTCAACCTGTGCCGTACGGAGAAAGAACGTAAAAAGTAACGCCACAAAAACCAAAGCCGGTAAAAGGATTTCCAAAATATCATATAAGACTTTCAAAAAGAAGTTTTCATGTTCATACATGTACTGTTCTTCTTCTGTCATAGTATCACCTGCTTCATTAGGATTCACTAAATTGTACAACAACAGCCGTCTTTTTTCAATAGAAAGAAAAAGAAAAAGGTTGTCCCGAAGGACAACCTTTGTGCTCTTATTACAGACGTTCTTTAACCTTGGCAGATTTACCAACGCGACCGCGCAGATAGTAGAGCTTGCTACGGCGAACCTTACCACGACGGACAACCTTGATGGCATCCACGTTCGGGGAATGCAGCGGGAACACACGCTCCACACCAACACCATAAGAAACACGGCGAACGGTAAAGGTCTCGGCAACACCGGAACCACGACGGGCGATAACAGTACCTTCAAAGGCCTGGATACGCTCACGCTCACCCTCACGAATTTTAACGTCTACACGGACGGTATCACCAACAGCGAATTCCGGAACAGTTTCCTTCATGCTATCGGCAGCGATAGTTTTCAAAGCATCCATTTTATTGCTCCTCTCAAAATGTCAGGCGTTCATGCTCAAAGGCAGCGGACCGTCCGATTGAATTTCTCGTGCTTGTGCACGGACAGTAGTGTGATGGAAACCAGTTGCACACCAGATACCGAAAGATTATATACCAGTCATCATGAAATTGCAATAGATTTTTTCACATTACTCGAAAATTTTTCCATCCAGATCAAAAAGCTGTAATCGAAGAATGGGATAATACCGGTCTTCTCCCAGAAATTGATTCATTGCCGTTGTCAAAAGAGACGGATTAATGGTGGTCTCGCTGTTACAAGGAAGCGTCACTTTCAGAAACACCTGTTCTCCCTCTTCCGAAACAGATACATCTTGCAAGTACGGACGGATATCCACTTCTTTACGAAGCCCTTTCTTTGTCCGTTTCTCCACAACCATCTCGTTTTGCGCTAAAAATTCTTCCGTCTTCGCTTTGTTGCACGGAACAGCAATCCGATAGCGGGCAAATCCAAGTTTCCCCGCCTTGTTAATCGGAGGGCCTGCCTTGATGGCCGTCAACCCTTCCGGGAACTGTTCATTCAAAAGCGATACGATTGTCTCATATGAAACCGTTTCGTTTAAACGAAAATCCATACACTCGCAGTTACTTTCATATCCAAGAGACAACGGAGAAACAAATGTCACATACGGATGTTTGTTAAATCCTTCCGTATACCATATCGGAAGATTGGTACGACGGATGGCGCGAATCATCGTTCGATTCAAATCCAGGTGAGATATAAACTTTGTTTTACCCCATTTGGAAAAGAACAGGCGAACCGTTTCAAAATCCTTAATTTCGTTCAACGCAAACACCTTCTTTCCACTGAGACGCACCACATCCGGAACATTTTTCACGGCAGTTCGGCGTGGTTTTGCTCTCATGGGCCAACTGATTTTCACGTATTAAGAACGATTTGCTGACGCCGTAATCCAGGTGATCCCAAGGAAGAACCTCCTCATACGAGCGTTTCCGATTGGCATAAAATGCCGGGTCAAGTCCCGCCTTTTCAAAGGCATCTTTCCATTGTTCGGGATCAAAATGCTCTGACCACGAATCCAGGAAGCTGTCTTGCTGCGCCAAAATCTCCAAAACTTTTCCAATTCGTCTGTCGCCTCTGGCAAGCACCGCCTCCCAAAAACTGACAATGGAATCGTGATAACTCAACGATATTTTTTTCGTGGTCAATGAGGATAAAAGGAGTTGCTGTTTTCTTTGCAGTTCCTCCATGGTATCCTGCGGTTCCCACTGGAACGGCGTGAACGGTTTCGGCACAAAGCAAGCTGTACTGAGTGAAACCGTGACCCCCTTCCCTTTGGGTTTGTTCGGGTTATGATAATAGGCTTCCACGACTTTTCTTCCGAGAGATGCAATCCCGACAACGTCATCATCCTGTTCTGTCGGAAGCCCCATCATAAAGTAAAGTTTAACCGAAGACCATCCGGAAGAAAACGCCTTGGTAACCGTAGTTAAGATCTCTTCCTCTGTCAAATTCTTGTTAATGGCATCACGAAGTCTTTGTGTTCCGGCCTCCGGAGCAAATGTTAAGCCGCTGCGCCGAAGAACATTCAGTTTAGCCGCTAGTTCGTCGGAAAAACTGTCAATTCGAAGAGACGGAAGGGAAACATTCACATGCTCTTTCTCCGTCCATGACAGTAATGTTTCCATCAACTCCGGGAACTTGGAATAATCGCTGGTTGACAAAGAGGCCAGAGAAAACTCCTCGTATCCGGTTGAATGACAGAGATTTCGGCATTGCCGGTCAATTACCGCGGGTGATTTTTCACGAACGGGGCGATAAATAAAACCGGCCTGACAGAAACGACAACCGCGAATACATCCGCGGAAGATTTCTTCCACTGCGCGGTCATGTATAATATCCACATATGGAACCAGGAATTTTTCCGGATATGAAACCGCATCCAAATCGGCTATAATCCGTTTCTTTACCGTGGCCGGAGTCCCCTCCTGCGGAGTCACGGATTGTACAGTCCCGTCCTCGTTATAGACAACCGTATAGAGCGACGGAACATATACGCCTTCCATCTGCGAAGCCTTCTTTAAGAAAGCCATTCGGGAATAGGTTCCTTCACGCTTCATTTCACGATAGAGATTAATAACCTCCAGGTCAACTTCTTCCCCTTCTCCGAGAAAAAAGATATCAACAAAATCAGCAATCGGTTCCGGATTGCAGGCACAAGGGCCACCGGCTACCACAATGGGATCTTTTTCATCACGGTCGTCGGTTTTCAGCGGAATGCCGGCAAGCTTCAGCATATATAAAACCGTTGTAAAGCTCATCTCGTACTGAAGCGTAAAACCCACAAAGTCAAAATACCGAATCGGGTCCTGGCTCTCCAGGGCAAACAACGGCATTTGCTTTTGTTTCATTAAGTCCAGCATATCACCGTCCGGCATAAACACACGTTCACACCAAAGGCCTTTTTGCTCATTAAACAAGGAATATAAAATCTTAATTCCCAAATGGGACATTCCCACTTCATATAAATCAGGAAAACAGAAAGCAAAACGGCAATCCACTTCCTCTTTGTTTTTTACAACACTGTTCAGTTCCCCACCGATATATCGGGCCGGTTTCTGAACCTGCAGCAAAAATTCATCCGTCAAACTCATCTTATCCGTTCTCCTCGTTCAGGCTTTTCATTACTTCTCCCAAAACTTCTCCGATTTTTTCATGAATAATCAAATCCGCATGAGAATCATAAGGTGTCTCGTCTCGGTTAATTAAAACCAAATGTTCACCGTTAAAATAGCGAACAAAACCTGCCGCCGGATATACCGCCAGTGACGTTCCGCCGATAATCAAGGTGTCCGCTGATGAAATCAAACGCAAAGCTTCCTCTATACAATCGGAATTTAGTTGTTCTTCATACAAAACAACTTCGGGCTTTACAATTTCACCGCAACTATCACAGTTTGGGATTTTGCCTTTGAGAGAGGCAACATAATCCGCATCAAAATGCTTGCCGCACTTTGTACAAGCGTGGTCAGACGTGGTTCCGTGCAGTTCTATGACCTTTTGGCTTCCGGCTTTTTGGTGAAGGCCGTCAATGTTTTGCGTTATAACGGCTTTCAAAATTCCTTTTCTTTCCAGTTCTGCCAAAGCCAAATGAGCTCGATTCGGTTCTGCTTTCGCACTTAAAAAGAATCGATAATAAAAGTCATAAAACACATCGGGCTTTTGAAAGAAAAAAGAATGGCTGAGAATCACTTCCGGCGAAACTCCGTACTGGTTAACCGTACTGTAAATTCCATCTTCACTTCTATAATCTTTTAACCCGCTCTCTGTCGATACTCCGGCACCGCCGAAAAAGACGGCTTTCCGGCTGTTTCGAATGATATCCGTGAGCTTCGCAATGGATTCTGCGTTCACTGAGCATTCTCCTAACATTTAAAAATACTGTTTGGCGTATTCCTTCCAAAGCTGATGCGAATATACCAGACTCTCCTGATCGTTCAAAAGAGTACTGTCACAATGATAAAATTTAATCAGTTTGCTGGGAACCTTTGCCTCCTCCAGCGCTTTTTGGAAAGCAGAAGAATTGGAGAACGGAACATATACGTCTTCCGTCCCGTGGCCGATAATCGTCGGGACCGCCGTATCCACATAGGTAATCGGAGAAATTGCCTTCAGTTCTGCCTCCGCCTCCTTATAGGTTTCATCCGTGAATTCTTTTCCGCACAAATATGACAAAATAGTCGGGAGTGGCTGTCCAAGTATCCCATTCCACATGTTTCCGTAATACAGTGACGGATCTGTCAGATCTCCAATGCCACCATATCCGCAAACACATTTAACCGCTATTTTGGTCTCATTGGCATTCTTGTACGCATACAGTTCAGCTAAATGTGCTCCGGCATCCCAGCCAATAAGAAGAGCGCTTTTGAGTGTGATGCCTTTGCTTTCCGCCTGGTCATAAATGCTGTTCAGGGCCAGTTTCACATCATTCAAAAGCGTATCCATATTCACTTCCGGTCCGGCATACTCATAATCCATGGAAGCAACTGTATATCCATCTTTCCAATACAGCGTCATCAGATTCTGCGTGTAGATATCAACACGACTTCCTCCAAGCCATCCGCCGCCGTGAATAAAAAGAAACAATCCCCCATTGGCCGATTCTGTCGGGGGCAGAACAACATCATATTTTTGTAATGGGTTAGAACCATATGTCACATTGTCGATTCGATTGTATAATTCTTTCTTTTCCTGTTTGTCGCATCCAGCAAAAAAAATCGCACACATCACGCACACTAAAAGCACTGCAATCAGTTTTTTCACACAAAACACCTCAATTTCGATATTTAATCTATTATAGCATAAAACAATCTAAACAAAAGAAAAAAAAGAGATTTAAGCATAAAAATACAAATAAACATCCACCCGCATAGGTGGATATTTGTTTGTCGTTCTCAAGAAAACGAATTAGCTTTTCCCTATTCGCCAACCGCAATAAGAATATTCAGATTTCGTATGATGCTGTCTGCAATCTTGTCATTGACCAAATAGGCATGTTTTTCAAGGTCACTGCATATTATCTCCGTCAGTTGCTTTTCCCGAAGCCGTGTAATCGTTTCCGAAGCAATTTCTTCTATGATATCGTGCTTTTTCTCGGCAACCGTTTCAACGCGGTTATCGCCAAACAGTAGGAAGGATAGTTTTTCCGAAAGTTGTTCTGAGCCGGGCAGTTCCCGAAACGCACGGAAGCTCCACTTGTAATATGGCATATATCTGTTTTGAAGCAAAAAAATTACTTTCATGGCGGATTTTACGAATTCCACACAGGCAAGCTGTGCGGCTTCCGGTTCGCCGTGTTTCATACAACGCATAAAGTTATACTGGCCGGACTGCGCCATAATCAAAAGATTTCCCGCAAGACGCTTTAATTTAATATCCTCCGGCATACAAATCAGTTTTTCTCTGATTTTTGAAAACTCACCGTAGTTATCAAGAAACACTTCGCCGTCGACCGCCTCCGCCAGTGCATAATCCGGAATTCTTAACCACTGCATGGCAGTCAGTTCCCCATTTGCCGAGCCTACCAATTTCGTATAAAACTCATCTGTTCTTATAACACCGTTCCGATTCCCGCCAACAGGAGATATCGGCTGTCGTTTGATTCCGGCATATTCTTCCGGGAGTTTAGCGTAGGCCCGTTCCAGCTGAAAGGCACGCCGGCGGTCAACTATATCTTCCCCGGGAAGAAATATGCAAAAACCCGGTTCAAAATCATGGTCACGGGATATTTCATCGTCATATCCATAATGTTCTGAGCCGCTTCCCACAAAACCCACAGCCAAAAGTGGCAGAATATCGGCAAACTCAGTTTCAAGCATAGACCTTCCGAAATCTTCGTAATAGCCTTTTGCAATTTCAAGTCCGTTCATGTATTTCCCTCGCCCTTCGATTCAGTTCTTGCTCTGTACGAAACCGACCATAATAACCGAACACCGAAGCACATTTTTCACATACAAAGGCATAGTATCCGTCTCTCGGCACACTTTCCGCATTGAGCAGTTTCTCGGCTTCAAGCAATTGCCTTTCAATCTCTTCCGCCCCATCTTCAAATCCAAGTTCAGCAGCAACAAGATCGGCAAGGTTTAGGCGGGTAATGGCGACTTCAAGGGCGCCGTTTTCCTGCTTTTCCATTACAGAGATGGCTTTTTGATACAAATCATCCGCCTCACGATACTCCTTGAGGTCGGCAAGAGTCAAAGCCATATTATTGTATAACCCACCAAGTCTTCCGTCATCGGAATCAAGTGTCGATTCGTAAATCGTCTGCGCTTTGCGATAGAGAGGCAGTGCTTCTTCTGCTTTTCCGAAAGCCTTATATCCCGTAGCAGCGTTGATAAGCGTCGTCCCGTAGGTGAGCGACCCGTCCACATTCGCAGAAGATGCCAGAGAAAGTGCATCAGATATGGCACGAAGACATTCCGATTCTTTACCGGTCTTTCGGTAAAGTCCAATCTGCTCGTTGAGTATGGTTAACTTCCCGCGCATATCGTGACCTGCGTCCGCCTCCGCCAACCAGTACCGCAAATGTCTTTCCGCCGCGTCGTAGTCATTCTGATTTAAATAAGAATCCAGCTTGTCTATCATTCGTCCAACCGGAACAGGAGTAACCTCCGGATGCATATTCAAAAGGCACCTGGGTTCTTCATAATCATCTTTTGACAGTATTTCGTTCACAATTTACCTCTTTCAAAACTCATTGGTTTACATTATTATAACACACTTGCGAAAAAAAGCCGACATCTTCGAAATTTTCGAAAATGTCGACTTCTTACTGTGGAGGTGCCACCCAGATTTGAACTGGGGAATCAGGGTTTTGCAGACCCACGCCTTACCACTTGGCCATGGCACCGTATGATACAAAAGACGCCAAGAACCTTGACGTCTTTTGCTTTCTTGGAGCGGCTTACGAGGCTCGAACTCGCTACCTCCACCTTGGCAAGGTGGCGCTCTACCAGATGAGCTAAAGCCGCAAATGTGGGCGTCAATGACGCCCTGGTGCCTCCGATCGGAATCGAACCAATGACACGGGGATTTTCAGTCCCCTGCTCTACCGACTGAGCTACAGAGGCATATAAGTGGCGACCCGGATCGGGATCGAACCGACGACCTCTAGCGTGACAGGCTAGCGTTCTAACCAGCTGAACTACCGGGCCACATTTAAATCCTGTGGTGGGAACAACAGGACTCGAACCTGTGACCCCCTGCTTGTAAGGCAGGTGCTCTAACCAGCTGAGCTATGCTCCCTTATTTAGCGCTTCTGCCACTCGCGACATCGCCTATATTACAGCATTACACCGCAGATGTCAAGAATTTATTTTATAAAAAAGCATAAAAACAAAAAATCACTTTAAATTTTTCAAATCTTCTTTTGTGAAAACATATTTCTTATCGCAGAAATTACAGCACACTTCCACAACACCTTCCTCGTTCGGCAAGGACTCGCGTTCTTCAAGCGGTAAAGCAAGGAGTGTTTTTTCAACGCGTTCACGTGAACATTTGCATGTATAGGACGGCTCATAGGTATCTACAACATCAAATGCAAACCCATCCAGTGCCTGTTTTACAATATCTTCCGGGGAAGCCCCTCCGGCCAAAAGCTCACTAATCGGGGGCAGTTTTTTGATGTTTTCTTCAATCTTATCGATAACATCCTCCGGGCAATACGGTAACAACTGCAAAAACAAACCGCCGGCTGCCTTTACGCTTAAATCTGGATTTACCAAAACGCCCAAAGCGCATACGGTCGGGATTTGCTCACTGTAAGCATAATACGAGGTAATATCCTCGGCAACTTCACCGGAAACCAGCGGAACACATCCGGAGTATGGTTCCTTTTCTCCCAGATCCCGGATAACCGTCAACTGGCCGGTTTTTCCAATGGCACTTCCTACATCAAGTTTTCCGTCCGGACGAAGCGGAATCTCCACAACGGGATTGGATACATATCCTCGAACATTACCGGTTCCGTCAGAAACCGCCAAGACCAGCCCGGCAGGACCGTCGCCCTCAAAACGAACAGTAATGGACTCTTTGGTTCCTTTCAGCATAATTCCCATCATGGATGTGGCCGTCATAGTACGGCCACGCGCCGCCGTCACAACGGCGGATGTTTGATGGATGCGCTCCGCTTCCGCCACAATGTCTGTGGAATCCATGGCCATTGCCATAACGGTTGCGTCCTGCGTAATGCACCGAAGTATCTTCGCCATTCTGTCCCTCTCCTATCCTACAAACTCTTCAGCAGCCCTGAGATTTCGAGCCACAAGCACCCATCGCTCACAAGTAGCAGTCGGTGCGTCCAGTGTTTTATCTTCATACACCGCTTCCAAAGAAAAACCGCATTCCTCCAGCACCTTTTTCCATGTACGGAGACTGTATGCCCTTTCTCTGACACAATCGCTAAATCGATCATACCGACCGTCTTCCCGCTCTTCAAAAAAGTCCAATTGCATATCCACCAGGTTTCGGGAAGGCGAATAATAGTTTTGCCACACACACATCACACCATCGTCTTCCATAACAAAAGATCGATTTCCCAGCACTTCTTTATGCTTATAGAGTGTATTGACATCAAACACAAACAAACCTTGCGACTCAACAAAGAGACGTAAACGTTTAAGCGTATCTTTCACATCCTGGATTTTGTACAAGTGACTCATGCCATCCATCGTACAAACAGCTCCCTGAACCGTATCATTCAAATCCAAATCTTGCATTTTTTGACACAAAAGGAGCGGTTTTGGTGTAAAGCCGCAAAGCTTGTCAGATGCAGTAGACAGCATAGTCTCGGAAGCATCTACGCAAACCAAATCTATGCCTTTTTCAGCTAAGCACACATCCAGTTCCCCACTCCCGCAGCCTAGATCCAAAAGCGTTTCGGGCACTTTTCCGTAATGCTTTTCAAACAGTGAAAAGAGATAATCGGCTCGGGAGGAATAATCCTCCGAGCCGTTCATAAACAAATCGTAGAAATGTCCTAGGACCTCATACTGATTCATAGAAAATCTCCTGATTACAGTTCCGCTTTGTGGAACGTTTTCTTACCCTTTTTAATAATGACATAGCCTTTTTCAAAACTGGACAGCGGCATTTTCGTCGTTGCATCGGTAATTCTTTCACCGTCAATTGTCAAGCCACCCTGCTCAATAACACGACGGCCTTCCCCACGAGAAGGAACCAAACCGGTTTTGGTCAGCAAGTCAATTACGCCGATAGCCCCATCGGCAAAATCGGCTTCTTCCAATTTGGTGGAAGGCATATCCGCAGAAACACCACCACCCGCAAAAATCGCTTTTGCGGCAGCAAGCGCTTTGTCGGCCTCTTCGTTTCCGTGAACCAAAGCGGTCACTTCATATGCCAGTCTTTCTTTGAGCACATTGATGTTCAAAGACGGATCCGAAGCCATGGCTTCGATTTCTTCAACCGGAATGAAGGTCAACATTTTGAGGCAACGAACCACATCCGCATCGTCGATATTTCTCCAATACTGGAAAAACTCATACGGGGACGTTTTTTCCGGATCCAGCCACACAGCACCTTTCTCGGTCTTGCCCATTTTTTTGCCTTCAGAAGTCGTAAGCAAAGCGAAAGTCATACCATATACTTCTTCACCCTTTTTACGGCGGCAAAGTTCAACACCGGCAATGATATTCGACCACTGGTCATCGCCACCGAGTTCCATTTTGCAACCATATTCATTGTTCAGGCAGTAGAAGTCATATCCCTGCATGAGCATATAGTTAAACTCAAGGAAAGTAAGACCTCTCTCCAGTCTCGCTTTATAGCATTCGGCCGTGAGCATACGGTTAACGGAAAAATGCGTACCGATATCGCGCAAAAACTCGATGTAATTCAAGTTGCGAAGCCAATCGCCGTTGTTTACCATCAAGGCCTTTCCATCGGAAAAATCGAGGAATCGGCTCATCTGCTTCTTGAAGCAGGAAATATGATACTCGATGGTTTCCACCGTCATCATTTTACGCATATCGCTTTTTCCGGTCGGGTCACCAATCATGGCCGTTCCGCCGCCCAAAAGAGCAATCGGACGATGTCCGGCTTTCTGCATATGAGCCATAACCATAAGCTGCACAAAATGGCCGACATGAAGACTATCCGCCGTAGGATCAAACCCAATATAGAAAGTCACCGGCTTATCTCCGCCTAAAAGTTCGCGAATTTTATCCTCGTCTGTTAACTGTGCAATCATGCCACGAGCTTTGAGCTCATCATAGACATTTTTCATGATAGTTCCTCCAAAATAAAAAATTGCCCTTCTGCCGAAACAGAGGGCGAACAAGGCCGCGGTACCACCTCAATTTGATGCAAAGCTGCATCCTCATCAGCACGATAACGTGTGCCACGCGGCTCCCATACTTTCTCTTTCTGTTTGCAACTCGTGAGTGTATTTCCATTAGCCTTCGGGTTGTCTCGCACCACACGACAACTCTCTGAACCGAATAACATATGTACTTTTCTCAGTCTTTGTCATTGCTTCAAAGTAAACCATATTTTTATTTCTTTGTCAAGCAAAATGACGGTTTCACTTGCTTTTTACACCTAAATCAAGTATAGTTTGTAAAGCAGTATTTTTACCGAAGGAGTTTTCCTCATGAGTGTTTTAAAACATTATTTGATGGTGTTTTTGATTTCTATGGTTCCGCTGATCGAACTTCGTGGTGCCATCCCCTATGCCGTCGGATTTATTGATAGCGGTGTTCCGTTACAGCTTTGGCTTTGTTACATCATTGCCATTGTCGGAAATATGCTTCCCGTTCCGTTTATTTTCTTCTTTGCCCGTAAGGTCTTGGAATGGGGCGCCGACAAAAAATTCATCGGCAAATTTTTCACTTTTTGTTTGGAAAAAGGACACAAAGGCGGAGAAAAACTTAAACAAACTGCCGGCGAGAAAGGTCTTTTCTGGGCTTTGCTGATTTTCGTCGGAATTCCGCTTCCGGGAACGGGCGCCTGGACCGGTACCTTGGCCGCATCCATCCTGGATATGGACTTTAAACAATCGGTTTTGGCCGTTGTTCTCGGAGTCATCCTGGCCGGTATCATTATGGGTGTTTTGTCCCTCGGCGTCTTCGGAGCAATCTTTTCCTTCATTTAACAGACAAATTAAGAAAATCGCTAAAGAGAGCAATCTCTTTAGCGATTTTTTCATTATAAATCAAAGAAACTCATTTGACTGGAAGCCGGCATATTTCCCAGGGCGCCCAGCTCATTCAGCTTATTCACCAGCGTTTCACTGAGCCCCCCACGGGTCTGGATATCTGCACGAGAGAAGAACGAATCCTCGTCGCGGGCTGCCACCAAGCGTTCTGCCGCATTGGCGCCGAGACCTTTAACTGCAATAAACGGCATTCGAATCTTGCCGTCTTCGATGGTAAAACGAGTCGCTGCCGATTTTTCGATATCGACCGGCAAAAACTCAATATTTCTTGCCATCACTTCATTAACCACTCTCATGGAATCGGCAACCGACTTGTCTTTTGCAGAAGCTTTAAATCCGTCCTGCTCTACCGATGTATAGAACTGTCGGACACGATTCCGACCGGCACTGACCAGTTCCGCGTCAAAGTCTTCAAATCGAACCGTAAAATAGGCTGCATAATATTCAACGGGATGATACACCTTAAACCATGCCATACGAAGTGCGGCAATCAAATAAGCCGCCGCATGTGCTTTCGGGAACATATACATAATTTTTTCACAGCTCTTAATGTACCAGTCCGGGACATCGTGCTCCTTCATTTCAGCTTTCATATCCGCCCATGTTTCCGGAGATATTTGTCCTTTGGCGATTTTACCCTTTCGAACATTTTCCATAATGTTAAATGCTCTTTTGGGGTCCAGCCCTTTACGGATCAAATACGTCATAATACTGTCACGGGTTCCGATAACCGTGGAAATCGTACAGGTTCCTTCTTTAATCAAATCCTGTGCATTTCCTTTCCAAACATCGGTACCATGCGACAAACCGGAAATTTGAATCAAGTCCGAAAACGTTTTCGGCTGGCATTCAATCAACATTTGGCTGGTCAGCGGAGTGCCCATTTCCGGAATCGTCAAAGTACCGGTTGGCCAGTCTATGTCCTTAGCGGTAATATTAAGCGGCTCCGGAGACTGGAACAAAGCATAGACATTCGGGTCAGACATCGGCACATCCGTCATAGGAATACCGGTATTCTCCTCCAAATATTTATACATCGTCGGAATCATGTGTCCAAGATTATCCAGTTTCAAAATCGAATCATGAATAAATTGGAAAGCAAAGTGAGTGGTATACACGTCCGAATCGGACTTGTCTGCCGGATGCTGAATCGGCGTAAAATCCTCCGCATCCATATTGCCGGGAACGACAACCATTCCACCGGGATGCTGCCCGGTGGTCTTTTTCACACCGAGAATCCCCTGGGCCAGACGTACGGTTTCCGTCTCACTAAGGGTAATACCACGAGTTTCTGCATACTTTTTAACATATCCAAAAGCTTGTTTATCCTGTATAGCACTGACCGTTCCGGCTTTGAACACATGCTTGTCCGCAAATAATGTTTCCGTATACCGATGTACGGCTGTTTGGAATTCATTGGCAAAGTTTAAGTCAATATCCGGAACCTTATCACCGGAGAAACCAAGGAATGTCTCAAACGGAATCTCATGACCGTCCTGACTCATCCGTTCCCCGCAATTCGGACAATCTTTCGGCGGAAGGTCGAAACCGCTTCCCACGGAACCGTCTGTAATGAACTCGGAATGCTTACATTTTTTACAAACATAATGCGGAGGCAACGGGTTGACTTCGGAAATGCCGGCCATACTGGCAACCAAGGAAGACCCGACAGAACCACGGGAACCAACCAGATAGCCGTTGTCTTCAGAGTAATGCACAAGACGTCGGGCGATAACATACATAACGGCATTACCGAAATCAATAATACCATCCAATTCTTTTCTGAGGCGTTCCTGCACAATCGTCGGAAGCGGATCGCCGTAGATTTCTTTCGCCCTCTCCCAGGTCGCGTTTTCCAGTTCTTCTTCTGCCCCTTCAATTTTCGGGGGATGCATGCCGTTCGGAACCGGCTGAATCACTTCCACCTGGTCGGCAATCATTTGCGGATTGGTCACAACAATTTCCATTGCCTTTTCAGGAGATAAATAAGAAAACTCATCCAGCATTTCCTGGGTTGTCCGGAAATACAGCGGAGGCTGATGCTCCGAGCCCTCCCAGTCCACCTGAATTACTTCACGGAAAATGCTGTCCTCCGGATCCAAAAAGTGCACGTCTCCCGTGGCACAAACCGGAATTCCCATTTGGTCTCCGATTTTCAAAACGGCTTTGTTAAACTCAATCAATTCCTCTTCGCTCTTACAGCGGGCAGGAACCACTTCTTTTTTATGGACGCTCTCCCGAAGCAAAAATCCATTGTTTCCAAGAGGCTGCACCTCCAGATAATCATAAAAAGAAGCAATATCACAAATCTTATCCCAAGGCTCATTGTTTACAATGGCACGGAACAATTCTCCGGCCTCACAGGCGCTGCCGATAATAAGACCCTCACGGAATTCCATAATCTTTGAGCGGGTCATGCGGGGACGCTTGTTGAAAGTATCACAATGTGAGGTTGTAATCAATTTATACAGGTTTTTCAGTCCTGTTTGATTTTTAGCCAAAATAATAATGTGATACGTAGGCGCTTTTAAAACATCTTCCTCCTCGCGGTCATCCACATAATATCCTTCTACACCGTAAATGATTTTTATGGTGTCTCCAAGATCATGGGCCGCTTTACAGGCATCCGGGAACGACTGCACAACACCATGGTCGGTAATGGCAACAGCCGGGTGTCCCCATTCAGCGGCTCGTTTAACCAACTTTCCGACATCGGTCAAAGCATCCATTTGGGACATCTGTGTATGGGCATGAAGCTCCACGCGTTTTTCCGGTAGCAAATCCTTTTTCTTATGCTTTTTAACGGAAGCCATCGTAGAAGGAATGAACAGATTTTTTCTTGCATAGCTGTCATAGGCATAAGTACCCTTCACAAGAATACAATCGCCGTTTTTCAGGGTCTTAAGAGTTTCTGTCCTCCCCTTGTCTTTGCTCTTGTTTGTCGGAAACGACCACAAAGAAAGTGTAATGGAGTCCGTCTGGTCGGTCATTTGAATGGTCCAGCGAACGTTTCCATTTCGGCTGACATACTGCTCAATAAGAAAAATTTCACCCCAAATCGTATACTCGGCGCCGTCTGCCTCTATATCCTTAATCGCAAACGGGCGAACATGCGGTTGCTTTCCAATTAAATCCTTTGCCGTTTCCAAATAAATCGGCAAACCATCTCTCGGAGGCAAATCAAAATTAACAGATTCGGAAACTGAAAAAGAACCGACACCCGTAGACCGTTTCGGTCCGGAACGCACCGGCTGATTTGCCTTGGCCTCTTCCTGCAGTTTGCGAAATTCTACCATTCTCTCTATTTCTTTTTTTCGAACTTCTTCCTCGGCTTCTTCCATAAGCTGCATATACTCATCGCTTCCGATGTCAATTGTCTCAGCGCCTTGGATGGTCAGCAACGGGCGAAATCCAAACATATTTTCAATTAATGATGTCAGCTGTTCTTCGGCTTTGGTCGAGTGAATAATGTCGATACCGCCGTTCTTCAGCACAACAGTCACCATATTGGTGTCCACATTTACATCCGATTCCGAAAAAATACCGAAAACGGATTTATTCTTACGACCTAAATACTGGAAAATTGTCGGGAAGCACTCCGCCGAGAACGTGGATTCCGGATAATTCGGCAAAATCTCCACGCAGCTGAGTCCCAAAGCCTTTTCAATGGCGGTCTCCGCCAACTTCACGCAGTCAAACGAAAAAAAATCATCAAATGTCAAAACAAATGAACCAAACAAGCTGTTTTGATCAATAAACGGTTTAGATACTTCGGCATTCCAAATATATTCCGGCAACTCATCCGAAACATACCGCCCAAACATTTCTTTAAAATTCATTCGTAATAGTCCTTTCTTTCATTACTAGAAAAACAAGCTCCGTCATTTTCGAAGGTTTTTCTTCATATTCCTTTCGAAAACACGTTCTCTTCGTTAAGGCAGTTGCTCTATTTCCTTCATCAGTTCGGAAACGGCATCCTTTTCATCAACCGTACGAAGCATTTCGCCATGCTTAAAGAGTACGGCTTTTCCTTTTCCTCCGGCAAGCCCAATATCTGCCTCTTTGGCTTCCCCCGGGCCATTCACGATACAGCCCATCACGGCAACGGTAATCGGCTTTTTGATTGTCTGTAACCGTTTTTCCACTTCTGTGGCCATTCCGATTAAATCCACTTCCGTTCTGCCGCAAGTCGGGCAGGATACCAAGCGGGGACGATCGGTACGAGCCCCCACCGATTGCAAAATAGAAAGTCCGGTCCGTACTTCTTCCGTCGGATCGGCCGTCAGAGAAACGCGAATCGTATCACCGATTCCATGAAGCAGCAAAGAGCCGATGCCGGCAGCAGAGCTAATGGTTCCCATATAAGCGGTGCCGGGTTCCGTTACACCCAAATGAAGCGGATATTCACAGGCTTCGGCGGCCAGTTCATAGGCACGAACCATTGTTTGAACGTTCGAGGATTTTAAAGACAAAACAATATCATGAAAATCAAATTTTTCTAAAAGTGAAGCGTGAAGCAGGGCGCTTTCACACAAAGCTTCCGCACAAGGATGACCGTATTTCTCCAAAATTTCCTTTTGAAGTGAACCGGAATTCACTCCGATACGAATCGGGATGTTTTTCTGACCACAAGCCGTCGCAACGGCTTTAACATGATCGTCTCCCCCGATATTTCCCGGATTAATACGAATCTTATCAATCCCTGCCGACACACACTCCAGTGCCAATTTATAATCAAAATGGATATCCGCAACCAGCGGCACGGAAATTTCGGATTTTATGGCCTCCACCAGGCGAACTGCCTGCATATTCGGGATGGCCACACGAAGAATTTCCGCTCCTGCGGCTTCCAGTTGCTTGGCCTGGCGAACATTCCCCTCAACATCAGAGGCCGGAATGTTCAGCATAGATTGTACGGTTATCGGATTATCTCCACCGATTGCCACTTTTCCCGCTTTCACAACATGGCTTTTTCTGCGTTCCATTTCAATCACCTAACTTATACTAAAAAATCGAAACTAAAAGGAAACAAAGATTTTCATCTTTGCTTCCTTTTGTTATGAGAAAACAATAAGCCGAGTTCTGTCTGGAACGATCATCTATCTCGACTGCCTGTTACCAAGCAGCTCTAGCCGTCTTTCAAAACACACCGGGCCGGTGTATTGTTTTTGTCGACGTTGCATCGGATAGGGTTTACAGGGCCATACAGTTACCTGTATGCCGGTGAGCTCTTACCTCGCCTTTCCACCCTTACCTGTTGCCAGGCGGTATATTTCTGTTGCACTATCCCGGAGGTCACCCTCGGCGGCCGTTAGCCGTTATCCTGCCCTATGATGCTCGGACTTTCCTCATACCTTACGGTACGCGATCGTTTAGTTTTCTCATGTTTGTATCTGTGAACATTTCGCTATGTGGAATGGAAAGGCTTTGGGCACGTTCACACTGCCCGGCCTTCATAAGTCGGTTACATTTTCCGTTTAATTATTCAGAAGCATGAATACCGATATTGTAACGATAGCAAATGGACATATGCTCGTCGTATGTTTCGGAATAATATGTTTTGGAAGGCTCAACAGATGTATCTGTTGCAAAGTAGTAACAATTCTTGATGTCGGCGTCTTTGCAAGGATTGACAACCGCATTCAAGGCATCCAGTCCCGGGTTGCAAATCGGTCCGGTCGGCAGACCGTCACAAACATAGGTACTGTACGCTTTATAAATCGGAGAATCTTCTTCGAGATTCGGATAGAACAGCATCGGATACTGCATGGTCGTATCAGACTGCAGGTTCGGGAAACCGTCGTCTGCCAAACGATTTTGGAATACGGTCGACACCTTTGTCATATCAACCGGGTTATCCGCTTCCTGCTGTAAAATAGAAGCCAATGTCACAGCCTCATCAATGGTCATACCGGCCGCTTTTAAGGAGGCTTTCATTGTGGTATCCATCTTTGTTGCAAAGTTATCAAAGAACTTCTCAATGACTGCATGCGGCGAGCATTCCTTATAGAATGTATACGTATCCGGGAACAAGTAACCTTCAAACCGATAGATTCGATACGGTTCTTCTCCTTTTTCGCCAATCGTCGGAACCGAGTTCACAAACTCGTAATCCGAAAAATCTCCGTCCTTTAATTCGCCAAGGAAATCCGTGGCGGTGCAAACACCGCTATCCTCTAGTTCCTGTGCAATTTCAAGGAGTGTCCAACCTTCGTGTAAGGTTACGTCCACCGTTTCGCGTTCACTGATGGCCTGCAGTTTTTCAATAATCCCCTGATATCCGTCATGCGGAGACAGAGTGAAAACACCGGACTGATAGCCGCCATCCGAATGCGTCACTTTCGAGAACAAACGGAAAATCAGCGGATGGGAAATCAGGTCGTTATCGTGCAAAATAGAGGCGATTTCAGCGGTTGTTGCTCCCTCAGAGATGGAAACATCCACCTGGTCGGTTGACTTGTTGAAGGCAAGCATATCCAAAGCGCCGGCCATGATAAATGCAGCAATAACACAGGAAACCGCAACCACAATAACGATATAGAGCAAAGCCCCCAAACAACTGGTCGCCTTTTTTTCTCCGGACCCAATCCGTTTTCTGACAGGTTCTTCTTCCTCATCAATCAAACGAATCGGAGCATTCGGATCAAATTCCTCTCCGTCGCCGAATCCTTCAAGCGCCGAGTACGGATTTTGTTCGGAACTCGTGTCCGAAGCATTTTCCTCATCGTCAGCAAACGGGTTGTAAGCAGAAGGAGTTTCCCCCAAAGTTACGATTTCCGAAACGTCCTTTTCCTTGGACGTTTCCACCTCTTCAGAATAACTGGAAATCTCCGTTTCGGTTTTTTCCGGCACCGGTCTCATCTCACCGAATGCATCGTCCAAATTCAGGTTTAGCTGAAAATTGGAAATCTTCTCCTTGCGTTCCTCAGCAACTTTCTGAATGTCATCAGCCTGAGGAATCCCAATCACTTCACCAGGGTTAAATTCTTTTTCATCCATGTCTATCACCTCGTGTAGGTTACCGGCATTGCATTGCCGTAAACAGTTTTTGCGCACATTCTTCAGAAACCAATGTACGAACCAGCTCCAATGCAAACGGAATTGCAGCTCCCGGGCCTTTCCCCGTTATGATGTTCCCGTCATGCTCCACCAGATTAGCAGTCACATTCGCTCCATACAAGTCTTTCTCAAAGCCGGGGTAACAGGTCGCCGTTTTCCCTTCCAGCATATGACGATGTCCAAGAACAGACGGTGCCGCACAAATTGCAGCAATCAACCCGTTTCTTTCGGACACACGGTCCAGTAGATTTTGCACAGCATCTGACTCTTCCAGATTCTTTGTTCCGGGCATACCGCCGGGAAGAACCAAAACCTGACAATCATCTGCAGTCTCCTCTATGGATACATCCGTCAAAATCGGCATTTGATGAGAACCGACAACCGTTTTTCCGGTTACGCCGACCGTTTGAACCTGAAGACCCGCACGTCGAAGAATATCAACAACCGCCAAGCCTTCAATTTCCTCAAATCCGTCAGCCAATAAAACATATATCATGGAAATTTCCTCCGAAAATGTTGTAAAGTTTTTCGCCTTTACAACATGGTTTTGATTTCTTTAAGCAAACAGTCCGTGATGGTCTCAATCGGCATTGGTAAGCCATTTTCCGAACACGGGATAATCTTCCAACCCATTTTTTCCGCGGCAAACAAAGCGGTTTCCCGGCACTTATGCAGGAAGCTCACATTTTTTTCGTGAACGTCTTTTTTCGAATTGTCCCCCGCATATCGTTCGCTGAGCATTTTCTGCGAAACCTCTACCGGCATATCCAAAAAACAAACTAGGTCCGGCTTCGGAAGCCCCAAAAGATCATATTCATAGTGTTCAAGCCACCGAAAATACTCTTCGCGTTGTTCAGCACTCAGTCCCGTAGTTTGGTAAATGGCGTTGGACGTGGTATACCGGTCTGCGATAATCAGTCGACCGCTTTCATAGTCCTCTTTCCAGAATTTTTTAAAACTGGCATACCGATCCACGGCATAAAAGGAGGAAGCCGCATAAACGCTGACATCTCCCACCTGGCCGAAATCGCCTTTCAAATATTGCTGAACCAGTGCCGAAGACGGTTGCTCATAATCCGGGAAGCTGATGAATCGACTATCCAGATTATGACTTTCAAAATAGAGACGAAGCTGTTCCAGTTGTGTTGTTTTTCCACAACCGTCAAGTCCCTCGATTACAAACAGTTTACCCATTTGCCTGTTCCCTCATTTTTGCGTATTTCTCTTTCATTTCCGCAGCTCTTCCGCAGGTCATTTTTCCTTCCGAACAAGCACCTTTCACACACGGAGGTCCGGCCTTCTTAAAGAGTTCGGGCGCTACTTCCAGGCAAAGACGCAACATTTCGTCTGCCACGGCGCGAATTTCCCACTGAGCACGATTGCAGCAGCGCAAGCGGAAGAAATTCTGCAAAGAACGCGCATTCATGGTCATCATAATCTTGGTATCGCAAGCATTAGGCAAAACAAATCTGGCATCTTCAATCGCCATTTTTTCTGCCATACGTTCGGCCGTTTTTTCGTCTTTCCCTTCCTCTAAAAAGCGCTGACGATGTTTGGCTTTCAGAATATCGGTCAAGCTGTCATAATGGCGCTGATCCTCTTCCATGGCTTTGATATATTCTTCCTTAGCCTCGGGAATCGCTTCGATTTCCGGAGGAAGAACGTAGGAGAACTGTCCGAGCGGAACATACCGCTGACTTTGCACACTGAAAGAACCGATACGATGCCGGGTAATCTGTGCCAAAAGTGAACGGGACACGCCTTCAATACCAAAGGTGAAGGATGCATGTTCAATCGGACTCTCATGACCGAGGTCCGCCAGTTTTTCCACAAAAGCGGCTGCTTTTTCCGGCGTCACGCTTTCACACAAATCATCAATATTCGCATTTGAATAACAAAGTCTAGCCGCAGCAGCCACCGTTTGCTCCGGGCTGGGCGTGTAGGTAATCAGTAAAACCTTCATCAAAAAGCCTCCTTATATTTCAATCCAATTAGAATGGTCATATTCAAATAAATTAACATCCGAAACCTGAAGTTTTCCTTTTCGGGTATGTAAAGCCTTACAGGTCCCCAAAGCAACACAGTTTTCCGGGTTTTCCGCCAAATAAAACGGCACTCCGGTCTGCTGCTTAAGATACGTATCCAACCCGTGAAGCTTCGAAAGCCCACCGGTCAAAATAGCGCTGTCTGACAAAATATCCGCAGACATCTCGGGAGGAGTCTGCTCCAAAATCGACTGAACGGCCTGATGGATATCTTCTAAAACATCCGATATCCATTCAAGAATGGAGGCCGAGGAAATCTCCACGGTTCCGGGCAATCCGGACACAACGTCTCTTCCCTTTGCTTCCATTACCGATTCACAAGGAACCGCACTGCCGATTTCCATTTTCAAACGTTCGGCCATTTTTTTGCTGATAACAAAATTGTACTTCTTATATACGCCGCGAATGATGGCTTCATCCATCATATCACCACCGACACGAATCGATGTATAGGCAGCCGGACCACCTAATGAAAGCGTTGCGATTTCCGTGGTTCCCGCTCCTATATCCACAACCATAAAGCCGTGGGAGGATACGATGTTACACTCTGCCCCTAAGGCAGCCGCAATATATGACTGAACCAAAATGGTTTTTCGAACACCGACGGCGGCCGTTGCCTGTACAATAGACCGCTCTTCAACCTCCGTTACCGAAGCCGGGATACTGATGGCAGCCCTCGGCTTAAATACATGTCTGCGACATACTTTCCGCAAGAACAAATACAACATCTTTTCCGCACAATCATAATCGGAAATAACACCGTTCTGCATAGGATGAATGACGGTAATCGTGTCCGGTTCCCGTTCCATCATTTGATCGGCTTCCGTACCAACGGCAATGATGGCCTTTGTCTTGCTGTTTATGGCGATAACGGAAGGCTCGTCCAAAACGATTCCGCGTCCCTCGAGGGCAATTCGAACACGAGACGTCCCGAGATCAATTCCCAAATCATTGACTTTCAAGTTTCAGGACTTCCTTCCTACAAACTGATATCTTGAATGAAATATTTCAGTGCACTGTATCGTTTGGTTTTCCGTTCGTTGGAAACCATACTGTCTACAATGTGCTTTTCCCCTACCAAAACCAGCAAATTCTTTGCTCTGGTAACGGCGGTATATAAGAGATTACGATACTGCAGCATTCTGGAAACATCAAACAACGGAACCACAACAATATCAAACTCGCTCCCCTGACTTTTGTGAATGGTAATACAATAGGCAAGTTCCAAATTTTCGGCTTCTGTACGGGAATATATCACCTCACGTCCGTCGTCGAGCTGAACCGTCAGACTTTCATCCCGTTTGGAGATGGATGTCAGCACGCCAATATCTCCGTTGTAAACACCTTGTCCTTCTTCACGGTCTCGAGTCCAATGAATTTGATAATCGTTTTGAACCTGCATTACCTTATCCCCTTCGCGGAATAAACGACCGCCGATTTTCCATTCGGTCTTTTCTTCCGCGGGCGGGTTGGCAATTCGCTGCATCATCAAATTCAGTTCTTCCGTACCAAGACGACCTTTCTTGCCGGGAGTCAGCAACTGAATCCCACCAAACACATCGGTCTTATATTTATTCGGTAAACGATTACAGCATAGGTCAACAACCGTATCGGCTGTATCGCTCAAGGTGTGTCTTTGTAACATAAAGAAGTCGGAATCCGGGCCGTTCAGCTCGGGTGATTCCCCTTCTATAATCCGGTGAGCATTATACACAATACGGCTTTCCAGCGCCTGTCTGAACACCGTTTGCAAATGGACAACCGGAACTTTTCCGCTATCAATCAAATCCGCCAAAACATTTCCGGGACCGACGGCGGGAAGCTGATTGGAATCCCCTACCATAATCAATCGGCCGCCTTTTGGAAATGCATCCAGCAAACTAAAAAACAACATCGAGTCCATCATGGAAACTTCGTCAACCACAATGGTATCGGCATCCAGCGGATTATGTCTGTCTCGGGCAAAGAAATGCTCCTCTTCTTCCGTCCACTGAGCTTCCAGCAGTCGATGAATGGTGGATGCATCTTCTCCCGTCAAATCTGACATACGCTTTGCCGCTCTCCCGGTCGGCGCCGCCAAAAGGACCTTTTCCCCCTGCATTTTCAGCAAATGAATAATGGCCTTCAGCGTAGTTGTTTTACCGGTACCGGGACCGCCTGTCAGCACCATAATATGATTGGCAAGTGCCGTCTCAATCGCCAACTTTTGTGATTCTTCATAGACGATTTTGGATTTCTTTTCTTCTATGGAAATCCATTTCCCGACAGCACTTTTTTCCATTTTTTTCGCGTTAATCAATTGGCAGATTGCTTCCGCCGTTTGATGTTCCGCATCGAAATACCGTGGTAAAAATACATACTCTTTCTCTTGAATTTGAGAAATATTCAAAGTTCCGTTCTCAACCATTTTCGTGAGAGCGTCCTCAATTTTTTCTTCTTCAACGTCAACGGCCCCCGCCGTCACCGGCACCAGTTGTGTGCGAGGAACACAGGTATGGCCGTTTTGCAAATTATGTCGTAGTACATGGATGAGCGAAGCTTCAAGTCTTCTGGGATCATCTGCCGAAAACTGTGAACGACTACACAGAGCGTCCACCTTTTCAAATCCAATCCGCAAATTCTCACTGCAAAGAATATACGGGTTATCTTCTACAATTTCCACTGAGTTGATTCCCCAGCGTTTCCAAACCCGCATGGCTTCCGAAGAGGTTAACCCAAAGGAAACCAGATGCATAATGGCTTCCCGAAGACCGGCCTGAATCAAAAACTCTTCGCTGATTTCTTCGGCTTTTTTAAGCGAAATTCCGTTCACCTCTGCCAAACGGGAAGGCGTCTTTTCCATGATTTTCAGCGTTTCATTGCCGAATTTCCGTACTATTTTCTGCGCGGTGGTCGGTCCGATTCCTTTGATGGCACCGGAAGACAAATAGCGCAAAATCGCCACCTCATCATTGGGCATTTGCCGCTGTAGAGTTTCCGCCTTGAACTGCTTACCATACGTAGGATTCTCCACATACTTGCCTTTTACGATAACGGTTTCCCCAACCGACACGGGAGGCATAACACCAACTACGGTTTCCAGCTGTTTATTGGCGGAAATCTCCATGACAGTCCAGCCGTTTTCCGGATTATGAAAAACAACACGTTCGACCATACCATTCAGTTGTAGTTGTTCGTTGTCCATGTTGTTTTCCTTTCTTTCTTATTTCTGATGGTAGGCGGACGGTGACAAAAACACCAGCACCGGAATAATCTCCAAACGACCAAGAAGCATGGCCACTGACAACACAATTTTATTAGCCGCAGAGAAAATGTTATAGCTTCCCATCGTGCCGACCAAGCCAAAGCCGGGTCCCACATCGCCCATACAGGCGATGGTGGCACTGAAAGTTGTTTCGAAATCGTATCCGTCTAAAGACACACACACAACCGTCAACATAACAATCAAAATATAGGCGTAGAAGAACAAATAGGTTGAATGTACGACTGTCGAATTCAGTGACTTAGAATCCTGTTTAATACTTTGAACCGTACGGGGACGAACAAGTTGACGCACCTCATACAACACGCTTTTCCCCATAATCAAAACACGAGAAACCTTAACGCCGCCCGCGGTCGACCCGGCACAAGCACCGGTAATGGTCAAAAACATCAATATGGCCTTCGAGAACGTTGGCCATAAATTTGTATCCGCCGTAGAGAATCCCGTTGTCGTCATAATAGATGCCGTTTGGAAAGCCGCATGGCGAAGGGAATCTCCACCCGAATACATAGACCGAATATTCAGAAAAATGGAAACCGTCGCAACACAATAAATTATGATAAAAGCAATCAGTTCCTCGTTCTTGAAAGCCTCTTTAAACTTGCGGAACAGTAAAAGGAAAAATACGCTGAAGTTTACACCGAACAAAACCATAAAGACGGTAATAACAATTTCAGCATAAGCCCCGTAAGAGAAAATGCCGTCTGCCTTCATTGAAAAGCCACCGGTAGAAGCAGTTGCAAAAGAGTTGACAATAGCATCAAAAAGCGGCATTCCACCGCAAATCAGCAAAACAATTTCCGAAACGGTAAGAATGATATACATTCCATACAGCCAAAGCGCCGTATTTCTCGTTTTGGGAACCAGTTTTTCGACCGTTGGTCCCGGCATTTCTGCACGCATAATATGGACGTTACTTCCGGAGGATTTCGGAAGCAGTGCCAATAAGAACACCAAAACACCCATACCGCCAATCCACTGGGTCAAAGCACGCCACATTAAAAGTCCGTACGGAATTTTTTCCACGTCTGTGAAAATCGTAGCACCCGTTGTCGTAAATCCGGATGCAGTTTCAAAAATCGCATCCGCTACGTTTGAAACGCCGCCGTCACAAAGCAAAAACGGAATAATTCCGACAGCAATCATCAAAATCCAGCTAAAGGTTACCAAAACGTATCCATCCCGCGAAACGAAATGATCAGAGTGAACCGGTATGGAAACAAAGCCCACACCGACCGCCGCCGCAACACAAATGGTAATCAAATACGGAACAACAGACTCATGATATATAAACGCCGTAAATAACGGTATCAGCAACAGACCGGCCTCAATTAAGAGCACCAAACCCGTCAAGTGAAAAATTCTTCTGAAATTCATACCATTGGCTCCTTTTAGCCTAACATTTCCGAAAGATTCTTAAAGCCCAAATGCGTCGAGGCAACCAATATAATATCTCCTACCTTGAGACAATCGTTACCATTGGGGAAAACAGGCTGATATTCTTTTCCGTCATAGCGGACAATAGCCGCAATCAAAACATCCTTGTGCAAATGTAAATCTTTTAAAGGAACACCTATTCCCTCAAAGCCCATCGGGACCTCAAATTCCATCATTTCCACTCTGTTATCAATCATACGCGACAACGCCCTCATACTGTCACCATGAGAACGGGAAATAGCACGAACACGAAGCAAAATCTGGTCAGCCGCAATAGCATGCGGTGAAATAATTGATTCGACGCCGGCTTTACTGAGGACACGACCAAATGGAATATGCGTGATTTTCGTCACAACCTTATGAACGTTTTTGGACATGGCAAGCATGGAAATAACAACATTCTCTTCGTCCATACCGGTTAAAGCCACTACAGAATCCGTACTAAGCAAGCCTTCTTCCAGCAGCACATCTTCGTCCGTGCCGTCACCATTCAAGATAACGGCAGAGTCCGGGAGCTTATCTTTCAGTTTTTGACAACGTTCGGGATCTTTTTCAATGATTTTCACGCGGCAACCATATTGAATCAATTCCTTTGCTAAGTAGTAGCTGGTGTTATTGCCGCCGACAACCATAACATTTTTAACCTTCTTAGAACCCAAACCGGACAATTGGAAAAACCTCGACACTTGCTCTGCCGCTCCGGTTATGTTAATGCGGTCATCCTCTTGCAGAATAAAATCTCCACGAGGAATAAATACATCTTGGTCTCTTTGCACCGAGCAAATAAGGACATTCGTATGAAATTTCTTGTTGACTTCTTCCAAAGAACAGCCAATCAGAGCCGTATTGGGCTCGATACGATATTCGGCTACCTCCAGCCGGCCTTTGGCAAATGTTTCAACATTCAGTGCGGACGGGAACTTCAGTTCACGTGCAATTTCCTCCGCGGCTGCTCTCTCTGGATTTACGTACATCATTAAACACAGTTCCTCTTTAAGCATAGTCATGCTTTTGGCATATTCAGGAGCACGAACGCGTGCAACAGTTTTGGCCGCACCCATTTTCTTTGCCATCAAACAGCAAATCATATTCACCTCGTCTGATGCCGTAGCTGCGACAACCAAGTCCGCCTTGTCAACACCGGCCGACTCCAGCACTTCCATTTGAACGCCGGAACCCGTAACGCACATAACATCCGCCGCATTATCCATTTTTTCGAAAACATTTTCATTTACATCAATGACGGTTACATCATGCCCGTCACCTGCCAGACCGGAAGCAACGGCATTTCCAAGTTTTCCACCGCCAACGACAATAATGTTCATGATTCTTGCCCCTCTTTAATCATAATTTTCAGAAATCTTTTTGGATACTTCTAAAAGTGTTTTATAACTTTCGTGACGCGAAACGGCAATTTTTCCTTCGGAAACCGCCTCGCAAATTGCACAGCCTTTTTCTCCTGTATGAGCACAGGAAGTAAATTTGCATTTCCCCCAATAGGGTTCAAATTCACGGAAACAGAAACCAAGGTCTTCCGGACAGATATCCGCCAGTTTTTCCAAATCCAGTGAGGAAAATCCGGGAGTATCAATATAATATCCTCCGCCCGGTTGCGGATACAACACCGACATACGGGTCGTGTGTCTTCCTCTTCCCAGCTTTTGACTGGTCTCGCCGGTTTCAATGGTCAAGTTCGGATCGAGCAAATTCAAAATACTGGATTTCCCCGCCCCGGTGTTTCCCGTAAACACACAAACTTTTCCTTCTAAGGTTTTGCGTAGTTTCTCAATACCGGTCCCGGTTGCCGCCGAAACAACCAACGTTGTATATCCGGCGGTATCATATAGCTTACGAATTTCTTCCGCATCAGCCAGGTCCGATTTGTTTATAACCACAATCGGCTCTATCTCCTTGCTTTCCGCCACGGCCAACATGGTATCAACAATTTGCAGGTTGGGAGACGGCTGAACCATGGAAATCACCATCACCATATAATCTACATTGGCGACCGGAGGACGGACCAAACAGTTTTTCCGCTCTTCGATGCTTTCCAATGTCCCCACCTTGTCATCATCGGTGGAAATCCGTACCAAATCTCCGGCCACCGGGCTGATTCCTTTTTTTCGAAAACTGCCCCGAGCGTGGCATTCCACGATTCCCTTTTCGGTCTCGACATAATAAAAGCCACCGATTCCGTTGAGAATTCTGCCTTCTATTTCCATCATGCGCAATTACTCTTCTTTAGACTCTTCCGGTTTTTCCTCAGGTTCGACTGCGGTCGTTGTGGTCTCTTCTCCAAAAGCCTTGAACTCCTGAACCGTAGCTTTTCCCTTCACCGGATCCACCAGATATTTGTAATACGTTTGGAAATCGCCTTTGCCGGCTCTGGAAATCATAACCGTTGCGGCATATTGATCCTCGCGCACTTCGTCAAATACAATCTTTTGATAATTTGAATCGGCCGCCGAAATGTTCTTCAAAGAACCGGACATTTCCTCATCAAACACTCCGTTGATAAAGACCTGCAGGTCAACCGCATAATCCACTTTCGGGAGCGGCATCGTTACCACTACGTCTTTATATCCGGAACTCAGCACCAATTTCACTTCCGAACCTTGTGCGAGATTCGTACCGGCTTTGGGAATCTGCTCCAAAACAGTTCCCGCAACCGAGTTGGAATTCTTCGTTTTGATACTGGCATCGCGAACCACAAAACCCTGCTCGTTTAAGCGCTTGACGGCAGATTCTTTCATAGAACCCACAACGTTGTCCACTTTCACTTTTTCAGGTGCTGTTTTGCCGCTGCTGACATACACATAAATCAGCGTACCCTTTACAACCGGTTTTTCTGCCGGGGTGATACGAATGACATTTCCTTCTGCCACCTTATCCGACTTCTCCGGTTTCGTCTCTGTCAGCAATCCTTTCGCCACCAGCATGGAAACCATTTGCGATTCCGTCTGGTTTTCCTTAACCTCCGGAAGTTCAACCTCCTGGGCACCGCTGCTGAGTGTCAGTTTCAGCACACGGGCTCTCTTCTTAACGTTTTTGCCGGCGGACGGTTCCTGTTTCACAACAAATCCCGCTTTGTATTCGTTGTTATACTCGTATTCCACCTGTACTTCGGTGAAATCCTTTGTATCTTCAACCGTAATGGTTTGATAATCTCTGCCGACAAAGGTCGGGACCTCAAACAGGTTCTCTCCGGATTTGCCGCCGAGCCAGCCTTTCTTGAAGGCCACCGTGCCGACAATAATCAATGTGCAAATAATGAGGGCTGCGGCACCGGCCAGAATGACCGGAATCAGCGGGAACCGAGATTCGCCTTCCTCCGGCTCGGTTTCCACCACATCCTCCACCTGACGGTTGCTGCGAATATTGGTGATTGCCTCCACAAACTTGGTGGGGTTTTCTTCTGTCAGGTACTTATACTCAAACCGAATGCTGGGATTCTGTTTAAACTCGTGAATGTCTTCCAACATTTCCGCTGCAGACTGATACCGTTTGTCCGGATCCTTCTGCATGGCTTTCAAAGTGATTTCTTCGAGACCCTCCGGAATTTCCGGATTGATTTCAAGAAGACGTTTCGGCTGACTTTGAAGCTGCATAATGGCAACGGAGACAGCATTATCCGCCTCAAACGGCAAACGACCGCAAAGCATTTCATACAGCATAACACCGACGGAATACAAATCCGCTTTTTCATCGGTGCGGGCACCACGGGCCTGCTCGGGGCTGATATAATGCACCGAACCAATGGCTTTATCTCCCATTCCCGTACGCATATCATTGCGGGAGAATCGAGCAATGCCGAAATCGGTCATTTTAATCGTACCGTCAGAAAGCAGCATAATATTCTGCGGTTTGATATCACGATGGATGATGCCCTTATCGTGAGCATGCTGCAACGCGCGCAGAATCTGCTCGGTAAAATGTACCGTTTCCTGCCATGTAATCGTTTTCTGATCGATATACTCCTTGAGCGTAATACCGTCGATGTATTCCATCACGATATACTGAATGCGATCGCCGAAGCTGACGTCCAGCACCTTAACAATATTGGGGTGGGACATAATGGCAATGGCACGAGACTCATTCTTGAATCGTCTTGTGAATTCCTCGTTCGTCAAAAATTCTTCCTTGAGAATTTTCACGGCAACCGTGCGTTCTCCGATAAGGTCCTCGGCTCTGTAGACATAAGCCATACCACCGACACCAATCAGTTCTTTTAATTCATAACGTCCATCCAAACGTTTTCCGATATATTTATCCATCTTTAGGTCCTCCGTCAGTCTTTGTTGATTACCAGGACAGCGGTGATATTATCACTGCCCCCTGCCATATTCGCGGCGCTAATCAAGCGTTCCGCAGCCGAATCCGGCGGGTACGAACGAATAATCGATTGAATATTTTTCTCCGAAACCATATTGGTTAATCCGTCCGTGCAAAGAAGTATCGCCGTTCCTTCCGGAAGATCCACCTCGTCAAATTCACAGTCGACTTTTTCTTCCACGCCCAGGGCTCTGGTAATAAAATTCTTTCTCGGATGATTTTGAGCTTCTTTTTCCGTGATTTTTCCGCTTTCAATCATTTCCTGCACAATGGAATGATCTCGCGTTATCTGCGTCATGGAATCCGCCGTAAGCAAGTACGCCCGGCTGTCTCCGACATGAGCAATCACGGCTTTTTCCCCGAGGGTCATCACCACAACCGCGGTTGTTCCCATTCCCCGAAGGGCCTCATTGGAAAAGGAAGCATCGTACAGTTCTCCGTTAGCTTTCACAAAAGCCGCACGAAGAGCCTGACGGAACTCTTCCGTCGTTTTCATGTTATCACATCGAGCTTCACCCAAGGACTCCACAATGGCTTTCGTAGCCAGCGCACTGGCAACATTTCCGCCCTTGGCGCCTCCCATACCATCGCACACAATGGCAAATGTCACGTCTGAAAAATGGCCGCAAACAAATGCGTCTTGATTCGATTGTCGGGTTCTGCCGATATCTGTCTTTCCGTATGTACGCACGTGACTAACCTTCCTTTCCTTCTGATGTTCCAACCCGGTCTCCTCTTCGAAGTTGTCCGCAGGAAGCACTGATGTCCGCTCCCAGCGTTCTTCGAACGGTTACCGGAATACCTTTTTGCTCTAATATCTTTTGAAATTCTTTCAATCGGTCCGCACTGCTGCGTTCCTTTTCCGATCCCGCCACCTTGTTGCCGGGAATCAGATTCACATGGCAAAGCATGCCGCGAAGCTTTTCTGCCAGTTCCAGTGCACACGCATCCGAGTCGTTGATTCCGTCAAACATCGCATATTCAAAAGAAACACGACGACCGGTAGTGTTTGCATATGTCCGGCAAGCATCCAAAAGCTGCTCCACGGACCATTTTCTTGCAACGGGCATCAATTGGCGACGTATCTCGTCATTCGGTGCATGGAGTGAAACCGACAAGGTAATTTGCATGTTTAAATCCTGTAAACGCTTTATTTGGTCCACAAGGCCACAGGTAGAAAGGGACACATGGCGCATACCGATTTGAACACCGCCTTCCTCCGAAAGCATTTCCAAAAACCGGTAAACGGAATCAAAGTTGTCCAGCGGCTCCCCCATTCCCATAAGGACAATGGACGATACACGAACACCGTGATCCTGCTGCGCCGTTTCAATTTGTGCCATCATTTCGGACGGCGTCAAATTACGAACGAGCCCCTCCATACCGGTTGCACAAAATGTACAACCCATACGACATCCCACCTGGGTGGACAAGCACTGGGACCAGCCATGCTTATAGTGCATCAAAACCGATTCCACCGCTTCCCCATCCGGCAAGGCAAATAAATATTTTACGGTTCCGTCAATGGCGGAAACGAGTTTTCGTTCAATTTTCACGGCAGGAATCATAAACTCCTCCCGCAAAGCTTCCCTTAATTCCCCGGGAATATTCTTCATCCCATCAAAATCCACGACGCCTTTATCCAGCCAGGAACGAACCTGTGTAGCACGAAACGCCGGAAATCCCATTGCGACAATCCGGTCTCGTAGCTCTTCCTGTTTCATGGACTTGATATCTGTCATAAGGTTATCCTTTCGTAAAGGAGGCTATGTAGAAGCCATCCGTTTTATGCAAATGCGGGAACAGGGTAATATCCGCCGCAGGTTCCGTTTGAGACTGTGAAAATATTGTGTTCAGCGGCAGCACACGCGGAGAAAACTCCGGATGCTTTTCCTGAAACCGTTTGACAACCTCCTGGTTTTCCGCAGGGCACAACGAGCAGGTGGAATACTGCAAGACGCCCCCGGGCTTTACCAGTTTTGCTGCTTCTTCCAAAATGGCCAGTTGTAAATCCGGCAATGTCTCATCCAAATCGCGATAGCGGATTTCCGGCCGGCGACGAATGACCCCCAGTCCCGAACACGGGGCATCACAGATTACTCTGTCAAATGTTTCTGTCCATTCTTTCGGAACAGGCTTTGACGCGTCTCTGGGAACCGTTTGCAAGATTGAACAACCGAGCTCTTTCGCTCGTTTCTGAAGCGCGTCACACTTTTGAGGATAAATATCGCTACTGATAACCGTTCCGTTATTTTGCATATGTTGAGCTGCCGTCAGACTCTTTCCGCCGGGAGCGGCGCATACATCGGCAACACGTTCACCCGGTAATGCTCCAAGCGCTTTTACACAAATCTGGGAAGCCAAATCCTGATAATACCATTTTGTCTCGCCAAACAAGCGAAGCTTTCGTTCGTCCTCACGGGATACCGTCACCGCATTCGGAATTTCATCATACGTTTCAAAAGAAATTTCCTGTTCCTCGGCAAAACGTTTCCATTCCTCCAGAGAAGACACAAATGTATTAATGCGAATGGTGGCGGGCGGCGTTTCATTCAGCTGCAGAAGCAACTGCTTGGTGGTTTCTTCGCCATAGGCTTTTTTCCACAGACGAATAAGCCAAACCGGGCAGGAAAAGAGTATGGAATCTTTTTCTTCTCCCGCAGGCAAATGCACCATGTGCAAAAGCAAATCTTCCACATTCGGGTATTTCGGGATATACGATTCCTTTTCCCGAATCAAATTTCGAAGTACCGCATTGACCATTCCGGATGCTTTCGGCTGCATTTGTTTGCACAAATTCACGGCTTCGTTAACCGCTGCCGAATCCGGAACCTTGTCCATGAAAAGGATTTGATACATACCCTCACGCAAAATATTCAAAACCAAAGGATGTAATTTCATCATCGGTGTTTTACAAAACGCACCCACAAAATAATCCAGTGTTAGAAGCCGTTCTTCCACACCGTATACAACCTTGGAAAAGAAAGCACTGTCTTCCGGTTTCCATTCTCCGGCAGACAAAAAGGAATCCACGACTTTATTCGAATACCCTTGCCCGCAATGCATGCGCATCAAGGCGTCCACAACACGTTTTCTCGCATTTTCCTGCATGGCACGGGTTCCCTTCTTTCTTTAACCGGGCTGGCCGCTTTCAAAAACCGTTCCCATCGGCAATTGATGGCCGCGCCAGAAATCACCGGCCGCCAGCCGTTTGCCACCCTCCGGCTGAATTTCCAAAATTTCCAAAGACGTCCCGTCTCCGCAGGCAATGCAAAGCGGGGTTCCGCTGATTAAGGTACCCGGTGCCTCTTTGGTGGCCGGACCTTCTTTTGTTTTAAAGACCTTCGCCTTTTTTCCGTCCCACAGGAAGCAAGCAATCGGCCACGGATTTAATCCGCGAACCAAATTGTGTACCTCATGGGCTGTTTTATCAAAATAAATCCAGCTGATGGACTTGTCGAGCATGGAAGCGTAGTTGCTTTCCCCTTCTTGCTTGCGGGGGGTAATCTCCTGCTTTTCAACAAGCGGAAGCGTCTCACAAAGAATACTCGCTCCGTCCTCTGCCAGTTGGTCAAACATTTCTCCGCTGGTTGCATCCGGCGGAATCGGTCTGCGGAAGACAGACAGAATATCACCGGTATCCAGTCCCTCATCCATTTGCATAACCGTGATACCGGTCTCCGGTTCTCCGTTTATAACGGCCCACTGAATCGGTGCGGCCCCGCGATATTTCGGAAGCAAAGAACCGTGGACATTGATACAACCGTATTTCGGAAGGTTCAAAATGGATGCCGGAAGGATTTTTCCATAAGCGGCAACCACAATACAATCCGGATTTTCCTCGGCGATACGGGCATAGGCTTCTTCGGTTTTCAAAGATTTCGGCTGGTACACCGGAATTCCCAGTTCCATTGCCGCCACCTTCACATCCGGCGGTGTCAAAATTTGTTTTCGTCCCACCGGTTTATCTTCCTGCGTTACCGCAAGCGTCACTTCGTATCCCTGCTCACATAACTTTTTGAGACTGGGGACGGCAAAGTCCGGTGTGCCCATAAACACAATTCTCACTTGGTTTCGGCCTCCAATTCATCCTGTGTCAGTATCCGTTTGGCCCGCTGGGTAAACAAAATACCATCCAAATGATCATACTCATGACAAATGCATCGAGCCATCAAATCTTCCCCTTTGTAGGTGAAGATTTTTCCGTAACGGTCCTGAGCCTTCATGACAACCTTTTGAGGACGTTCGTTAATGCCCCATTTCCCGGGGCAGGACAAACAGCCTTCCAATCCTTCCTGTGTGCCGCGTTTTCCGACAATTTGAGGATTAATGGCTTCCAGAATGCCGTCATCGGTATCCATAATGAAATACCGACGAAGGATTCCCACCTGCGGAGCAGCAAGGCCGACACCGTCTGCCTCCTTCAGAGTATCCGCCATATCATCCAAGATCTGCCACAAATGCTCATCAAACACCGTAACAGGTCTGCATACCTTATGTAATGTCGGATCGTCCTCCTGCACAATATTCCGAATAGCCATAATTTCTTTCTCCTTGCTTATAACATACTGACCGGGTTCATATCCACAAAGACGGAAACGCCTTTGTTGGTCGTGTCTTTTCCGAAATCACTCAAAAGTTCTCGGATCACCGACCGTGTACCGGCCCGATTTTTGGTTTTAATCAACAGCTTGTAACGATACTTCCCGGAAACCTTACTGACAAAAGCCGGGGACGGTTTCAATGCGATAACCGGCACGTTTCCCGCTTCCGTTGTCTTTTTCTTCAGGTTCTCCAAAAACTTTCGGCAAGCCGTTTCCACTTCGCGCTTATCTTTTCCGATAAACCCGAACTGACACAAGTCCGAATACGGCGGATATTTCATAATCCGTCTGGACTCGATTTCTTCTTCATAAAATGCAGCGTAATTCTGTTCCGCCGCATAGGTAATCACTTCATTGTCCGGCGTATATGTTTGAATGATGGCCATACTGTCGTCATCACGACGACCGGCACGGCCGATGACCTGCGTAAACAAATCAAATGACGTTTCATAACACCGAAAATCGTCTCCGTATAAGGACTGATCCGCCGACAGAATTCCGACCAGACCCACATCGGGAAAATCCAGTCCCTTGGCAACCATCTGCGTTCCAATCATGATCCGATATTCTTTCTCACGAAATGCGCGGAATTTTTTCTCATATGCATACTTGGACATGGTTGTATCTGCATCCATACGGAGAATCGGCTCATCGGGAAACAACCGATGGAGTTCATCCTCCACCTTCTGTGTTCCGAGTCCCGTGTATCGAATCTTATCCGAGCCGCAGGCCGGACAAACCTGCACGGGGTTTTCCATATGGCCGCAATAGTGACAAATCAGTTTTCCGTTTGCACTGTGATAGGTCATAGAGATACTGCAGGACGGACACGTAATCGCGTGTCCGCAGCTACGACAGGAAACAAATGTATTGTATCCCCGTCGGTTCAGCAGAAGAATCACTTGCTTTCCTCGTTCAAGACACGCTTCCATCTCCGTTTGCAAGGTGTTCCCGATGACACAGTCACCATCTTCCTCCCGAAGATCCACAACCTTGACCTTGGGAAGTTGCGCCTTCCCGTAGCGGGTCGAAAGCGAAAACAAATGATATTTTCCGGAAACCGCCAAATTGTAGCTTTCCAGTGCCGGAGTCGCTGATGCCAAAAGTAAAAGGGCATTATGCTCTTTGCACCGGAACTTCGCCACATCCTTTGCATGATAGCGCGGCGTGGTTTCCGACTTGTATGTATGCTCCTGCTCTTCATCAAAAATAATGAGTCCGATATCGGAAAGCGGAGCAAAAACAGCCGAACGGGTTCCGACAACCACCGTTGCCTCTCCCCGACGAATGCGTTTCCATTCGTCCATACGTTCACCGAGGGAAAGACCACTATGTGTCACGGCCACCCGTTTCCCATATCGGGAAACAAACAATTCCAAAAGCTGCGGTGTCAACGAAATTTCCGGAACCAGTACCAAAGCCTGATGTCCCTGACGAAGAACTTCGTCAATCAAATTCATATACACCTGCGTTTTACCGCTTCCGGTAACGCCGTACAAGAGAGCCGTATCCGGTTTGCCGGCATCCACAAGACGCAAAAGCCCTTCATAGGCTTTTTGCTGTTCCTCGTTCAAAGGTGTTGACTGCAACTCTGGCATAACATCCTTGATTTGTTTGGGAGACCGAAGAACCTCTTGGTCATAAACCACAACAAATCCTTTTTTCTCAAGCGTGGTAACCACCGAAGATGTTACCGAACAGAAGTAGCAAATTTCCTTAACGGAAGCGCATCCGACAGTTTGAATCAGCTCAAACACGCGGGATTGCTTTTCGGACAGGCAATCCACATCCAGCTCATCCGCCTCATCAGACGGACGCACCATGCGCGTCGTTGCATCGCCCGCAACGCGAACCGCTTCGGCCGAAAGAGTCAACATTCCCTTTTTGTGCATGGATTCCAAAACCGTACTGTCATCCGCAAGACCCAAAGACTCCAAAAGAGTTTTTCGGTCCATCCCCTCCGGAATCGCTTCCAAAAGTTCTGTCACTTGATTCTCTTCCTCGGTCAAATTCGGGAAATCCCCTTCCTTTAATCGATAGACGGGACGGATACGCATCATCAGTCCCGGCGGCAGCATAGCTCGAAGTGCATCAAACAACGTACAAAACGTATGCTCCTTCATCCAAATTGCCAGTCGAAGCATCTCTTCCGTAAAAAGAGGCTCCTCGTCCAAAACGGATTGAACACTTTTCAGTTTTTGCTGCTCTTCCGAGGCTTCAACTGTCATAACAACTCCCTGTCGCGTCCGATTGCCCCCGCCAAAGGGAACCATCACACGCAAACCCGGTTTTGCCATCGGCAGTGTATCCGGCCAAAGGTAACTGTACGGCTTATCGAAATGAAATACAGTGCCCTCCACTGCGACAGTTACTTGTTGCAATAGGCCCATGTATTTCACCTCACTATCGCCTATCGGTCTGAGTTATTCTGCTTCTTCCTCGTTGGGCATCATGATTTTAAAATCGCCCTCTGTCAAATCCTTCACGGCCAAGCTAACCGGTTTCTCAATCAAAATGGTATGATCTTCCACGGCGCGGTCCGTAATTTCTCGAGCGCGTTTGGCAACACCCATTACAACGGCGTAGCGGCTTTTGTTGCCCTTCAGTTTTTCAATATCGGTCGGTCTAAGCATAGTTCAGTTCCTCCTAATTATTTCAAAGCGGCCTTGCGCTTTTTATGTTCTTTTTTCACAATTTTCATAAATTGAGCCGCCGCCTCCGGCACCTCGTCATTTACGATGACATACTTGTACAAATCCATCTGGTTTAATTCCCAAACGGCACGGTCCATACGTTTTCTGATTTTTTTCTCGTCTTCCGTACCTCTGTAGCGCAAACGACGCTCCAGTTCCTCCAGAGACGGGGATGTCAGAAAAATGGAAACCGCATCGGGGCACTTGTCGATAACCTGTTTGCCACCCTTTACTTCAATCTCCAGAATAACGTCCCTTCCGGCATTCCGTTGCTCTTCCACCCAGTTTTTCGGGGTTCCGTAATAGTATCCGGAATACTCGGCATACTCCAGCATTTCCTTTTTGCGGATATGACGTTTAAACTCTTCTTCCGTTACGAAGAAATAATGTACTCCATCCACTTCTCCGGGACGGGGTTCGCGAGTGGTCATGGAAACAGAAACGACCGCATTTTCATACTGTTCCATCACCTGATGAAGAACCGTCCCCTTGCCGCATCCGGATGGTCCGGACAAAATCACAAGTAATCCCTTGTCCGGATTCTTCACATTTTCTTTTCCACCTTCCGTTTTTCCCGGTTTTGATTTTCCCAAAAAAGAAACTTTCATTATTTACCCTCCGTTTCATCATCATGTTCATCTATTCGTCCAACAATGGTTTCCGGTAATATGGAGGACAACACCACGTGGTCGCTGTCCATAATCAGGACCGCGCGCGTTCTCCTTCCGTATGTAGCGTCGATACAGGAACCTTTTTCTTTCGCTTCCTGCACCATTCGCTTAATCGGTGCTGAGTCGGGACTGACGACGGCAACCAAACGATTGGTCGCAATCATGTTCCCGAATCCGATGTTGATCAGCCGCATCCTCTTTCCTCCTTACTCAATATTTTGAATCTGTTCGCGAATTTTCTCAATTTCAGCTTTGATATTGACAACCACACGGGCTAAATCCAAATTCTGACACTTGGACCCGATTGTGTTGGTTTCCCGATTCATTTCCTGCACCAGGAAGTCCAGCTTACGTCCTATCGGTTCGTCGCTGTTCATCATGGTGTGCAACTGGTCAATATGACTACGCAAACGCACGGTTTCCTCGGCAACCGCAATCTTGTCGGCAAACAAGCCCGCTTCCGTCAGCAAACGGCTTTCGTCTACCGTTACCGTCCCGAGAAGTTCCTGCATACGAGCCCGAACCTTTTCCATGTGTTCCTGAACCGTTTGCGGATTTTTTTCTTCCACAACAGCAACGTCCGCCAAAATGGTTTCCGTCCGTGACAAAACATCCTCCCGAAGTTTTGCCCCTTCAACCTCACGCATCTGCATGAATTGAGCCAGCGCTTTTTCCGTTACCGATTGAACAGCTTCCCAAACGGCATCTTCGTCCGCTTCGGAGGCTTTCGTAATCAGGAGATCCGGCACACGGGATAAAGACATAACCGAAATGTCATCACGTACGCCGTACGTGTCTCTGATTTCGTACAAAGCTTTCAAAGTGGCTTCCGCCAGCGGATGATTCACATGAACTTCGCATCCCGTATCCTCAACGGCAACAATCCAAACACTGACATCCACTTTGCCGCGGGCAATTTTGGTTTGCAAAAACCCTTTCATTTTTTCATCCAGAAAAGCATAGCCTCTGGAAATGTGTGATCCATATTCAAAATAACGATGGTTGACGGATTTAATTTCCACCTGTATATCCAATCCGGCGATTTCTTCCTGATGTCGTCCGTATCCCGTCATGCTGTGAATCATGATTTTCACTCCGTTCTTCTCTTTCGTAATTTCAAGTGGCGCAAAATACCCCTATTATTATTAAAATATTATAATCAAATTGTCGCGTGAGCGCAACTACTAAAATAAAAAGAAAGGGGCTTTTTTTGTCCCCTTTCTCCAAGTTTCGTCATCAATTGTCAAAATATTTACGCAAAACGCTTTGCATATCTTCCGGAATCGGCGCTTCAAATTGCAAATGCTCTCCGGAAATCGGATGAACAAACTCCATATAATGGCAATGAAGTCCGTGTCGCTGCATAACCTCCTGGTCCGTTCCGTACATGGTATCCCCTGCAAGCGGATATCCAAGCCAAGACATATGCACACGAATTTGGTGTGTGCGACCTGTTTCCAGGTTCAGTTCTATCAGGCTGACATCCTCATCACTTTTCAGACTTTTCCAGTGCGTAACACTGTCCTTCCCGCCGTCACCGACTTCTCTTGTAATACAGCATCCTTCCTTGATTCGAATCGGCTGATCAACAACGCCTTCCCCTTCCAGTTTTCCAAGCACCAAAGCATAATACTTTTTGAGACATTTTCCGGACAAAGCAAACGCAATATGGGGCGTTTTGGCCGCCAAAAGCAGGCCACTGGTATTTCGGTCCAGTCGATTGACCGGGCGAAAAGAATGTGTTTCGCCTTTGGTTTCAAAATAGCGGACAACCGCATTGGCAAGAGTCGGTTCCGGTTTTCCGGCCGACGGATGAACCGCCAAATATGCCGGCTTATTAATGACCAGCAAATGTTCATCCTCAAACACAACATCAAGCGGAATATCCGCTCCTTCAATTTTCACCTGTTCCTCGGGAAAACGTAACAGCAAAACCTCACCGGCCCGGAGCTTGTCAATTGTACGGCGTAACTCTCCGCCGACGGAAATGCCCCCCTCCGTATGTTTCAGACGAACGACCATTCGCCAGGAAAGACCGGCATGTTGACGCAAAAAGGCCTGTACCGTTATCCCGTCAAGTTCCTGTGGAATTGTAAACTCCAGTTTATCCATCTTCGGCTCCATTCAAAAAAGCACGCTCCGCAACCAGCAGAGCGTGTTTATGTTTTACATATCCATTCCGTTTTCGGACCAGGTAACCGGGCTGAAATTAAGCCCTGTTTCGTCCCCGAAATACCATGTGTTATCCACACTGACTGCCACATAGGCCAAAATAGTCTCTTCCTGCTCCACACGATACAATGTGCAGTCCACACCGTTCATGGTAATGGCGGAATCCGCCATCACATCACCGGTTTTACCGAGCTTGGCATTCACCATCCATTGTATCGCTTTTTCCGTATTGTTTACCGGCTCTGCAACCCAAGGCGTATCCCCGGTAAACTTCACATGGCGGAAAAATCCTTCCCTTTCGTCTTGATAGTACCACGCATCGTTTTCCGTAGCAGCATTTGCAATCTGAGCGGCGGTTTTTCCGTCTACTTTCACAACATAGAATGAACAATTCTGTCCGTTAAGCTGTCCGTTGTTTCCGCTCTCGATTTTGTAGGATTTCGTCTGGAGAAATGTGAGCAAAATCGTTTCCATGGTAGTGCGTTTTTCCTCATTCGTTTCCTGCCCCGACACTTCCTGCTGCTTGTTATTTCCAACAGAAATCGTACCGTCAGAACCTACAGAAATCGGCACATAGGTACCATCCTGCTCATAGTACCACTGTCCGTTTTCATCCACGGCAAAGAAACTGTTGCTGCCGTTTGAATAAGACACACGATAACTGTTGCAGGTTTTACCGTCAATGACAACATCGCCTGTATAGGCCGTTCCCTTTACAGTTGTGTCCTCGTTTTCAAAAAGTTCTTCTCCCACCAAGGCTTTTGCCAGGTTTTCAGCCTCTTGATACCGATGACCGGATGCCGGTAATTCCGAAACCTGGGACATGGACGAGTCCGGCTTTTCCTCCTCATGGCAGCCGGTAAAACAAGCTGCACAAAGAAGGCATACTATCATAAAACAAATTGTCAAACGTTTCATAGAAATTCCTCCTAATGGACTAACAAAAGTATACCAAATTTTCTGTCGGTTTGGCAATCACTTTTCCCCGATTAATTGAAGCTTTTCTTCCCGGGAAAGTTGTTTGATGGCATATTCCCGGCGCATCGCTTCTTCCTTGGTTTCAAAAGCCTCGTGATACACCAGCACGACCGGTCGTCTGGTCTTCGTGTATTTCGCCCCTTTTCCGGCGTTGTGTGCGGCAATCCGTTCTTCCAAATGATTGCTCCATCCGGTATACAGCGTCCCGTCCGAACAACGTACAATATACACTTCGTTCAAAGGCTTCCCCCTCCTCTACGAAAAAACGCCCAAACGATAAACGTTTGAGCGTTTTTGGAGCTGATAACCAGAGTTGAACTGGTGACCTCATCCTTACCAAGGATGCGCTCTACCTACTGAGCTATATCAGCATATGTGGCGACCCGGATCGGGATCGAACCGACGACCTCTAGCGTGACAGGCTAGCGTTCTAACCAGCTGAACTACCGGGCCACATTGCTTCGCCTTAAGACGTAGCATATAAGAGTATAGCGATAACCACTGCGTTTGTCAAGAAATTTTTTCGTTTTTTTTAACATAAGAAAAACAAAAAAACGAGCGGCCGATGAAAGTCATCGACCGCCTCAAATTAAGCTAATTTAGCACGAACCAGTTCCGCTCGTTTTGCATCTCTGGCGTTAACATCCAGGTCTTCCCCGGCAATCGCCATTAAGGTTGCGGGCTGAATTTCGCAAAACAGCTCGCAAAGCGTATCCATGGAAACCGTATCCACCAGCCCCATACCGACACCCATGCGAAGGTGAGACAACAGTCTGGAACACTCCTCGTGAGTAAGCAAACGGGCTGTTTTCAAAACACCCAGGGAACGCCACAGCTGGTCCTCCAAAATCGGGTTTTGTGTCAACTGATTTCGGGCATTTCGTTCTTCGCGAATGACTTGCAGCGCAATAGCTTCGAGGTTATCGACCGCTTCCTGTTCGGTAATACCGAGCGTCACCTGGTTGGATAACTGGTACAAAGCCCCTTCTGCACGAGACCCTTCACCATACAACCCGCGGATGGTTAAACCGAGCTTAGAAACCGTGCTGGAAAGAAGATGAATTCGTCTCGTCTCCTGCAGTGCGGGCAAATGAAGCATCAAAGAAACGCGCATATTGGTTCCGAGATTGGTCGGATCCTGTGTCAAATAGCCGAGATCTCCATCATACGCATATTCCACTTTCGAACTAATCCTTGTATCCAGTTCATTTGCTTTGGCATATACCGATTTCAAATCCAGTCCCGAGCACATCACTTGGATTCGGATATGGTCTTCTTCATTGACCATAACGCTGACATCTTCGGCATCGCTGAGAAACAATCCCTTTCCCGCCTCCGCTTTATTCAAAAAGGCAGGACTGATCAAATGACGTTCGACCAGCGAATACAATTCCCTTTTCGGCAGTTCCGCCAAGGACACCTCTGTAAGGCTCTCTCCCGGGAAAATGTTTTTAAAGATACCGAGGATGGACTCTCTTTGCGCATCATCGGCCGTATCCGGGAACGGGAAACGAGCCAGGTTTCTCCCCATGCACACTCTTGTGCTGACAACAACATCGCTTTCGCTTCCGCTGTGTCTGTACCACGCTTGTTCGTTCAGTACCATTCTTTAGCCCTCCTTCTTTTCTTCCAGGCTACGAATTCGATCACGGATTTCTGCACAACGTTCGTACTCCTGCTTTTCAAGGCACGCATCGAGTTCCGCCTGCAGTTTGGCGATTTCCGCCGAATAATCCGGAGTTGTTTCGACTTGTGTTTCCGGTTCTTCCGAGAGGATCACCGGTTGTTTTCCGATATGGTTGGTTTGCCCGTGAATCCGCTCTATGGACGGTTTCAGCTTATCACGAAACGCCGTGTAACACTGTGCACAGCCAACCTTTCCCGTTCTGGCAATTTGGTCAAAGGTCAAACCGCACCCCGGGCAGGTTTCTTCGTGTCCCGCCGTAATAGCCGGTTCTCCGAACAAATTCGTAAACAAGCTGTTAAATGTATTAAACGTACTATGCAGACTCGGAAACATACCGAAGTCGCTAAACACGCCGCCGATTCCCTGTTCTTTGGCACATTCGGCACACAGATGCCATTCAGATGTTTCCCCATTCACGGTTTTACGCATATGGGTGGTTGCTTGATTTTTTTGACAATTTTCACAAAGCATCTCATCAGCCTTCTTTCTTCATACTCATTGTGATTAATAACCGTTTCAAAAGTGTCGCACGCAAGCGATCACGATATTCCGTCGGAACGTCCAAAAACGTTTTATCGGAAACCGCAACGGAAAGAAGTCGTGCGTCTTCTTCCCGCAAAAAACGGCGAGACAACATATTTTCAATCAGTGTAGCCGCTTTCCCTTGTTCCAGTGAGTCACCAATGGCTCCGGCAAGCTGTGCCAAAGGCGGAATCGCCTGTCCATAATGAATTCTCGTAACGCGAATAAACCCATTACCGCCTCTGCGACTTTCTACAATATATCCCTGTTCCGGACGAAAGCGGGAAGATAATACATAATTGATTTGACTGGGTACGCATCCGAGTTTTTCAGCCAATACATTTCTCTGCAGTTCCGCCGTTCCGTCAGCCGCATCCAGGCACTCCTGAATATAGGTTGCTATTATGTCCGTCAGTCCCATTTTTTCGTTCCTCCTTTCGTTTCTGACGACAGTATACGCTAAAGGTCAAAGATAGTCAAAGTCAGATTTTGACCTTTCTGCAGCAAAGGTCAGTAGTAATCAACCGTTTTCTTTTATTTTCGTCGTTTTTCTTTGTTTTTCGTTATTTTTCATATTTTGACCTTTCGTCATAAAAACAAAAAAAGACCTACGATTTTCATCGTAGGTCAAACCATTATTTTATTCTGATTTTCCTAAATTTTCCACGCAGGAATTCCACAAATCCGGGTACACTTCTTTTACCTTTTCAAGAAAGGATTGAAGCACTTCCGGCTTGTCGGAAGAGAAAGCTCCGACAAAATCATCCGTCAAAAGAAGTTCCGGAAGCGTAAATGTTCCGTATTCGGAAGGACTCTCCACATTCACCGGAATATGGCGGGATTTACATTCCACCGCGATATCGATATTCGTGCGTTTATGGCCGGAAGCCGCCACACAAATATATGCCGTTGCTGCATCCCCACGGAAATACTTTCGGGGAATGTATCGAATAGCCCCCTGCGTTTCCAGTTCCTGCAGTTCTTCACATAATGTCGGAGAAATAACCGTTATCTTTGCCTCAAACGGCAAAAGTGTTTTGGCTGCCTTTGCTGCATACGCGTCTCCGCCGACAATCAGACAGTTATTCCCTTTCATATCAAAGAATACGGGATATTGCAGTGCCATGGGTATTCCTCCTTTCTTAGTGTACTGTTGAGTATACACTAAAGTACAACGTTTGACAAGTTTTTTTCTTTACACCACTCATTTGTGGTATCGACTTCCGCTTTCTATTTGAGCAGCACGATAGATTTGTTCCAGCAGCATCACCCGTGCAAGCTGGTGCGGAAAGGTCATCGGAGACATGGATAATTTCAGGTGACCCTTGGCTTTTACGGCATCCGAAAGACCGAAACTGCTGCCGATAATAAAGGTTACCTTGCTGAACCCTCTGACAGCCCAGTCCTGCATGGTGGAAGACAAAGCTTCGCTGGATATTTGTTTTCCCTCAATACAAAGCGGAACGATTGCGGAGCCCGAAGGGATATGGGACAGAATGTCTCTTCCCTCCTTCTCCAGTGCTTTATCGATTAACGCTTTCGACGGGTTCTCCGGAAGTTTTTCTTCGTCCAGTTCCAGGATTTGAGCCTTTCCGGTGCCTCCGAGACGCTTGATATATTCTGCACAGGCGTCTCGCCAGTAGCTTTCTTTCAATTTTCCGATACACAGAATGGTCACAGGCTGCATATCACTGTCTCCAATACATATTGATAGGTTTCCTCTGAAATGGCCGTATTCATCCATTCCAGCATCCGTTTTGTTGTCAAATTCAAGGGAAGCTGAAAATATTCCAGCAGTGCACGCCGTTTCTTTTCACTGTCTGCATGACCGCACAGTCCGTCTTCGTACAAACGCGACTTGGTCATCCATGGCGTTTTCTCGACATACTGATCCCCTACCGTCACACCGGCGTCGGAAAGAGCCTTTTTGAGAATGGCTTCCGACTGGCCTTCAACACCAAGAAAGCCTTCCTTGGAGGGAACGGTTTTTCTCTTTTCCTTGCCAATGATCTGAGGTATATACGCTTGCTTTATACCAACATCCGGTAAGGCACCGGTCAAATAGCGACGAATCACCAGCCCGGCCCCGTCGCTGTCGGTTAAAATGACCACCCCACGCTCCTTGGCGAGCTGCCTGAGCAACCCCATGCGGTCAGAATCCTTAAAAATCCGAAATCCGTTGGTGGCAAAAAACGTACCGCGTATAAAGCCGGAAAGCGTTATGATATCGTGCTTTCCTTCAACAATAATGATTTCGTGAACTTCCAGCATTGTACATCACCGTATCCTATGGACTTCCAACAGTTTTGTTACCAGTTTATCCATAATCATCCACTCATCAACGGAAAAGGATTTCAAAGCCAAATCCGCTTCCGCCAATATATCCAAACATTTTCGCAAATCATCAAAAGAAATCTTTGCGGAATCCCGTCCCGCATTGGTCAGCACAAACACACGGTTTTGTTTATACCCGTATGCCGCCGCCAGCTCTTCCGGTTGCCGGCCGCTGGCTTTCGCCACCTTGGCACGATACAAATCCGAATAAGCATTGCTCAAAATCGCCAAAATCCCAAGCGGATCCTCTTTTTGATTCTTCAGCCCTCGAAGAAGAGTAAACGCACGGGTTGTATTTCCTCTGAGAATACAACCGGACAAATTAAACACAACCGATTCAAGGCTTTCCGTAGTTGCCGTCCTCACCATTTCTTCAGAGATGGTTCCGCCTTCTCCGGCCAACGCACTCAGTTTGTCGATTTCATTAATCAGCGTCCGCAAATCGGCGCCGACTCGGTCAATCAAGGCATAGGCCACGTCCATTTCCAGGACGACACCTCTTTTTTTGGCGCCGGCACACAGTGTTCTGGCGCATTCACTGCGCTGCATAAGAGGAAAATTCACCACGTAGCCACTTTCTCCAAACGCCTTGATAAAAGCAGACCACCGTGCCGTTTTCATATTAACGGTTGTCGTGGACAAACGCAAAATCAGCGTACCGGTATCGGGTAAGTCCTTTAAAAAGGCCAGCCAGTCTCCGTAGGCACCTTCATCCAGTTGTGTGACATCCAGTTCCTTGACAAGGACGCACTTGCGGTCTGCACCCCAGGAAACCGTTTCCAGTGCCCCGGCAATTTCTCCGATAGATGATTCATCCCCGATAAACGATTCAAAGCCCAGAGAATTCGCTGCATCTTCGCCGCAAATCCAGGCAACCAATTTATCTGTATAAAAGCTGGTCAAATACGATTCATCCCCGTAAAGAAGATACGCATTTTGCGGGAGGGCTGAACGAATATGCTGTTTTAAATCTTTTTCAGTATGGGCCAACCCTCTCACCTCTTTCTCAGGACCGTTCTTTGTCCTTTCTTCTGGCTAAATCTTTCATACGAAGTTCATGAGACAAAATCCGTTTTCGTAAACGAATGTGGTTCGGTGTAATCTCCACCAGTTCGTCGTCATTTATAAATTCCAATGACTGTTCCAAGGAAAGTTTTACCGGAGGCGTCAGGCGAAGTGCCTCGTCGGAACCGGCTGCACGCATATTGGTTACGTGCTTCTTTTTACAAACGTTGACGGTAATATCTTCATTTTTGGGAGATTGTCCGACAATCATTCCTTCATACACCGGAATGCCCGGCCCGACAAACATATCACCGCGGTCTTGTGCATTAAACAAACCGTAGCTGGTCGTATCGCCGGTCTCAAAGCAAACCAACGAGCCTTGCACACGCTGCGGAATCTCACCTTTAAATTCCTCATACCCATCAAAAATACTATTCATAATACCGTTACCGTTGGTGTCGGTAAGTAGTTTCTGACGGAAACCCATCAAGCCGCGGGAAGGCACTCGGAATTCCAAATGGCAAACACCGGTATCGCGTGTCACCATGTTCAGCATTTCCGCCTTACGGTTGCCAAGGCCCTCCATAACCGGACCCACATACGCTTCCGGCACTTCCACGCTCAGAAGCTCCATTGGCTCCAGTAGTTTTCCGTTTTCATCGGTTTTGTAAATAACTCGCGGATTGCTGACGGCGAATTCATACCCCTGACGACGCATCTGCTCAATCAAAATCGATAAGTGGAGTTCTCCGCGTCCGGCCACTTCAAACGTATCGGTTGTATCCGTTTCCTTAACGCGCATACTGACATTGGTTTCCACTTCTTTAAACAAACGGTCACGCAGGTTACGAGATGTAACGAACTTACCGTCCTGCCCTGCAAACGGGCTGTTATTGACCATGAAGAGCATCGAAATGGTCGGCTCATCAATCGTTACAAACGGCAACGGCTCAACGTGCTCGGGGTCACAGGCGGTCTCGCCGATGTTCAAATGCGGAATACCGCTGACGGAAATCAAATCACCCATTTTGGCTTCTTCGCATTCCACCCGGTTCAGACCCTCGAACTGATAAAGCTTACCGATCTTTGCCGAAACGGTTTTTCCGTCCGCTTTGCAAATCGTGACGGTTTGACCGGTCTTTACACAGCCGCGCTCCACACGTCCGACACCGATCCGTCCGACATAATCATCATAATCGATATTGGAAAACCGAATTTGAAGCGGACCGTCCAAATCACCTTCCGGTGCCGGAACATGCTCCATAATGGCATCCAAAAGAGGCTGCATATCGCCCCCCTGAACATTCGGGTCCAAAGAAGCATACCCGTTTCGGGCAGAAGCATACACAACCGGAAAATCCAGCTGTTCTTCGTCTGCATCCAGTTCAATAAACAAGTCGAGCAGCTCGTCAATCACTTCATTGGGACGAGCGCCGTCACGGTCAATTTTATTAATAACCACAAGCGGTTTTTTGCCGGCTTCCAACGCTTTTTTCAGAACAAATCTTGTCTGCGGCATACAACCTTCAAAAGCGTCAACCAAAAGCAAAACACCGTCAACCATAAGCATAATACGTTCCACTTCGCCACCGAAGTCCGCGTGTCCCGGAGTGTCCACAATATTGATTTTCGTGTCACCGATTCGCACAGCGGTATTCTTGGACAGAATCGTGATACCACGCTCTTTTTCCAAATCCCCGGAATCCATAACACGCTCATCAACCTGCTCGTTTTCGCGGAAAATGCCGCTCTGGTGAAGAAGTTGGTCCACCAAAGTTGTCTTACCGTGGTCAACGTGGGCAATAATGGCAATGTTTCGCAGATTTTCTCTTTTTCCCATCTAAATCATCTCACAAGTTATCGTAGTATATCGTTAGGATGCTCCGCCGGGAGCATCCTAAAAAGCAAGTTTAACTGGTAATCAGCGGATACGGGTCGATACGGCTGCCCTTATAGTAAACCTCAAAATGGAGGTGGTTACAGGTACTGTATCCGGTTGATCCGACGCGTCCGAGAACCTGTCCCTGCGACACTTTATCGCCGGCAGATACGAGTACTGCGGAGCAGTGGGAATACCTGGTCTGGTAGGAACCGTGATCCACCAGAATAGTTTCACCCCAACCGCCGTTATATCCATAGCCGATAGCCTCAACGACCGTGCCGCCATCAGCAGCAACAATCGGAGCACCATAGTTTCCGAAAATATCAATACCGTTATGGAAACGGCCCACCTGATAGCCAAAGGTCTCGCCCACACTGTAAGAGCTGGGAAGAGGCCAAATAAACTTTCCGCAAACCACACCGTCACCGGCAACACCGGAACCATGACCCAGGTTCATAGCACCCACGGCATTTACCTGCGTAATGGGTTCACGAAGCACTTCCGCACCCGTTTTTTTGCGGGAAACCTCTTTACCGTCAACAAAAGACACTTCATACGTCAACTGACGCACGCCGTTTTTACCCTTGATTTTGACATAGTTATCTCCCACATAACGCTGTGTATCCTTAACGGTTTCCGTTTTATAACTGATGGCTTCGTTTTTCTTCACCGTACAAGTCATGGAAACCTGTGCATAGGCACCGGATTTTTTCACCAAAAGCTGGTCACCCGCACGCACGTCAAAAAGACCAACAGACGGATTCATTTGTAAAAGCTGTTTTCTGGTTAACGAATATGCTTCCGCAATCGATTCGAGGGTATCCCCTTTTTTCACGGTGTACCATTCTTCGCTGGCTGCTTTATCCGTAAGCAATGAAAGTACATTCGCCATGGTGGTTTGAGCCGCTGCAGGGTATAATCCTTTAACGATTTTCACATCCTGCACAAAGTCAATACTGACATTGGAAATATTGCCCCCACCATAGGTGCTGGCATAGTTATCCAAAATAGACTGAAGTGCTGCTTTCGCTTTTTTCTCCGAAGCAAAAGCCCCTTCAAATTCATCATCCACATAAATACCATACATTGTGGTCACTTCATTACCACTGGCATTTAAAAGAACGTCACACAAATCCGTTTCATTCATCAAGCTGGAATCCTGTGCAATGGTTAAGGACATTTTCGGAGACCGATCAATGGAAAAACTCTCATCAAAGCTGGACACACGACCCTCTGCCATCGTTGCGGCAGCATCAAAAACCGCCTCGTCCGAAATGGTCCCAAGCTCTTTCCCGCCATAAATTACCGAAAGCGCAAAGGTTGCATGGCTCCAGTAATAAATGACAACCACCAAAGCGGCGGCTGCCGCCAGCGGAAACAGTTTTGCGATAAAACTGCCAATGGAATGCCGTCTGGTATAGACAAATAAAAACGGCATACAAATAGCGCGCAAAATTCGCTGTATAAGCGGGTCATCTTCGTCACCGCGCACCCATTCCCGGACGGTGGCCCAGTTTTGCTTTACCTCACCTTTGTGCGCCATGCGACGCTGACGAGGAATCACAAACATTTTTTCGAAAATGGTCTTAAACAAACGACCAACCGGGCTGAAAGTCTTTAAAAAACTTCGACGAATGAAGTGGCCCAGTCGAATCACTCGAATTCCGATTACATAACAGGAAGGATAGATAGCCTCGTAAACCGTTTTTCCGATTTTACCAATCGGTTTCACCGCGATTTTCAAAACGCTTGCGAGCTTACATAATCCCGTCTGTATGAAATTTTTAATCTTTTGAGACAAAACTATTCAGCTCCTTTCGTTTTGATGTTCAAAAAATATCAAGCGGCAAGCTTATCAAGCATAATCGTCATCAACTGTCTGGCAGATACCAACGCATATTCTTCGTCAATATCCTGTCCGGTAACCGCCACTGTCATACCATAACCGTACGCGTACGTCATCAACATTTGGCCGTTCCCGACCCACCAGGACTGGTCACCGAGGTTTGGCGCTTCGGTAACTTCCGCCCCGGATGCCGCAGGAATCATACGTTCAAATTGTTCGGCCGATTGCTCGGTCATTCCCACGACCACGGTGAGGTTCCCGTCTTCAGATAAAACAAACATATTGGCTTTTCCGTTTGAAAAACTCGGTTCCCGCATGGTCGTGCTGAAAACCGTTTCAAAATCTGCTTTTGTAAGCGGAATATCTATATTCAAAAGGCGCAGTTCCGTACGAGATGTTTCTTTCTCCTCTTCCGGCTGCTGCTTTTGGCAGGCACAAAGCAATAAACTTAACACCAGCACAACACATACCAGTACAATCCATCTTTTTGTCATAGGATTTCCCTCCTATTATTCATCAAACTCTCCCGTAGACTCTCCTCCGGGAAGATCATCATCGGTCATCATATTCATTTCCAGCCATTGCTGTTTGGAAATCAGTACTTCACGAGGTTTGCTGCCGGCATGAGGACCGACATATCCCTTTTGCTCCATCTCGTCAACCAAACGACCGGCACGAGCATATCCGACACGAAGCTTTCTCTGCAGCATGGATGTAGATACTTCTCCGGCTTCAATGGCGATTTCAAGCGCTTTCGACAGCAGTTCATCGCACTCATCTCCGCCGTCTCCGGCATCAACGGCAGCACTGCTGCTTCCTTTGCCGCCGGCCGCGGAAGCCTGACGGTTAATCTCGTCAATAATGGACTCGTCGTAAGACTGTTCTTCCTTTTGATTCTTAAGGAATTCCACAACGGCATTTCGTTCGTCGTCCGATACGTAGCATCCTTGCACACGCATCGGCTTGGAACTGCCAACCGGTAGGAACAACAGATCACCGTTTCCGAGAAGTTTCTCGGCACCGGTCATATCCAAAATTGTTCGAGAGTCAACTGCAGAAGATGTCGTCAAGGACAAACGGCTCGGAATGTTACTCTTAATAAGACCCGTACAAACATCAACAGACGGTCTTTGCGTTGCAATAACCATATGAATACCGGCAGCACGACCCATTTGAGCAATACGGCAAACCGCCTCTTCCACTTCGTTGGCAGCGGACATCATAAGATCAGCAAACTCGTCAATGACAATAAGAAGCTGCGGAATCACTTCCAAATCGTTGTCATCTTTCTTTGCGATTTTATTATACGATTCAAAATCACGCACACTGTTCGCGGAGAACAGCTGATAGCGACGAAGCATTTCCGTCACGGACCAACCGAGAGCGCCCGCCGCTTTACGCGGGTCGGTAACAACCGGAACCAGCAAGTGCGGAATTTTGTTGTACACACTGAACTCAACCTGTTTGGGGTCAATCAGCACCATGCGGACTTCTTCCGGAGTGGCGCGGAACAGAATGCTCAAAATCATGGAGTTCGTACATACGGATTTACCGGAACCGGTGGTACCGGCGACCAATAAGTGCGGCATCTTGGCAAGGTCTGCCGTAATCAATCTTCCGTCGATGTTCTTTCCGAGGCAAACGGTCAGCTTGCTCTTGGCAGTTTGGAAATCCTTGGTTTCCAGGAGTTCACGCAACGTAATCATGGCACGCCCCTGGTTCGGCACTTCAATACCCACAGCCGCCTTGTTCGGAATCGGGGCTTCAATACGAACGGAACCGGCAGCCAAACGAAGTGCAATGTCGTCTGCCAAATCGGCAATTTTCTTCACACGAACACCCGCTTTGGGTTCCAGTTCATACCGCGTCACGGAGGCGCCGCGGGAAATTCCGACAACACTGGTTTCCACCCCGTAGTCGCGAAGTGTTTGGACCAGACGTTCGGCCGTTGACTGCATTTCGGCACTGGCGTTTCCAGCCTGGCTCGGATTCGGTTCATCCAAAAGGGACAGAGGCGGATACCGATAAACAAACTCCTCATGTTCGGCCTTGTCTTCTTTGGATTTAGCCGTTGTACTTGCCTCTTTCTCTTCAGCCCGTTTCTTATCGTTTTCAGCCGCCTCATTGGCAAACTGAGCAATTTCTTTTGTAATGTCAATTGGCGGAGCTTCTTCCGCTTCCGTACCGGCCACACCGGACGGTTTCCTGGGAGTTCTGGTTTTGGCAGGTTTCGGGTCGTCGGCATAGCCTTCCCCAAGATCAATATCAATGCGAGAACGGCTACGGCCTCTGCGCTCAAAAGGATACGGGACCGGTTTTTCTTTCGGCTCGTTCTCTTCTTCCGTTTCCGTAAAGGTTTCATTCACAACATTTTTGATGGTCTCGTGCGTCTTTTGAACCGGTTTCCCCAGTGTCTTGAAGAAACCAATCAACGTGGAGCCCGTCACCAGCATCAAGAACACAAAAATCAAAATGCCGATAATAATCTTGGCACCCACATCACCGGCGCCCCACTCAAGCGGATATCCGAGTATGGCACCAAGGGCTCCGCCGCCTCGAAGACCGGCTCCGTTCAGAAAACCGTTGGCAACACCGTCAAAGAAACTGCCGTCAATATCTGCCAAGAAAATCTGAAGTCCGCCACCAAGCAAACAAATCAGTACAATTCCTTCAATCACTTTTACTTTTGACGGCCCCATTTCTTTTTCCTTGGAAATCATCACCGCAATATACCCGATGACAACCGGCAGCAAAAAGACACATAAACCAAACAAGCCTCTGAAACCAATATGTAACCAGTTCCAAACGCTTTCGCCGGGAATGATAGAAACACAAAGGATAAAGATAGCCGTAGCAAACAGCAGGATCGCCGTAGCCTGACGGTTCAGCTTTCCTGTTGTATTCTTTTGAGATTTTGACGAGCTTTTCGTTGTTTTCTTTGTACTTGTTTTTTTCTTAGCAGCCATCTTGTGCTCTCCTCCGTCTTAAGGTAAATCTTTCAACCCATTAAACGCGATATATATAAAATATTACCATTATATGCGAAAAAATGCAATCATTTTCCTCGCTCTATCCTATGGATGCCTTCACAAACAAAAAAAGAGGGAACGTTTTTCGTTCCCTCTCCTATCATCAGCATCAAGTCGACAGGTCATACACAATCGAATAGCGGTCCTTCGAAAGCGGTTTACGCATGGAAAGCGCTTCTTCGATATCAAAATGACAAATCTTATTATCCTGGCTGGCAACCACGCGGTTGCTCTTGCCTGCCAAAAGAAGCTCAACAGCCTTGTGTCCCATTTCACTGGCCATTTGACGGTCAAATGCGGACGGTGATCCGCCACGCTGCACGTGACCCAAAATGGTAGCACGAGATTCAATACCCGTAACCGCCTCGATTTCGCTTGCCAGTTCGACCGTACGGCCGACACCTTCGGCAATAACAAAAATGAAGTGTTTCTTGCCGGTCTGGGAAATCTCTTTGATGCGGTCAATGAGATCCTTTTCAAAGTTAAAAGGAATTTCCGGAACCAAAACAGCCGTGGCACCGACTGCCATGCCGACAGACAGGGCAAGCTCGCCGGAATGACGTCCCATTACTTCCACCAAACTGCAACGCTCATGAGACTGGGCCGTATCACGCAGCTTATCGATCATTTCCACACAAGTATTCATGGCCGTATCAAAACCAATGGTATGCTCACAGCAGGAAATATCATTATCAATCGTTGCCGGAACACCGATACAAGAAATTCCATGACGAGACAAATCCTGTGCACCGCGGAACGTACCGTCACCACCGATACATACCAAGCCGTCAATCTCATGCTTTTTACAGATTTCCACGGCTTCCTGAACGCCCTCTTCCGTTTGGAAACGCTTGCTGCGGGCCGTATATAACATCGTGCCGCCGCGGTGAATGATATCGCCCACACTACGAAGATTCAGAGGTTCAACCTCATCCCGAATCAAACCGTGATAGCCACGATATACACCCATTACTTCCAAACCGTTTGCAATACCGGAACGAACAACGGCACGAATAGCCGCATTCATACCCGGAGCGTCGCCGCCGCTGGTTAATACACCAATTCTTTTGACTGACATACCCATAATCTCCTTGTTTCAATCAAATCTATCGTTAATTATACAAAAACACACCGCAAAAATCAATGAACTTGTGCGACATTTTCGCTACCCAAAATTCGTCGCAGTTCATTCATCAGTTGCTCATTGGGGTCCACCCAATACTCTGCCGGTGTTTTTATCAGCTGTCCGGTATCGGTACACCGAACGTATACCGGCTCTTTTCCCGAAAAGAAACGCATAATCGGTCCCACTTGCTTCCACAAAGGGCTTTCCAAAGACGGCAGACGCAAATAGACTCCGTGATGGGACGATAAGGTGCCGGATTCCGTTCCCCTTGTTTGAGACACCGGCGGTGCCGTTGTTCTTTTCCGAGATTCAAAATGATTGGTTTTGGAAATGTTTACCTTTCGAAGAACCTCGTCAAAAGATTCTCCGGGAACCGGAGCCTTGGCAACGTGCTCCACCACCAGTTTCGGAGTTTCCTCTTCCCTGACGGAAATTCTTCCGGAAAGCACCATGGGCCCACCTTTTTTAATTGTCTCGTTATACTGAACAAAGGCACGGTCGAAGAACAACAAATCCATAACGCCATAACAATCTTCCAACGTTCCTGTTGCCATCATTTTATTCTGTCGAGTCGTTCTGGATTTAAAACCGGAAATCAGTCCCAGCACGTTGATGGTTTCTCCGTCAACATTTTCCGCACCGACATCTTCCAGTCGTCCGACAACTTCATCCAAAGGCGTCATACGATTGTCTTCATAGGCATACGCATAGGGCGCCAGCGGATGTCCGGACAAATAAACACCAATCGCCTCTTTTTCCAGTTCCAGTTTTTCTTCCATTTGAAGTTCAGGACAGTTCGGCAAATTGGCATGGGCCATTGCTTTGTCCTCTTCGTCGAAAAACCCGATTTGGCCCTGCATTTCCCGTTTGTATCGTTCCTCACAATCGTCCATCACAACGGAATATCCCTGAAGCAGGCGATTACGATTGCTTTCCAGTTCATCAAAAGCACCGCTCTTAATCAAAGCCTCCATGGCTCTGCGATTAAACTCCGTATAGGCAACCATCCGCTCGGTAAAATCCCAAAAATCAACAAACGGACCGTTTGTTTCCCGTTCTTCCACAATTTTCTTGGCGGTGGAAATACCCATGTTTTTAATTGCCAAAAATCCAAATCGGATTCCGCTATCTTCAATTGCAAAGTCCGGATAACTTGCGTTCACCGATGGCTGTAAGGTTCGAATTCCAAGTCGGTGGCACTCTTCAAGATATCTGGCAACCTTTGACCCCATCAAGGAGTTTGTCAAGATTGCCGCCATATATTCTTTCGGATACAGTGCTTTCAAATAGGCTGTACGATAAGCCACCATAGCATAGGCTGCGGCATGCGATTTGTTAAAAGCATATGCACCGAAGGAAATCATTTGGTCATACAATTTGTTGGCAACGGACGCAGAAATCCCGCGCCGTTCACAACCCTCGACCAGCACTTCCCCGTTTTCAACCAAGCCGTGAATGAAGATTTCCCGTTCCTGCTCCATGATGTCATGCTTTTTCTTACTCATGGCTTTTCGCACCATATCCGCTCGACCCATGGAGTATCCGGCCAAAGCACGCAAGATCTGCATAACCTGTTCCTGGTAAATAATGACACCGTCCGTCACTTCCAGAATGGATTTCAAAGACGGGTCCAGATACGGAATGGCAGCCCGATTTTGTCGGTTCTTTATAAACTGCGGAATGGAATCCATCGGTCCCGGACGATACAGGGAAATAGCCGAGATAATGTCCTCAAATCGAGCCGGATGCATTTGCATAAGAAGCTTTCGCATGCCTCCGGATTCCAGCTGAAATACGCCGAGGCACTGTCCCTGAGACAGCATACGATATACGGCCGGTTCTTCCAAAGAAACCTTTTCTATGTCAAAATCCGGCAAACGTTTTTGAATGAGTTTCTGCGCATTTTCTATGATGGTCAAGTTGGAAAGTCCCAAAAAGTCCATTTTCAAAAGACCAAGCCGTTCCAGTGTGGTCATCGTATATTGCGTAGCGGCCGCTTCTCCGTTTAGGCACAGTGGCACATAGTCGTCCACCGGAAGAGCCGTGATAACCACGCCGGCCGCATGCGTGGAAGCATGTCGGGGCATCCCTTCCAGTTTCATACAACGCTCAACCAGGTCATGAACGGTCGTATCCGTATCGTACAGGGAACGCAGTTCTTTCGATTCGTCCAATGCCCCTTGCAGTGTCATGCCAAGGCCACCCGGCACCAGTTTGGCCACCTTATCCGACACCGCATAAGGCATTCCCATAACACGTGCTACATCTCGCAGTGCCGCACGTGCCTTCAGCGTACCGAACGTCACAATCTGAGCAACATGGTCGGCACCGTATTTTTCTATAACATAATCCACAACCTGCTGCCGTTTTTCGTCCGCAAAATCCACGTCAAAGTCCGGCATACTGACACGGTCCGGATTTAAAAACCGTTCAAAAATCAGGTTGTATTTCATCGGATCAATATCGGTAATTCCCATGCAGTATGCGCAAATACTGCCCGCACCGGAGCCACGGCCCGGTCCGACGGGAATATCATGTGTCTTCGCAAAATGAACGTAGTCATACACAATGAGATAATAGTTTACATATCCCATGCGTTCCACAACACTCATCTCATATTCCATACGGTCAACATATTCCTGCGGAGGAGTTCCGTATCGGCGCTGAAGCCCCTCACGACATAGTTTACGGAAATACGCCGTGCTGTCTCCTCCGGGAGCATCGTATGCGGGAAGTTTTGTGTTTCCGAACTCAAACTCCACCTCGCAGCGTGCGGCAATTTTTGCCGTATTGTCGGCCGCCTCCGGAATTGCCGGGAACAAAGCACGCATTTCTTCCTCGGATTTCAAATAAAACTCATCCGTTTCAAATGCCATCGCCGGCGGATCCTGTAACGTGGAACCGGTTTGAATACAAAGCAAAATCTTTTGCGTTTCAGCGTCTTCTTTTGACAAATAATGGGCGTCGTTGGTAGATACCAGACCCAGTCCCAGATCTCCCGCCAAACGAACAATTTGCGGATTCACGCGCTTTTGTTCGGGCAGGTTATGGTCCTGAATCTCCAAATAATAGTTGTCCTTTCCAAACACGGAAGCATACCAGGACGCAATTTGTTTTGCCTGCTCATAGTCCCCGCTTAAAAGTGCCTGGGGAATTTCACCGGCAAGACAAGCCGACAAGGCAATAAGCCCTTCGTGGTGCTGTTCCAGCAGTTCTCTGTCCACACGGGGCTTTACGTAAAAACCTTCCGTCCAGGATTTGGAAACCAGTTTAATCAGGTTTTGATATCCTGTATTGTTTTCGCACAAAAGGATTAAATGATGATAGTGATTATCCGTACCGTGGACCTTGTCAAACCGACTGCGCGGAGCAACATAAACCTCACAGCCGATAATCGGCTTAATCCCCTGCGCTTTTGCTTCATTATAAAAATCGACCACGCCGTACATAACGCCGTGGTCGGTGATAGCAACACAGTCCTGTCCCATCTCCTTCGCACAGGAAACAAGCCCTTTGATTCGGCAAGCGCCATCCAAAAGGCTGTATTCACTGTGAACATGAAGATGGACAAAACTCATAGTTGTATATTTCCTTTGTTATTTGGCCTGAATGGATAAGGTATATTCACTCGGGGTCATTCCGGTCACCTGTTTAAAGTGACGGGAGAAATAGTGAACCGATGTATACCCTAAGCGGTCGGCAATCTGCGTAATATTATAATTCCCTTCGCGCATCAGCTGTTTGGCCGCATCGATTTTCATCAAGCGATAATAGCTCATTACACCGCGCCCGGTAACAGACTTGAAGATGGTCTTCAGGTTGGTGGCGCTTTGTGCGGAATAGCGGCAAACCTGGTCAAAGGTCAAGCTGCCGTAAATGTTTTCTTTCATGTAATCCACAACGCGGTTCACAAGGTCGTTGTTGGATTTCAGTTTCATAGAGGACAAAATTCTCGGTTGATGGTTTTCACCGTTTCCGCGACGGAGCAAACGAATCAGCATGGTTTCCAGCAGAATCTTGATCATCTGCTCACCACCCGTCGGCGGTTCATCGGCAAGGATCAATTCCTTGGTATACGGGTCATCCATCGGGGACGAGAATGTATTACGGGCCTCTCGGACAATTTTGGACAAAAGTTCTTTGTCTCCCTCATTAATCGGAAGACGTTTTCCGGCAAACCAATCCATGGCCGGAGAATCCGTACCAAAGGAAATAACCACCATATTCGGGGCTACGATACCGTTTGCAAAGGCCGCATGAGAAGTGTTGGGTTTGTGGAAGAAAATTTCTCCCTGACGCAGTGCATACCGAACATCGTCGGAAAGAACCGTTGCCTCTCCCTTGTCCACGTAGACAAGTTCCCAGAAGTCATGCTCTTCCGGCTCAAAATTGAAGTTTTTGCCATACTCAAAATAGTGGACCGTTACCAAATAATCCACACGAATGGCATCCTGCAGTTTTGTCTTTACATATTCCATCTGTCAGCACTCCTCACACAATATAATTCAACTGTCCGACAACCTGTCCGTCTTTCAGGAACAGACGCGGAACGCGTTTTCCGATTTCACAAACCGCCTCATAGTTGATGGTGTCCGACCATTCGGCGAACACTTCCACGGGAAGCTCTGCCCCATTGTCCGTACCAAACACCGTTACGGTTGTATCCGCACAGACACCGGGAACTTTCGACACATCCAGCATACACTGATCCATGCATACGCGACCGACAACCGGCACCTTGCATCCGTTAACCAGCATATGGGCTTTATTGGAAAGTCTTCTAGAATATCCGTCGGCATAGCCAATCGGCACCGTAGCCAAAAGACGATTTTCCGGAGTTGTATAAATGCGTCCATAGCTAACCGTTTCACCGGCCGGCACTTCTTTCACAACGGACACCTTGGTTTTCAGGGCCATTGCCGGCTTCAGCGGTAATATGGATTTCATAAAAGCCGAAGGCATCAGGCCGTATAAAATAAGGCCGGGACGAACCATATCCAAGTGCATTTCCGGGAAACGAAGAGTTGCCGCACTGTTGCAGCAATGACGAAGTTTAAAATGAACTCCCATCGTTTCAAGTTCGGAAATTGCTTTGGTAAAACGAGAAAACTGTTCTCTTGTAAAAGTTTCTCCGTCCTCATCATCCGAAACCGCAAAGTGGGTAAAAATACCTTCCACATCCAAGTTCGGAAGAGCGGCAATATCACACATATCCTGCAAGACAGCGGCATCTCGTTCCGTGTCGTGGTAGAAAAATCCCACACGGGACATACCGGTATCCAGTTTCAAATGACAATTAACATGCACATGAAGCTTTTTCGCTTCTTCATTCAGTCGACGACCGTACTCAGCCGTAACGATGGTTTGCGTCAGGCTGAACGCATGCAGTCTGCCCGCTTCTTCAACCGGTGTATAAGACAAAATCAAAATCGGCTCGGTTATTCCGAATTGTCGAAGCTGAATTGCTTCTTCCAGATTGGAAACGCCAAACCATTCAGCCCCTCCCTCACGAAGGACCTTCGCCACTTCCACGGCGCCGTGTCCGTAGCCGTCAGCTTTAACGATTCCCATCATTTTGCAGCCGGGTGTTACCTTACTGCGAATCTGACGAAAGTTTTCAGAAAGAGCGTCCAAATCGATTTCCGCCCAAGTACGCTTTAACCAATGTTCCATGCACGCATCCTCCCAATAAAAAGATTCAGGCGACAGGCTGTACCAAAACGTACAACTTGTCGCCTTATATTATACATAATGCACCCCAAATATGCAACAAAAGGTTGTCTTTTTTTCAAAAAAACCTCACCAAAAGTTCAAAAGGGACTTTTTCGTCATTCTTCCGCTATATCCCAGGAGGCGGCTTCTTCCGTCAATTGCACAAGAGTCTCCTCGTCCATTGACGGTTTTCTGCCCCACTTGGCCAAAAACTCAATGTTTCCGTTTTGCCCATGAATCGGTGAAACCATCAAGTCCTGCACATATAAGTGGTTTTCCTCCGCCACACGGAAAATATCCCGAAACAAACCGGGTAAAATACTGCGGTCCTTCAGCGTTCCGTTCTTTCCGAGTTCCTTTTGCGGAGCTTCAAACTGGGGCTTAATCAAGCACACGCAGATTCCGTCTTCCTTCAGAATTTTATCAATGGAAGGAAAGATTTTCCTGAGTGAGATAAAAGAAACGTCTCCGGTGACCATATCACAGGTGCAGCCGAGTTTCTCTGCATCTAAGTACCGGGCATTGGTTCGCTCCATTACCGTGACTTTTTCACTTTGACGAAGCTCCCAGGCCAAAATCCCGTAAGCTACATCCACGGCAAAAACATGAGCCGCCCCGTGCTGCAACAGACAATCGGTAAAGCCTCCGTTGGAAGCACCGATATCACAAACAACCTTGCCGGTCGGGTCCACACCAAATTGTTTCAGTGCCCCTTCCAGTTTATATCCGGATCGGCTGGCATATTTTTTGGGTTTCTCTTTCACCGTAATAACAGCATTCTCATCGACCGAGGTTCCCGGCTTATCCACCATAACGCCGTTCACAAGAACACGACGCTCCATAATGAGAGCCGCCGCTGCCTCCGACGATATATTTTGCTGTTTGGCTGTTAACTGATCTACTCGTATTTGTGCCATTATTCTGTCTCCCGTTTCTTTGCGAAATATGCAGCAACCTGTTCCGCCACCGGTTCAGTAATTCCTTTTACGCTAAGAAGTTGTTCCTTAGTGGCTTTTTCGATGGCTCTGACAGAGCCGAACTGTTTTAGAAGAATCTCCGCACGCTTTTTCCCGACTCCCTCAATACCGGTCAAAACGGTATACAAAGAGCGTTTTCCACGGCTTTGCCGATGAAATCCGATTGCATACCGGTGAACCTCTTCCTGAATCGAGGCCAAAAGCGTAAATGCCATTCGCTTGGACTGAATCATAATCTCCCGTCCGTCTTCCACCAGAGCACGGGTTCGGTGATGGCCATCCTTTACCAGACCACATACCATCGAATTCCAACCGAATGCTTCCACAAGCGGTGCCACGGCAGAAACCTGCAGCATGCCGCCGTCCAGCAGGATCAAATCCGGAATTCGTCCGAATCCGTCTTCTCCTTCATGCTCTGAATATTCATTAAGTCTTCTGGAGAGAACCTCCCGCATGGCCCCCGGGTCGTCTCCGCCCGTTGCCGTTTTGATTTTGAATTTTTTATATGCCTTTTTGTTGGGCTTACCGTTTTCAAATACAACCATACCGGCCACGGGATCCTCGCCGGCGGTATGCGAAATATCATAGCACTCAATATATTTCGGGAGAGAATCCATTCCGAGAAGACTTTGCAGTTCCTCCAGAATTGCCATCTCATGGCCGAACATACCGACTCGCTTGGCCAGATTTTCCGTGGCATTTCGTGCGCACATCGATACCAGTTCCGCCTGCTCACCACGCTTTGGTATGAGCAGCGAAACCTTGTGTCCCGCATTTTGTGTCAAAAGCTGCCGGAGCAGTTCCATATCCTCGGTCTCTCCGTCCAAAACCACACGGGAAGGAATACGGTTCCTGCCTTCGTAAAAACGGCAAAGAAACTCTGCCCGAAGGGCTTTCGGGTCTTCGGTTTGCGGGAAAAAGAACTCTTCTTTTTTGCAAAGTTTATAATCTGTAAAGCGTAAAACCTGTACACATGTTTGTCCTTCTCCGGACACAACCGCCAGCACATCTTCCTCTTTATATGTGCAGTGAACCACCTTTTGTTTGCTGTCCATACGACGAATGGCCGCAATACGGTCCCGCAGCATGGCCGCTTTCTCGAAATCCAGATTTTCCGCCGCATCCGTCATTTGTTTTTCCAGAGTTTTACACATCGCCTGTGTACCGTCTTTCAGAAGTTTCACGGCACCGGCGACTCGCTCGGCATACTCCTTTTCGGATATTTTGCCGGTACAGGGGCCACAGCACTGCTTGATATGATAATTCAGGCACGGCCGTTCCGTTGCCAATGGCTTTTTCCGATAGGCAAACTGACGATTACAGGTTGCCAGACCAAACACCTTGCACGCCTCGTCAACCGCCTGTTTCACGGCATAGGAACTCATGTACGGTCCCAGATACTTTGCACCGTCTTTTTGCGTTTGTTTTACTTCCTGCAGGCGGGAATACGGAGGCGGGCTGATACGGATATAGCTGTATCCTTTATCGTCTTTCAAAAGAATATTGTATTTCGGAGAATACTGCTTAATCAGGGAACACTCCAGCACCAGCGCTTCAAATTCACTATCTGCTAAAATCGTGTCAAAATGATCCACATGCGCCACCATTTGCCGTACCTTTTCGGAATGGTTGGTATCACTGCCGAAATACTGGCTGACACGGTTCTTCAGCGCTTTGGCCTTTCCCACATAGATAACCGTCCCCTCGCGGTCCTTCATCAAATACACGCCGGGATGTAAAGGAAGCGCCATGGCAAGCTTTCTCAGTTCTTGAATTTTTTCCGTTCGCATACCGCTTCCTCCTTTCAAAAAAGAAAAAGCACAATCACCCGAAAGTGATTGTGCATCCATACAATTTAGTCTGCAAAGCCGGAATCCACCAGGCGGACCAGAGTGTCAACAGCGTTTTTCTCGTCAGCACCGTCAGCGGAAATCGTAATGGTAGAACCACCAACAATTCCGAGGGACAAAACACCCAGCAAACTCTTGGCGTTCACTCGACGTTCATCCTTTTCAACCCAAATAGAGCAACGGAACAAATTCGCTTTTTGAATAAAATAAGTAGCAGGACGAGAATGTAAACCAACCTGGTTTTGAACAACAACGTCTTTGGAACACATATGCGTTTCTCCTTTATTTCGCAACGTTTATCTCTTATCTTGTGATAGTGTCATTATAGCATAATGCCGCATGCAGTCAACGAAAATCGCGATTTTACGGAATTTTCGTATATATGCCAAAATTTTAGAAGAAACATTCCCCGTTGTTTGGTTATTTTTGACAATGCACAATCAGTCTTTATATTCTTTTACGAAGCCCACGGGCTCATCATCCCCGTGTTCTTCCAGAAATTTTTTGTCTTTCTTATCCAGTTCAACCTTTTCAAACATATCCGGTCGAAGCTTTTTTGTACGAAGAAGGGACTGTTCCCGCCGCCACCTGGCGATATTGGCGTGGTGCCCTGTCAGCAGCACCTCCGGAACAGCACGTCCTTCCCACTCCGCAGGTCTTGTATACTGCGGATATTCAAGCAATCCCGAAAAATGGCTTTCTTCCGTAAAGCACTCTTCGTCCGAAAGCACACCGGGCACCATACGGGACACGCAATCAATTAATGTCAGTGCCGGAAGTTCTCCGCCGGTCAGGACATAATCCCCCACCGAGATTTCCTCGTCGACAAAGGCCTCTAAAACACGCTCATCGATGCCTTCATAGTGTCCGCATAGAACACACAAGTTCGGAAGTTTTGACAGTTCATAGGCCCGTTTCTGCGTCAATGTTTTCCCCTGGGGAGACATGTAAACAAGATACGGCTTTTCACCGACCTGTTCACAAACCGCCCGGAAACAATCCGCCACCGGCTGCGCATTCAGCACCATTCCCATTCCGCCGCCGAAAGGATAATCATCCACCTGATTCTGGCGGTTTAAGGTGTAGTCCCGAATTTGGTGGCAATGAATGTCCAAAATCCCTTTATTTCTCGCCCGGCCGATAATACTCTCGCTCATCACACGATCGCACATTTCCGGGAACAACGTCATCAAATCAATTCTCATCGTCAAATAATCCTTTTATCGGCGTGAGAAGCATCACACCGTCCTCAATTTGTATCTCTTTCACCACCAGCGGCACCGCCGGAATCAACACCTCTCTTGAGGGTTTCCCGCCGATTCCGTCCACCGTTTGGATATGATACACATCATTGGCTCCTGTTTCGCTGACATCCGTCACCGTACCGTATTCGAGTCCCGTATCGGCATCTATGGCCTTAAGACCGATAATATCCTGGATAAAGTAGACATCTTTCGGGAGTTTTAAATCTTTTCGGTCTAAATACAACACCGTGTTACGCAGTGCTTCTGCCTCCGGAATGGAATCGACCCCTTCCATCTTCATCAAAGCAACCGTTTTTTGCGGACGTGATTTCACCTTGGCGGAGGTTTTTCCTTCCGCATCCAAATACACTTTCTTCAAGCTGCAGAAAGTCTCAACGGAGTCACACCAGGACTGTACACGCATTTCGCCGCGAACACCGTGGGTTCCGACAATTTGGCCGGCTTCCAGATACTGTTTTTGAGGCATTGTATTCCCTCCCCTAAATGATTATTCCTTCATCAGTTTTTCAGCAGACGCACGAAGGGTTTCTGCCAAAGCAGCCGCTTCTTCCTTTGTTTTGCCGACTGCCGTGATATAGGATTTTACCTTTGGCTCCGTACCGGACGGACGGAAAATCACACGGTTGTTCCCTTCCAAATCAAAAATCAGCACATTGGACTTCGGTAAAGTAAGCTTTGTCTCCTTCAGTGTCATCAAATCCTTGGATTTGGAAATTTGATAATCCGAAATACGGAACACGTTTTTACCGCCAATTGACATAGGCGCATGAGAGCGCAAGCGTGACATAAGGCGACCCATGGCAACCATCCCCTGCGCACCTTCAAACATCATATTAATCATGGCCCCATGATAGAAACCGTATTCTTCATACAAATCTTCCATTACCTGCGCAAGGCTCTTACCCTGCTTATGATAATAGGCGGCCATTTCACAAATCAGCATACTGGCAACCACAGCGTCCTTGTCTCGGCAATGAGTTCCAACCATATACCCGATACTTTCTTCAAAACCGAGAACAAAATCATCCGCACGGTCGTGATTGACAAGATCGGATACCTGTTCCCCAATATACTTAAAGCCCGTAAGGACATAGCGCATTTCACAGCCGAACGCATCGGCAATTCTCTGCGTCATCGGTGTGGAAACAATGGTGCTGACAGCAACCGGCGTGTTGGATAAAGTGCCCTTTTCCTTACGACCGGACAAAACATAATGCAGAAGCAAACAGCCGATTTCGTTTCCGGTTAAGAACTGATATGAGCCATCATCTTTTCGGGCGGCAAAAGCCACACGGTCGCAATCGGGATCTGTCGCCAGCAAAATGTCCGCCGGAACCGACTCGGCCAGTTTCAGAGCACGCTCAAAGCTCTCCGGAAACTCCGGGTTCGGGTAGGAGCAGGTCGGAAAGTTTCCGTCCGGAAGTTCCTGTTCGGAAACCACCGTAATATTCTTCATTCCAATCCGTTTCAGCACCTCACGAACCGGTTTGTTACCGGTACCGTTTAAGGGTGTATATATCACCTTTAATTCGGATCCTTCGCAGACTCCCGGATGCACCTGATTGGCCAACACGTTCTGCAGGAAGGCTTCCAGGACTTCGTCCTTGATGTATTCTATCAATCCCTGCTTGAGCCCGGCTGTAAAGTCAATCTTCTTTACATCGTCGAACATTTCGTGACCCTGAATATAGCCCATCACTTCACCGGCGGCCTCTTCGGTCATCTGTCCGCCCTCAGGGCTATAGCACTTATATCCGTTATATTTAGACGGATTGTGGCTCGCCGTAATCATAATACCGGACTGACAACCAAAATACCGAACGGCAAAAGACAATACGGGAGTCGGCATCAATTCCGGCATGATATAAACATGAATCCCGTTTCCGGCAAGAATTTCCGCAGATAACCTTGCAAACTCATCTGACTTAATGCGGGAATCATAGGAAATTGCCACAGAAGATGTCACATAATGCATTCTTAAATAATCAGCCAGCCCCTGCGTTGCACGCCCTACGGTGTAAATATTCATACGATTGGAACCGGCGCCAAGAACACCGCGAAGACCGGCTGTTCCAAAGGATAAATCCCTATAAAACCGATCGTCAATCTCTTCATAATTTCCGGAAATAGATTGCAAATCTTTAAGAAGTTCCGGATCCTTTACATGTTTTAGCCAATATTCATAAGCCTCTAGTCCGAACATCGTTATACGCCTCCTCGAGGATTCTTCTTTCATCTATTCATTATACAAAAAATGGCAACAAAATACAACGAAAAAAGCCATACCGGAGCTTGTCCGATATGGCTTTTATTCAGTTCTTATTTATACTGTTTACGAGCAATGTAAGAAGTATGTAAATCGTGGTGAGCCTGGCCTTTTCCATACCCCTCGGTGTAATACTCTTCATACACGGTCTTGACTGCCTGAGACTCGTGAGATTTACGAAGTTTCATGGCATCGTCCTGGCTGTACAAAGCTTTCGCACGAAGGGCCTTGAGATCGGTCGTATTCAACACGGAAGCCGGCTGAATCGGCTGACCGCCACCGGTTACACAACCGCCGGGGCAGCACATAACTTCAACAAACTGCCACGGAGCGGTTCCGTCCTTAATCATGGACATAACCTTGTTGGCATTCTGGATACCACTGACAACACAAACCTTGATTTCCATACCGGCAATGTTGTAGGTGGCTTCTTTCATACCTTCGGTACCACGAAGTTCCGGGAAACTGGCCGGTTCGTTATCCTTACCGGTCAACCAGTCATTTGCGGTACGAAGAGCGGCTTCCATAACACCACCGGTAGCGCCGAAGATAACGGCAGCACCGGAACCTTCGCCGAACGGATCGTCAAAAGCTTCGTCTTCCAAAGCGGTGAACTGAATACCGGCACGCTCAATCATACGAGCAAGTTCTCTGGTGGTCAAGGAGATGTCGACATCCGGATAACCGGAAGCATTCTCATCGTCACGACCGATTTCGAATTTCTTAGCCGTACAAGGCATAACGGAAACAACAACGATGTCTTTCGGATCGATATTGTTCTTCTTGGCGTAATAGGTCTTCACCATGGCACCCATCATTTCGTGAGGGGATTTGCAGGAAGACAGATGACCAAGCTGCTCCGGATAATAATACTCGATAAATTTAATCCAACCGGGCGAGCAGGAGGTAATCATCGGAAGCGTACCGCCGTTCTTCACGCGCTCAACAAACTCCGTTGCCTCTTCCACAATGGTAAAGTCGGCAGCAACGTCGGTATCAAACACACGGTCAACACCGAGGCGGCGAATGGCAGCAACCATTTTGCCTTCCACATTGGTGCCAATCGGCATACCAAAGCTCTCACCGAGAGCAGCTCTGACGGCCGGGGCGGTCTGGAAAACAACATGTTTTTCCGGATCGTTAATGGCAGCCCAAGCTTTATCTGTATCGTCACGCTCCGTCAAAGCACCGGTCGGGCAAGCGACCACACACTGACCGCAGGATACGCAAGGAACGGTATCAAGCGGACGGTCAAACGCACAGGAAATTTGGGTATCAATACCACGGTCATTGGCACCGATAACGGAAACATACTGGTTCTTACAAGCAGCAACACAGCGGCGGCAAAGCACACACTTGTTGTTGTCACGTACCAGGTGCACGGCACTGGTATCCAGCTCATATTCCGGACGGAAACCGTCATACTTGCCGGAATCCTCAACGCCGTAGTCACGGCAGAGTTTCTGAAGTTCGCAGTCCGTAGAACGAACGCAGGACAAACATTTTTTGTTGTGAGTCGACAAAATCAACTCCAAGGTTGTGCGGCGGGCATCCTGAACCTTTTTGGTATTGGTTTGAATTTCCATACCTTCGGAAACCGGATAAACGCAAGCGGTAACCAAACCGCGGGCGCCTGTAGCCTCAACAACACAAATACGGCAAGCGCCGATTTCGTTCAAATCCTTGAGGAAGCACAGAGTGGGAATCTCCACACCGGCTGCACGAGCGGCTTCCAGGATAGTAGAACCTTGCGGAACACTAACGGCAATACCGTTAACTTTAACATTGACCATATCCATTTTATCCACTCTCCTCTCTTATTTCTTGCTAATGGCATTCGGACGGCAATTGCTCATACAGGCACCGCACTTCACACACTTGGAAGCATCAATGGCCATAGAAGCAAGTTTATGTCCGGGGGCAATATAGTCTGTACGGGAAATAGCATCAGCCGGGCAGTTCTTAGCGCAAAGGCCGCAACCGATACAAACATCCGGATCAATCGTGTAGGTCAGCAAATCTTTGCAAACGCCGGCCGGGCACTTCTTATCGCGAATGTGAGCAATATACTCATCACGGAAGAAACGCAACGTGGCAAGAACCGGGTTCGGAGCCGTCTGTCCGAGACCGCAAAGAGCGTTGGCTTTAATGTAGGCGCAAAGTTCTTCGAGATCATCAAGGTCGGACATTTCGCCGTTACCGCTGGTAATCTTGTCGAGTTTTTCGAGAAGGCGTTTAATACCGACACGGCAAGGAGTACATTTACCGCAGGACTCGTCAACCGTGAACTGGAGGAAGAACTTGGCAATATCAACCATACAAGTATCTTCGTCCATAACAATCAAACCACCGGAACCCATCATACAACCGATGGAGGTGAGGTTATCATAGTCGATTTCGGCATCAATCAAACTAGCCGGAATACAACCACCGGAAGGACCACCGGCCTGAGCAGCTTTGAATTTTTTGCCATTCGGCACGCCGCCGCCGATATCTTCAATGATTTCACGGAGGGTCGTTCCCATCGGGACCTCGACCAAACCGGTGTTGTTGATTTTACCACCAAGGGCGAAAACTTTCGTGCCCTTGGAACGCTCGGTACCCATGGAAGCGAACCAATCGGCACCATTCAAGATAATCTGAGCAACGTTTGCAAAGGTCTCAACGTTGTTTTCAACGGTCGGTTTACCATACAAACCTTTCACAGCCGGATACGGCGGACGCGGACGCGGCTCACCACGGTTACCTTCGATGGAGGTCATCAAAGCCGTTTCCTCACCGCAAACGAAGGCGCCTGCACCGAGACGGATTTCCAAGTCAAAGTCAAAGCCACTGTCAAAGATATTTTTACCAAGCAAACCATATTCACGGGCCTGATCAATGGCAAGCTGCAAACGACGGACAGCAATCGGATACTCGGCACGAACATAAACGAAACCTTTGGTAGCACCGATAGCATAGCCGCAAATGGCCATAGCTTCAATGATACTGTGCGGGTCGCCTTCCAAAACGGAACGGTCCATAAATGCACCCGGGTCACCCTCGTCAGCGTTACAAACAACGTATTTCTGATCGGCCTGGTTCGGAGCCGTCAAACTCCATTTTCTACCGGTCGGGAATCCGCCGCCGCCACGACCACGAAGACCGGAATCGGAAATCTCTTTAATAACCTGTTCCGGAGTCATCTCCGTCAAAGCTTTACCAAGGGCGGCATAACCGTCCATAGCGATGTACTCATCGATATTCTCCGGGTTGATAACACCGCAGTTACGAAGAGCCACACGTTTTTGTGTTCTATAGAAAGCCGTATCACTCAGAGAAGCACTGATGATTTCCTCTTTCTTATCCAAATCAACTTCAGAAGAAACGAGGCGTGTAACCACACGACCTTTGAGCAAATGCTCTTTAACGATTTCTTCAACATCTTCCGGTTTCACCATGCTGTAGAAGGTGCCATCCGGATACACAATAACAACCGGTCCCTGAGCGCAAAGGCCGAAACATCCGGTGGGAACAAGTTTGATTTCTTCTTCAAGACCGTTTGCTTTAATCTGAGTTTCAAACGCTTCAAGAACTTTCTTGCTTCCGGAGGATGTGCAGCCGGTACCGCCACAAACCAAAACCTGGGAACGAATCATCTTCCTTACCTCCTGTGTGAATTATGAATTAGTAATCGTATACTCTTTGACGATGTTGCCGCCTTTGAGATGCTTTTCAACAACCTCTTTTGCTTTTTCGGCAGTCATCTTCACGTAGGTCACCTTTTCTTTACCAGCTTCAAAAACCTCCACAACGGGTTCATACTGGCAAATACCGATACAACCGGTCTGAGTGACGGTGACTTTGTCGGAAAGACCGGCATTGGACACTTCTTCAACAAAAGCATTCAGAACCGGGCGAGCACCGGCGGCAATACCGCAGGTAGCCATACCGACAACGACACGAAGGTCTCCGCTGCCTTCACGCATGACAACTTTGTCTTGCATTTTTGCTTTGATAGCAGCAAGTTCAGCCAACGATTTCATAGAATATATCTCCTTTTCAAATTGTAATTATATTGATTGATAGCTTTCTATCAGGTACTCCCTGATCCAAGCTATAACTTCCAAATTGTCCAAAGGAACATCACCGAGGACCTCGGTCAATTCCTGTGTATCCAGGGATACGGTTCCGGCGGGCATGGAATGCACAAACACCCAGTGAATTTTCGGCGACCCCTGAATCAAAGTGATGATGGATGATACCACATCTCCAAGCGGCGTGAAATCAATGCTTGTCTTATAGAAGAAAGCCGTTGTATTCGTGCCATGGGCTTCCGGATATTCATCACGGTGTTTGGATGTTATCTCCAAATAGCCACCGGTTTGTTCGGCCGCCAATTTTAAGAAAGGCAATCCGAACCCGACATTACGCGTTGTCCTGGTTGTACTGAACGGATCCGTGACCGTGGCCAAAAAATCCGGCTTCATCCCAAATCCGTTATCCGTTATGGAAATCTTTAAGGTCTCTTCCGTTTCATTCAGTTCAATCAAAACGTGCGTTGCTTCTGCTTTCACAGAGTTTTTTGCCGTATCTAAAATGTTCAGGGATAATTCTTTCATATCTTACCCTCTTAACATTTCTATCAGCTGGTTCCGGGCCTCTGCCGGGTCATCACTGAGTTCAAAGAACTCCCGCTTCTCTTTGATTTTCCAAAGATAATGCGCATCCGACGAAACCACCAGCCGAAGATTTTCCAAATGGTAGGTTTCCCGATATTCTGTTTCGTTTTCGGGATCCTGTAATTCAAAGGCAGTAAATCCGCAGTTGTGCGGGAAGTCGCCGAGCATGGCGATAGCACCGTTTGAAGATCGGTCTATGTGCGCCGGATATGCTGCACCGTTACACCGACGCACCAACTCTTGAACGCTCTCAATCGGAATCTGTGTGGCGTTAACCAGCAAATCCTCTTCCCGTCCGATTTCTCGGTCTTCCTCATCCACAATGGACTGCACACCGAAGATTTTTTCCTTGTTTTTAATTTTTATCCGCTTCTTGTCCACCAGCTCATTGTATACCATGGCATCCTCGAGTGTCGGGAACAGGCAAACCACATGAATATCCTCCGCCGTTGTCAGTTCCATACCGGCAATCGGCACAATGTCATACTGCTCACAGGCTTTAAAGAAAGCAGGACAGTTCAGCGTCGTATTGTGGTCCGTCAAGGCCACCATATTCAGCCCGTTCAGTTTTGCCATTCCGGCAATGCTGGCGGGAGTGCTTTCCATATCTCCGCAAGGAGATAAGCAAGAATGAATATGTAGATCGTAATAATAGCGACTCATAATACACCTGCAATCGCTGTCGCGATAGCATAGGCAGATTGATTCGGAGCAACCAATAGATTCACGCCTTTACTCTTTGCCACATCAATGACATCCTGCTCCGGCATAACGCCTTCTGCCAGGATAACACACGATACATCCGTCAAAGAGGCAACCGCGACAATATTGATATTGGACATTATGGTAATCCAAGCGTTATCCTCCCTCGCCTTGGACATAACCCAACTGAGTAAATCGCCGATATAGCATCCGTCGATTTCTCTGTCAGGTTGCGGCAAGGATATGGGCTCCAAAGAAAGAGCCGTTATCAACTCACTTACCTTCATTGCATAACCCTTTCTTGACAGGACAGCATTCCACTCCGGGAATATTGCCTCGAACAATGTCCTCGGCAAATACCCGACAACTGGGAGACCCGCAAGCTCCGCAGTCCAATCCCGGTAGAGAAGGAACAATCTCTTCAATCTGAGCCATCATACGCATCGATTCCGAAAAGCTGTTGCTCAAACGGGAAATCGGCATATACTCAGGGAACTCATCAAAAATGATATCCTCGGGAATAACATTTATTCCTTTTGCCAATCGGTTTTGGGCCACCGGCAAATACCGGCGAACGTTTTGCAAGCGTGTTTTGGAAATAAACGGATTATTAATCGTCATATTCCCTCCGACACAACCGCCGGAGCACGCATTCAACTCCACAAAATCCAAATGCGAAATCTTTCCGTCTTCAATTTCGTTGAGAATGGCATTGATGTTTTCAATACCATCTGCAGCGAGATAGTTATCGTTTAAAATTGCGGACGATTCTCCCCCGCTGGATGCCCAGCCGAGACCAATCATTCCGGCTTCCGTGGTGATAGACGGAGAAGCATCTTTTTTCAGCTCACTGAGAAGCATGAAATAAACATCCTTCAGCGACACAACCACATCAATATGGCTCTTGGATTCCCCGTAGCCATTTCGAATAAAGCTGACCTTTGCCGCACATGGTGAAATGAAAAAGGTTCCGATTTCTTCGTCCTTCAGTTCCGGATGATCTCGGTGTGCTTTTTCTTTGGCAAGTTTAGCCGCAAGCTCCATCGGTTGCATCAGCGGCAAAATATTGTCGCGCAAATACGGATACCGAAGAGCAATCAAACGGACAACTGCGGGACATGCCGAACTGATTACCGGTTTTTTGATGCCGGGCGTTTTCAAATACAGCCTGGTATATTCCGTAATGATTTCGGCAGCCTTAGCCACTTCAAACACATCGTCAAAACCCAAATTCAAAAGGCCCTGCAGCACATCGTCGACTTCCGTCAGCCCCTCAAATTGCCCAAACAGGGACGGAGGCGGCAAAGCGATTTTGTACTTATATCGGTCCATGTGGTTTTCGAGTTTGCTGCTCATGGCTTTTTTTGCACCATTAGGGCACAGCTTTATGCATTCTCCGCAGTCAATACAACGATCGGAATCAATTACCGCTTTTCCATTGCGCACACGAATGGCCTGTGTCGGGCATCGTTTCATGCACGTGGTACAACCGGTACATTTCTCCACATCCATTTCCACGGAATGCTTATACGTCATCATGACAGTTTCACCACCATTGTGATTTCCGTTCCCTGTCCGGGTTCGGACTTCACCGTCATCTCATCGGTATAGCGTTTCATGTTCGGAAGTCCCATTCCGGCACCAAATCCCAAAGAACGGATTTTGTCTCCGGCTGTGGAATATCCTTCCTGCATAGCCATATCCAGATTGGAGATACCCGGGCCGTCATCCGACAGAATGATTTCAATACGGTCATCATATACTTTCACATCGGCTTTCCCGCCGTGTGCATGAATAACCATATTGATTTCTCCTTCGTACATGGCAATGCCAACCTTACGAATGATTTCCGGATCCAATCCCAACCGACGTAAATTACGTTTTACTTCCACAGAAGCCTGTCCGGCCGATGTGAAATCCTCACCGTCCACATCAAAGTGGAAAATTAACGGCTCGCTCATTTCGTGCGATTTCCGTTGAGGCCGTTTGCATACAGTCTGCCGCATGCTTCATACATTCTAAGTGACGATGTGAGAACAACCATCCCGTTTTCTTTTGCAATCTGCAACATTTCCTCGGTTGGCTGTTTCGAACGCACAAACACAACGCAAACCATATCCATCATTTCTGCAGTACGAATGACTTGTGAATTGACAAGTCCGGTGAGGAGGACAGCCTGATCCTTGACATATGCAAGGACGTCACTCATCATATCGCAACCGCAGGCGGTGAAAACATCCCGATCAAGGAATTCTTCTCCGCACGCAACTTCGGCACAAAGCAGTTCTTTAATCTGTGTAATCTTCATAGTCTTTTATTCATATTTAGCAAGAATGGCCGGAACATCTTTCGGCTCAATTTTGCCGTAAACATCATCGTTAATGGTCATAACCGGAGCCAAGCCACAGGCACCTACACAGCGGCAGTCCTCTAAAGAGAATTTACCATCGGCTGTGCATCCGCCGGATTTCAAATTCAGCGTTTCGCTGACTTTATCTAAGATCTGCTGAGAACCTTTAACATAGCAAGCCGTTCCGAGGCAGACAGAGATGTTGTACTTGCCTTTCGGAGAAAGAGCAAACTGGGCGTAGAAAGTAGAAACGCCGTAAACCTTCTCCAGCGGAACATCCATTCCGTCAGCGATCATCTGCTGGACTTCCATCGGAAGATATCCATAGATTCCCTGAGCTTCCTGCATAACCATCATCAAGCGGCTTTTGTCAAACTTGTTAGCCTCGATGACTTCTTTCAGCTGTTTTTCCTGTTCTGCGGTACCGCGGAAAGGCACATCACTGATCACTTTTTTCATCGTGAATTTCCTCCATTTCAATCTTCTGCAAGTGCAAAATGGCACAAATACAGTTATCCCATACAGTATACAACTTTATAAAGATTTATGCAACAAAAAAAGCCCAATATTCCAGCATGTATTAGCCCGTTTGCCGCAGGTGATGAGGATTATTTCTTTTTCTGGAAAACAACGAAATCGCACCCAGGATTTTTGACGATTATTTATCCACAAAAAAAGACAGCAAAGCAGAAACTTTGCTGTCTTCTCATTAAGGATTACAATTTTTGCAGGGAATGTATCCCTTGTCCAGGACCTCTTCCCTAGTCCAGTCCACATCCCAACGGTTCTTGCTGCTCATCTGCTTCACGGAAGAACAGTTCGGTTTGTGAAATTTCTTCGAGTTTTTGTTCAATACATACGTTATATCACCGACGTCCCCGCCGCCGTTTCGCACAACGGCATTCGTCGTCTTTTTCGTGGTTATCGCTTTACTTTGGGCCGTGGTTTTCTTTGTGGTCTTCACGGCTTTGGTTGTTGTCGTCGACAAAACACTGTCGCCGGTCAGATGGTCAATTTGGACCTGCGGTTCCTCGTTATAACAGTACACGGCAAAGCATACACCGTCACCTTCGTCCTCTACGGAGTATCCCTCCATCAGGACTCCCGACGCCAGTAGGTTGTCCGATTCAAAAATCGGTGTTACACGGTACAGAACATGGTTGTCGGTTTCCATGATATAGTCTCGGACCATATCTTCAAACGGAAGCATTCCTTTGGTGTTCATGGTACGGGTTCCGGTGATTAGGTTTTGCCGATTGGCATTCTCTCCCGCGAGAGCAAACGCAATCAGGTGGCACCGATTGTACAAATACTTACCGTCTATGAACTCATACTTGACCGTATGCCAGCCGGAAGGTTTAATCATTCCGATGTTTCCGCGAGGCTCGTTGGGCATAAGGTCTCGTCCAAGACACGCATAAGCATATCCGCAGCGTTCCAGAGAATCCAAAAGAGAATAATACTCAAAGGATTCCGTCGTCATTTCCTCCTTTGAAAAATACGGCTGATTGCCATGCACCTCTACGTACGGCTTCCCACTCCATTTCGGCACGTCGTCCAGAGAAAACCCTTCCACGGAAACCGGTCGCGTCTGCGGAGTGGCCGTCGTTCGTTCCGTTGTTACACTCGTTTCCGAAACAAATGAATTTTCGGTTGTTTCCGTTACGGATCCGGATTCGTCCAAAGACGATTGGCTGCTTTCCCAAGATTCCAGAAAAACACTCCAGTCCATACACCCGGCAAAAGAAAACACAATAACAAACAGGACCGCCAACGTCGCAAGGATTCTGTTCTTGTTCATATGCATTCCTCTTTAGTTTTTCTTTGTTTCGCGAGCTCTGCTTGCTTCCGAAAGAAAGTTTTGCTGTGCGTTCTTCAGGTGGTCGGTTACCAGCTTTTCCGCCTTTTTCCCGTCCCCTTCACAAATCGCGTTGCAAATAGCCCGATGCTCAGCAACGGATTTTTCCGCACGACCGGAAGCACTGACCGAAATGTCTCGGGCCCGCTTGATACAGTTGTGATAATTTCGAAGCATGGATCCCAGAATACGGTTTCCGCATCCGCTATACAGTAGTTCATGAAAATCGCTATCCAGCGCCCAAATCCGTTTTGTATCCCCTTTGATGAGATAAAAATCCTGCAAATCCACGCAGTCTTTCAGCTCCCGCTTCTGCTCGTCCGTTGCATTTTCCGCAAACAACTTCGCAGCCGTTCCCTCTGTCATCAGGCGAATGGCATAAATATCAAAAACATCCTGCTCGGACACGCCAACCACAACCGCGCCTTTGTTGGGCACAATGCGAACCAGTCCTTCATATTCCAGCTGCATCAGCGCCTCACGAATCGGCGTACGGCTGACGCCGAGCTTTTCGGAAATCCGAAGTTCATTCAGACTGTCGCCCTCAACATACTCCCGGTTGATAATGGCATTTTCCAGCTCACGGAACACCTTTTTGGACAGAGAGCCCAAATCTGTTTCCCGCATGTTAAAACGCTCCTTTAACCACAAATCTCGGGTCATTAAACGAGGATAATCTGGCCAACATTTCGGCATCGCTGACAACGGTCTGACGGCCGTCCTCATACATGCTGTCAACCCACTCCTTCACTTCCTGCACAATGGGATCTTTCTTGTCCAGTGCGTTCTCACCGGAAAGCTTGAAACGGGTGTTAATCCAATACGCAATACCGGCCAAACCGGATGTGTTGCTGATGGCAACCATCGGAGGACGGTTCAAAATGGTCTCCGTATCGAAAATGTTGTAGATTTCCTTGTTTTTCATAAGACCGTCCGCATGAATACCGGCACGGGTAATATTAAATTCTTTACCCACAAACGGCGTCATCGGCGGCAAATTGTAATGGGTTTCATTCACAATATATTCGGCGATTTCGGTGATAACCGTCGGATCCATTCCGTCAAAGGTTCCGCGGAAAGAAGCATATTCAAATACCATGGCTTCCAGCGGCACGTTACCGGTTCTCTCACCGATTCCGAGAAGCGAACAGTTTACGGCGCCGGCACCGTAAAGCCAGGCAGTCGCCGCATTGGCTACGCCTTTATAAAAGTCATTGTGACCATGCCACTCCAGCATATCACTTTCAAATCCCGCATAATGCTGCAAACCGTAAATGATACCCGAAACGCTTCGCGGCAAACAAACACCGGCATACGGAACACCATAGCCCATGGTGTCACAGGCACGGATTTTAATCGGAACACCCGTCTTATCCGACAGCTTTCTCAGTTCCGTCGCAAACGGGACAACAAATCCGTAGAAATCGGCACGCGTAATGTCTTCAAAGTGGCAACGCGGACGAAGACCGGCATCAATACAATCGGAAACAATTCCCAGATATTTCTCCATGGCCTGTTTACGTGTCAGACCCATCTTCTCGAAAATATGATAGTCCGAGCAACTGACCAAAATACCCGTTTCCGGAATGTTCAGATTTTTTACCAGTTCAAAGTCTTTTTTGGAAGCACGAATCCAGGTGGTGATTTCCGGGAAATCATACCCGAGATCCATACATTCCTGCAGGGCCGCACGGTCTTTCTCCGAATACACAAAGAACTCCGTCTGACGGATGATTCCGTTCGGACCGCCAAGACGATGAAGTTTCTTATAGATATCCACCATTTGTTTGGTGGTATACGGTGCACGGGACTGCTGCCCGTCACGGAAGGACGTATCCGTTATATAAATATGCTCCGGCATGGCCATCGGCACACGACGGAAGTTATAGGTAATTTTCGGCACTTCCGTATACGGGAACATTTCACGAAACAAATCCGGCTCCGCCACATCCTGAAGCTGAAAGTCATAGGGATCCATCTCAAGCAAATTACTGTTTGCATTTAAATTAATGTCTTGCATATCAAGAACCTCGCTTTGTATGTTTGTATGATTGTATACAATTATACAAAGTGTTCTTCCCCTTGTCAACAAAAAAAGCTTCCGAAATCCGAAAATTTCAGAAGCTTTTTGTTTAGCGCCAAAATTCAAATTGTCTTGCTACGGAAAGTACATCTGCCGTCCAAGCCGGAGACAAGCCACCCTCCGTTACCGCCAGGCCGGAATACACATAGCCGAAATTCAGCAGCAACGAAACCAGCAAGGCAACGGTCATCACGGTGTTTAAATACCGTTTGGTATTGTCCTTGCAACGCGAATAAATCACAAACGCGATACACAGGGCTCCCAGCACCATCTGCCAGGAGAAGTCCACACCGTAACGCGGTCCGTATCCGCTCTCCCAAATGGAGAAAATGATAATCAAGGGACATACCACACACGTAAAGAGCAGTGCGATGGAATACCACAGTTTATCCTTTTGACGGCTCAGCTTATACGCACGTCCCGCATAGGCATAGGAGAAAATCGGAAGCGCACGCCACAAGAGACCCATGGCCGAATCGACGGCGATGAAGTAATACCCCTGCGGCTGGAACTGAGAAACGCCGGAATGCGCCACAAACGGGAACGTCTCACTGAACTTCGGAAATGCAAACAGGTAGGCAAAAAATCCGATTCCGGCAAACGGCAGGTGGAACTGTGAACGGGTAAAGTCGTTAATGGTCAGCGAATACTCAATACCGAAATCCATAACGGACCCGAAGCGGATGTAGTTATAGGCCATTTGTACGGAGCCGATAACCGCAAACGGGACTAAGGCGTACAGGAAATAAGAAAGATACGTGCCTTTTTTCACAGGCACATTTCCCGTTTTCAGCTTTCTGAATCCACACCAGATAAACAAAAGCGCCGCAATACAGTAAATCGCATTTGTCGGTCGGCAAAGAACCGCCAGACTCAAAAAGGTGGATGAAAACATCAAAGCAATCGGATGGATAACGCCTCCCCCGACGACTCTGGATTTAAGCAGAAAATAGAATCCGAGAACCACACAAACGAAACCGGACACCTGGGCAATTTCATAAAAATTCGGTGTTCTGAAACAGAACCACACACCGGAAGACAATTGCAGTATTACAAGGCCCGCCCATACAATGGAAGACCGTACCCGGCTGAAGAACTTTCCGATCACAAGCAGATACAGCTTTGTCAGGAAGAAAATTCCCACGGCTCCGAACAGGAATACCGCCCAAACCGACGGGAAATAATAGCCGGTTATCATATGATACGGCAAAAACAGAAGCAGCACCGGACCGATACCGTAATAGGAATATATTTTCCCCTCATACAGTAAATGATCCCACGGATACGCAACCTTATGAGATGTTCTTTGGCTGTCGTCATACGGATTGGTAAGATCCAGCAATCCCTGGCTGGGTTCAATATCCAAATAGGCACGCTTTTGCTCAAATGCCTTAACAATTTCCTCGGTAATCTGGTTGCCGGACTCGGCCGTAAAATCTTTTTTCAGGCTGTGTTCCGGGTCGGTAAACCGGCTGATATTGGACATCCACAACGCCGCCACCAGCAAAACCGCCGTCAAAACGTATGCGGCAATCTTGGTAAATTTCCGGTTGCCTGCATAGCTTCTTTTAAACGAGGGAGAAAGAAGCATAAGATACAAAAGCATGGCACCAAAAAACAAAGTGAAAAACCGAACCAAAGAGAAACGAAACCGTATCGGTTCATTAATGGCAATTCGATTAACGGTGATGGTTTCATCACTTGCGGGTGACAAAATAAACTGAAGCGCGTGTGTCTCTCCGGAAAAATTACACGGAATGGTTTGTGTCCGTTTGTCATATTTCAGGACTTCCGCCATAACGACACCTTTTCGCAGATTGTCGGTAAAGGTATCGTCCGAAAAATTCACGTTTACACGTACAAAGCCCCTTTTGTTGGATACCGCGTCCACGGTAATGGTTCCGACGCGAGCGCCCACATCTTTAAAATTCAGAACCGCAGCAAGACCGTTTTCGGTCGAAAAGGATTCTTTGGAGAAATTACTGGATTCACAAGAAAAAAGGTCCAGTTCTCTGGTTTCATAGCGATGCAGCGCCAGATGGCCCGCATTGATGTTGAATACAAAAAATTCCAGAAACAGGCACAAACAGAGGGCCTTTATTGCAAAGGAAGTTAAGGATTTCCATTTTTCCGGAATCTTGTTTCCGACTTTCGTAAAAAGAACGGCAAGCAAGCCGTACAGAAGAACGCCAAGCGACAGCAGATGAAACCCGCTGAAATCCCACACCTTTGTTGCGTCCAGAATCAAAACGCAAAGGGAAACCGCAAGAGACGCCGGCACAAGTTGTTTTACCCATTTATATTGCTTCCCCTGCAAAAAAGACACAAGGACAATACTATCAAAAACAAACAGTAGAAGTAAGAGGATCATTCCTACTACAGTCATACATTCATTCCTCCAAGCCAATCATTGCCGCAATGATTTTCACAAACGCCTCCATAATGGTGACACGGACAGCCTCATATGAATCGGTTCCGCCGTCCGCCGTATCGGAAATGGCACGAATGATTAAAAACGGAATGTGATTGGCAGAAGCCACATGGGCGACCGCCGCTCCTTCCATTTCCGCCGCACAGGCATCAAATAAGGTAACCATTTCCCGTTTCAGTTCCTTTGAATCAACAAAAACATCACCGCTGGCAATAATTCCTTCCGCAGTAGTCAGATGATACTTTTCAGCCGTTTTGGAAAACAATTCCCGAAGGCCGGCATCCGCTTCAAAATAGGTCGGCTCCTTACTTTCGGTCCATTCGCCCAAACATCCTTTTTTATATCCGAACGGTCGCAAATCAAAATCGTGCTGCACCGTTTTGGTGGAAATCACCACATCCCCGACAGACAGGAAATCTTTGAGTGCTCCGGCCACGCCGGTATTGATAATGGCATCTACGTGATACACATCAATCAAGATCTGTGTTCCCATGGCGGCGCAAACCTTTCCGACACCGCACTGAACAACCGTCACGGACGCAGTTCCATACTTGCCGCTAAAATACTTACGGCTGGCATATTCCCGGACCTCCACATTATCAAGCAGTTCTTTAAGAAGAGCGACCTCTCCCTCTTCTGCTGCAATTATACCCCATCTCATACGCAAAAAATCCTTTCAAAAAATACACATTCAGTATACACCAATTTGCCATTTCAGACAAGTATTGCCCCCTATCTCTTGTCAGACCGCCCGGTTTGTGATATGATTGGCGGCAGTGAGGTGATTTCCTTGACAGAAGAACGAATTGCACGCATCAACGAGCTTGCCAGAAAATCCCGTACAGCAGAAGGTCTGACGGAAGAAGAAAAAAAGGAGCAAGCCGTACTGCGAAGGGAATATATTGATGCTTTTAAAAACTCCTTAAAAGCACAACTGGACAACACCTATATCGTGGACGAAAAAGGGAATAAACGCCCGCTGAAAAAGAAATGAAAACGTGATATACAAAGAAACCCGCCGAGAAGGAATTTCATCCTCTTCGGCGGGTTTTCGTATAATTTAACAGACGGACATAGGGTTATGCCTCGTCATATTTATGCTTGCAGAATGGGCATTTGGGATAATCAAAATCATGCCACTTTCCGCATTCAGGGCACTGTTTTTGCGGCAACTTCTCAGCGTTTCCCTCTTCGTTCGGCATAAAGAACTCAATTTTGCCACAGTCAGGACACACAAAAATATCCACTTCCATGGCACCTGCAATCAGGTTTGGAAGATCACCGAGAATCCATCCTTGTCGTCCAAGTTGCAGTTTTTCTCTCTTAACATATTCCATTTTGTGTTTGCACCGCAGACACTGAATTGCTTTTCTCATAATGTTTTTCTCCTCGTTTTACATTTACAAAACCGGGACCATATGTGCCAAATACTTACGAATCAAAAGGACATCTTTCATGTCGACCGACTCGTCTTTATTGGCATCGGCGTTTTTCAAATTCACCAGATCCGTCATATGTGCCAGGTATTTTCGAATCAGTAAGACATCCTTCATGTCCACGACACCGTCATCACTGGCATCCCCCAGCATAACCGTAACATCATGACTTTCGTCCTCCGAATTGTCACCGGGCTCGAAAGAGCTTTCCGACGTATCCCCTCCCGGCACCGATGTCGGAGACGTCGGAGATTGTGTTGTGGTGGTGTCCGGGTCGGCCGTACCGGTTACGGTTGTAACCGTCGCCGTGGTCGTCGGCTCAGTGGCGGTAGTTGTCGTTGTTGTGGTCGTGGTTGTGGTCGTGGTGGTCGGATCGGCCTTTTTCTGAAGGTCGGCCGTTCCGAGAATCTTTAAGCTGATATCCAAACAATCCCCGTTCCAGATATGAAGCATATAGGTCGTTCCCGGAGTCAAATAAGCCATCAAAATCGGACGACCCTCCCCATCTTCATAGAACCTGTTGCTCCACAAAAGTCCGTTTGTATCCGTCAGTTCCAGTGAAACGGAATCGGATGCCGCGCGGAAATAATAGGTGGCTCCCCTGGACGGCGTGAACAAAACAGTCGTTTCACTGCAAGCCGGTACCGTTATGTCCGTATACTCGTCTTCCACCAGTGTTTCCGGTGTTGTAACCGTAACCGTAAAGACAACACTGTTGTGCGATTTTGCTCCGGTAACCATGATACTGCCCGTTCCCTCTTTGAGGCAACGAACCTCGCCGTGTTCCGAAACGGACAACACACCCGAGTTGTCAACGGTCCAAATATATTCTTCGGCCATGGAAGCAACATTCTCACTCTGCGGATGCAGCGAGAACTCCGCCCCCAGCGGATACGTTCCGGCTGTTCCTTCTTTTAAGGAGAAGGGTCCGACTTCCGTAGCCTCTTGCAGGACGACATCAAAACCGTCCCCGTTTTCCTCATCGCCATAGACGCGATACAGATAGGTTTTTCCTGCTTTTAAAGCATACTCCAAACGGAAGTTTTTCTCATCAGGCAGACAATCCGACTCGATATAATCTATGTCGTCATCCTCCGATGACAGGTAAGCCTCTGCCTGTTCATTTCCGGAAGAACTGAGCACGTATACACCGTCTTTTTCCGGAACAAAGGTAAAGAAGCACATAGCGTAGTCATATATCTTGTCTTTTGAAGAAACCGTTTGGGGTTTATTCAGTTCCATCGCCACCGGGTCCAGCACCTGAATGGTCACGGTTTTCGTCAGGCCCGACCGCGAAACAATCGTCACATCAGCCGTACCGGCTTTTATAAGTTCCACATCATATCCATCATCTATACAAACAACAGACGGGTCAGAAGATTGCAAATCATATCCCTCGTAAACCGCGTTGTCCGGAGCGTAATACACGTATGGATCCCATGTCATTCCCACGTATCCAACCATAAAATCAGAGCCGATAACAAGCACTTCCTCCGGCTCACACATTTTTTCGAGATGCAAGGTGAAACTGTAATCATCCACCGCGGTATTGGCCGCAACCCAATAGGTATAGGCCTTTCCGGCTTCCAAATCGGTTTCCAAATCAATATAAGAAGAGAAGCACTCGTCGATTACTTCGCCGTCTTCATTCTTCATATGGGCATAAGCGTCACTGCCCGTAGAGTACAAAAGATATCTACCCGTTTCCTTCGGAACAAAGCGGAACGCTTTCCACTGTAAGGGGCTAAGTGTTACGGTCGGCGTGTCGCCGACGGCAATTGATTCAAAATCCTGCACCGTCACTTCCGCGGAACCAACAAGGCCATCGGCCGTGGTGGCAATAACGGAAGCGGTACCAACGGACACCAGTGTGACGGCACCATCGTCATCCACCGTAAGAATCGACTCGTCAGAGGAACTCCATGTAACCTCTTTGACGACACTTGGAAGCGGCAGGAAGTTTACTCCCATCATAAGTTCCTGTGTCGGATATCCTTCAAAGGAATCGTAGGTTTTAATCTGTAACTCTTTCGCGTCTTCAATTCTTTTTATTTCGGCATAAACGGCCGTGGGAGAATACATATTCAATCTAATGAAATAGGTGCTTCCCGCCGTCATTTCCGCATCAATACGGAACTGACTTTCCATATAGAAAGACCTATACTCGACCGACTGCCAGTCTTTGTTTTCATCATAAACATCCAAATCACAATAGGGAGGCTCGGAACCGACGGAATAGAAGGAATAGATGCCGTCCTCCTCCGGAGTAAACTGGACAAAATAGTAACCGTTCTCATCCGGATTGTTCATGGGGAGCAAATTCGGTTTTCCCTCTTCCAGTTCCTGATACCCCGTAACGGTCAAAACCATCATCGCCGTCAGTCCGTTTTGGGATGTGGCGGTAATCACGGTCGTTCCGCATTTCAGAGGTACAATCCCTCCGTCGGAATTGATATTCGCCACGGACTCGTCGGAAGAACTCCAGGAGATTGACTCCGGAATATAATTTTTCGGTTCAAAGGTAACCGAGAACTTATGGTAACTGAATAACGGAAGTTTAAACGACTCCCCTTCCGTAATTGAAATACCCGTTGCCGCTCCCAGCTTGTTCGCTTCCAGTGTAAAGGAACCGGCATTCAGGTCATAATCGTACACACTTATATAGTAAGTTCTGTATTCTTGCAGTTCCTGCTTCAGTTCCACACTGTCTCCGGCGGACAAACTCTTAATGATATATCCGCCGCTGTCATACAAAAACATTTTAGACCATCTGGACATATCAAGGGAGAACCCGTAATAACCGCTCTCCTCCGGGACAAAAGAAAATAACTTTTTCGGCTTTTCCTTGGTGGTATCAAAGGAAACCGACACTCCTGTTTCCAGTTCATCCGGTTCCAAAACCGTAATGGCAATCGACGATTCCAGACCTTTTTCGGAAGTCACACGCACAACGGTAGAACCCGGTTTCTTTAATGTAACGGTTCCAAAGGAGTTCACCGTGGCAATGGTCGGGTCGTCGGATTTCCAGGTAACCGACTGCGAAATGGCATTGTTCGGCTGGAAAGTCGCATGAAGGGAAAAGCTGTCAAACAGGAAACCCGTCCGGCTTTCACCCTCTTGAATGGCAACACCGGTAGCTTCTTCCAATTTGGTTAATAACACATCACATTCTCCGCCTTCATAGGGAGATTCCATACCAACCTCTAAATAATAGGTCGTTCCTGCCGTCATTTGATCTGTCAAGAGGAAATTCCGTCCCGTATAATCGGAAGAAAAGTCGAGATAGCTCCAGTTTTCATCAAAAAGGCAGCCTGCAGGATCGTACTCGTTGCCAAACGATTCAATGCGATACACACCATCTTCTTCCGGTGTGAAAGCAAGAATTGTTTTACGAAGAGTTGCGTCAACCACCACATGTTTCGTCGTGTCAAGGACAAGTGTTTCCGGTTCCAGAACCTGAACCGCATAGGTGGCCGTAAGTCCACCGGCGGTCGTCGCCGTTATCGTTGTGGTACCGGGCTGATAGCAAGACAGAAAGCCCTCTTCGTCAATGGTTGCAACGGATTCGTTTCCGGATTGAAATGTCACCTCATCGCCGGCATTTTCTGGCTCAAAGGTAACACTCAAATACGCACTACCCCTCATATTAAAGATATGAGAACCTTCAACAAAAGTCACGGACTCAGGTGCCGGCATGCGTTCTAAATGCAGTTCTGCCATAGCATCACCACTGTAAGATGTGACACTAAATGTATAGGTTTTCCCCTGTTCCAGGAAACAGGACATACGGAAATTAAATCCTTCTCCGCTGTCATCGTCCCCGGCCTCCATTATTTCATCATCTTCATTCCAAATTTGACCTGCCACATCATATTCGGACACGGAATAAAAGACATAGCATGCGGACACATTCGGAATAAACTGCAAAGATACAATTTCCCCATAAGACAGAGAAACTGTCTGCGGCTCATCAACTTTAATCCGTAAAATGTCATCATCCTCTTCGGATTCTTCCTCTGTTTCTTGCGAATTCTCCAGACTCTCCTCCGGCAGTTCCAATGAGGTCTCCTCCCCTTCGGCATCCGGCGCAATCGGAGAAGCCACCGGGGCAGTCTCGTCATTCGAAGATGCGCCCTCCGCTGCGGGAGACATAAACATTACACACAAAACCAAAGTCAAACAAAGTGCAAGGGCTCGAAGCATTCTTTTGGAACTCATTTGTTTTCACATTCCTTTCCGGCAATTCTCACTTCGTGTGAATTGCAATCGCGTCATCCTCAACCGACAAAATAACCTCTGTCGGCGGAACATCGTAATGATCCACCAAGATGGTTGCCACACGATCCTCCACATTCCGGCGAATGGCGTTACGCAAATCACGAGCGCCGCGTTGCCCACCATGGGACATCTTGGCAAGCCACTCGCAAACATTACGGTCCCAACGAAGTGCAATCTCGCGCTCCTGTAAAGGAGCAACCATTTCGCCGAGCATCAAATCGGCAATCTCGGTATAATCTTCCAAACTCAGCGGACGGAAATATACAATTTCGTCCACACGGCTGATAAACTCGGGACGCAGGAAATCCGACAAAGCTTTCACCGCTTTATCCTTTGCCCCTTCTTCCTGTGTTTTTCCAAATCCCAAGATATTTTCACGGGTTTGGCTTCCCGCATTGCTGGTCATAACAATAACGGTGTTTTCGAAATTAACCACGCATCCGTGGGCATCGGTGACACGGCCTTCATCCAAAATCTGCAAAAGGATATTCAGCACATCCGGATGGGCCTTTTCGATTTCATCAAACAAAATAACCGAGTAAGGTTTACGACGAACCTTTTCCGTAAGCTGTCCGGCCTCATCGTATCCCACATATCCCGGAGGAGATCCGATAATACGGGAAACGGCATGTTTCTCCATAAACTCGGACATATCCAAACGAATCAAAGTTTCCGGTGTGTCAAACAACTGCGTCGACAGCACCTTTACCAGTTCCGTTTTTCCGACACCGGTCGGTCCGACAAAGATAAAGGATGCCGGTCTTCTGCGGGGGTTGATATGCACACGGGTACGGCGAATGGCTGCCGCAACGGCGGCGACCGCTTCATCCTGTCCCTTGATTTTCGATTTCAGTTCTTCTTCCAAACGTGCCAGCTTCGGAAGCATATCCTCCTGGATTTTCGATGCCGGGATACCGGTCCATAGCTCAATTACACGGGCCAAATCCTCTTCCGTCACCGGGGCTTCCGTCGCCGCAGACCGAATGGAATCGGCCTCGGTTTGTGCTTTCAAAAGTTCTGTACGAAGAGTGGCCAGTTCCTCATAGTTCACTTCTTCGGCTTCCTGGCCTTCTTTTTCTTTCAGTTGCATTTCGGCAATCTGTTTTTGCAAATCCGCATAAGCATCGGCGGATTTATTCCGAAGTGCCGTTGCCGCACAAGCTTCATCCAAAAGGTCAATGGCCTTATCCGGGAGGAAACGGTCGGAAATGTAGCGCTCGGAAAGCACCACCGCCTGGCGGACCAGATTATCCGTCAGTTTTACACCGTGATACTCTTCATAATACTTGCGAATCCCCTGAAGCATTTTCACGGTGTCCTCAATGGAAGGCTCTTCCACCGTAACCGGCTGGAAACGACGCTCCAGCGCAGCATCTTTTTCGATGTATTTACGATATTCGCTGAACGTGGTCGCGCCGATTACCTGAATCTCTCCGCGGGAAAGTGCGGGCTTTAAGATATTGGCCGCAGACATACTGCCCTCGGCATCACCGGTACCGGCCAGGTTATGAACCTCATCAATAAAGAGAATGATATTGCCCTCGGCCTTTACTTCGTCAATCAGTCCCTTAATGCGGCTTTCAAACTGTCCGCGGAACTGGGTACCGGCCACCAAAGCCGTCAAATCCAAAAGGAAAATCTCCTTGTTCTTCAGCCTAGTCGGCACTTCTCCTGCGGCAATACGCAGTGCCAGTCCTTCGGCAATTGCCGTTTTACCGACGCCGGGCTCACCAATCAGGCAAGGGTTGTTCTTGGTTCTGCGACACAAAATCTGCGTAATACGATAAATCTCGCGGTCACGTCCGATAATGGCATCAATTTTCCCGTCTCTGGCCTTCTTGGTCAGGTCCGTACAATACTGATTCAAGCAGCGACGTTTCTTGTCTTTTTTCTTGGTCTCTTTATTATGATTTCCGGGGCCGCCGCCCATAATGTTCTGCATAAAAGACGGGAATGTGGCAGCGCCGCCGGGCTGGAAGTTTTCGTCCTCTTCGCCGGGCTCTTCCCCGCCTTCTTCCGGTTCTTCTCCTTCCAACATCGGACCCATGGCGCTCATCATTTCGTCCATCTGTTCGCCCATCTGTTCCATTTCTTCATCGGAGATCCCGAATTTTTTCATCAAATCATTCACCGGTCCGATGTTCAGTTCTTTGGCACACATAAGGCAAAGGCCGTCGTTCACGGTCTTTTCCCCTTCCATGCGCGTGATGAACACCACCGCGGTTCTTTTCTTACATCTAGAACAAAGCATTTTTATTCCTCACTTGTACTTTTCAATAATTCTGTCTCTTCCGGGTCCATCTCTTTGGCCGTCTGTTTGAAAATTCTGGTGTAATTCACAAACGCAAACACCATCATTCCACCGACAAGCACAATGAGTCCCCAGTGAAGCACGGCCGGCATTTTCGGAAATGCCACAAACAAAACAACCGCCGTATAAAATGTTACGGTTGACAATTTTCCAAACCATTTTGAACTTCGGATTTTCTGTCCTTTGTTAAGAAGCAGTAAGCCGCCAATCAGCTGCATTCCCTCTTTGCAAAGGCAGATAACCGTCAGCGGAAGAATCTCCAAATAATGGATGGTCAAGCAAACCAAAACCGTCAGCTGTGTCAGCTTGTCCGCCAGCGGGTCCAAAATCTTTCCGATATCGGTTATTTGATTGAATTTGCGGGCAATATACCCGTCAACCACGTCGCTGAGTCCGGAGACAATCAGCGCTACTAAGAATACATAAATCAAATTCGGATCCCGATTGCTGAGCAAGAAGCTTGCCGCAATCAACGGAACCAGTGCCAAACGAATCACCGACAGGATGTTCGGCACATTCCATACCATTTTCATATAACACCTCAAAAGCTGGTTTCGGAAGTTTCTTTTTCAGGAAGAACGTTTTTCAGCTGAGAAACGATACTGCCCTTTCCACCGAACGTGGATACAATCGTGGTTTTTTGCATATTCTCCGCAGAGAGAAAGCTGTCCTTCGGAACCACGGCCGAAACGGACATCATAATCGTGCAGAAAACCCAGGCAATGGCCAGGCCTTCCACAAAACCGACAATCCATCCGAGTATATTGTTCATCTGCTTGAGTACCGGCAACTTCATAGCCAGGTTCGTCACAGAGACCAATATGAGAAACAAAATTGTCAGTAATATCACCAAGATAATCAAACAAGCCGAACTTAAAACGGATTTTGCCACCGGCGTCACAATGGCGGTCATAAGGGAATCGGCTGCCTTGTCGACGGACGTTCCCTCATCAAGATGCAGCACCTCCGACAGAGGCTTTGTATCGTCCCCGCTTATAGACTCGTAGGACTGTCGTATGAAGGAAGGCAACGCCTCATATGTGGCATCCACTTTTTCGGCAATTGTTCCCCCGGTTTCGGCAAGCTTGGAGGAAACCAAACTTTGCACACCGTCTTTCACACAGGTTTCGTAAATAAAGTCTGAAACCGGTGTGGCCAAAAGAGCCGCTATGACAATGGCGGCCGCTATCGCCACCAGTCGCATAACCGTTTTGTAAAATCCTCTTTTTCGTCCGAGGAGTGCAACCACAGCAACCAGGGCAATGGCAATAATATCAAAAATAATCATATGTTACCCCACAAAAAACCGCGCCAGGAAGCGAAGCGGATTAATGAGATTCAAAATCGGATACACGGTTCCTTCCATCAGCATTCCTTTCGAAAGTAAAACGGTCTGTCCTCCGAGAGCGGGAGCGAGCCAATTCAGGAAAATCCCGAATCCCATAACAACCAAAATGCCGCAAACGGCACCGAGAACGGGCGGGAAGAATCGCCGTACGCTCTTTTTCGTATATTCCACAGAAGGAAGATTCAGCTCGATCCGTTTTGCAATCAGCAAAAACACAAGGCATAAGGCAACCCATAGAATCGCATAAGACAAAGCTTTCGAAACGCCGTTCACGGTTTTCGAAGTTACCATCTTTATCACTTCATAACCGGCTTTTTTCGACGTGTACGCTCTGCACACTTCCTTCAGTTCTGCGTCATAGCTCTTCACCCATTCGGTGAAAGGCTCCGGACAATCGGCCATGATTTTCGTCAAGTCCAGAGCTTCGGCCGTTTTCTTGGCCGTCCCCTGATGCTTTCCGGACACCATATCCGCCAGCTCATACGATGCTTTCTTTTCCACCAGCGGCTTCACCAAAAAACCGGAGGTCGGCACCGCCACAAAGGACGTAAGCATAATGGCAATGGCAGCACTCAGCACCACACAGCCCATTCGAATCAGTACCGCCGAAATAGAACTTCTGTAAAAGCGCACAATCAAAGCGATTACAATCAAAACACATAAAACATCTAATACAAAAGACATAGGAGATCTCCTTAGATATTATAACATTCCAAAATAGTTAATCCGAGGACTGCCGCGTCTCCGAAGAACGCGGAACTGATCATAAGGCCATTGGCCCCCGCCTCGGTTTGCTTGTCTTTTCCTCGCGGTGAAACGGAATCAATGGTGTTACTGCGGAGCAGCAGGAACCCGCCTCCCGAGCGGAACGCCAAATCCCGGAAATTGTCTTCATAGGTAATCCGAAAATCTTCTTCGGCTCCCTTGTCCACACCCACAAGCTGACAGCCGGTTGTGGCACCGTAGTTTTGTAAAACCAACCCGATTTGGTTGCCGGAAATCTCGCTTCCAAGCAGTTTCATATTGCTATAGGAATACACATTGATTTTATCGGAAGCCGTTCGAATCGTCCAGGCCTCTGTGTCTCCCACGGCGGCAATCATATTGTTATTCAGATAATCAACGCTGCAAAGCATCACATCGTCCCGCGTATACCGCGAAGGTTCCGCAGCGGACCCGGTGTTATAAACCAGCACCTGTGACTGCATGATACCGCCATTGGAGCGGAGACCGATAACGGCCAGTTGATGCCCGTCATCCCGCAGTGCCACATCCGTTGCCAAATCTTCGGCAAGCTGAACACGATAGCTGTGGCTCTTTTTGCCGGCCTTGTAATACAGGACTTCCGACTGATGACTGTTATCCGACCCGGTTACCACGGCAAAGGATCCGTTTTTCGCCAAATCCGCCGATACGATATCGTGCTCCGTGGAATACTCCCGAACCTGTCCGGCCACCGTTTGCACCTGCAAGCGGGTACCGCCGATTTCAGCCAGCAAAATATGCTTTCCGTTTACCTTCAAAAGCGGTGTGGCAAAGCTATGCGTTCTGGTCGTCACGATACCGGCCGACTTGTTGTAGACCGTCAAGGTACGTTCCGACAAAACGATGAGTTTATTGTCAATCGGCTCGATTTGCAGAACGTTGTTGCCTTCCAGTTCCGTCGGATATCCGTCACCGTTTTCACCGCCGGTGACCGTAATGACACACCAGTTCCAAATATCACCGAGATTGATTGTTCCTTTATAAATCAGGACTAGACCCAAAACAATCAGAATCAGAATGACAAGAATCAACAACCGTTTCATACGGGCTTTCTTTTTCCGTTGTTTCCGTTGTTCTTTCACCTGACGCGCCGCCACGGCGACTTCTTCATTCTCATAGCGACCGTCGGCCCCGGCTTTTTTCTTATGAAACCAGCGCTTTTTTGTTTCTTCTTTTCTGGCCAATTCCGTCGCCTCCTCAATCGTAAAAAACTTGTTTGAGACACAGCCCTTTCGGCGGAGCCGTTGTCCCCGCATCCTCGCGATTCCCGGAATGAACGGCTGTCTCCAGCGCGTTTTCCGGAAGACGTCCGGCTGCTATATCCAAAAGTGTTCCCACTAAAATCCGCACCATGTTATACAGAAACCCATCGGCTTCCACATAAACCGTAATCACATCACCATTTCGCACAACACCGCAATCCCGTACGGTTCGAACGGTATCCTCCACATCGGATCCGGCCGAACAAAACGCGCGATAATCATGGGTGCCGCAAAACTGTTTGGCACAGACATTCAGCTTTTTCTCATCCAGCGGAACGTTTACATGCAGCGCACAATTCTCGTAAAACGGATTTCGCTGCCGTCCGTTCCAAATGGTATACTCATATCGTTTTCCTTTGGCATCATACCGGGGATGAAAATCAGCAGAGACCTCTTTGCAGTCGCTGACCGCAATATCCTTCGGCAAGTGAGCATTTAAAGCGAGCGCCATTTTCTCACCCCGCAAAGGAGACTCCGTATCAAACACACAGCAAAACATATCTGCATGAACCCCCGCATCGGTTCGGCTGCATCCGATTACATCCGAACGAATGCCGGTTAATTTCTCAATGGCATCCTGCACGCACTGCTGAACCGTCACACCATTCGGCTGGACCTGCCAGCCGTGGTAGGCGGTTCCGTCATATCGAATTGTCAGCAGCAGTCGTGTCATAGGTTCTCCTTACAATACGTTCATTCCCAGGAAGTTTGTGGCAATCAAAACCCCCAGGAACACAATCACTACCACAAGCGCCACCACGTCTGACGGACGCATGTGTAACTGTTTCATACGGGTTCGTCCGTCCCCACCTTGATAGCAGCGGCATTCCATGGCCGTTGCCAGTTCATAGGCGCGACGGAACGAAGATACGAACAACGGAATCAAAATCGGCACAAAGGCTTTTATGCGCTGCATGGCGCTGCCGTTTTCAATATCCGCACCGCGGGCTTTTTGCGCCGCCATGATTTTGTCGGTTTCTTCAATCAACGTGGGGATAAAGCGCAGAGCAATGGTCATCATCATGGCCAGCTCATGCACATGGACATGAAACACTTTCAGGGGTGAGAACAATCGCTCCATACCATCTGTCAAAGCCGTCGGTGTGGTGGTATATGTCATCAGCGAACTTCCCACAATCAAGCACATAATGCGAATGGCAATAAAGATGGAGGTATACACACCCACGTCGGTGATTTCAATAAAGTGCCACTTAACCCACAAGGTCCCCTTGTCAATGTAAAACACGTTCAAAAGGGATGTCAGTAAAATCAGCGGGATAATCGGTTTTACGCTGCGAAGCACCATACCGACCGGAAGTTTACTGAGCAGCAAACACACGAAGAAGAAGGCAACCGCCAAGAAGAGTCCCAGCCAGTTATGCGGGATAAACACCGCAATGATATACAGGAAGGTTGCCACCAGTTTCACACGAGGATCCATTCGATGCAAAGCGGATTCTGCCGGAAAATATTGTCCGAACGTAATATCACGCATCTGCCCCACCTCCTTTACGGAGAAGCGGAAGCAATGCATCCACTGCCTGATCCACGGTGTAGGCGTTTTGACCTTCGTAAAGGCCTTTGGCCTTCAATCCTTCAAAAATCTTGGTAACAGCCGGAATGGTAAGTCCCATGGACTGCAGTTCCTCCGCCTTGGAAAACACTTCATAGGTCGGCCCGTACATAGCCACATGTCCTTTATCAATCACCAAAACCTTTTTTGCAACTTTGGCGATGTCTTCCATACTGTGAGAGACAAAGAGAACCGTTGAATTCACACGTTCACGATACTCTTTGATCATTTCGAGAATCTGGTCACGACCTTTCGGATCCAGTCCTGCCGTCGGTTCATCCAGCACCAAAACCTCCGGTTCCATCGCCATAACACCGGCAATGGCTGCACGGCGTTTTTCACCGCCTGAAAGCTCAAACGGGGATTTCTCCAGCAGTTCTTCACGAAGAGATACCATTTTGGCAGCCTCTTGAACGCGGCGCTGTACTTCCTCCTCGGTCAGTTCCATGTTTTTCGGTCCAAAAGCAATATCCTTGGAAACCGTTTCCTCAAACAACTGGTATTCCGGATACTGGAAAACCATGCCGACACGGAAGCGAATTTTTCGAATGTCTTTCGGATTTTGCCAAATATCCTCACCGTCCAGCAAAATCTGGCCTGAGGTCGGTTTCAAAAGCCCGTTTAAATGCTGAACGAACGTGGATTTACCGGAGCCGGTATGGCCAATGATACCGATTAAATCTCCCTGCTCGATTTCCAGAGACACATCGTCCAGGGCTTTCTTCTCAAAAGATGTTCCTTCCCCGTAAATATGGGTCAGGTTTTTTATTTCCAGAATGTTCACGGTGTCACCTCCATCAATTTGGAGAGTGCTTCCACACATTCCTCTGTCGTCAGTATATCAGCCGGAATATCCACACCTTTTTCCCGAAGTCTGGCGCAAATTTCCGTCGGCTGCGGAACGTCCAAATCAAGCGCTTTCATTTCCTCCACATGAGAAAACACTTCACGCGGGGTACCGTCCAGCCGAATATGTCCGTCATCCATAATAACGATACGGTTTGCCGTTGCGGCTTCTTCCATATAGTGCGTAATGAGAATAACCGTCATTCCCATTTCTTCGTTTAAACGATGAATGGTATCCAGCACTTCCGCACGGCCTTTCGGATCCAACATGGCCGTTGGCTCATCCAGCACAATACAATCCGGTTTCATTGCCAGAATGCCGGCAATGGCGATTCTCTGCTTTTGACCACCGGATAGCTTATGCGGAGCAAAATCCCTGTACTCATACATGCCGACCGCTTTCAAAGCTTCATCCACACGCACGCGGATTTCCGCCGGATCGACACCGATGTTTTCGGGACCGAATGCAACGTCTTCCTCAACCACAGTGGAAACAAGCTGGTTGTCCGGATTTTGCAGAACAAGACCAACCGTACGACGAATATCGTACAGTTTGGATTCATCCTGTGTATCCATACCTTCAACAAAGACCCGTCCGCCGGTAGGAAGCTGCAAAGCGTTAAACTGTTTGGCAATGGTGGATTTGCCACTGCCGTTACGGCCTAAAAGCGCCACAAAGCTGCCTTTTTCAATTGACAGGTTTACGTTACGCAGAATAATCATCGACGGTTCGTCTGCGTAATCGTATTGAAAGCATAAGTTTTCGGCAACAATCATTTCCATCTGTTTTTAAATCCTTTGATTACTTAGTCCAAATAGCGGTGGCGCCGCAAGGCAGCACCATGCCGCTTGCCGTTACCGGCAAGCCGATTTCCTCGGCCATGAGAGAACCTTCCGGAAGAAGCGTTCCCAAAATATATTGCATCACGGACGGAGACAATCCGGTTGTGTAGGAATTCACAACAACAAACAACGGGGTATCCGACAGCAATTTCAGTGTTTCCACGAGGAACGGATAAATCTGTTCTTCCAGTTTCCAAACCTCACCATTCGGGCCTCGCCCGTAGGACGGCGGATCCATGACGATTCCGTCGTAGGTATTTCCCCTTCTTTGCTCCCGCAGAACAAACTTAAGGCAATCATCCACAAGCCAACGCATCGGACGGTCATCCAAATGCGACTGGGCGGCATTTTCTTTGCCCCACAGAACCATTCCTTTGGAAGCATCCACATGGGTTACATGCGCACCGGCTTCCACACAGGCCAGTGTGGCGGCACCTGTATACCCAAACAGGTTCAACACTTTCACGGGACGGTTTGCGGAACGGATTTTCTCACTCATCCAGTCCCAGTTCACCGCCTGCTCCGGGAAAATACCGGTGTGTTTAAATCCCATGGGTTTCAAATTAAACACCAGGTTCTTATATTCAATTTGCCACACATCGGGAATTTCTTTGAGCATTTCCCAATGTCCCCCGCCGGTTTGCGACCGGTGATAACGGGCGTGGGCCGTTTTCCAGGCGGGATGCTTTTTCGGGGTGTTCCACAAGACCTGCGGATCGGGACGAATCAGGATAATATCTCCCCATCGTTCCAGCCGTTCCCCGCCGGAAGCATCCAGCAACTCATAATCTTTCCAAGAATTAGCTACTCGCATAGCTTACCTCACCATTAAATAAAAGTCTGTTGTCCGGGCTGTCCAAGTCCTAAATGCGCATAGGCCGGAGGAAGCACCTGGCGACCTCTGGGCGTTCTGGTCAAGAAACCGATTTGCATCAGATACGGCTCATACACGTCTTCAATGGTAATGGCTTCTTCACCGATAATGGCAGCAATGGTATCCAGTCCCACCGGACCACCGTTGTAATTTTGAATCATGGCCAACAGCATTTTGCGGTCGGTGGAATCCAGTCCGAGTTCATCGATTTCCAAACGGGCCAAAGCTTCCATAGCGACAGCTTCCGTGATTTCTCCGTTATTCATCACCTGTGCAAAGTCACGCACACGTTTGAGCAATCTGTTGGCAATACGCGGCGTGCCGCGACTGCGACTGGCGATTTCCAGCGCACCGTCTTTCGTGCAGTTCATGCCGAGAATACGAGCACTGCGTTCCACGATTTGAGAAAGCTCCTCGGGTGTATACATCTCAAGGCGCATAATCACACCAAAACGGTCACGAAGCGGTGCGGACAGTTGTCCGGCTCTTGTGGTGGCACCGATTAAAGTAAATCGGTCCAGCGGCAAATGAATGGACTGCGCTCCGGCACCTTTTCCGCTCATAATGTCAATGGTGAAATCCTCCATAGCCGGATACAGAATTTCTTCCACCGTTCTCGGCAACCGATGAATTTCATCGATGAAAAGAACGTCTCCCGGCTCCAGACTTGTCAGCATGGCTGCCAAATCACCGGGACGCTCCAGCGCGGGGCCGGAAGTCACACGGAAGTTTACGCCCATCTCTTTGGCAATAATCTGAGACAAGGTGGTTTTACCGAGTCCCGGAGGGCCATATAAAAGCACATGGTCCAGAGATTCACCGCGAAGCTTTGCGGCATTGATATAAACAGAGAGATTCTCTTTGTTTTTTTCTTGTCCGATATACTCATCCAGTGTTTGCGGACGGAGCGGGTTCTCAAATTCATCCCCCTCATGGTATTCGGCAGAAACCATTCGGTCTTCCAAATCCATGGTGTTATTTTCCCGTCCGGTAAACAGGCTATCGGCTTCCCAGGAAATATCCATTTAGTCCGCTCCTTTCACTTTTTACTGTTCAAACTTTTCAGTGCCTCTTTAATAAGGACTTCAACCGGTTTGCTGCTATCCAGCTTTCCAACCGCAGCAGACGCTTCTCCGGCCGTAAAGCCAAGCATAGTCAGTGCGCTGACAGCAGCTTCTGCATTTCCGGAAACCGAAGCCACGCCCCCCGGCTGCATCGGCATTTCCGATGTAAAGCCTTTCACCTTGTCCTTGAGTTCCAACACGATGCGCTGAGCGGTTTTTCCGCCAACTCCCTGTGCCTTGGTAAATGCTTTATAATCCCCGGTTGCAGCCGCCAAAGCCACCTTATCCGGCGTCATTTCCGACAGGATTGCCGTTGCGGCCTTCGGACCGACACCGGAAATGGAAATCAGCTGCTTAAAGCAATCCATTTCGGACTTATCGGCAAAACCGAACAGCTCAATGGCATCTTCCCGAACATTCATATACGTAAACAGACGAGCCTCTTCTCCGACCGGCGGCATTTCACGGGCGGTATTCATCGTAATCTGGCAACGAAAACCAACACCACCGCATTCAACAACGGCTGTTTGGGGATCCAAATATATCAGTTTTCCTTTAACCGAATAAATCATGTTTCCGGCTCCTCCTTTTTTAGTTTCTCCTGAATCCGGGACTGGAGTCCTCCACCGCCGGACTGTGCGTGACAAATGGCAATGGCCAGTGCATCGGCCGTGTCGTCGGGCTTCGGAACTTCCTCAAGTCCCAAACGTCTTCTGGTCATTTCCATCACCTGCGGTTTTTCCGCCTGTCCAAATCCGGTCACGGCACTCTTAACCTGCAACGGCGTGTATTCAAACAACGGAACAGTATGCTCATACAGGGAAAGCAGAACAATTCCTCTGGCTTCCGCCACATCAATGGCCGTTTTTTGATTGTTTTGAAAATACAATTTTTCAACGGCGGCCGCCTGAGGGTGATATCGCTCGATGATTTGATTGAGATCATCGTAAATGGTCTTCAGTCGCTTTGAAAAATCAGTATGTGCGGGTGTCTGAATCGACCCAAATGCAAGAGGTTTTACCTTGCCACGTTCAAACAGAATTACACCCCAGCCGACGATGGCATACCCGGGGTCAATTCCCAAAATGACCATGACAAACCCTCCTCTTTTTGCATATACTTATACAGATATCATTATAGCACAGGAACCTTACTATATCAACGAATTTTTGGCACACTTTATGCGCATTTAATTCAAAAAAAACAGCCACGTTTCTAATGAAACATGGCTGTTTTCAAGCATCGTTTTAGGACAAAACCATATCGCTTTCATAAGCGGAATTCACAACACAAATATAACTCTTTCCTACCGATACGGTAAGCGGTGTTGTCCCATCTTTTTCAAAGAATTTCACACCGGAATCGGAACTGCAGGAATACGAAATCTCCCGGCTGGTTCCACCGGAGGCGAGAATGCCGTGCCCACTGCTCAAATCAAAGTCACAGGTAGTGGAATTCTCCATGGATTTACGGGCAAAAAGAACGATTACATTCGTAATTTTCAAAGAATCACCGGAAGCGGTAACATGTTCTCTCCCGTTTTCTTCGTCATAATTGAATTTAGTATACAGTTTGGTATCTGCATTGTACTCAAACACGTCTTCCTGGTAATAGCTGAACGTAACATCCACCTTATTCCCCAGCCCATCGCCGGCCTTTTCGCCGAAAGTGAACGGAGAAGAAACACTGCTTTCACTGCTGTAATCATAACTGGTAAAAGCTTTCTGTACTTCTTCCTTACCAGTCATCATACTGTATTCCGTTCCCTTGCTGTTTCGGAGTGCCGAGTCGCGCCAGAATGTCGTGCTGTCAACGCAGCCGTCCAGATCGTCCAGTCCAACTGATTTAATTTTTGCTTTACCGGTTGTACTACCGCCGGCATGACAATATACCAGGTCTAAATAATCAGCCATCTTAACGGAAGGCGTTCTGGCAGAACGAATCGGGCCGATTTTATCCGGCAAACGGTTAACGTTGGCAAACACTGTTAGGAATCGAGTAATGCCGCCTTCTGTCTCAATTTCGATATACATATCGGCTTTCTCAATTCCCACCTGCGGACGGGATTTCCAGTTGTTACCGACCACAACGCCAACCGGTCTGGTCGGATCTCCTTCCGCGATATCATTCTCACCGGTAAAAATGTTTACCGGAAGAACTTTTGCTTCTGTTGTGGAAGCAGTCGTACGCTTTGTCGGTGTTATCTGCGTTATAATACTTCCCTCCGTATCTTTGGAACATCCGGAGAACACAAACAACATAATCAAGGCAATGCAAAATGCCAACAATCTTTTCATTAAAAAAGCCCCTCACATTCGGATTTTACGGTATTATTTTACTCCGTTTTCCCTTGTGTTTCAACAAAAAATGAAAGAAAAATCCGGAAAGCAACAAGTTGCTTTCCGGATTTGAAATCCTAACTGTTTAATTAGGCATTGATAGCGGTGACAACACCGGAACCAACAGTACGGCCACCTTCACGGATAGCGAAGCGGAGACCTTCTTCAATAGCAATCGGGGTGATGAGTTCGACGTCCATTTCGACGTTGTCACCAGGGGTGCACATCTCGATGCCGGCCGGCAAGGTGATAACACCGGTAACGTCGGTGGTACGGAAGTAGAACTGCGGACGATAGTTGTTGAAGAACGGAGTATGACGGCCGCCTTCATCCTTGGAAAGGACATAAACCTGACCATGGAACTTGGTGTGCGGGTTGATGGAACCCGGTTTGCAGAGAACCTGACCACGTTCGACTTCGTCACGGGCAACGCCACGGAGAAGAGCACCAACGTTATCGCCGGCTTCGCAGTAGTCGAGGGTCTTGCGGAACATTTCCATAGAGGTAACAACAGTCTTACCTTTTTCTTCTTTCAAACCAACGATTTCAACTTCTTCGCCGGCTTTCAAGGAACCACGCTCAACACGACCGGTAACAACAGTACCACGGCCGGAGATGGTCATAACGTCTTCGATCGGCATCAAGAACGGGAGATCAGCTTTACGGTCCGGAGTCGGAATGTAGCTGTCAACAGCGTCCATGAGTTCATGAATCGGAGCATAAACCGGATCAGACGGATCAGTGGAAGTGCTCTCCAAAACCTGAAGGGCAGAACCTTTGATGATCGGAGTGTCATCGCCCGGGAATTCATAGCTGTCGAGGGTCTCACGGATTTCCATCTCAACGAGTTCGAGGAGTTCCGGATCATCCATCTGATCAACTTTGTTCATGAAAACAACAATGTACGGAACGTTAACCTGACGGGCCAAGAGCAAGTGCTCTTTGGTCTGAGCCATCGGGCCATCGGTGGCGGCGATAACGAGGATAGCGCCATCCATCTGAGCAGCACCGGTGATCATGTTTTTGATGTAGTCAGCGTGTCCGGGGCAGTCAACGTGAGCATAGTGACGGTTAGCAGTCTCATACTCAACGTGAGCAGTGTTGATTGTGATACCACGCTCGCGCTCTTCGGGAGCCTTATCGATGTTAGCATAATCTGCGAACTCGGCATTGCCCTCCATAGCAAGAACTTTTGTGATAGCAGCAGTCAAAGTGGTCTTACCATGGTCAACGTGACCAATGGTACCAATGTTTACGTGGGGTTTGTTACGTTCAAATTTAGCTTTCGCCATTGTTCTTTCCTCCTTAAAAATTGGAAAAATTTGAGTATTAATCACACAAACTGATTTTACCAAGTTTCCTATAGAAAATCAAGCACTATTTTTTGCTTAATCTTCCTTTTTGGAACGTTTGGAAATGATCTCTTCCGAAACACTCTTCGGAAGTTCTTTGTAATGACTGGGTTCCATGACATACTGGCCGCGGCCCTGAGTCTTGGAACGAAGATCCGTAGCATAGCCGAACATTTCAGCCAGCGGGATAAAGGCGCGAATCTGCTGAGCACCGGACACACTGTCCATGCCCTGCATTTCACCACGACGGGAGTTAACGTCACCGATAACATCACCGGTATATTCTTCCGGAGCGATAACGACAACCTTCATGATGGGCTCCATCAAAACCGGATCGGCTTTTCTCATAGCATCTTTGAAAGCCATAGAACCGGCAATCTTAAATGCCATTTCAGAAGAGTCAACCTCATGATAAGAACCATCATACAAGGTAACTTTCACGTCAACAACCGGGTAACCGGCAACAACACCGGCCTGCATGGCACCCTGGATACCGGCATCAACGGCAGGAATGTATTCCTTCGGAATAGCACCACCGACGATGGCATTGATAAACTCATAACCTTTACCGGATTCGTTGGGTTCCACTTTAATTTTAACGTGACCATACTGACCTTTACCACCGGACTGACGGGCATACTTGGTATCCACATCAGCCATCTTGCGGATGGTTTCTTTGTAAGCAACCTGCGGGGCGCCTACGTTTGCTTCCACTTTGAACTCACGAAGAAGACGATCAACGATGATTTCGAGGTGGAGCTCACCCATACCGGCAATAATGGTCTGACCGGTTTCTTCGTCTGTATAGGTCTTGAAGGTCGGATCTTCTTCAGCCAACTTGGCCAAAGCGATACCCATCTTCTCTTGACCGGCCTTGGTTTTCGGCTCAATAGCAACACGAATAACCGGCTCCGGGAATTTCATGGATTCCAGGATGATCGGATGTTTTTCATCACAAAGCGTATTACCTGTGGTGGTATTTTTCAGACCAACAGCGGCAGCAATGTCGCCTGCAAAAACTTCGTCAATATCCTTACGGTCATTGGCGTGCATCTGCAGAATACGACCGATACGCTCGGTGTCATCTTTGTTTGCGTTGTAAACACTGGTGCCCTTCAAAAGTGTACCGGAATACACACGGAAGAAGCAGAGTTTACCAACATACGGGTCGGTGGCAATCTTGAAAGCCAAAGCAGCGAACGGCTCTTTGTCGGAAGACGGACGCTCCTCCTGCTCGTCGGTTTCCGGGTTCACACCTTTGATGGCGGGAACATCGAGCGGAGACGGCATATAATCAACGATTGCATCGAGCAATTTCTGAACACCCTTGTTACGGTAGGACGTACCGCAGCAAACCGGGACCATTGTGTTGGCAATGGTGGATTTGCGGATGCAGGTTTTGATTTCTTCAATGGTCAATTCTTCACCGGCGAAGTATTTCTCCATGAGATCGTCATCCTGTTCGGCAACGTGCTCAATGAGTTCTTCACGATACTTCTGGGCAGTTTCCTGCATATCTTCCGGGATGTCCTCAACGCTGATATCAAGACCCATGTCATCGTTGTAGATGTAGGCCTTCATTTCGACCAGGTCGATAATACCTTTGAAGAACTGTTCCGCACCAATCGGAAGCTGGATCGGAACAGCATTACATTTCAGGCGCTCTTTCATCATGTCAACGACGCGATAGAAGTCGGCACCCATAATGTCCATTTTATTAACGTATGCCATACGCGGAACCTTGTATTCGTCAGCCTGACGCCAAACGGTTTCAGACTGCGGTTCTACACCGCCTTTGGCGCACAATACGGTAACAGAGCCATCAAGAACACGGAGGGAACGCTGCACTTCAACGGTGAAGTCAACGTGTCCGGGGGTGTCAATGATGTTGATACGGTGATCATGCCAGAAGCATGTGGTAGCAGCAGAAGTAATGGTAATACCACGCTCCTGCTCCTGAGCCATCCAGTCCATGGTGGCACTACCATCATGGGTTTCACCGATCTTATGGTTAATACCGGTATAGTACAAAATACGTTCAGTTGTAGTTGTTTTACCGGCATCGATGTGAGCCATGATACCGATATTACGAGTATCTTCGAGCGATACTTTACGAGTGTTAGCCATAGTTTCCTCCTCTTACAATAACAGTCGGAGCGCACATTACCAACGGAAATGGGCGAAAGCTTTGTTGGCTTCGGCCATTTTGTGGGTGTCTTCGCACTTTTTGGCAGCTCCGCCCGTACCGGCAAGAGCATCCAGGATTTCGTTGGCAAGTCTTTCCTTCATGGTCTTCTCGGAACGAGTACGAGAATAGGTAGTGAGCCAACGCAAACCGAGGGTGGTACGACGATCAGGACGAACCTCAATCGGGACCTGGTAAGTAGCACCACCGACACGGCGGGCTTTGACTTCGAGTTGCGGCATGATGTTTTCCATAGCCTGCTCAAAGACTTCCAGGGCATCTTTACCGGACTTCTCAGCAACGATTTCAAAAGCATCGTAAACGATCTTCTGAGCAACACCGCGCTTACCATCCAGCATAATGTTGTTAATCAAGCGAGTGACCAGTTTCGAATTATAAATCGGATCCGGCAACACATCACGTTTCGGAATAGAGCCTCTTCTGGGCATTCTACTTCCCTCCTTCATAAAAATGATATCATAGGTACTCGGAAGTGACAAGCTTCCGTCGGCCAAGCAGAGACTCTATAAGTATTTATACAATAATTATAAAGCTGCTTGAATTGCCTCTTTTTAGTGTCGTAGAAGATTACTTCTTCGGGCGCTTTGCACCATACTTGGAACGAGCCTGCTTACGGTTGGCAACACCTTGAGTATCCAAAGTACCACGGATAATGTGATAACGGACACCAGGCAAGTCACGAACACGTCCGCCGCGGAGCAACACAACGCTGTGCTCCTGCAAGTTGTGACCTTCACCCGGAATGTAGGTAGTAACTTCGATACCGTTAGACAAACGCACACGAGCGACTTTACGAAGAGCAGAGTTCGGCTTTTTCGGTGTGGTTGTTTTAACGGAAGTACATACACCACGTTTCTGCGGGGCATTACGGTCTGTGGCAATCTGTTTCTTGGAGTTCCAGCCTTTCAAAAGAGCCGGGGCCTTAGCCTTTTTCTCAAGATCCTTTCTGCCACTGCGAACCAGTTGGTTAAACGTAGGCAAATCAAACACCTCCTTGATTTAAAATATAGCCTAAACAGATAAATAATCTGCGCAGCGCAAGATAGAATTTTAGCACCCAAAAGGGCTTTTGTCAAGCCCTTTTGTTCTATTTCGGTGCATTATTCGACGGGAACAACTTCCTCATCGTCGGCATCCACAAGGGCGCCGCGAAGAGCTTGAATGAAGGGGTCATCGTCGTGAGCGTGGGTGTTAATCACATCCACCTCGTTATAACTGCGGATACCGGTACCGGCCGGGATGATGTTACCAATGATAACATTCTCTTTCAGGCCGACGAGCGGATCGCTCTTACCCTTGATAGCCGCATCGGTAAGGACACGTGTGGTCTCCTGGAAGGAAGCCGCGGACAGGAAGCTGTCGGTGGAAAGAGCCGCCTTGGTGATACCAAGCAAAACGGTATCGTATTTGGCTTCTTCCAAGCCCTCTTCCCCGGCTGCGATACGAGCCTGGATTGCTTTGTTGGCATCCAAAACTTCGCTCACATTCACACGGGTATCTTTAATGAGGTTGGTGCTGCCGGAATCGGTGACGAAGGCTTTACGCATCATTTGACGCACAATGACTTCGATGTGTTTATCGTTCAGATAAACCGCCTGCAAACGGTAAGCACTCTGGACTTCTTCAATGAGGTAGTCACGGACTTTATCCGCACCGAGGATACGCAGGATATCCTGCGGATAGCAGGAACCGTATGTCAGCGGATCACCCGGATGAACGGTATCGCCCTCGGCTACGCACAGATGGAAGCCGAACGGAATATGATAGGAACGCTGGTCATTATCCGAGCTGTCTTTACCGGAATGGGTAACCACGACGAACTCTTTCTTCTTTTCCTGACGGAAAGAAACCTGACCTTCGATTTCGCTGAGGATGGCAGCGTTCTTCGGACGACGTGCTTCGAAAAGTTCCTCAACACGCGGAAGACCCTGGGTAATATCCTCACCGGAAGCGATACCACCGGTATGGAAGGTACGCATGGTAAGCTGAGTACCCGGTTCACCGATGGACTGGGCAGCAATGGTACCGACCGCCTCACCGACGGAAACGGCATCCACGGTAGCAAGGTTGGCACCGTAGCAGTGTGCGCAGACACCATGGCGGGCATGGCAGGTCAAGACGGAACGAACTTTGATACGCTCCACGCCATACTGCTTGGTAATGACTTCGGCATCGGCCGCCGTCAACATATGGTCTTTGGAGAACAGCACTTTACCGGTCTTCGGATCACAGAAGTCATCCACCAGGAAGCGGCCCACCAAACGTTCGGAAACGTCTTCAATGACGGAGTCACCGTCCGTGATGGTATATACTTCGATACCGTCATGGCATCCGCAATCTTCCTCACGAATGATAACGTCCTGAGCGACGTCAACCAAACGACGCGTCAAATAACCGGAGTCAGCGGTACGAAGAGCGGTATCGGCCAAACCTTTACGAGCACCACGAGAAGCGATAAAGTACTCGAAAACGTTCAAGCCTTCACGATAGTTCGCACGAATCGGAACTTCGATGGCTTTACCGGAGGTGTTGGCAATCAAGCCACGCATACCGGCGAGCTGACGAATCTGAGACGAAGAACCACGAGCACCGGAATCGGCCATCATGTTAATCGGGTTGAACTCGTCCATGTTGTCCGAAACGGCTTTACCGACTTTTTCAGTCGTTTCGTTCCAAATACGAACCACTTCTTTGTAGCGTTCATCGTTGGAAGTCAAGCCTTCGTTGTAGATTTCGGTAATCTTGTCAATTTCTTTCTCCGCATTAGCGATGATCTCTTTCTTCTGCGGCGGGATGGTGGCATCCACGACGGCAACGGTCAAAGAACCGATGGTGGAATAATGGTAGCCCTGAGACTTAATGGCATCGAGGACTTCGGAAGTTTCGGCAGGACCGTGCACCTTGATGCACTTGTCAATAATGGTGCCGAGTTGTTTCTTACCGACTTTGAATTCCACTTCATAGAAGAAGAGATTTTCCGGATCGCTGCGGTCCACAAAGCCCAAATCCTGCGGCACGGCGCGGTTGAAGATGATACGGCCGACCGTGGTTTCAATAATCTTGGACTTCTTCTCGCCGTTGATTTCAAGCGTACGGCGAACCTTAATTTTGGCGTGCAAATCCACGGCTTTGGCATCATAAGCCATTAAAGCTTCCTGCTCGTCGCGGAAGTATTTGCCTTCGCCCTTCTCCCCGTCGCGAATATACGTCAAGTAGTAAGAACCGAGAACCATATCCTGGGTCGGAACGGTAACAGGCTTACCGTCAGAAGGTTTAAGAAGGTTTCCGGCAGCCAGCATCAAGAAGCGGGCTTCGGCCTGGGCTTCGGAAGAAAGCGGAACGTGAACGGCCATCTGGTCACCGTCGAAGTCGGCGTTAAAAGCGGTACAAACCAACGGATGGAGCTTAATGGCACGGCCTTCCACCAAAACAGGTTCAAAAGCCTGGATGCCGAGACGGTGAAGCGTAGGAGCACGGTTCAGCATAACCGGATGGTCTTTGATAACCACTTCCAGAGCATCCCAAACAGCGGGATCCACACGCTCAACCATTTTACGTCCATGCTTCTCGTTTTGACAGACTTCGGTCTCCATCAAACGTTTAACAACAAACGGTTTGAACAATTCCAGTGCCATTTCCTTCGGCAAACCGCACTGGTACATCTTGAGTTCCGGACCGACAACGATAACGGAACGGCCGGAATAGTCAACACGTTTACCAAGCAGGTTCTGACGGAAACGACCCTGTTTACCCTTGAGGATATCCGACAGAGACTTGAGAGGACGGTTGCCGGCACCCGTGACCGGGCGACCGTGACGACCGTTATCAATCAAAGCATCAACGGCTTCCTGAAGCATACGTTTCTCGTTGCGAATCATCGGTTCCGGAGCATCCGGGATGGAGAGGAATTTCTTCAAACGGTTGTTACGGTTGATAACACGACGATAAAGATCATTCAGGTCAGAGGTGGCAAAACGACCACCGTCGAGCTGAACCATCGGACGGATATCCGGCGGAATGACCGGAATCACATTGAGAATCATCCACTCCGGACGGTTGCCGGAGCGCAGGAACGCATCCACGACTTCCAAACGTTTAAGAAGTTTGGTCCGGTTCTGACCGGTTGTCTCTTCCAGCTGGGATTTCAGCTCGGCATGCAGTTCCTCGAGGTTGATTTCTTCCAAAAGCTTCTGGATGTATTCAGCACCCATACCGGCTTCGAAATCGTCCTCATACTTTTCGCGCATATCGCTGTATTCGTCCTCGTCCAGAATCTGCTTTTTGTGCAGTTCACGGGCATCACCCGGATCGGTGACAATATAAGAGGAGTAATAAAGAACCGCTTCCAACTTTTTCGGGCTGACATCCAGCATCAAAGCGATACGGGACGGGATGCCTTTGTAGTACCAAATGTGAGAAACAGGGGTAGCCAGTTCAATATGGCCCATACGTTCACGACGAACCTTTTTGCGGGTGACTTCAACACCGCAGCGGTCGCAAATCTTGCCCTTGTATCCCCTATTGTTCGGTTTATATTTTCCGCAAGAACATTCAAAATCTTTCGTAGGTCCGAAAATCTTTTCGCAGAAAAGACCTTCTTTTTCCGGTTTTAAAGTACGATAGTTGATGGTTTCCGGTTTGGTAACCTCACCATAGGACCACGAACGAATACGTTCAGGGGAAGCGAGACCAATTTTTACAGAATCAAAACTAATTGCATTCATATTTTCATTCCCCTTTCTCAGTTGTTCTCATCGTAGCGACTCAAAGAATCATCAACATTGCCGAACTCATCCATTTCCAAACTGCCGAAGCCGTCGGAAAGTTCATTTTCATCAACAACCAGATCTTCCATAAATTCATCGATGGCATCCTTTTTCGGATACTCGTCTTCAAATTTTTGTTTGAGATCGATTTCATTCTTATCTTTGTCCAAGGCGACAATGTCCAATCCCAAAGCCTGCAATTCTTTCACAAGAACGCGGAAGGATTCCGGAACACCCGCCTGCGGAATATTCTGGCCTTTAACGATAGACAAGTAGGCATTGGTACGGCCCATCACGTCATCCGACTTGATTGTCAGGATTTCCTGTAAGGTATAAGCAGCACCATAGGCTTCAAGAGCCCAAACTTCCATTTCACCGAAACGCTGGCCGCCGAACTGCGCTTTACCACCGAGCGGCTGCTGGGTAACCAAAGCGTACGGACCGACCGAACGGGCGTGAATCTTATCATCAACCAAATGGTGAAGTTTTAAGAAGTACATATAACCGACGGTAACCGGGTTGTCGAATTTCTCACCGGTACGGCCGTCGCGAAGTTCAATCTTACCGTTGGGGTTACGACCGACTTCTTCCAGCATGGACTGGATGTCCTGTTCGGTAGCACCGTCAAAGACCGGGGTCATAATGTTGATACCCATGGCTTTTGCGGCAGCGCCGAGGTGAACTTCCAAAACCTGACCGATGTTCATACGAGACGGAACACCGAGGGGGTTCAAAACGATATCCAGCGGAGTACCATCCGGCAGGAACGGCATATCCTCACTGGGCAGTACGCGGGAAACAACGCCCTTGTTACCGTGACGACCGGCCATCTTATCGCCGACACCGATCTTACGTTTTTGGGCAACGTACACGCGGACAATCTTATTGATGCCTGGGCCGAGTTCATCACTGCGTTTGTCGTCGAAGGTCTGTACGTCAACGACAATACCATACTGGCCGTGCGGCACTTTCAAGGAAGCATCACGAACGTCACGGGCTTTTTCACCGAAAATTTCGTGGAGCAATTTTTCCTCGTTGGATTCATCCGGCTCGCCCTTCGGCGTTACTTTACCGACCAAATAGTCACCGGCATGAACTTCGGCGCCGACACGGATTACACCGTCTTTGCCCAAGTTCTTCAGCATATCTTCGGAAACGTTCGGGATATCGCGGGTGATTCTTTCGGCACCCAGCTTGGTTTCCCGTTCCGCAATTTCATATTCTTCCAAATGGATGGAAGTAAAGATGTCGTCACGAACCAATTTTTCATTGATCAAAACGGCGTCTTCGTAGTTGTAACCTTCCCAGGTCATAAAGCCGATGAGCACGTTGCGACCGAGGGCAATTTCACCGTTCACGGTGGAAGGACCGTCGGCAACGACGTCATGCTCTTTCACGTGGTCACCCACCTGAACCACCGGGTGCTGGTTGATACAAGTACCCTGGTTCGAACGGGAGAATTTCACGAGATTGTATGTATCAATCACGTTGTCCGCATCCCGCTGAATTTCCACACGACCGGCATCCACGGAAATGACGGTACCGTCATTCTTTGCCAGCACACAAACACCGGAGTCCACACCGGCCTTGTATTCCATACCGGTACCGACAACCGGAGTCTCCGGGCGGAGCAGCGGCACAGCCTGGCGCTGCATGTTGGAACCCATCAAAGCACGGTTTGCGTCATCGTGCTCGAGGAACGGAATCATAGCGGTAGCGACGGAAACGACCATCTTCGGAGAAACGTCCATGAAGTCCGGCAGATCTTTGGTAACTTCCAGGAATTCTCCGCGGCGACGGGCATTAACACGGTCACGGGCGAAGGTGTTGTCTTCGTTCAGCGGCTCGTTCGCCTGGGCCACAATGAAGCGGTCTTCAACATCAGCGGTCATATACACAACCTCGTCGGTTACGACGCCGGTTGCTTTATCAATCTTACGATACGGAGCTTCGATGAAGCCGTACTCGTTCACTTTGGCGAAAGTAGCCAAGTAGGAAATCAAGCCGATGTTCGGACCTTCAGGAGTCTCAATCGGGCACATACGGCCATAATGGCTGTAGTGAACGTCACGGACTTCGAATCCGGCGCGGTCACGGGACAAACCGCCGGGACCCAAAGCGGACAAACGACGTTTGTGAGTCAGTTCAGCCAGAGGGTTGTTCTGGTCCATGAACTGGGACAGCGGAGAAGAACCGAAGAACTCACGAATGGCCGCGGTCACCGGACGGATGTTGATAAGGGTTTCCGGAGTCATGGCTTTCACGTCGCCGGCCTGCAACATCATCTTTTCATGGATGGAATGCTCGAGACGGCTGAAACCGATGCGGAAGTGATTCTGAATGAGTTCACCCACCGCTTTGATACGACGGTTGCCCAAATGGTCAATGTCGTCCACCGAGCCCACTTCGTTCGGAAGGTTATTCAAATAGCTGATGGAAGCCAGAATATCATCCAAAGTGATGTGGTTCGGAATGAGTTCATCGTGTCTCTTCTTGAGTTCCTTCTTGAGGGATTTCTCATCTTTGGCATTTTCCAAAATTTCTTTCAAGACAGGATAGGAGACTTTTTCGTTCACATTGCACTCGGCTTTGGCGTCAAAGTCCACATATCCGCTGATATCGACCATGCGGTTGGAAATGATCTTGGATTCACGCTCGACACCGTGATCCTCGGTCACCACATAGGCGGTGTAGATACCCTTGTTCTCCAGCTCGATGGCCTGCTCTTCCGTCACACGGACACCGGCATCAAGCAAAATCTCACCGGTCTCCTCGTCCACAATCGGACGGCTCAGGGTGCAGCCGAACAAGCGATTGGCAAGGCTGAGTTTCTTGTTGTATTTATAACGTCCGACACGGGAGATGTCGTAACGGCGGGGATCAAAGAACAATCCCTCCAAATGCTGTTTGGAGTTTTCGGTGGTCAACGGCTCACCGGGACGCAATTTGCTGTACACCCACATAAGGCCCTCTTCAACCGATTTCGGCTGATAGGACTCGGTGGTGTTCAAATGTTTGCGGATACCATCCTCTTTCTCGATGGTTGCCTGCAAAAGATCGGTTTCGCCGAAAAAGTCGAAAATGGCTTTATCGCTTTCAAAACCGAGAGCACGCAGGAACACGGTCAAAGGCAGTTTATGGTTCTTATCAATGCGAACCCAGGCCACATCATAGGAATCGGTCTCGTACTCAATCCAGGCACCGCGATTCGGAATGATGGTGGACGAAAACAGTTTCTTTCCGATGGTATCGAAATCAGAACCGAAGTACACACCCGGAGAACGAACGAGCTGGGAAACGATAACACGTTCGGCACCGTTGATGATGAAGGTACCGGACTCGGTCATCTTCGGGATCTGACCCATGGTGATTTCCTTCTCTTTGATTTCACCGGTCTCTTTGTTGAAGAGGCGGGCGGTGATATACAGCGGAATCTCATAGGTGGTATCGCGAAGTTTGCACTCCTGCTCATTGTATTTCGGGGCATCTTCGAAACGATACCCAACAAATTCCAGAATCAGGTTTTCGGTAGAATCCTTGATCGGACCGATCTCACGAAACACTTCCGGAATACCCACTTCCTGGAACCACTTGTACGAGCTCTTCTGCACTTCGATCAAGTTCGGCATGTCGAGAACCTCATTGATCTTGGCAAAGCTCATACGGGTGGTTTTGCCGCGTTTAACCTCTGTGAGGTTTGTCTTTGTCTTCACTTTTGACATTGGCATTTCACTCCCGTTTCTAGTCTGAGGGGCTGCCCCCTCGCATTTACGTTTTCATGCGCTATATATATAATAAACAAGTTATTATTTTAACGGCGCGTAGAATGTTATTTTATTACGCACGTAAAACCGAGTCAATAAAAATTTTATATATTTGTTATAATATCGGGCGCTTCGCGTATACTTTCAGCCAAAACCGCGTATATAAGAACCTCGTGGGAGGGTGGTCGATTTTTGTGCGTTTCTCCCCTCTTTTTTATCAAAAAGGCGGATATTTCCATTTTGCACTTGACAAACCATCCGTCGGCAAGTACGATAAGGAATACATTATATATATAAAGACCGTCACCCGAAAAGAGTACCATGGTATCGTTTGCTCAAAGAGAGATCGTCCCGGCTGAAAGCGATCAGTAAACCTCCCTGGGAAGTGCCTTCGGATAGTCGGGCTGCTGAAGCGGCGTGTGTAGGCAGTCCCGGAATTCCCCGTTATCGGAAACGAAGATGCTTGTCTTCGATAAGAAAAACTATGAAGTGGAACCGCGCGTAATCGCCTTCATCATCCGTAAGGGATGGTGGAGGTTTTTTTTGTTTTGCAGGAGGATGTATGTTTGACAAACTGAAAAAAGATATAGCTACCGTCAAAGAACGGGACGCAGCCGCCACCTCCACCGCAGAGGTTATGCTGCTGTACAACGGGCTGAAAGCCGTGCGCTCCCATCGCCGTGCCCATTGGTTCTATACCCACAATATGCACTTCTGGGCTCGGTATATTTCCCAGAGATGCGTTCGCAAAACCGGCATTGAAATTCACCCCGGCGCACAAATCGGAGAGAACCTGTTTATCGACCACGGTGTGGGCGTCGTCATCGGCGAGACCACCATTATCGGCGATAACTGTACCCTGTATCAGGGCGTAACCCTGGGCGGTACCGGTAAAGAAACCGGCAAACGCCATCCGACTCTCGGAAACAATGTCATGGTGGGAGCCGGAGCCAAGGTGCTCGGCCCCATTACGATTGGCGACAATACCCGTATCGCCGCCGGTGCCGTGGTACTGGACGACATCCCGGCCGACAGTACGGCCGTCGGTGTTCCGGCCCGTGTTGTCAAAATTGCCGGCATTCGCGTAGACGATCTGGACCAGGTTCATATTCCGGACCCGGTATCCCAGGAGCTCTGCCGGCTGGAAGCCAAACTGGATAAAATGCAGAAACGTATGGAAGAATTGGAGGAACAATCGAATGCAACTGTATAACACACTTACCCATACCAAACAGGAATTTAAAACGTATGAGCCCGGTAAGGTCGGCATGTATACCTGCGGCCCCACCGTTTATCATTATGCCCACATCGGCAACCTCCGTACCTATATGATGGAGGACGTTCTTGAAAAGTATCTTCGCTATTTAGGGTACGATGTCAAACGCGTGATGAACATCACGGACGTCGGACATCTGTCCAGCGACGCCGATACCGGTGAAGATAAAATGCTCAAAGGCGCCAAACGGGAACATAAAACCGTGATGGAAATCGCCAAGTTCTATACCGACGCCTTTTTTGACGATTGTGAAAAACTTCATATCCGCAAGCCGGACGTCATCGAACCGGCCACCGGCTGCATTGATGACTTTATCAAACTGGTCCAGGGGCTCATTGACAAGGGCTATGCCTATTTAGCCGGCGGAAATGTATACTTTGACACGTCCAAACTGGAGAACTATAACGTCTTCAACAAGCAGGAAAGCGATGAACTGGAAGTAGGTGTCCGCGAAGGCGTAGAAGAAGACGGAAACAAACGAAACAAAACCGACTTTGTTCTCTGGTTCACCCGTTCCAAATTCGACGACCAGGAACTCAAATGGGAAAGCCCGTGGGGTCTTGGCTATCCGGGCTGGCACATTGAGTGCAGCGGAATCAGCTTAAAGCACCTCGGAGAGCATTTGGACCTGCACTGCGGTGGTATTGATAACGTATTCCCCCATCACACCAATGAAATCGCCCAAAGCGAGGCCTATCTCGGTCACCAGTGGTGCACCCATTGGTTCCATGTACTGCATCTGAATACCAATTCCGGCAAAATGAGTAAATCCAAGGGAGAATTTTTAACGGTTTCCCTTTTGGAATCCAAAGGCTACAATCCTCTGGCCTATCGATTCTTCTGCCTGCAGTCCCACTATCGCAAGTCTCTCGTATTTTCCTATGAGAGTCTGGACAATGCCGCGGCGGCATACGGCAAACTTGTCGCCAAATGTGCGGCCTTAACCGACGACGGTGAAGTGGACGAGGAAGCCGTAAAAGAACTGCGCGCCAAATTCACCGAAGCCATGGACAATGATTTAAATACATCCCTGGCCATCACGGCTTTATACGATGTTCTCAAAGCCAAGACCAATAACGCCACCAAGAAAGCCCTGATTGCCGAATTTGATTCCGTTTTATCCTTAGGGCTGCTGGACGGCGCCAAAGCGCAAGGCGGCTCGGAAGAAGATGCGGAAATTGACGCTCTTATTGAAGCCCGTACCAAAGCCCGTGCGGAAAAGAACTGGGCCGAAGCCGACCGCATTCGTGACGAACTGACCGCCAAAGGCATTATCCTCGAGGACACGGCCGAAGGCGTCAAGTGGCACAGAAAGTAAGGAAATCTATGACAAAACAAGGAAAACAAATTGTATATTTGACAATGTCCTTTGTCACCATCGCACTCTCTGTCTGGTTTCAAATGGTTTTACGATTTGCCGACTACCCTTCGGCCGGATTTCGTCTGACCATGATTGGCGGATTTCTGCTGGGTCTTGTTATCACCGGCTCCGCCATCGGGGTACGTACCGCCAAAATCGAGGCCATTCAAAAAGCAAAATCCGAGCTTCTTTTCTGCACCTTTGCGGGAATCGGCATTTTGGCTATCACGCTGATTTGTTTCTTCCTGTACGGAGGCCTGACGGACTTTGAAAACACGGCCGGAAATCATGCCGTGAACTTTGCCTATATTCTTTGCATGCTCTATCCCCTTCCCTTTTTGGGAAAAGCCGCCGGCGCCCATTTTGCGACACCGGATACGGATCAGGCAGAAAGCAAGTTCTTGTCCGTTCTCTTCTGGGTCTTACTGGCTCTGTATATCGCCCTGATTGTTGTCTGGGGCATTGTCAGTTTTCAAAGAGGCGCGGTATGAGATGCGATGCATGTCCCCGGCACTGTCTGATTGACAGGCCGGAATCCCAAAACGATCATTCCGCCCTCGGGTTTTGTAAGATGCCGGAAAATCCGGTGCTGGCCAAAGCCTGTCTGCATTTCGGTGAAGAGCCCTGTCTGTCCGGAAGTCGCGGTGCGGGAACCGTCTTTTTCAGCGGCTGCAATCTTCGCTGCATCTTTTGTCAAAATTATGCCATCAGTCGCGAGGGCTTCGGGAAAGAAGTCACCGTACAAAGGCTGCGTGAAATCTTTGAGGAACTCATCCAAAAGGGCGCCCATGTTCTGGATTTGGTCACTCCTTCCCATTACGGCAAAGCCATACATGAAGCGCTGAAGGAACCACTGCCGGTACCGGTCGTGTATAACAGCGGCGGATACGATTCCCTATCCACGCTAAAGCTGCTAAACGGCCAAATTGATGTCTATTTGCCGGATCTAAAATATGTAAGTTCGGATCTTGGTAAACGCTATTCAGGCGCCCCGGATTATCCGGACGTGGCCAAAGCCGCCATTTTGGAAATGGTACGCCAGGTAGGTCCGGTGCAAATCGGAGACGACGGCATTATGAAAAAAGGTGTTCTCATTCGGCATTTGCTGCTGCCCGGACACCTAAGCGAAACCAAGAAGGTTTTGGACTGGATTGCCGACACATTTGAGCCCGGCTCCGTTTGGGTCAGTTTGATGGCCCAATATACACCGACCAAAACCTTTTCGGAGGATTTCCGAAATCTAAACCGAAAAGTCACCACCAGTGAGATCACCAGAGCACAGGAATATCTGATACAGAAAGGCCTGACCTTCGGCTATATGCAGGACCGATCCTCTTCCGGTGATTCCTATATCCCCCTTTGGAATTTGGAAGGAATTTAACAAAAAAAATCAAGGCGTAATTGCTCGAAAGCAATTACGCCTTGTTCTATGTTTGATTACGGATAATACGGATTGGGTTTGAGAATTAAGATGATGCAATCCACAATCCAGCCGATTCCGCAAAGGCCTCCGGTCAGGATATAGATGATTCCAAACAGGATTTTGCCCTCATAGAATTTGTGTGCGCCGAAGACACCGAAAAACAGGCACAAAAAGAATGCCGTCCATTTACTTTTCATACAAAAACCCTCCTAAACATCTGTAAAGTGATATATCTTCACATTAGACCTTGAAACCGTCCTTCAGGGACACGGAACGGTTGAAAATACGGTGGTTTTCGCTGCTGTCCTTATCTTCGCAGAAATACCCGAGACGCATAAACTGGAAGTGATTTCCTTTCTGGTCGGGTTTGAGAGCCGCCTCGATTTTACAGCCGTTTAAGACTTCTAAAGAGTTCGGATTGAGGCAGGCAATAAAGTCTTTTCCGGCCGCATCCGGATCGGGATCGTCAAACAAATTGCTGTAAAGACGGACCTCCGCATCGAAAGCGGTTTCGGCATCCACCCAGTGAATGGTGCCGCGCACTTTACGGCCGTCCGGTGTATTCCCCCCACGGGTTTCCGGATCGTATTCGGCAAGGACTTCGGTAACGTTGCCGTTTTCGTCCTTGACACATCCGGTACATTTGACTACATAAGCGGATTTCAGACGTACCTCATTGCCGGGGAACATCCGCTTGTATCCTTTGATCGGCTCCTCCATAAAGTCATCCTGTTCAATATACAGGTGCTTGGAGAAGGTCACTTCATGCAGTCCCGCATCTTCCTTGGTCGGGTTGTTCTCGGTTTCAAACACTTCCGACTGTCCGTCCGGATAGTTGGTGATGGTCAGTTTAACCGGATGTAACACCGCCATGGCACGGGTTGCGTTTTCGTTTAAGTCCTCACGAAGGCAATGCTCCAAGAAGGCCACTTCCACTGTATTCGGAACCTTGGCAACACCGATACGCTCGACAAAATTACGAACGGAAGCCGGTGTATAGCCGCGGCGACGAAGGCCGCTCAAGGTAGGCATACGGGGATCGTCCCAGCCGGATACATAGTTTTCTTCCACCAGCTGGCGGAGTTTCCGTTTGGACAAGACGGTATAGTTAATACCGAGTCTGGCAAACTCAATCTGACGGGGATTCGTATCATAATCTACATTGTCTCTCACCCAGTTGTACAGCGGACGATGGTCCTCAAACTCCAAGGAGCACAAAGAATGGGTAATATCTTCCAGCATATCCTCAATCGGATGGGCAAAATCATACATCGGATAAATGCACCATTTATTGCCCTGGCGATGATGCTCGGCATGGTGGATACGATAAATAACCGGGTCACGCATATTGAAGTTACCGGAGGCTAAATCAATACGGGCACGCAGGGTCATTTTACCGTCTTCGAATTCACCGGCACGCATACGGGCAAAAAGATCCAAACTTTCCTCAATCGGGCGGTCTCTGTACGGTGACACGGCCGGATGTGTTAAGTCACCGCGATTGTCATGCACCTCGTCCGGAGACAATTCACAAACATAGGCAAGGCCTTTTTTGATGAGGCCCACAGCCAGTTCATACATTTTTTCAAAATAATCGGAAGCATAGAAGAACCGGTCTTCCCAGTCAAAGCCAAGCCAGTGAATATCATCCTGGATGGCCTCTACATATTCCACATCTTCCTTGGCGGGGTTGGTATCATCCATACGGAGATTGCAAATACCGCCGTATTTTTCTGCCATACCGAAGTCAATGCACAAAGCCTTTACGTGGCCGATATGCAAATATCCGTTCGGTTCAGGTGGGAAACGGGTGTGTACCTTTTTGCCGTAGCAACGGCCACCTTCTGCAAGTTCTTCGTCGATGATGTCGCGGATAAAGTTACCGCCCTCAGCGACAATCTTGTTTTCTTCTGCCATAGTTCGTTTCCTCTCTCACTTTACAGGCGGTCTGCAGCCATCTGCATACGCGCCAAAACTTTTTCTTTTCCAAGGAGTTTCATAATCGCACACAAATCCGGCGTGTTGCGGCGACCGGTAACGGCCAATCGTAAAATGGTACTGAAGTCACCGCTGTGTCCCTTATACCCTTCCGGATTCTTCTTATACTCCTTCACATCCGGGCAGAACCCGAGTGCCGGGCACATGGCCTTGATATCATCAAACCACTCAGATTGATTCTCATACTCTTTGTAGGAGCCGATATAGGCTTCAAGCACGGCCTTGGCATCGGCCGGAGCAATGTTTTCGGGAAGCTCGAAAGCACCGTCAAACAGGCTGTCAAAGAAGAAGGCCGCATACTGTGGAGCATCACTCCATTTGGCCATATCTTTTCTGGGTTTGGCACCGCCGCGGTCGATGGAGAAAATGGCCTTGGCCAAGTCTCTGTCGGCATCCAGCAGCGCATAAAAGTCCGGATTATACTCTTTTGCCCAGTCTAAAATGGCATTTGTCACTTTGTCGGCATCCATGGAAGCAATGACATTCTTACTGACGTCGTTCATCTTGTTGAGATCAAACAAAGCGCCGGACACGCTCATCTTTTTAATGTTAAACGGGAACTGCTGCCACGGGGTTTGTGGATTGGCCTTGCGCCACTGCTCAAACTCGCTGGAAGCAATCGTCATCAAATACTCGAGAACGCTTTCCGCCGGATATCCCTGCTCTGCATAAAAGTGCATGGCAGCCTGGGGATCTTTCCGCTTGGAAAGCTTTCTCTTATGTCCGTCTTCCTCGACCATAATCGGGCTGATGTGACAGAACTTCGGCACCTTAAAGCCCAGGGTTTTGAAAAGCTGAATATGTTTCGGAACGGACGACAGCCACTCGTCACCACGGATAACGTGGGTAGTGTGCATCAAATGATCGTCAATGGCATGAGCAAAATGATAGGTCGGGATGCCATCGGATTTAAGAAGGACAAAATCCTCATCATTTTCCGGCATTTCCACCGTACCCTTAATCATGTCATCAAATTTAATACGATGGGACTCATCTCCCATGGAACGAAGACGTACCACATACGGAGCACCGCTTTGCACCTTTTCGAGAGCTTCATCGGCCGTCAAAGAACGGCAAACGGCGTATTTCCCGTAGTAACCGGTTCTCTCCTTATTGGCTTCCTGCTTCTCTCGGGTCGCCGCATTGGCTTCCGCAGAGCAGAAGCAAGGATAGGCCAGTTCCTGGGCCACCAGTTGTTTCACATAAGTCTGGTAGATTTCGCCACGCTGACTTTGAATGTACGGGCCATATTCACCGACAACCGAACCGGGAGCCGTGAGGCCTTCGTCAATGGTCAAGCCAAACTGATTAAGGCTGGAAAGAATATCATTGGCACCGCCTTCCACTTCCCTCTTCTTATCCGTATCTTCCAGTCGGAAGTAGAATAAGCCGTCAGAGGCATAGGCCGTCAGTCTGTCGATAAGGGCAGAATAGAATACGCCCAGATGCAAATATCCGGTCGGTGACGGAGCTACACGGGTAACCCTTGCCCCTTCCTTCAAATCTCTAGTCGGATACAATTCTTCATAGTAATCCGGTGTATGAGTAATATGGGAAAACATCGCGTCTGCGACTTGTGACCAACTTACCATTTGACGTTCCTCCGTAAAATCTAGTTTCCAATCTTATATATATTATATTTTTTATGTTTTTTTGTCAACGAAAGCAGCGCTTGTTTTGTATATATTATCAAGAAAAAGGAAAGAATACGATTATTCTTCCCTTTTTTCTTATTTATCCAATTGAGTTTTGTAAATGCTCACATAATTTTTCATAAAACTTTTGATACAGTTTGTTTGTTTCTTCGCCTGTGTTGCTGTCTAACACTCGGTAGTTCAAACTCTCAAACTCCACCCCATACTTCTCAAATAAGAGGTACTTGCAATCATCAGACGATAGTCTATCTCTTTTATTTTTATCTTTCACCTTTTGGGGCTCAAAAAATACAATTCTTCCAAAAGGCAGATGGGAACGACTTCTTTGCGAGTCCTTTTCTTCCAACAACCACCATAGATCAATCTCCGATAAATCCATACCAAAGCCAACCATGTAAACATTTCCAAAAAGAAACGCATCAATCCAACTTTTAATTTCAAGCGTACCTCTTTCTATTGTTTGTTTCCTATATCTCTTTATAGCGTTTTTGTCTATGTAGTCTTTGTACTTAGATATCAACCCTCCATAATAGTAGTTTGTAAGAACCATACTGTTTGGCTTTCTCATTTGACCGTGAATGTGCCAAATTTGTTGATTGCCAAACTCATCAAATGTATGAATTGAATACTTTTTCTCTGCATTTTTGATACCTACATGCCTTTGTGCTTTCTCGAGTTGAGATTGGCTAGCAGGCTTCCCCAGAAGAGCGTTCTCAACCTCATAGGTGTAATTCGTAGTGATAACATAATCAAACCCTATGCTTAAAAATCGTTTGATTAATTCACTTCTTTGAAAGAAAAACTTGTCAAGTTCTCTATTTTTCATTGCTTCTTTACAATATTCAGCAATCTTTTCAGAAACATCACCTTCTATTTTCACGGAAGCTTTAACCGTCATTGGGACATCCTCACTAATTATTATTTTTTCATTTCCCATCTTGGCAATAATATTGTCCCAGTCCCCACCATTAAAAGCGCGACATAATCCATTTCCTAAAAATAGGACTTTTGGTCTCTCATTATTTTTAAAATTAAACTGTTTTGCTTTAACTTTCATAACATTTCTCCCTTATCGTCTTTTACAACGAGAACTCTGCAAGTTTTTGCAGAGTTCTCTCACAAAACGATATAGCGATTACAAAACGGCTAAATTTGCCAAGAATTTCCGAATCAGTAGTACATCTTTCATATCTAAAGACCCATCCTTGTTCGCATCAGCACACAAACTGTTTTTAATATCAGAAATACCGGCCAAAGCTTTTCGAATCAACAAAACATCTTTCATGTCAACACGGCCGTCGTCGGTCGCATCTCCAAGAATCATATCCGGTTCAGACTCAAAGAACGCTGTTGGTTCACTTCCTCCATAATTTTCCGTCCCTGTCGCTGTTGTAACGGTAGTCATATCAAATATTTTCATTGTCGGCTCGGTGCTGCCGATCGTCGTTGTGGTCGTGCTCGTGGTGTTGATTGTCGATGTTGTCGTACTCGTAGAACTAGTCGTCGACGTCGTCGTACTTGTGGTGCTGATTTCGGTCTCCGATTCGGATTCTTCCGAGTTTTCCCCGTTTAAAATTTCCGACAAAACAAAATTGTCTAAAACAATTGTATCCGTGGCTCCGGCGAAGGCCTCGACATAAACCATAAAGCTAACCGCCGATGTGTCTTGCGGAGTTTTAAAACAGATTGGGCCATCACCAACACCAAAATAAGTTCGGCTATATTCTCCTTCCAGTCCGTTTACAACCAACTGTGCCCCAGCTCCGGATACGGACCCAACATTAAACATATATTCCGTATTGGGCTTAATCACATTTTTGAGTCCTATAGATACTTTAGAAGATGTAACGCCATCGTTATATATCATCATGGCTCCATCAATGCGAACATTTCCGGACAAGACATTCCAGCCAAAAGCAGGAGATGCTGAATCGCTTTCAAAACAGTCAGCGTTAATAATCAAATTTTCTCCATATTGCGGTTCAGGAACTACGGCAGTGGTAGATGTTGTCGTCGAAGTTGAAGTTTTTCCATAATATGCATCATTAATGTCCGAATGAGCAATCGGAACTTTTGTATCTCGATAGGTTAAAAGGCAATCAGTAACCGGTTTCCAGTCTCCGTACCATTCGAGTGTGATATTGTCATAATAGATGGCTTTGCCGTTCATACCCGCGCCAAGGGTGCCGTCATCCACTAAAGCTATTGCCCCGTTGGTCGTGCCGACACGAGGGGTAACTTCATACCTGCTCAAAGAGAACCCGCCAGTATTGAAGGAACCGACACCCGGGACAAATGTACCGGTCTCGTTAGCAAAATAGTTATCGCCTTCATCAGCGGTTA
>JAZUDZ010000045.1:0-8581 GCA_045639905.1 Acutalibacteraceae bacterium
GTCTCTATCGTGATTCCACTCTTTTAGTGTGATATTGTAATTAGGAGCAATGTTTTCAAAAATCTCTTTGAGTCTTGCAGAAATAGCGTCATCGATCACCGGACGTCTATATTTAACTACCAAAACCAGATGATAGCGAAGCAAGAACACTGAATGATTATTATTCTCTAATTCCATTACACGACACTCCTCTCGACGATTACCACTGATAGTATACATCGTAAAAAACAGTATGTCAACATACGCATTCATCTCCCACTTAACAACTGCAGTTGTTTGAAGAAGGAGAATTCTGCGTTAATTTAGTTAAATATGGCAACCCTCACAAAAAGCGGCGGGACATAATCTCCGCCGATTTTCTTGAAACCCGCTCATACGACTGCGTTTGTTTGAAGAAGGAGGATTCTGCGTTAATTTAGTTAAAAGGTCTCACTTCATCGGATTTTCAAGCAAATCTTCAACAGTACATCCGAGAACGCGTGACAATTTATACAGGGTTTGGGCCTGCGCTTTGTCGATGTTATTGCCTCGCTGTTCGTACATTTGAATATTGCGCAAGTTTACCCCCGACTGTTCGGAAAGCTCTGTCTGAGATAGACCTCGACTCTCACGTATACGCTTGAGGTTGGATTCACCTTCGGCTGCTTTGTATCGTACTTCCATATCTTCAATGAAATGTGATATATCCATTTCATGATAAACGGAATACATACCTATAATCTCGTTCATTGGAATGCGGTCAAAGATATCCTTAAACCGTCTTGCATAATACCACTGATACGAGGCAAGCGCCCAGCCGGCCCAATACTCCGGAGAGCGGTCTTCCGACTGTGTGGGCTTCGGAAGTTCTTTCTTGCCGTACGCTTTAAGAACGACTGCTCTTGCCAACTCAACACCGGACATGCCTGCCACATACGCAGGGTTGCCGCGTTCAAATTGTTCCGCAAAACCGGTTGTAACAAACAAAGATGCAGCCCACTCGGGCTTCATCTTACAATCGTTAATAGTATAGTCAAAGAATGACGATAAACGATTTTTCGCATTACTCAAATATAATTCGTTGTATGCGTGGGTCATCGCCCCTCATCTCCTCTCTCAGGATATCCAACACAAAGATATCATCCCGATAAGACTTGCTCTTTTTAATCTCTTTACGATAAGTTTCCCTTGCCTTGGTGTCTCTATCCAAGAACTTCGGATAATATACGCTTTTATCGACAGGGTATGCTTCAGTAAATTTCAGACGTTCAAATCCTTTTTGAGAAATGACCACTGTCTGTTCACCCAACTTGCCAAGACGGAGCGCCTTGTTCAGGCTGCGGAGAGGAAGACCATTGGACACAAATGCTTCTGCGTACTGAAAATAGGAATCGTCCGCTCTGTAGCCGATGACTACGTCATATCCCGTCAAATCAACGGAATAATGCTCGATGATATAGTCTCTTGCATCCATAGAAAGTTCCGTTTCGAGTTTGAAAGTTCTGTATTGAAGCAGCATCGCCATCCAGTTCAAGACAGTATGCTGACCGTCCAAAAGGTTCAACACATTCAGTCCATCGTCGTCAAAGTCATACGCATTGACAAAACCATCAGTATTTTTCTTGCATGCCCACTCACGAGCCATTTCGTCTACTTTGGTGCAGTAAAATCCCCGGCCGTAATCGTTGTGCGGGTTTCCGATAGTGATATCCGGCGTCTCGATAATATGATCCGTTCCGTGTAAAAGTTTTATTGTACCCATAGCGATTCCTCCTATATCATTGTGATGTTATGACACAAGTGTATCATTGCAATGATAGTTTGTCAACAACAGCCTGCCTTTTCAATGATTTTTTAGCTCGGTTTTTGTCGTGACCTACTCTCATCACTTAAATAGCAAAGCTATAGGTCTTTTCAACAGAAAACCGACGAGAAGCGGCGACAACTGTCGTCAGGGACGATAGAATTGACGAACATCGTATCCCTGCCTCACAAAATCCGTATCATACATTTCGTACTCAGATGGCTTAATTTTGACAAGCACAACATCCGCCGCAAAGGATTTTACCACATCAAAAGGAATCCCTTTGAACGCAAGAACCTCTTTGAACAGTTCGCATCTCGGCGGATACAATTCCGCTTTTCCGGTCACCTGAAGTCCGTGCGAGTCATTTCGGTCCCCATGATAATCAAAGAGACAAAGTGATACGTTGTTGTTTTTCTCCAAACTTTTGAATTTTTGCCCGCCTTCGGAATAGAAGAAAAAGCAGCCGTCCATGAAAATATATTCCATCGGTGTGCATCGAACAAAATCTCCTGTGCCGGTCGCCAGGGCGCACGCTTCGTGTTCGTCTATATATTTCAGTATGTGTTCTTTTACTGCCGTTTCATCCATATGTTTGGCTGTTTTTTGTTGTTCGTTCCAGTAGTTTTTGAAATGCTCCAAATTGATTTGCTCCATTTCTGTTTCCTTTCTTGTTGCTCATACGGTGCTGTTCGCAGCACCGGTTTGAGTGAAATATGATACATTCTAATTATGCCCGAAAACGAAATTCTGTCAATATCGATTTGACGAAAAATACTCTCCAAAGCCCTTTGTCCGACCTGAAAGACAAAACTTTTTCCGGCTGTTTTGTTTGCCATAAAACTTGATGGCACACCCGTTTTGTGATATATTTTTCTTAGGGTGTACTCTAAAGCACACCGGAAAAGGAGAAAAATGTATGAAAAGCGAATCCGTCAAAAAAATAAGCGGAACTATGAGCATTGCTGCGTTTGTCGTTGTGCTGATTTTCGGAATTGTATTTTCCGTCTTTGCCGTTATCTTGGCCAACCAAAAAATACCGGAAAATTATGTGGAAACAACTGCAACCATCACACGGATTGAGAACGAACTGCTTCCGGGGCACGACCCGGCGGATGTCACGGACGAGGAAATTTTTGACCATCATGTCTTCGTGACATATTCTTACAATGGTCAGTCCTTTGACGAAGCGGAATATGGCAACTATTCTTCTTCAATGAAAGAAGGCGATTCCGTTCTTTTGTATCTGAACCCGGACAATCCGGAGGAGTTTTTCTGTGATCCTTCCGGAAAAATCGTCTTTGTCATCATCGGCATCGGTATTGTCTTAGTCGGTATCGGCGGCATCGTATACAATATTGTCAAAAAGAAAAAGGAGGCCTTCTAATGCCTACATATCATGCTTTCCACTATGGGAAAATGAACCAAAGTTTCAAACTGGAGGACGAAAACAATCAGTCTCTCTACGAAGCGAACCTTCTGAAGTTTCATCTTCTCTCCGCAAGTGATTTCGAATTTGTCAACCGGAAAACCGCAGCCACCACCGTTCGAAAAGTCGGCAAAACAAAGTCTGTCGAGCAGGGCGTTTTGGGAATGACCATGTCAACGGCATCCTATTTCAAGCTGGATGGCAAAAACTGCTTTGACATCTTGGAGGAAATGGGGTATTCCTTCAAAATCCTGGTCAAGCTGGATATCCTGCACCCGCAGTTTGCTCTTATGGACAAAACCGGGAATCAGGTGGCTGTTTACAAGATGAACGTTGCCGGTGAAAAAGAAGAAAACGTTTTCGGTGTCGGCAACAAACAAAGCAACACCGTCATCACCACAGACAGTGATGATTTGGATGCCATTTTCCTCGGAGCCTTCATCCTGGGGACTGTAGACTTTTCTCTCTATCTCGTCTGATTGTTCGAAAGGGTTCACATTTATGCTTGTATTTTTACAACTGTTTGCCTGCAATCTTTTGGTTTTGTTGATTGTTGTCGTTGTCATCTATGTTTGTATGTATATCCCCAAACATTCGACGATGGCTTCTATAAGAAAAGTGACAGACCGGCCGGATTTTAACCTGTACACCATGGACTATTCAGCGGACTACAAGCTGGACGCCATCGTCAGTGCCGGCGCGGAAAGTACCCGCGATTTTACGAACCTGGTTGTCCGGGCACTTCTTCCCGGCGTTCCCATTCACATTGACCCGATAGAACTTGGATGCAGCTGCTGCTTTGCTCCGGACGTAAACGGGAACTATATGATGGGTCGAAATTTTGATCTGGAAGATACCAGCGGAGTTCTCATCCACACAAAACCGGAAAACGGATATGAATCCATCGGATTTGCCAACGCGGGATTCACCGGAATCACAAATGTAACAGGTCACACCGGTCGAATTGCCTCCCTTCTTCTCCCCTATACCACCTTGGATGGTATGAACGAAAAAGGGTTTGCCTGCTGCATGTTGTGGCTGGATGACAAACCAACCAAACAGGAAACGGGAAAGACCCCAATCACCACAACCGTTGCACTCCGCCTTTTGTTGGACCGCGCCGCAAACGTGGATGAAGCCATTGCGCTTTTAAAACAATACGACATGCGCGCCGTATCCGGCGGCGACTACCATTTCCTTTTGGCAGATGCTTCCGGCCGCTCCGTTATTGCCGAATGGCCGGAGCCGACGGACGAACTGGTTATTATCGAAAAGGTGGAGGCGGCAACCAACTTCTTTTTGACGGAGATTCCCGAAACAGTGAACCCCGGACACGGGCAAGACCGTTATGAATCCATTCAAAAAGTTCTGGAAGAAAACCACCATATTATGACCGTCGATACCATGTTTGACGCACTGGAAAGTGCTCAACAAATCATAGCAACTGACACATCCGGTACAACACAATGGTCTAATGTCTACGAGCTGAATTTTGGCCGGGTTCACACCGTGTTCCATAGAGAATGGAAATCGGTATACGATTTTTCATTTGACGATTTTCGAAGCAAAGGATCTGTCTAAGGCCCTATCAAAAATGTTGTTCAAAAATATTAAGAAAAGTTGTTCAAAAATATTCAGAAATATTGTTCAAAAATTTGCGAGAATGTTGTTCATTTTAGTTGACAAATGTTGTTCATTTTAGTATAGTTGTCTCGTGAAAGGACGTGTTTTCCATGAGCAAAACAGCCAACGAAACCGTTTACAAGAATCGCATCATTGACGATATCATTGAATCCTATCTTCAGGTGTGCGGGGCCGTCTGTGTCGAAGGTCCGAAATGGTGTGGAAAAACCTGGACTTCTTCTTATCACTCAAACAGTGAGTTTCTGGTCGGCGATCCGAAAAACAATTTTTCCAATCGACAGCTTGCCGAATTGAACCCTTCTTTCGTTCTGCAAGGAGAACCCCCCAGAATGATTGACGAATGGCAGGAAGTTCCGTTGCTGTGGGATGCGACCAGAGCGGAAATCGACACGCGAAACAAAAAAGGACAAATCATTTTGACAGGTTCGTCAACCCCTCAAAGAAAAGGCATTCTCCATAGTGGTACCGGCAGAATTGTCAATCTGCGAATGAGCACAATGTCTCTTTTCGAGTCGGGAGACTCTGAAGGTACAATCTCTTTGAAAGAACTTTGTCAAGGTAACTTGCCCATACAAGCAACAAAAGAAGCAACCCTTGAAGAACTTGCTCATTTCATTGTGCGTGGCGGATTCCCGGGAAACATTACCTCGTCTGTTGACAATGCCTATATTCTGCCAAGATCGTATATGGAAAGCGTCGTCAAAGAGGACTTAAACAAGCTGGACGATGGGGTGGAATACAAGTCGGCAAAAACCCGTCTTATATTGAAATCCCTTGCGAGAAATGAATCTACCACCGTTTCCGACAATTCCATCGTCAACGACATCGCCACAAGTGAAGACGATACCATAAGCAGAAACACTATGATAAAGTATCTGGCTGCGTTGAATCGATTGTTCCTTTTCAACAACCAGGAACCGTATTCTCCGAACATTCGCTCCCGGCTACGGGTAAAACAAGCTGAAAAAAGACACTTTGCCGACCCTTCTATGGCGGCTGCTTTGCTAAACTTAACGGCACCCAAACTAATCGCCGATCTAAACACGCTGGGATTTCTGTTTGAAGCACTGGTTGAGCATGACCTGGGCATATATGCCCAGTCATTCGGAGCAAAACTTTTCCACTATCAGGATTACAAAAATAACGAAATCGATGCTGTCATCGAATTGGAAGATGGTGAATGGTGCGCATTTGAAATTAAGCTCGGTGCAAAGAAAATTGATGAAGGAGCAAAAAACCTCAACCGTGTTTGCAAAGACATAGAAGAAAACGGCGGGAGGCCGCCAAAAGTAAAATGCGTTATTTGCGGGCTGTCTAACGCCGCATACAAACGTCCTGATGATGTATTTGTGGTTCCCATCACATCGCTAAAACCCTAATCCAACAAAGACCCGTTTGTCCGAAGACAAACGGGTCTTTTGTCATTCTTGTCTAAGTTTATAGAAGAAATCCTTCTTTTGCGGGGTATCCAAAACACGAACCGGTTTTACCTGGTTTACGGAGGTTCCCTGCATCATTTTGAAATCACGCCACAGGGCATGTGTCTGCGGCTGCTGCAAATACAAAACCGCATGCGCTATTTCATTTGTATCCAGGCACTCCTTGTACACCGGATTGATCTGGCCGAGATACTCTTCCAAAATCAGTCCATATTCTTCACACTTGGAAGGATCCATTTCCCGGTCCGGCTCCACCAAAACTTCATAATGTGCCGGACTGACACTGCGATTGATGTAAACACAGTAATCGGTAATATGGGAATTGATATGCTTGCCGAAGGCCGCCACCGTCTTATCCATCATTTCTTCCGTAATCTTGTCACCGGCGATGTCCAAAAGCTGGCTCTTTCTGTATGCAAAGGTGATTTTCGGGCTTTCGCCTTCATATCCGAGCACACGCACGACATCCTTGATGCAATAACGGTAAAACCCGGAAAGGTTGGTAATGATAATCTCATAATCCTTGCCGACTTCCAGCTGGTCAATGGTCAGGGTATCCGTAGATCCCGCCGGAGCATCTGCCGGCAGAAACTCAAAGAAACAGCTGTCATTCAGCAACGCGAATTCCGGAGATTCCACCTCGGTGCAGGCAGCCATCATAGCCTCGGAGGCACCGTAAATGGAAAAGTCAATCGGCACGTCACCGGAGTAGCTTCTCATACGTTCGGTATAGGCGGCAAAACCGCCGGTTCCGATTGTGCAAATAAAGTTCATTTGTTTCCAAATTCGGGGAATAATCGGGGTATCAAAACCTTTTTTGAACTCCGCTTCCAGTTCGTCTGCGCGGGCCGGATCCGGTTTTGTATACGGTGCCAGCTTTTTGACGGTTTCTTCATCAATTTGCACACTTTCGCTAAACGTACCGTTTCGAATGTCGTCACACAGGGACTGCCAGTTGTTTTCGATATAGACCATCATGTCCACGAGATTCGACATAAACACGCTGAACAGGAAACTGGTACCACGATCCTTCAGTGCATAGAAAATCTTCAGGTACATCATCGGCATATATCCGTCCGGATACAAAACCGGAATCGGTGAGGTCAGGTAATACGGAAACAGCATCTTATACGACTTGGCGGCGGATCCGGAAATGTTTCCGAGAGGTGTTCCGTCCGGAAGGCGACGGTCCACAATCTCAAGCTGATTAAATCCTCTGCCGATTTTAAGACCATGACCACGATTCTTTTTCAGCCAGTCATTTGCCAGTTTCGTAACACGGGAAATCGTATACTTCGTGTAAATTTTCATGGATTTGTCGGAAACCGGGATCTTTTTCGGCACACCGACAGAACCGGATGTTTCCGCATACTGCACAATATTGTAAGTGGTAAGCAGGTTTCTCTCTCCCTTTTCCACCATACGCTCAATGTAAGGAGCATAATCGTCATAGGTGCTGAGCGGAACCTTCTTCTTAAAATCTTCAATGGAATGAATTTCATCAAAATGATATTTCTTTCCATATTCGGTATTTTTGTTGTCTTCAATGATGGATTTCAGCAAATTTCGGCTGACGGCGTTGGCGTTTTTACAGTTGCTTTTCAAACTGTGTACATCCTTTGTGCCCTTCAGCTTAATTGCATTGATAATTAATCCTGTTAAGATTTTTGATGCCATTTTCTTTTCCTTCCCATCTAAAATACTTAAACATATAATAATCTATTTGTCCCCAAAAAACAAGGCTTCTCCTCGTAACTCCGCAAATAGACGCATCCTAGCCTTGCTCCGGCAAAAAACCTCCCGTCTTCACTCGGTGTTGCCGATTGTTTTCACAAACTCATTTCTATTAGTTTGTCGGTGTCAAGGCCAATCGATCCGGCTCAGCTTTTGTGGCTCTTTTTTTCAATTTGGGAAGAAAAAAAAGAGGCAGAGATTCCCAACGGATAGATAAGGAAGTATTTTCCAATATATTCTTTTTCTTCCTGTGGGGTGTTAGGGGCTTGCTCTTAAAAAATAAGTCGATGCAAATCGGCTTTGAGCGGAAAAATATATAATTTTTCCCTGCTTGATATTGTATGAGGCAAAGATACCCGCTGAAAAAGAAAACTTTTCAGCGGGTTGTTTCTTTTAGCTCGACAAATTCTAATTTGTTACTTTGCATATCTTGGGTCAAGTAAAGGTTTTCCGTCCTTATCGACAAGAACAGTAAGACCGCCAATATTAGTCCAATGAGCCATTAAATACTGGACACCGGTCTCCTTGTCAACAATGATACGTGTGCCTTCC
>JAZUDZ010000046.1:0-2866 GCA_045639905.1 Acutalibacteraceae bacterium
TCATAACAATTTCCTCCTATTCGCATAGACATTCATCGCGTTTTCTCATAATCCTCACGTATAAATCCCCAGGTATTATAATCACAATATCTGGTTCCAAATTTACCATGCCTGATTGTGCCTTCCAGCTTGAATCCGCACTTTTCCACTACTTTGTTTGAACCGGCATTGTTCACATCAACATCAGTCCACAATCTATCAATAGCCGTTTCCATATAGACAAAGTCCATGATTCTTTTCAAAGCTTCAGTGCAGTATCCCTGCCCCCATACTCTAGGGTCTATTCTGTATCCCACTGTCCCCATACGATTATTCTCAACATCGAAGATTTCAATAACACCGATTACTTTATTGTTTGTCCTCTCAATAATAGCCCAAAGAAATCCTTTATCCAGTTTTCTCTTTACATGAGGTCTAGGATCAACAAATAATATTTCAGGATTTTTCTCTCCTTTTCCGGGTAAATTACCCCAGTATTTATACACTTCATCACGCCCAAACCATTCTTTTAAGTCTGTCGCATCCGATGGAACTAATTCTCTTAACAGAAGTCTTTTTGTTTCAAGTATAGGAATATACTCGCATTTTCTAAACATTATTTTTCACCTTCCATAAATAACACTAATAACTCTCACTACGTCGCTTCATCAATTGGTATATACTGTTCCTCATCCTTTCCAGTCTTTATTCCCTCCTTTCGAAAAAAAATATTCCATTTCTTAATTCTTTTCGCAACTAAGTATGCACAATTTTGTTTCAGCATTCCCTTTACCGACTTAGGCGAATTTCCCTATTTGTTCCAGGAACAAGCGTCCATTATTCAAAATTTTACATGTCCACATACTTGATTTTCCTGACATTTTTTGCTTTCTTTTGTCCTTCTTTCGTTCATATTATATAAAATCGACCATGAACATATTTCCATGGTCGATTTTTCATTTTAAGTAAATAATCATACGAAATCAGAATTTTTACGAGCTATCAACTCATAAATTTCCCTCTTAACAATAACATACCTAACAGTTGAACGACAAACCATTTTTGGTGGGTCATAGTCGCGTGAAATTAAAAAAGGTTCACTACTTTTTATATATTTACAAAATAGTTTCATTCAAAATACTCGGCTCAGAAATGGAAAAAAGCACTGTGTTTTCTCTCAGAACATAAGCAAAACACAGCGCTTTTTTATTTTCAGAATACATTTTACATTTTCACGCATTCTGCAAATATAAAAACGTTAATACTTCTTATTCACAGCGATCCACAGCCCCGCAACCAGTACAACAAATGATACGCTGACCAGAATCCATTTTGCCGTATCCGATGATGCTGACGGAGAGCCGGGAGCCGCGCCGTTACGTGGATTGAAGCTCATATCTCCTCCGGGACGGGAGCTGCCTTGCCGGTCTTTCTGCCCAAAGGTTGACGGATCAAAGCCGCCGCTGGGCCTTTCTTTGGCATTATCTTCCTGCGTCTGCAGATCAGGTGATGCGTCAGCCGTATTGTCGTCAGACACTTCGGAATCTGTCCGACTCGACTTGCCGCCTCTCTGTTCGCCGCTCATAGCGGAAAAATCGAAGTCCCGATTCTTCCCGCCACCAAAGCCGCCGCCCATGCTACCCATGTCGGAGAGGTTGAGGTCGCCGGTTTCCACAGCGGTTATATCGCCTTCAAGCTGGCAGCTGACGGCTTCGGCACGAAGCGGGACAAATTGCTGCATCGTCTGAACGCCGGTATCAAATTCTTCTGCCGTGCAGAATTTTGTCGGGTCTTTTTCCACATACGGGCGGATCAATTCAGCAGTATCGGCAATCAGTTTTTTCAGCTCGCCGTTTCCGAACCACTTCTCAATAAACTCCGCATACAGTGTATGGTATTGCTCCGTGTATGCTTCATCCGAGAAGATCCACGCCTGCATCGGGCGGTCGGACAGCACCTCGTCAATGGAATCGTTGACAGAGCTTGCAGCGCTGCCGCCCTGGAATGTGCCGAAGGCAAGGTTATAATCCCACGGGATCATGCCGAGTTTTCCGTCTTTCTCGTGCAGATAATAGTTGTGGATCATATTGCCGGTATAGCTGTCGCCGTTGACCACAAAATTGTGGACGACAAAATAGCGCAGCACTTCATCGATATCCACCGTATTTTCCAGATCGGTGTACTCCGACAGGTTTTTCAGCGAGGAGATCAGGCGCGTTTTATCTGCTCCCGAAACATCGGTCTTTGCACTGTCAAAAATATTTGCGTAGCTGTCGGGATCGTCGTCGATGTATTGGAGTTTTACATCGCTGCTTCCCATCCCGCCGAAGCCGCCACCCATTCCGCCGGGCATCTGCGAGAAATCGAAGGTCTGTCCGTCACCGCCGGGCATCTCAAAACCTCCGTCCTGTCCGGGCATCATTTCGCCCGGATCAAAGCCATCCGGCATTTCAAAATCACCGCTCTGCGGCATATTTTCTCCGCCGAAGCCATTCGGCATGGAGGGCATATCACCGCCGAAGCCGCCCTGCGGCATATTTCCGAAGTCCGGCATCTCTCCGTTTTCCGGCATCTGCGGCATTCCGCCCTGTTGACCGAAACCATTCGGGATCTGTGGGATATTGCTGCCGGACTGTTCGCCATCCGTTTCGATATCGTCCTGTTTTCCGAAGCCAAAACTGTCTGCATCAAAATCAAAATCGTCCATATTGAAGTCTTTGCCGTTGCCGCGGCCGCCGCCGAAGCTCATGCTGTCCGGTTTATACAGTTCTCCGGCATCGGTACCGTAATTGCGTGTAAGGAAGCTGTCCACAATACCCTCAACCGCAAGGTACAAACCCCAATCCTCGCCGTTCACGGTAATATAGGCAAAGCTGCAAAGCGGGCT
>JAZUDZ010000047.1:0-34874 GCA_045639905.1 Acutalibacteraceae bacterium
TTCTTCACTTTGTTTGATTCCTCCTTGTATTTTGGCAATGCGGCTGCTAAACCATTACCATTATACTTGGAGGTTTCTCTTTATTCCACTTTCGGCTTGCTTAAAGCTCGCCTTTTTTATTTTTACTAAAGTCTTTTTTATGTCCCCCAGTAGAACTGGGGGTTTATTCTTTGCTAAAGATACAAAAAAGTAACGGCATACCATCGACACGGTATGCCGTTATGATTAAATTGTTGCGATATTTAGAACTACAAATTAGTCCTTCTTATCTTTTATAGCTGCCTGGGCTGCAGCCAAACGTGCAATCGGTACGCGGAACGGCGAACAGGAAACATAGGTCAAACCAATACGATGACAGAACTCGACGGATGTCGGGTCACCACCGTGCTCACCGCAAACACCGAGTTTGATGTTCGGACGGGTGGCTTTACCTTTTTCAACAGCCAGCTTAACCAAGGAGCCAACACCGGTCTGATCCAAACGGGCAAACGGATCGGCTTCGTAAATCTTGTTCTCATAATAGGCATCCAGGAACTTACCGGCATCATCACGGCTGAAACCGAAGGTCATCTGGGTCAAATCGTTGGTACCGAAGGAGAAGAACTCAGCTTCTTCGGCAATCTGATCGGCGGTCAAAGCCGCACGCGGGATCTCGATCATGGTACCGACATGATAGGTCATAAAGCTGCCGGATTCTTTAATCAAAGCATCGGCAGTCTTGACAACCACGTCTTTGACGAATTTCAATTCTTTCTTTTCGCCAACCAGCGGAATCATGATTTCCGGAGTGATATTCCATTCCGGATGCTCTTTGCTGACATTGAGAGCTGCTTTGATAACAGCGGTGGTCTGCATGGCGGCAATTTCCGGATAGGTAACGGCCAAACGGCAACCACGGTGACCCATCATCGGGTTGAACTCGTGGAGACCGGCAATAACGGCATTGAGTTCGTCGACGGAGATTTCCATCTCTTTGGCCAGTTCTTCGATTTCTTCCTTCTTCTGCGGAACGAATTCGTGCAGCGGCGGGTCGAGGAAACGAACGGTCATCGGACGGCCTTCGAGCTCACGATACATGGCTTCGAAGTCACCCTGCTGAAGCGGCTCGAGGGACTCGAGAGCTTTGGCACGGTCTTCCGCCGTCTTGGAAACAATCATCTTGCGGATAGCCTTAATACGGTCGGCTTCAAAGAACATGTGCTCGGTACGGCAGAGGCCGATACCTTCCGCACCGAATTTCACAGCCTGAGCGGTATCACGCGGGTTATCGGCATTGGTACGAACTTTCAGGACACGGCGAGCATCGGCCCATTTCATGAAGCGATCGAAGTCGCCGGAAATGGAAGCTTCCACAGTCGGAATGCTTTCACCGTAGATTTTACCGGTAGAACCGTCAATGGAGAGGGCATCGCCTTCACGGAAGGTTTTGCCGTCCAAAACGAAGTATTTCTCTTCTTCGTGCATATCGATGGCACCGCAACCAGAAACGCAGCAGGTACCCATACCACGGGCCACAACGGCGGCGTGGGAGGTCATACCACCGCGGACGGTGAGAATGCCTTCGGCTTTCTCCATACCTTCGATATCTTCCGGAGAGGTTTCCAAACGAACCAAAATGACTTTCTTGCCTTCCTCAGCCCAAGCTTTGGCATCGGCGGCAGTAAAGACAACCTGACCGCAGGCGGCACCCGGGGAAGCAGCCAAGCCGGCACCGATGGCCTGAGCCTTTTTCAAAGCGGCGGCATCAAACTGCGGGTGGAGCAAAGCGTCCAGCTGTTTCGGGTCAACACGCATAACGGCTTCTTCTTCGGTAATCATACCTTCGTCAACCAGGTCAACGGCCACTTTCAAAGCAGCGGCGGCGGTACGTTTACCGTTACGGGTCTGCAGCATGTACAGTTTACCGTTTTCAATGGTGAACTCCATATCCTGCATATCGCGATAGTGATTTTCAAGATTGGTGGCAATCTGAACGAACTGATTGTATACTTCCGGCATATCCTCGGCAAGTTTGGTGATGTGGCTCGGGGTACGAACGCCGGCCACAACGTCTTCGCCCTGGGCGTTGATGAGATACTCACCAAAGAGGGCTTTTTCACCGGTGGCGGGGTCGCGGGTAAAGGCAACACCGGTACCGGAGTTTTCATTCAGGTTACCGAAAACCATGGGCTGCACGTTAACGGCAGTACCCCAGGAATACGGGATCTCGTTCATACGACGATAGACATTGGCACGCGGGTTGTCCCAGGAACGGAAAACCGCTTTGATGGCTTCCATCAACTGATCTTCCGGATTGTCCGGGAAGTCTTCACCCTTCTGCTCTTTGTAATATTCCTTGAAACGTTTGACAAGGACCTTCATGTCTTCGGCATCGAGGTCGATATCGTCTTTAACGCCTTTGGAAGCTTTCACTTCATCGATGATGACTTCGAATGTTTTCTTGGAGATTTCCATGACAACGTCGGAGAACATCTGGATGAAACGACGATAGGAGTCATAAATAAAACGTTCGAATTTCGGATCGCTGTTCTGGGCAATCATGCCGTCCACCACGTCTTGGTTCAAACCAAGGTTCAAAATGGTGTCCATCATGCCGGGCATGGAAGCACGGGCGCCGGAACGAACGGAAACGAGAAGCGGGTTGCGCTTGTCGCCGAATTTCTTTCCGTTGATTTCTTCGATTTTTGCGAGGTAGGTCTTGATTTCCTCCTGGATTTCGGGAGCAATGCAACGACCGTCTTCATAATAACGGGTGCAAGCCTCCGTGGAAATGGTGAAGCCCTGGGGAACCGGGAGACCTAATTTGACCATCTGGGCCAGGTTGGCACCCTTACCGCCAAGCAGTTCACGCATGTTCTCATTACCCTCAGAGAACAGGTACACATACTTGTGACTCATAGTATTTTCCTCCATCTATATAGATTTATATATTTTAAACAAAATAGTATAGGTTATTATAGCAAAAAAAAATCTCTATGACCACCCCTAATTTGAACTTTTTTCACAAAAAACGAGCGGATTTCGAAACCCCGCCGGAGAGCATATTATAATATGTATATACTATAGGAAAAAATTTTCAAAAATTGTTGTTGACACGGTTTCCCCTCTGTGCTATATTGTTTACACCTCATTTTGCGGGGTTTTATTTTTGCGCTCATTTTTTGCGCTACCCGCGTGTTTTTCTGAGGGAGGCTAAATAGGAGGTGCCGTTATATGAGAGTCAAAATTACAATGGCTTGCACAGAGTGCAAACAGCGCAATTACAACACCATGAAAAACAAAAAGAACGACCCTGACCGGTTGGAAATGAACAAGTACTGCCGGTTCTGCCGCAAACACACCCTGCACAGGGAGACGAAGTAAGGAGGATGTAAAATGGCCCTTTTCAAGAAAAAGGATTCCTCTGCCAAAAAAGGCGACAGCGCATTTAAGCGTTACTTCAAAGAGTTGAAGGGCGAGTTCAAGAAGATCACCTGGCCGACATGGAATGCCATGTGGAAAAACACATGGGCTACCATTGCAATGTGCGCCGTAGTCGGTGTCATTGTCTGCCTGATCGACTTCGGACTGGATGCTCTGATTAATGTGCTCCTGGCTCTGTAAGGGGGTAGGTTCGCATGGCGGAAGAAGCAAAATGGTATGTTGTTCATACCTATTCCGGCTATGAAGCAAAAGTAGCCACCAACCTGAGAACCATCGTTGAAAACCGCGGTCTGCAAGATCAAATTCTGGATATCAATGTTCCGACCGAAATCGTTACCGAACTTCGGAACGGTGAAAAGAAGGAAATTGAACGGAAGCTCTTCCCCGGCTATGTGCTGGTGAAGATGGTCATGTCAGACGAATCCTGGTTCCTCGTCCGTAACGTTCGCGGATGCACGGGCTTTGTAGGCCCCGGAGGACGCCCGATTCCGTTGACCGAAGAAGAAATTCGCGGTCTCGGTGTGGAAAAACGAGAGTTGGTTGTCAATTTTGAAGTCGGCGATACAGTCCGCATCGTCGATGGACCGTTTGTCGGTAACACAAGTATTGTGAAAAAGATCGACTTGGAAAAAGAAACCGTGACCGTCACGGTCAATTTCCTCGGCAGAGAAACGCCGACGGAAGTCGACCTCGGACAGGTTGAAAAAGTGGACTAACCGTACGCATAACGCGGAACAACCGACCGCGCTATAACTGTGCGCCGGACACTCTTCCGGCTGTGGGAGGATTACTCAAAAAGTTTGGGTATTCCGACACTACCACGATTTTTGGAGGTGCAAATTAATGGCTCAGAAAGTTATCGGTTACATCAAATTGCAGATTCCTGCTGGCAAAGCAACTCCGGCTCCGCCTGTCGGTCCGGCCCTTGGTCAGCATGGTGTCAACATCATGGCGTTCACCAAAGATTTTAACGAACGCACCAAGAATGATATCGGTATGATTATCCCGGTTGTTATCACCGTGTATGCCGACCATTCCTTTACCTTTATCACCAAGACTCCCCCGGCAGCCGTCCTGATTAAAAAGGCCTGCAACATCAACAAGGCGTCCGGTGAACCGAACAAAAACAAAGTCGCTCAGATTTCCAAAGAGCAGATTCGTAAGATTGCTGAGACGAAAATGCCCGATTTGAACGCAGCTTCCATCGAGAGTGCCATGAGCATGATCGCCGGAACCGCCCGCAGCATGGGCATCACTGTCACAGAATAACGAAATATCGAGTGGGAGGAAAACCTCAACCATTCCGATGAACCACTCAGCCCTGTCACATACAGACAGAGGTCAATTTAGGAGGAAACCAAATAATGAAACATGGAAAGAAATATACAGACAGCCAAAAGCTGTTTGAGCGCTCTACCTATTATGATGTTCCGGATGCAATGGATTTGGCCGTGAAAACCGGCAAAGCCAAGTTCGACGAAACCGTCGAAGTGCATGTTCGCTTGGGTGTTGACAGCCGTCACGCCGACCAGCAGGTCCGCGGCGCCGTCGTTCTCCCGAACGGAACCGGTAAAACCATTCGTACCCTCGTTTTCTGCAAAGAAGACAAGGCCCAGGCTGCTTTGGACGCCGGTGCCGATTTTGTCGGTTCTGACGACCTGGTTGCCAAAATCAACGGCGGTTGGATGGATTTCGACGTCGTCATCGCCACCCCGGATATGATGGGTGTCGTCGGCCGTCTCGGTAAAGTCCTCGGTCCCCGTGGTCTTATGCCGAACCCGAAAGCCGGAACCGTTACCCCGGATGTTGCCAAGGCTGTTACCGAAGCGAAAGCCGGTAAAATCGAGTATCGTCTCGACAAGACCAACATCATCCACTGCCCCATCGGAAAAGTTTCCTTTGGTGCTGAAAAATTGCAGGAAAACTTTGATGCTCTCCTCAGTGCTATCGTTCGTGCCAAACCGGCCGCAGCCAAAGGTCAGTACATCAAATCCTGCGTTGTCTCCTCTACCATGGGCCCCGGCGTTCGTGTGAACCCGGCCAAACTCACTTACTAAGGAGAAAAAATGCTTGCAATTACCGGTTCGGTAATGTAAGATATATTTGCTGTTCTTCTGCAGACAACAGGTTCGCGATGAGCGTATAATGGGAAACCGCCTGTCGAGGGTGAAAAGTAATGACACGCATATTGTGTGAAATTGTGTCTTTGACCGCCCTCAGAGTTCGCTTTGAGGGCGTTTTTCTATAAGAAGACGGCATGAACCAAATCTAACGGAGGTGAAAATCCATGCCTACAGAAGCTGTTTTACAAGAGAAACAGGCTCTCGTCGCTGCCTTGACCGAGAAACTCAAGAACGCCCAGTCCGGTGTTATTGTCAGTTTCCAGGGAATCTCGGTTGCTGACGATACCGCTCTTCGTCGCAGTCTCCGCGAAGCCGGTGTTGAATATTCCGTCGTGAAAAACACCATGCTCAGCCGCGCTGCCGAAGGTGCCGGTTATGATGATCTGAAAGAAGTTCTCGAAGGTTCCACCGCTCTTGCTACAAGTGTTGAGGATCCGCTGGCTCCCTGCAAAATCCTTTGCGAGTTTGCCGAGAAAAACGAGAAGTTCGCAGTGAAATCCGGTTTCTTCGAGGGAAAAGTCGTTTCCGTCGATACCATCGAGCAATTGGCGAAAGTTCCGCCGAGAGATTCTTTGCTCGCCATGTTGGCCGGCAGCTTGAACCAGACCATCGCCGGTTTGGCACGTGCTATCAATGCCGTTGCCGAACAGCAGGGTGACGGCGCTGCCGCTCCCGCCGAAGGTTAATCCTTTGGAAAAAACAAACAAAAAATTTATTATTTATGGAGGAAAATACCATGTCTGAGAAAATCGCAAGCATGATCGAAGAGATCAAAGCTCTTACCGTTTTGGAGCTCAACGAGCTCGTTAAAGCCATTGAAGAAGAATTCGGCGTTTCCGCCGCTGCCCCGGTTGCTGTTGCTGCTGCCGGTGCCGGTGCCGGTGCTGCTGCCGAAGAGAAAACCGAGTTTGATGTTATTTTGACCGACGCCGGTGCTAACAAAGTCGGCGCTATCAAAGCTGTCAAAGACATCGCCGGTTTGGGCCTCAAAGAAGCCAAAGATTTGGTCGAAGCTGCCCCGAAAGCCGTCAAAGAAGGCGTTTCCAAAGAGGAAGCCGAAGAAATCAAATCCAAGCTCGAAGAAGCCGGCGCCAAAGTCGAAATCAAATAAGAATTGCTTTGATTTCCACAACCGGAAGCAAGTTGCTTCCGGTTGTTTCTTTTGCCTGAAAAACAGGAAAATCCCCAAAAAGGTCTTGCCTTTTGGGGATTCATGATATATACTGTATATACAATATATCGCGGGGTAGAGCAGTTGGTAGCTCGTCGGGCTCATAACCCGGAGGTCGCAGGTTCAAGTCCTGTCCCCGCAACCATATCGAGTGGATGTAACTGATTTCAGTTACATCCGCTTTGTTTTTTCTTTGGCGTCCCATTCGTATCAGCGAATTATCCCCAATCCCTTGAAATTCTTCGGGGAATGTGCTATAATAACATTTACAGAAGGCATAGAATATTAAGATCGAAACATTGTATGTTTGGATTTACCGCCTTTCATGAAAGTGAAATCCGGTAAATGAAGGCAAACAAAGAATTGTTTTTAATATCTTATGTCCGACATTGGGCATCAGTATACGCTGATGCTGTGTTGGGCTATTTTTATGCCTTCCAGTAAATTTTGGGAGGCGTTTTTTATGGACGCAAAAGACATTTCATTTATCCAGGACCAGATCGGATATAACTTTAAGAACACCGACCTGCTCCAACAGGCATTCGTGAGAAGATCATATTCCCACGAAAACGGAGGCGAGAACAATGAAGTTCTCGAATTCATCGGCGATAAAGTCCTTGACTTTATTGTTGTAAAACTGCTATCCGATAAATTCGGATACACAAAAGGCAAACTTGACGATTTCGATTCCGAGAACGATTGGGACGAATATGCCTGCGATTACTGTGAAAACAAGCTTACGGAAATTAAGAAACAGCTTGTTCAAAAGCAGAATCTTGCAACCTGCATTGATGAGCTTGGACTCGCAGAATACCTCATCATGGGTAAGAGCGATCAAAAGCAGCACGCAGATGAACAGCCTTCTGTTAAAGAAGATCTGTTTGAAGCGATTCTCGGAGCAGTTGCAATCGACTCCGGATGGAACCTTGAAAAGCTTCAGGATACTGTGGAATTGATGTTGAAACCGGAAACCACACTTGAAGAAGACGACGAGGACAACTATGTTGCACTTATTCAGGAATGGTGCTCCAAAGAAACCGGAAACATTCCGCTGTACCATTTTGAGGAAGGCAGTTATCAGGCCACATGGTATATGCCGTTTGATGGGATATCGCAAAACTGCAATGTACTCGGAAGTCCTGAGTACAACAAGCTAATGGCTTCCACGCATCGCTGTCTCCTTAAGATTGCAGACGACATTCCCATCTTTCGCGGGTTCGGCAAAAGTAAAAGCGAAGCGCGCAAGAACGTCTGCCGACTTGCCTATGAATGGCTCGATAAGAATGACAGGCTTCATACGATCCGCAACGAACTTGAAAATCCCAGCAGAAACGAAGCAATAGGTCAGTTGGAAATTCTCGCAAGACGCGGGTATTTCACGCTCCCCACATACGAATTTGAACAAGAGCACGATGAGAACGGCAATCCTGTATGGACGGCCAAATGCTGCGTTGAAGAAGCCGAGTATTATTTTGATGCCACATCTTCCTCAAAGAAAGAAGCAAAGAAGGATGCCGCATTTGAAATGCTCAAGTACGTTTTGGAGGAATTCTGATATGGGTAAACACTTTTTTGATTTTGAAGACGGCGATTTTGCATTCACCGTCTCGGATAACATGGCAATAGACTCCGACGGAAATATGATGATGCGTATGGGTGACAACATGGCAATGGACATGGACTCGGGTGATCTGCACATCATATCATCTTGGGACAGAGACGAAGGCGATGATAGTCGCTTCGGTGGAAGCCACAGTCTATGGGATGACGAGGATGAATGAGAGGTAGCCTTATGAAAGAAGAATGTTTGATCTGCAAAGCACCGTTGGAATATCTGAATGAAGATGTTCTGATGGAGTGCGCGATCTGCCATAAAAAAGAACTCAGCAAGACTCGCTGCGTGAACGGTCATTACGTCTGTAACGAGTGCCACACCAAAGGCATCGACAGCATTTTCGGTGTCTGCCTTACGGAAACCTCTAAAAATCCCGTGGAAATCCTCAACAAAATGATGAATCTTCCGTTCTGCCATATGCACGGCCCAGAGCATCACATCATGGTCGGTGCGGCGCTGCTGACGGCATACAAGAACACCGGCGGTGACATTGATCTGCCGAAAGCACTGACCGAAATGAAAAATCGCGGTCAGCAGGTTCCCGGTGGTGCCTGCGGATTCTGGGGCGCCTGCGGTGCCGGTATCAGCACGGGTATGTTCGTTTCCATCATTTCGGGTTCTACTCCTCTTGCGGGCGAGCCTTTCGGCCTATCCAACCGTATGACCGCAAAATCTCTTGACGCAATCGGTATGGTAGGCGGCCCTCGCTGCTGCAAGCGCGATTCCTATCTTTCCATTCTTTCTGCTATCGACTTTGTGAAAGAGCATTTCGGCGTGGAAATGAAAAAAACGGAGATCGTCTGCGAGTTTTCCGCAAAGAACAATCAGTGTCTCGGCAAGCGTTGTCCTTTCTCAAAAGCAAATCACAACAGATAATTCAGTCCTATGTACGGAGCAGGTTTACGCCTGCTCCGTTTCTTCTTCCTCAAAAGAATCATCGCCCTCACCGTACTGCTCCGGAAACAGCTCTTTCTGACCGTCTGACGGCTCACAGGAAACGTACTCCACGGCGACACCCTCGCGGATGTCGGCGGTGTAGTTGGGATGACACTGCGTGGGGTCGATGTCCAGATACCCGACGAACTTGTAGTAGATGACAAGGCGTTGGGTCTTGTTTTTGCCCGTTCCCTGCACCTCGTACACGTCGATGTGGTCGATCAGCTCGTTCAGCACCTGCTTGGTCAGTGTCCGCATCTCCATAAACTTGCGGATAGCACGGATGAACTCCTCCCGCTCGCTTTCCCGTTCATTCATTTCCGTCAGCTTCCTGCACAGACTCAGGATTTTCTTTTTTAACTGCTCACGCTCGTGGGCATACTCACGGGAGAGGATATTGTAGTCATCCTCCGAGATTTTGCCGTTAAGCTTGTCCTCGTAGAGCGTTTTCAGCAGCTTTGGGAGCATCTCGATACGCATTTCCGATTTGCGGAGCTCGGACGACAGCGTTTTCTTTTCGCTTTCGTACTGCTTGTTGCTCTTGCGGGCAAGAATTTCGGCAAAGCGGTTTTCGTCGGCAATGAGATACTCTGCCAGTCGCCGCAGTTCCATTTCCACCACCGTTGCCACCGCATCCGCACGGATGTAGTGACGGGTGAGGCAGGTGCCGCGATAGTCCTTGACGTAGTTGGAGCAGGTAAGTTCTACCCTTTATGACCAGATGCGGTACACATAACTGACTTCAGTTGTGTGTACCCTTTCTCTTTCTACGGGCTGTAGGCGTTGCGCTTACGCCCGTTTTTTGTTTTTTACGATAATTTTCGACAATTTACACGATTTTTCTCTTTTGGACACTTAATTCTCACTATAATCAAAAATATATCGCATACGACAAACGCACAAAACGCCATAGCGAGCAGCACCAACGGAATGGTCGTATTCAAAGCGTGTTGGCGAACGACACAATCCACCCAAGCGCCCGCAAAGAAAAAAGAGACGACCGATTTCAAAACGTCTAAAAGAAAGACAATCGCTTCCCGTATCTTTTTTTCGCCGGTTTCATTGACCTTCAATCCGGGCTTTACCCGTTTGGAAACAAATGTCAGTGCCTCAAATATCGCCGGAAAAACAAACGCAACGATACACGGATAAAACAGTGTAAACATATCCGTTTTGTCGGCAAACAAATCAAACTCACCGTTTGGACCGAAATGCACCCCGAGCGTTTCCGGAAGCGACGGATAAGCTAAAAGCATTCTTGCAAAGCCAACCGCAAACATTCCCCACGTGAGGGCGGTGACGCTGATATGAAGTATTTTTGACAAGTTTCTCTCCTCTTTTCTTTTTACCAGACCAATTAATGTCCTTCTGTCAATTATTAATAACGGCGTCAATCAATTTATCGGCATAATCTGCCATAAACAAAGGAATATTCAAGACATCATTATCAAGTTTTAAGTTGTCCAGCGAGAATCGGATGCGAAGTTTTACCTTGTCGCCAAACAACTCCTTATACTTTTTCAAGCTCTTACTAGTGATATTGGTATCGGATTTTACTTCAACCGGGAAAATATCATTTTCTCTTTGAATCAGAAAATCCACTTCGTAGGGGGGATTGTTCTGGCTCCAGTAACGCGGTGTAACTTCAAATTGAGGAATTAAAGACTGAAGAACAAAGTTTTCCGTCAAAGCACCTTTGAACTCCGTAAACAACCGATTCCCTTCACCAAAAGCAGTGGGAGCCAGTTGGGCCAATCGTCTGAGGAGGCCAACATCAACAAGATAGATTTTGAATGCAGATAAATCGTCATATGCAGCAATAGGCAAACCCGGTGTCGAACTGCGGTAAATCTTGTAAACCAATCTGGCATCAACAAGCCACTGGAGTGCATCCTCGTACTCACGGGCTCTTGCACCTTCCTTGACAACCTTGTATATGAATTTCTTGTTTTCTCTTGCCAACTGTGAGGGAACGGACTTCCAGATCATCGAGATCTTTGGAAATTCGCTTGTATTCGGGTGCTTTCCGAAATCGCGCTCATATGCACTGATGATATTGGACAGGGCATTCTGCATGGCGTTTACATCTCTTGCCTCCGTCCACATAAGAACAGACTCCGGCATACCTCCTGTCACATAGTACATCTTCAGCTTTTCGCACAGCGGGTTGAAGAATGCATCAGGGATAGGTTCAACCGTATCAATGCTTTCAAGATATGCTGCAAGGTTGTCATCTCCGTTTGCCAGCAGAAACTCCGAAAATGTCATCGGATCAACCTGCAGAAAGTCGACTTTCCCGACAGGAAAGGAAGACGGCTTCGCAAGAGCAATTCCCAAAAGGGATCCGGCACAGGCAATATGATACTCCGGTGCGTTTTCGCAAAAGTACTTCATAGAATTGATGACATTAGGACAATCCTGAACTTCGTCAAATATGATAAGTGTAGTGCCGGGTTCTATTTTTTGTCCGCTGGCCAAAATAAGATTCTGTAAAATACGCTTTATGTCTTTTGTGGTTTCAAAGAACTGTCGGTACTCTTCGTTCTCGTCAAAGTTAAAGTATGCCGTATTCTCGTAATAGCGTTTCCCGAATTCCTTCAAAAGCCAGGTCTTGCCAACCTGACGCACGCCTTTGAGGATGAGCGGCTTTCTATACGGGGAATTTTTCCATTCCACCAGTTTGTTCATAATAAATCTTTCCATATCAGTACCGCCAATCACATTATTATTGATAATTGTGTGTAAATAATCACACTTTTATTATACCTAAATCTTTTGAAAAGTCAAGGTAATCACATTATTATATAGAATTCTTGCGGATATATCACACTTTTATATAGAAAGCCGCAGTCAACAATAGGTGAATCCTTCGCTGACTGCAACAAAAAAAACTATACAATTACCTTCTCCGGAATCCTGCCAATATTGATTGCATCGATTCTTCCATAGATGACTTTGCTCCGGAATGACAGTAGCCCTTTAATGAGCAGCCGTCTCACGGTCAGGTACAAAGTAATGATGGGTGCGAGACGCTTTTGGACGTGATTTGAAGTAAGGCCCTAATTAAGCCACACAACAAATCGGAGACCACGTCTCCACCGCTTTTCTTTCCATTTCCCTCATTTTATGCTATACTCTTCATATCCCAACAAAAAAGGAGGACGGTTTTTATGAAAAAATTTCTTGCACTGCTTCTTTGCCTGTTGCTCGCGTTGTCTTTGACGGCGTGCGGCAGCGGAAGCAACGAAAACGGCACATCCGACACAGGAAACATCGTTTCCTCGGCCGGCAATAGCCAAAACGATGCTGTAAAAGACCTTGAAAAGCAATACACGGGGCTCACAAAAGACGACCTCAAATGGGACTACAATTCCCAAACGAAAACGCTCATCTTCTCCGGCAAAGGCCCGATGATGGATTACGCCGAAGCCGCTCCCGCATGGGACAAATACAACGGCGAAGCGGAAAAGGTTGTCATCGGTGACGAAATCACCTCTGTCGGTGCCGCCGCGTTTTACGGATTTTCGGCACTCCAAGAGGTAAAACTCGGCCAAGCGGTGGAGTTTGTCGGCGAAAATGCATTTTTCTACTGCATTGCGCTGCGCACCGTCAACTTCCCCGCCTCGCTTAAATATGTCGGTGCCAAGGCGTTCTACAACGACCTGCTTCACAGCGAAAATGGGTTTACCTTCCCGGAGGGGATGCTGTATATCGGTTTTGAGGCGTTCCATTCGGCGTTTAAGGAAAACACGGTGTTCATCCCCGCTTCGCTGACGGAAATCGCAGACGGTGCGTTTTCGAATATGTTTGTCGCGGCATTTTCCGTAGATGAAAACAACCCCCGTTACGCCTCTGTGGACGGTGTGTTTTTCGACAAGAATATCACCACGCTCATCAACTATCCTGCGGACAAACGGGATACCCAGTATGAAGTCCCGAACACCGTCACGACCATTCGGAAAGATGCGATCGAAACCACGAACACGCTCGAAAAAATCGTGATTCCGGCTTCGGTTTCTTCGATTGAGGAGGGCGCGATTTTCTGGAACTATGCATTGACTTCTGTTGAGGTTGCCGCCGAAAATAACAACTACAAAGCGGAAAACGGCGTGTTGTTCACCAAAGACGGCAAAACCCTGCTCTGCTATCCGTGCGCTTCGGACAGAACCGAATACACCGTGCCGCAGGGGACTGAGCGGATCGGCAACTATGCGATGAGCCTGGCGAAAAACCTGAAAGAACTCCACATCGGCGAGGGGCTGACCGCCATCGGCGATACCGGCTTGTTTTCTTGTGAAAATCTGCAAAAACTCGGCTGGCCGAAAAGTCTTACGAACATTGAAGACAAAGCGTTTGAAACCTGCAACTCTCTGACCGAAATCCGTTATGCCGGCACGAGTGCCGAATGGAAAAAGGTAACAATCGGCAAGGATAACGACCTCCTGACCGACGGCAGCGTGCGTGTGTTCTGCCAAGACTGACAATTCATGGTTCACAAAAGCGACGGAGATTTCTCTCCGCCGCTTTTTTAAAACCTGCTCGTACGACTGCGTTTGTTTAGTTTTTGGACGCTTAAATCAGCTTAGACCCTTGCAACCATAAATAAGTCATTTAACCTGCCTCCCTATGTCAAAGCAAATTACTTATTGCGCATGCCGTTTCAGTTCTTCACGTACCTCATCCAAGCTGTTTTTTTCTTTGATTAATGAGCAAACGATTTTGTAATCCAAGGCATTCTTGAAACGTCCTAAAACGCTCCCGTCCTTGTCTTTCTTGCCCCAAACATAGTTACCATTCTTTTCCGTACTGCCAATCAAGTTGTTATCTTTCTCGTATTCTACAATAATCTTCCATGCATCCGCGATGGTCTCCTCGCTTATCCCGGCCACCTCAGCAATGAAGCTGATTATATTGGGCGATCTCAAATATGAAAAATTCACGACTTTGTCTTGTTTGTCGGCATATCTTTTGTGCCCCAGATATGAAAACTGACAATGATTGTACTGCAAATTTTCGTTAAAGAGTTTCGGAATATCGTCAAAATATCCGCCGGTGTTCTGTCCAAGACCGGAAAGAATGATTTCATCCGTTTTTGACTTTTTCCCTTCAAAAAACTTAATATCATTTCGGAATTTTGCTATTGTCATAACTGTTTTTCCTCCTTGATTTTTTGGTAGTGTTTGGTACCACCCGTTATTGACACAAGGGTGTACTTTCCCGGGTGTTCACTGATTAGTGTCGCCAATTTTCGGCCGAGCATTCGCTTCGTAGCCGCCGAGAAAAAGCTCCAGTTATAGGGTGAGTTTACAAAAAGAGTTGAACAATAAAAGGCACACCTGCTTTTTGGTTTTCAAGAGACCTGGCCAAATACTCAAACAGAACTTTTATGTCGTCGCTATCCTTCCGAGCTTCATTTGTCGGAGCAGCCTGAAGCTTTAGCAGATATGTGATGTTCTGTGAGAGTGGCATTCCGACAGACTCGGCCTCTTCTTTCACTTTACCATATAATTCGTCATTTAATGTTAGAAAGACCTTCTTCCAACCGGGTGGGTTGTAATACCTACCTTTACAACTTTATATCATATACCAACTATAAATGTCGACTATATTTTCCTTGGGAACGGCAAAATAATACTATTTCTTCCGTCCTTAACTTTTCAGGAATCACTTGAAGGTTATGCGTTGCTATGATAGACTAAACAAAGAACTTCTGGAATACCTTTGAACCGTTGAAAAAGCAAGAAATACGACAAAGAAGGAGAGCGTCTATATGGCTGGTGGTATGCGTTCACTCGGACCGCGAGGTTTTTTGACCGAAGAAGAAAAAAACAATATGCCGAAGATAACGAAATCCCTGCTCAAGAGGATTCTGTCTTATCTAAAGCCTTATGCCCCACAGTTTGTTTTGGTATTTATAACAATCCTGCTTTCCGCCGTTGTCGGACTGTTCCCTTCCCTGATTACGGGAAGAATTGTCGACGAGGCCCTTGTCGGGAAAAATTTATACCTGCTGATTCAGCTTCTCATTGCGGCGTTCTGCACACTCACAATCAGTCAGGTTATCGGAATCCTGGAAAACTATATCAACGCCTGGATTTCCCAGCGCATCATTTGTGACATGCGCAACCAGATGTATCAGCATCTCATCAATATGCCGCACTCCTTTTTCACAACGGAAAAGCAAGGGGAAATTACCACCCGTATGGATACCGATATTTCCGGTGTCAGTTCCGTCATTTCCGGAACTCTCTCCTCGATTGTCTCCAATATTGCAACCGTCGTTACGACCTTTGTTGCACTGTTTACCATGAGCTGGAAGCTTGCCATTGTCGGAATCATTGTCATTCCGCTTTTGATTCTCCCGACCAAGTCCGTCGGAAAGACACGGTATAAGCTGCTAACGGAAGGACAGAAAAAACGGGACGAGATGAACCAGGTCATCAGCGAAACTCTTTCCGTCAGCGGGTCGCTCCTTGTGAAGATATTCACCCGTGAGAAAAAAGAGTCTGAAAATTTCGCGCGGATCAATGACGAAGTGGCACAGACGGCCATGAAAGAGCAGCGAAGCGGAAGCTGGTTCCGCGTTGTCATGGGAATGTTTACCCAAATCGGACCTCTTCTCATTTATTTTACGGGCGGTATGCTCATCATCAAAAACTGGGACAGCGCCCTGACGGTCGGTACCATTACGGCAACCGTTGCCCTTATCAACCGGTTGTATCGTCCGGTTGAATCCCTTTTGAACGTGGGGGTTGATTTCACCCGCTCTCTTGCCCTTTTCTCCCGTATTTTTGATTATTTCGACCGGGAAAACACGATTACATCTCCCGAAAACGCAAAGAAACCGGATGTCAAAAACAAGGATATTGTTTTTGATCATGTGGCTTTCAGTTATACACCCGAAAAACAAATCCTGTCCGATGTCAACTTCACGGTCCCGGGCGGAAAAATGTATGCCATTGTCGGCCCGTCCGGCTCTGGTAAATCCACCGTTGTCAACTTCGTTCCTCGTCTCTACGATGTCGATAAAGGAAGCGTCAGTATAAACGGTGTGGATGTCCGGGAATTTGACCTTGCGTATCTCCGTGAAAAAATCGGTCTCGTATCCCAGGAAACCTATCTCTTTAACGGAACGATTCTTGACAATCTCAAATATGCCAAGAATGACGTGACCATGGAAGAAATCGAAAACGCCTGCAAAATGGCAAGCATTCACGATCTCATTTTGTCTCTGCCGGATGGATACAATACCGAAGTCGGCAACCGGGGACTCAAACTTTCCGGTGGTGAAAAACAGCGTTTGTCTCTCGCCCGTGTGATCCTGAAAAACCCCGAGATTCTCATACTGGATGAAGCGACAAGCGCCCTTGACAGTATTTCCGAAAATGCCATTCAGGATGCCCTGGAAATCATGATGAAAGACCGCACCAGTTTGGTGATTGCCCACCGTCTGTCAACGATTTTGAAAGCAGACCGGATTCTGGTCGTAAAAGACGGTATTATTGCCGAGCAGGGAACACACGAAGAGCTTCTGGCGCTGAACGGAACCTATCGGGAACTGTACGAAACCCAGTTCCGTACGGCAATTGATTATGAATCGGAGCAGAAAGACGAATCGTCGTTTAACATTGAAACACTTTCCGCCGACTATGATGTGGAACGTATTACGGAAGAGGATATTTCCGATGTTTATAATCTATGCCGCTCCAATATTCAATACTACCGCAATATCGGCGAGCACCCGTCCGAAAAACGATTGACCGAAGTCATCAGTGAACTTCCGGGCGGTGCCGAAGCCTCTCAGAAATTCTTCGTCGGGTTCTATGAAAAAGGAAAGCTCATAGCCCTTTTGGATCTGATTTGCGGCTATCCGGAAAAAGACAGTGCCTTCATTGGCTGGTTTACGGTGGATGCCGACAAACAGCATAAAGGAATCGGCTCCCAAATTTTCGCCGACATTCGAGCCACCATGAAAGCCCGGGGATTTAAAAACCTTCGCTTAGTGTGTCCCGCCGCAAGTGAAGAAACCATTACCTTTTGGGAAAAGCAAGGCTTTGGCAAAGACGGTCTTGCAGAAAACGCCGAATCCGTTTCCATGTCACGAACGATTTAAGTAGTTTGCTCCATAGGATGTGATACCATGCGAAAAATTCCATATATACTCTCGTGCCTCTTGGTGCTTCTTTGCATGCTGCCGACGGCAGCATCGGCAGAGACTTCCGGCGAAGACCGACCGGATCCCGCCGATCTTCGCACCATCACCTGCATAGAGGACTTTAATGCCGAAGGCGTAACCATGGGCTGTGTTACGGGTATGATTATCGACCAGTATTATGAAAAGTACATGCCGAAAGCCGATATTATCTACTTTAACACGGTAACGGACCTTCTGTTTGCCACACAAAACGGACAGGTAGACGGCTTTTTGGACGACGGGCCCGTCGCCAAATATCTTGCATCCCACACAGAAGGACTCAAATACCTGGATGAGCAGGTCGGTGATCCGCTCGAAACCGCTTTTATCGTAGGTTCCAGTGAGTTTGACAAAACCCTGCAAAAGAATTTTAATGCCTTTATCGGTAAAGTAAAAGCCGACGGCAGTATGGACGATATGGTGGATTTGTGGAGCGGCACGGATGAAGAACGCCAGGTTCTCGAATATCCGACCGAAGGTCCAAACGGAACCATCAAACTGGCCATCTATGCGGAATCGGCTCCGTCCTGTTACATAAAGAACGGCCAGCCGGTGGGCTTTGAAATGGATCTTCTCTGCCGTTTCAGCAAAGAATACGGCTACAAGCTGGACATCAAAATCGTGGATTTTGCCGGCATGCTGAGTGGCGTTACTTCCGGTGTGTATGATATGGGAGCCGGCTTTATTTCCGTGACGGAAGAGAGAAAGCAAAGCCTCACCTTCACCGAGCCCTATCTGTCCTCCTATCCTCTGTTTTTGGTTCGGGACACGGTCGAGGAGAAGAGCTTTTTTGCCGGTCTCGGAGAAAGCTTCAAACGCACCTTTATTGTGGAACGTCGCTGGAAACTCATCGTACAAGGTGTTTTGACAACGCTGGAAATCTCCGTTTTTGCCGCTTTGTTCGGCACGCTTCTCGGCTTTATCCTTTGTATGCTCCGCCGTATGAATAACAAACTAATCCACGGTTTTACCACCGTTTACATTCGCATCTTACAGGGAACACCGGTTTTGGTTCTTTTGATGATTTTGTTCTATTTGGTTTTGGCCAAATCCGGAATCAGCGGAACCGTTGTGGCGATTATCGCCTTCTCCTTAAACTTCGCCGCCTATGTCTGTGAAATGTTCCGTACCGGTATTGACAGTGTCGACCGCGGCCAGTCGGAAGCAGCCCTTGCCCTCGGCTATACCAAAAGTCAAACGTTCTTCAAGATTATTTTGCCGCAGGCGGCCATGCATTTTCTTCCGGTATACAAGGGTGAGTTTATTTCTCTCGTGAAAATGACCTCCGTCGTCGGCTATATTGCCGTTCAGGATCTCACCAAAATGAGTGATATTATCCGCTCCCGTACCTACGAGGCGTTCTTCCCCTTGATTGCTTCCGCCGTCATCTATTTCCTGCTGGCGGCACTCCTGACAAGTATCCTGACGGCCATCGAAATCAAAGTCCGTCCGGACCGCAAAAACCGTATGCCGAAAGGAGTGAAGGTCGATGATTAAGATTGAGCATTTACGGAAAGAATATGCCGAAGCCACTCCTCTTAAGGATATAAACTGTGAAATCAAACGCGGTGAAATCATTTCCATCATCGGTCCTTCCGGTACCGGAAAGTCTACCCTTCTTCGATGCATCAATATGCTGGAAAAACCGACAGCCGGACGCATTTTCATCGACGGAGATGAAATCACTGCCAAAGACTGCCAAATTCATTTATTGCGCAGACGAATGGGCATGGTTTTCCAGTCCTTTAACCTGTTCCCCAATATGACCGTCATCGAGAATATTATGAAAGCCCCGGTGGAACTTCTCGGCAAATCCCGCCAGAAAGCCTATGAGAAGGGACTGGAGCTTCTACGGCAAGTCGGTCTCGGCAATCAGGCTCTTCGGTTCCCGGACGAGCTGTCCGGTGGGCAAAAGCAGCGTGTGGCCATTGCAAGAACCCTGGCCATGGATCCGGAAATCATTCTTTTCGATGAACCGACCTCTGCCCTGGATCCCACCATGGTCGGTGAAGTCCTTTCCGTTATCAAGAGTCTTGCCAATCGGGATCTAACCATGATGATTGTCACCCATGAAATGAAATTTGCCCGGGATGTTTCCACCCGTGTCTTTTATATCGACCAGGGCGAAATCTTTGAAGAAGGAACACCGGAGCAAATTTTCGATCATCCGCAAAAAGAGCGTACTCGCATTTTTGTCAAACGTCTGAAACTCTTTGACGAAACCATTACGTCCAAAGACTTTGATTTCATCGGCATTAACTCACGAATTGAAGAATTCGGGCGCAGCCATATGATGGATCAGAAAACCATCATCGGTGCGCAAACCGTTTTTGAAGAGCTTTGTGTACAAACATTGCTGCCGAAACTGGAATCGCCGAATATTCGTATTACCATTGAGTATTCCGAAGACAGCGGTCATGCTCAAGTGCGTGTCTTCTATATGGGCGGATTTAATGCGCTGGATAGCATGAATGACATTTCAAAAAAGCTGATTGAAAATATCGCACTGGAAGTCGATTATCTGCCGGCAGGATATGAAGATGGATTCACAGATTGTATTAAGGTTAAGATGAAGTAAGCGAAACCGCATTCCCGTTATTAGGAATGCGGTTTCGCTTTATCCAAGTTATGTTTTTGTGCTTTCCGAGATATCTGACGACTCTTTTGCCAAAGAAAATACCGTTCCTGATATATTCTTGACTTTAAAATAACCCGATTCGATATATCTTCCATTGAAAGATCTGGATCAACAACAAAAGAACACGAAGACAAAAGCAAACAAATTGCTGAAATGCAAGCAACAATTAAAAGGCTTATATCTGTTTCGATAACGGCTATTCAATTGTCAAAAGCAGAAAATTCGCTTTTCTACTCGTCATTGGAGAAAAAGGGCGCAAAAATAGCATCATTTTTGAAAAAATTTTTTACCCCTGACGGAAATTCCACTCCTACCTCTAGTTGCTGAATTTTTCAGCTCATGCAAACCAATGTTTTTGAATTTTTCTCTCTACTAACCAATTGCTGATTTTTTCGAAAATGCCGAAAATATTTTTCTCCAGTTGGTAGGCATCGGGAACGGCCAAAACTAAACCGAATTTCAAAATTTTCTCATCTACTTATCAATTGCTGAATTTTTTCGCCGATTTGGGAAAACTTTCTCTAATAATCAATTGGGGACTTTTTTGAGAAAAAACAAAAATCAGCCGAGTTTTTATATCCATAAAGAAGCCCTCTACTAACCTTTGCTGACTTTTTCGGCAAAATGGGGAAAAGTTTCTTCTACTTGCCCCTTGTGAACTTTTTCCTGTTTTGGCAACCGGTTTTTAGATATAAAAAAAGAACGCTCGAATACGTTCCGAACTGTAATAATTCGGTACGCTTTCGAGCGTTTTCTTTATTCTAAGGCATTTATCAAAGGCAATACGATAGTTTTCCTTATTTCCCCCAAAAGTTATCCTTCCGTTTGGGGGAAACGACAAAAGGCCTATCCTTTTGGGATAAGCCCTTTGTTTTATAAGGATTGAATATATTCGTAAAGGCTGTTGAATTGTTTTTGAAGTGCACTTCCAGGAACACTTTGGTAAATTGTACCGTCCTGAGATTGCCAAAGAACTACACCATCAATACCGAGATTCTCTATTACATATAGTTCGTCGGGAATCTCGAGGGTAAAAGATTTTTGTTCTTCAGTAACATTAACGACATTAAGGCGATCAATTTTCCCGATTCCGGTCAGCTCATGACCGTAAAAATATGCCAGTCCTATTTCCCTAAGATAAGCTTTATAATCTTCGGCAAATAACAGATTGAGCCGTTTTTCTGCTTTCTGTATCTGTTTTTCACTACAGCCTGTGCCGCCAATATAGTCATCAAATGACCTGATCGCTTCAATGATATCTATCATTGGACTCCTCCTATCGCATAAGCATTACCGAGATATTTCCAAAACTCTTTGCGAATAGCTGCAAAAGCGTTTCGATCGATTTCTGATTCTTTTCCTGCGATGTTTAGAATAGCTGCATTTCCCTGATGTTGACTTTCGGTTAGAACTGCAAGAGTACCGTCAACCTTTTGACCGATGTGATGAAGTTGGTATTCTTTTCCCGTTGCAGGATCGAGCGGTGCCAGACCACGCTGCATTCTCACGAGATTTGTAACTTTTGTGCCGTCTTGAAGCTCGCTGACATAATTCAAATCGATATTTTGAATTAATGCAGTCTTACCGTTTACCATAAAAGTTTTCAAGCCTGCTGATTTATAGACCTCATATTCTTCCAAACTGTGAAACTGAGATATTACATCCATCGGAAGTTGAGCTTCTTTTTGAATGAGAGCAGCCTCGCTCATGGTTAAGCCGCTTTTGGTGGCTGCTTTTAAAGCAAACGCTTCTTTACCTCCGCCAATGATTGCACCGGAAATTGCACCCCACTTAAACCCTTCGCTTCCACTTACTGCGGCTGCTTGAAGTGCTTCATCCATATCACCGGTTTCGATTCCTCTTACAATACCCGCTCCGACTCCGCCAAAGATAGCCGAACCTCCGGCCATGACCGCCCCTGTCTTTGCGCTTGCTGCAAAAACAGCAGAGACGGCTGGAACACCTGCCCCTTCAGTTACAACAGTAATTACCACACAAATGAGTATGACGCCTGTCCCGATTGCAACATTCTTAATGATTGTTTCCGTAGAAGTATCGACGAATTCTTCGAGTTCTTGAACATTTGTTTGACCGTCATTTCCGAGTGTGAAGGTGTAACGTGTCCCCTGAAAGATAGAATTCAACTCATCGAGCGTGTATCCAAAAAATACATTGGATTGCGAATTGAACATAACTTCGTCAATGTATTCCTTAGAAATATAGATTGCTTGAACATCCTCGACAACATACTTTTCGCTATTAATGTTTGCAATAGTATCTGCGTATACAGCATCTTCAATTTGTCGAAGAAGCAGTTCATCATCCAAGCCTTTGTAATTCAGTTCAAGACTTTCAATAGGATCTTTTTCTATAACACGCTTGTTCGAGCCATCGGTTTGTGAAGCACAGCCTGTCATAAGGAGTGTAATACATAGAATCAGCGCAAATACTCGTTTCATTCCTGGTTACCTCCGTTTGACTCAGTGGTGGTGTTTCCGGCATTGTTGTTGGCTTCATTTACCGGAACTATGATGTTAGTTTTCTTTTTCTTGAAAACAATTAAACATACAAAACCGCTAATAAGAACAACTGCGATAATAAGAGAAATCAAAATACCTTTCGGGAAACCGTCATTTGCATTTTCGGCCTCATCATTGCTAATCTCGTTGAGAGTAGAGGTAATAAGAGGTTGCCGATCGGTTGCCGTCATTTTTATTGAACCGTCCGCGTTAATGGTTGCCCCATTATCAACCAAATTATTGATTTCTTTGATAGAAAGACCCGTTGTCATATATGCACGTAGGATACTATTAGTACCAACATAGATTTTCTTTACGGTAAGCTGATTTGTATATTGATTAGTAACCGTAATCGTGTAAATGCCTTCATCCTTATATTCAGCGCCGTCTTTTGCAGGTCCATTGAAGCAAGTGTCTTCAACTAGCCCGTCGGCACTCTCTGCCATTACTTCACGTTTGACGACAACCTTTAAGTAACGGGATTTTGCCAAATCCAAACGGAATCCGTTTTCTGTCATAGCACTGTTTGTTAATTCATCTCCGGTTTTGAGATCAAATGGATAAATCATGCAATTCCCGTTTCTGATAGAAAACTTGAAGAATATTCTATAGTGACCTTCGGAATCTATCAGTTTATCTTCCGTAACCTCATAATCCAGTGCAACCTCATAGTCGCCTTCTTCAAAAAGGCTGACCTTTGTGTCCGCTCCGACAGACGTATTTGCCTCAAGATAATTGGTATAGATCTGGGGTGTCGATGATATGTTATTATAATCCGTGAATCGAATGATTAAGGTTCCACGGCCGAAATCTGTCGGGGTGGTTTGAAAATATTGGTCATAACCTTTATCATCAGCGGTGACGGTCACTTTGGCATTTCCGCCAATGGCATTTATGTTTTCTTTTAGGTTAAACCACAGTGTAACTTTATCGCCGACGTTTTTAAGAAATACTTGGTTATTCTCCTTATCTACTGCGGTGTCGGTGTATCCGCTTACAAAAAATTGGCCTAATGAGATGCCGTAATGCGGGTCGCCTTTTTCAATCGCCTTTTCACCGTCATATCCCTTAAAATGCTCGCACCTGACGGCAGATCCGAGATTGAATTTTTGGTTTGTATTTGTCCCTTCCTGAACAGTCGAAGATGTGCAAGCGTAGAAATCATAAACTTCTGAGCATTTTTTGTATTCGTATTTATCTGTGTTAATAAATAAGAAATTGCTCTCTTCAGTTTTGCGTGCTAATTCATAAGCAACTGTAACCCTATAAAAACATCCATTGGTGAGCTGAATATCCTGAGTGGTATACATAGAATCCGTATTGACAGGTGTAGTTTCAAACACATTTGTTCCGATTCCTACAGTTACCCAGTTTTTTTGATCTTTGGATGTCTGAATAATAATAGCACCTTTCAAGATTTTTCCCTCTAAAGAGAGGAGATCGACCTTTTTGCTTTTATCTTCCACAAGATGCCACTCATCCTCTCCGGCTTTCAAGAGCTTATCGCCATATGAGTATGTCAACGTCAAACTTCCGCTATCAACCTGATATGCGGGAATCCCATTTTTTGAAAAAACCTCGGTTACGTTTCCGCTTACGGAAAACTCTCCGTATGTATTTTGGGCATCGGTTGGCTTGCTTTCGGTCGAACTTGAAAATCCATATTCACTGTCTTTGTCAAATTCAAAAAGCCTTCCCGTCACAATGTTTTTGCCGCTTTCTGCCAGAGCAACGCTACTTAGGTTGATCAGGAGTATCGTCGTGGCTAACACGACCGACAAGTACCTAATGAGTTTAGTGTTGAAAAACGTTTTCATTTTTTTGCTCCTTTCTTTTTGTTTATGTAAACATCAGTCGACAAGGCTGACGGTTTTTATATTCAATTTAGCGCCGCAAGAAAATCTAGAATCTCTTGCGTTTTCGCCGAGGATTTCAAGCCGCTAATCCCCTGAGCATAAAGACAAGCTTTTCAAGTGTATCCGCAGGTCCAAGATTTGAGCGGTATTCACAAACCATATACCACGCATCTGTAATCATATGGTTGATGATTTCGTCAAATGTTGCAGCTGGACGTCCTGACTTAACAATATTCAAAAACCCACTAAACATATCCCAGTCTTCTCACTCCAATTACCCCTCTGCGTAATGTAAAGAATTCAATAGTATGAACTTCATTTCTTTTAAGTTCTATTGACTTAACTTGATTGTAGTGAACATCATTCTGTTTAAGTCCAATTGTCTTTAATTCTACAACGTTTAGTCCTAAACCTTTTATCATCTCCGCCGGAAGGGCGTAGTCTTGATCAACTAATCCAAACAACGTAATACCAGTATTAGCACACAATGCCATAATAAGCACGTTCTTTCCCTCTGCCACAATACTACCAATAACACTACCCACAAAGCTTCCAACCATGTAACCCAAAACAGCCAGCTGTGGTAATAATGCAGTACCGATTGAGCCTCCGACCAATGCACCTATTGTCACAATAGCAGCATCCTCCGTCTTTACACTCATTTCACGTCCAGTCATTTTCCCAGAAGCAACAAGCCATGCATTCTTTACAGTATCCATAACCAAAACAGTTATTGCTGCAATAACATTTCCCTGAATTCCCACGAACTGTTCGCCAAGTTTACCAGATTGACATGCAACCGTTAAAGCACAAGAAACGTACCCTCTAACAAATCCTAGTGCCGTACCTTTAACCGCTGCGAATCCCAATTCCTTTAACTGTATTGAATCCAACTCACCATTTTTTATTAGATAAATAATAGCCTCGCATACCTTTGGCGCAACTTCCATAACAAGCGACATTACTGCTGCTGTATACCCAGCTTTTAATGCCTGTTGTAAAATATAATCCGTAGTGATTAATGAAGTAATATCAATGCCAAAATCCTCGGCCTTAAACTCCCCTTCTCTGCAAAGCTTGACTATTACCTCTGCAGATTCTTTATCAAGGGGTATAGACTCTACTCCCTCGCCATCAGAAACTCTATCTGTGAGCTTCTTCAATGTTTCTAAATAATTTGCATACACCAGCGCTCTGTTGGCTCCATCTTTTCCTTCTTCCATCTTCATCAGCGTCTCTAGATGCTTCATTGCTTCTTCCAGCTGACCTCTTGGTATAACTCGATACTGACCGCTATATACCGATTTAAGCAATTTCTCTGGATTGTTCTCTATACCATATTTCTGAAGATACTCCTCAAAGGACATTGGCTCGCTTTTTCTAGGTTTCTTCAGATACTCATAATAATTGTCATAATAATTTTTTGCCTGGGCATCAGCGCTCTTCTTTGCGCTTCCAATGTACTTCATGCTGAAGTCTCTACCAAAATTTGTGGATACATCTACGGAACCCAAATCAATGCTTTTATCTACGAAGGCTCGATGGGACGAGCCATGCAATGCTGCATCAATGTTAAATGTGCTCGCATGCCACGACTCAGCAACAAACCCCTTACACTGTCCCGTTCCAAGGTTCCCATGCTGCTGAACCATTTCATACATTTCCTCTGTAAAGGTATCAATCGCTGATTCAACGCTTGCGCAATAATTTTGTCCGGTATCGGTTGCCAGTTCTGCCTCTACCGCCTTTGAAAAATACTGCCATCCCTGTTGAAATGTTCCCGGCATACCTACATCCCCGTTTCACATTAGTTCTTCATAAAGGAATCTAAATCATTCTGATATAACTTCGCTACTGCATACAAAAACTGCTGATTCCTCATAATCTTCACATCCCCAAACGCATAACTTGTAGCAGTTGCTATCATTCCTATGGCCCCAAATAACACAGAGACTGCTGCCCGCATTCCCCCGTTTTTAATATTCTTAGTTTTATCACAAAAGTCAAAGTTTCTCTTTTCTTCAACTGTTGTCGCTGTACATACAGATTTTAAATCCTCGATAAATTCGTCATAATTCTTTTTCTTAAGCAATGGCTTAGCGTCAATCATGACTGCTGCTTGCTTACCAGAAAATCCATATGACACACCATACTTGTTAAATTTAATATCAAGCGTAGGTATCAATTTGTCTACACCTTTTATATCGCCCAAGAACAAAATTCTATCATCAAGAGCACCTGTATTTCCAGCTTTTTTATTATCCAGCCACGTTCTCTCACTCCAAGCAACAACCTTTACAGTGCCATCCTCAGTTCCAACAATTGTCCCATTTTCGGAATCGTCATCCTTTGTATCAACCATCTTTTTTAGCTGATTAAGTGATACTTCGTCTTTTTCCTTATAAACAACAATCAAATTTCTTGTAAACATGTATTACATATCCTCCTATAAAACTTCACGTATTTTATCAATTAATGTAATATCTGCAGGTAACCACTGTACCATACCAAGCTCATCTTTACTTAACCACTTAGCTGCTTCTGCTTCCTTCAGGACAAGCCTACCGGCAACCACCTCACACCAGAAGCAATCCATAGAAAGATGAAACTTTGGATAATCATATTCAATGGTATCGATTAAATCTCCAACCGTGATTTCTGTGTCCAATTCCTCTTTAATCTCACGAATAAGTGCCTGCTCAGGACTTTCTCCTGGTTCAATTTTTCCTCCAGGAAATTCCCATCCGCCCTTAAAATCCCCATAGCCTCTGGCGGTTGCAAAAATCCTATTACCGTCCTTTATCACGGCAGCAACAACGCGAATTGTTTTCACGGTTTTTCCTCTCAATCTCTTACAATATAGTCGTATATATCACTTCGAACTGGGACATCCAAACGATATAAAATTTCAAATGCGTCATCGTTCGTTTTCTCCATATGAATCGGATTTGGCTCCCCTTCGGCAAATACTTCTCCAAGAAAATAGAACTCTTTTGCTTCTTTATCGTCCTTATTCTTTCTAACAAACAAATAAATATGATTATCCTGTTCTTCTGGGCCCCTCTTATAGATATGCTTCACATCGCCAGAAGTAATCTTTCTAGGATGCTTTGAAAGTGCTACTAACAGGTTTTCCGAAAGAAAACGATCCTCATAGGCAATAGCATCCTCCGTCTTGTCATAATTGATAAAGACCGGAAGCGTCTTCGTGTCTGCATCGTAGAAGTATCCGCCAATGTTCTGGGCGTTGGGGTTTTTCTTCCATCCAAGCAATCGAGCTACATCTTCATAGGTGTATTTCTGGTAAAGCTGGAAACTGGTTTCACGATAAGGCTTGCTGTATTCCTCGCTGTATTTTTCAATACCATAGGCAATCAAATCTTCAACCAGTGATTTGAATTCCTGATTTCTCAGTAAATTTCTAAAATCCAAAGACAAACGATATGAACCGTCTGAATCTAATTCAACAAGCACACAGTTTTTAAATCGTTTTTTCTCTTCTTCCTTCGAAAATCCATTTGCAAGGTTGTTTGCAACAGATTCTTCAATAACCGGTGAAAGCGTCAAGCCGTATTCTTTGCTCATGAATGCTGCATAATTACATACTTTATCCTTGCATTCAACCACCAGTTTCTGAAGAAGCGCTAAATCATACACTCTCTTATACTGAACTACTTTTCGAGACATGTATTCAATCACTGACTCTTCTTGTGACGAAAGCGTCACCTGATATTCTTTCTCATATTTCTTCAGGAATGAGTAATATGACCCACACTTATCAAAAATTTTAGTCACATCAATAGAGCCATACTTTTTAAAATCCAGTATGGTTGGAATCCTTCCCAGCTTATACTTCAAAGCTTGATACGATTCACGGATCAGCTTCATATCACTTGTGCTTGCGGTATCGATAGAGGCGTATATTCTCTTTTTGGATATCTCATCAAAATGAATTGTAGAACTGCCTGGGATAACACGAGAACCCTCTCGAATATACCGGCGCATAGTATCCTTGTTGTAGCTACGGTCACCAGAAAGAGCAATCGGAATCATAAAGTTATTCATGTAATTTCCAATAAAGTCAAGAATAACAACATATTCCTTATCATCAGACTTCCGAAGTCCACGCCCAAGCTGCTGTATAAAGACAACCGGCGACTCTGTTGGGCGAAGCATAATGACCTGATTGATTTCAGGCAAGTCCACACCCTCATTAAAAATATCAACTGTGAAAATGTAATCAATTGGATTTTCTGAAGTGTCGTCTGTTAGCCTCGTACAAACTTCTTCCCGGCGACGTTGGTCATCCTCGCCCGTCAAAGCTTCCGTACGATAGAACGTGCCATCTTTTTTTCGTTTCTGATTGAATTTCTGGGAAAGTTGATAAGCCTCGTCCTTACGGCTACAGAAAATCAAGCCTTTGACACGATCGCCACTGTGACCAAAATACTCCGCTTTTTCGATAACATAATCCACACGAGCATCCGAAACCAGATTTGTAAAATTGCTAACACCAGTCTTATCGTCAAAAACCTGGCCATCAATTTCGAGATCCGTTATTCCAAAATAATGAAACGGACAGAGAATATCTTCTTCAAGCGCTTGCTGAAGACGTATCTCATAAGCAATATTATGATCAAAAATTGAATAAATATCATATTGATTTGTGTCCGGGCTCGCCGTCATTCCAAGCCAGAACCGTGGTTCAAAATACTCCATAATACGCTGATAACTGTCATTACCGGAGCGGTGACACTCATCAAGAATAATCACATCAAACGCATCTTTACGAAACTTCTCATGAATTTGAGGCTTGGTCATCATCTGCATTGTTGAAAACACAAAATCTGCGTCCAATTCACGGCTGGAGCCTGAAACCAATCCATAGGAATGGGACGAACCAAATATTTTCTTATAACTTTTTATAGTTTGCTTGGCAATTTGCTCTCTATGCACAACGAAGAGCACCCGCGGAGATTGCATTTCACGCACCGCAAAAGCAGAAGCATACGTTTTTCCTGTTCCTGTGGCACTGATAAGGAGAGCTTTATTTACATTGCTGGAACGAAGCTCCATAACATTTTTTACAAAATCAACTTGCATTTTGTTAGGGACAAGTTGATACCGGTCCAACTCTATTATATCTTCTTGAAGAGCTTGCTTGCGCTGTTCTCGAATCATTTTGCCCCGAAGGAAATCTGTCCGGTACTGATCTATAAATTCTTCATATTGCAAAGTGTGAGAATCTGACCATAATGATTCAAATTCATCAAGAACACTTTGTGTGAATTCTCCGTCTTTAGTTCCAACAAGTCTTGCGTTCCACTCACGGTTCTTGGAAATTGCGTTTAGAGTCAGGTTGGAACTACCTATTATGATCTGATATATTTCCTCTTTCCTGAAAATATATCCTTTCGTATGGAACCCTCCTGTTTCGTTGACAGTGCGAAACATCCGAAGCTCCACATTCGAAAGAGACGCTAATTTTTCCAATGCTTCCGGCTCACTAAATGTAAGATAATCCGTGGTCAAAATCTTACCGGGAATCCCTTTTTTCTCCAAATCCTTTAGGGTTTGAAGAAAAGGAGTAATTCCGCTTTTTGTAATAAAAGCCACGCTGATTTTAAATTCATCACAAGTTGTCAATTCCTGTTCAATTGAGACGAGAACCTTTCTCCCCGTCGCAGGATTGTTTGATAAGAACTCTGGTTTATATGCCAAATTTGACATTGAACATTGATTAATAAACGCTGTATTAAAGCCATTCAGCATTTCTTTCCCAGCATCAAAGTCCTTACTCATATAACAAACTCCTTTTCCTTACGCACAAACCAAGCCCTCAAGCGCTTTTTGTGCTTTTTATTGTCCCTTGACTATTTCAAATACTCCACTATTTTTGCTGTCTGCGTTTTCGTTAGTCTATTTTTTTCGAATGTGTGTATGACCCTATCTATATCGTCTAAACTTGAAAGAACATATTCGCTTTGAACCGGGCTATTTCCTTGAACAAACAACACATAGCCTTTTACCCAAACATGCACACCATAATAGTCTAAACTCTTAGCCAAAAGACAAACTTGTCTTTTTACCTGCCTAATAGGATTTTTGACGTTCTTCAGAAAAGTATTTCCGTATCCATCATCTTTGTATTTTTTCCATTCGTAATCGTCTTCTGTCCCTTGAAGCCTCCCTTTATAATTTTTTACCTCAATGATGAAAACTCCGTACTTGTTAATGATAAGATTATCCAGTTCTGTCCTTCTTCCATCAAATGAAATTTCAACATTTGTAAGAAGTACATCGTCCTCTCGAAGAACGTGTCTTATTTGGTCTGTGGCAAAGGATTCTCCTCGTCTTCCCGCTCGTTTTTCCCCCGATTCCAACGAGGGGAAGATTCCCTTTTCTTATTAAATTAACTAGAATTATTACAACAATTATTGGTGCTATAACAACGAATGAAACAAGTATAAAAATCTTCATATTCTGCGTTGCCCCTTCAAAGGACTTATAAACTGTTACTATGTTTTTGTTTATTATATCACTTCTGTGTTCTTTTTTGTAGTTTTGTCACTGTCAAAATCATTCAAGCGAATGTTGTAGCATTTTTTCAAAAAGAAAAAAGTACGGGAAACAACGAGGCCCCCAAAGTATGCATGCTTTGGGGGGTATGTTTTCTGAAATTACAGGTTCATTTTCCTGTTAATTTCTTCTGTTTCCCTACGAATGGTTTGAATGTTTTTCAGAAGCTGAATAACCAGCATATTCATAGCAAGAGCAAAATAAGCAATCAGCACAACGACAACAACCAATATAACCAGTGTCAATATTTTTAAAACAGGATTACCGGAAACACCGACAAAAAGGCCGGTCAATCCGATTGCCCAAATAACACCGATAACAACAAAGAGAATAAACTCCGCAACACAAAGCCCTTTGAATATCCGAATCCACCGGTCACTCGTTTCGTCAAAAAAGCCTTCTGACTTTTTCGAAGTGCTGATTGGAGTATAAGGCGGATAATACGGCGGAGCCGGTTCCGGGACGACCGGTGTCGGAGCTTCCGGCTCATGATAGAAAAATTTCTGTCCACATCCGGGGCAAACTATTCCGACTCCTTCTTTTAAGTTTTCGCTGTTCACCTGACATTTTTTACCGCAATTAGGACAAGTTAATATTGTATTCATATATAATCCCTCCTTATCGCTTATTATACTCATTTTTATACCCCCGGTCTGTACCATTTTTAGCACATTTTGTTATTCGAGTTTATTTTAAAAAGAGAAAGCCGGCCAAGCGACAAATTTGTCGTTTGACCGGCCTCGTATATTTTCAGCCGCTATGAAAGGAGCCAAGATAGCAGCATAACAAGGAATTTACCCGGGTTTCTCCCCCGGCATAAAACGTGGTTTTCACTCGTTTTCGACTATTTCACAATCGTCACACGTTTCGGAAACTTGACACATCCGGTGCCTGCGCATGGCAGAAACCACGGTGATGCAAATAAGGGCAGCCATACCGATAGCGGCAGCACCAATTGCAAACCAATGTGTGCGGGATGTCCCAACGTCTGTCAAATGTCTCATAAAAATACCTCCGTAGGCCCAAGTTAGGGCCAGTCCGATAACCCATCGCTGCATTTTCATAATCACCACAAAGCCAATGACGGCTCCGATCAAAATCATCAAAGTGGCCCAGAATTCTTTTTCAAAGAATTGATTTGTCCCTCCGATGCTGACCAAAAACACGTTCAGGTTTGCAAGGGTCGCAGCGATAATCCAACCAAAATATATATCAAAGCCTGCATAAGCAAACATTCTCTTGAAGAAACCTCCGCTCCGGCGGGAAACGGAACTTTCGATTTTTATAAGGGAGAAGAGCAGGAATACAATCCCGATCAAAGACAGGAAAATCGCATGGAAATGCCAGGCCACAATCCATTCGATATTCAAAAGGCAGCTGACGGCAAACCAGTATCCGACCTGCTGTCGCACCCTGTCGCTGTGCTCTCCGTTATCAAATATCCCCCACTGATACAAAACAAAGAGACCGAGAAGCAGATAGATGACACCCCAGATGGCAAAGGTAATGGGAGCCGGCGTAAACAGGTTCGGGTACGCCGCCGACACCTCTCCGGTCGTATTGCCACCAAAGGGAATGACATTCGCGAGGAAATTCACCAAAACCATTGCACAAAAGGCAAAGGTATTTACTTTTTGCAGTGTCTTCATAGAGTTCCCTCCCATCGTAATCTCTTCCGTCTTATTTTTCTTCCGTCGTCATCCAAAGTCCGTGCATATTGCAGTATGCATACGTCCTTAAAATCGTCTCGTTCTGGGCGACCGTAAAATGGGCTTTCGGCGGCCAGCCGGGACGGATATACCGGACATAAAAGCCAAGATCGGTCATAAGAACAATCCATTCAATATGATGGTTCTCCAGCATGGGATGTTCGATCTCTCCCACCACGACGTAAACCAGTTCTCCGGCCCGGTCCACAACCGGCACATGTTTCTCGGCGGCCGCATCCTGCGTGTTAACGGAAAGAAGTTTCATATTCTCTCCGCAGCATACCGGCGTGACACCGGAATCTTCCACCATGCAAATCAAATTGCCACAACGTTCGCAACGATATAATTTAAGTTCTTTCATAATGTTTTCCTCCTAATGTATATGATTTTTTGTTGCGTTTCCGCTTTTTCGTTTGATATAATAAATATACAGACACCGAATATTACATGGGACTCACCTCCTGTCACCGTTTCTTCATCGGTTCTCTTTGTTAACCACAGCATACAGGCAGGTGCTTTCCAATCACAACCCAATTTCTTCCAAAGAAATTGCCATATCTTCCAATCTATTGAAAATCGGAAGATGTTGGTGTCATTTTGTAAATTCTTCCAACCGATAAGAAAAGGAGACAATCCATGGCAGAACGCGTAGTATTAGAAGAAGGCGGCTCCGTCAGCGTCCACACCCGTATCAAGGACATGTGCAAGGAAGCCAAAACCCGTCTTGGTATGACAAATCAGGATATTTGCGATCACATATCCGAGCGTTTCGGCATAGAGGATTTCTCCGTCAACACCGTGAACAATTTCTTTTCCGAACGCTCCAAGGCCACCACGATTTATACCACCGGCTACATTTGTGCGGTGCTCGGTATTTCCATCGACGCCGTATTCGGTATCGATCATACTTTCACAACCGACGAGGAAGCCGAGTTTGTGAAACAGCTGTCGGAACTCAAAGTGGAAGCTCGTTTTAAAGATCAACAAATCGAGCACTTGAATGACACCATCAAAGAAAAAGACACTCGTTTAGAGCAAGCTCACGAGGCTCTCGAACACTATCGCAAGGATGCGGAACAAAATCGGAAACGGGTACCTTCCTGGGCCTTGGCCGTCACGTTATCTCTTTTGGCGTGTGCCCTCGCTTTCATCGCCGTTTATTTGATTGCCTTTGATATCGGCAATCCGTATTACGGACTGTTTCACCGCTAAAAACCGGGAGGAATTTGGATGGAAACCTATATCGACTGCACGACCGGTCATCTATTAATATCCATCGGAAACGGATATTTACAAGATACCATGAACACCCATATCCTCCTTAAAGTCGATGAGCATCTTGCCATTGACCAGAATACCGGTGAAGCCCATCCCATCTTTGCAAACGGGTATTGATGACCACCGAATACAAATATTGCAAAAAGCAGGTACAAAACAAAAGTTTTGTACCTGCTTTTTTCTACTCTGTCTCACTTTCGCCAACAAAAAGCTCTTAACGAGCACCACCGTCGTGTCCTATTTTTCGGACATTAGCTATGATATTATACAATTGAAACAACTTGAAAAACACTGCAAAATTGGATTTTTGTCCAGTGAATATTGACAAAAAACAAAAAAATAAGCTATAATAATATCGGTATCAAATGATACCACGCGAGGAAATGCGTATATGGAATGGAAAAGAATAGAAACAAAACCGGAAGTGGAAGCATATATTTCCAAACTGAAATATGCTTTACAAAACGGAGCTAAAATCACTTTTCAGATTGACCGGCAAGTAGATGAAAAAAGAAATATTAAAAACACAAACAGATATACTGTTGCAGCTCTTTTCCCGGACGAAAGCCCGGAAATCGCACTAAAAAAAGAATTACTGTCACTTTCCGCGGAAGAATACCAATATACCATGATAGACGAGCGTTATCCAAAACGAAGTGAAATGAGAGTGTTTGGCCGAACATATAATTGCAACGAGGATGTTTACAGTGACCTACTCTCACCACTTAAATAGCAAAGCTATATAGAAGTGGGAGCTTCTCATTTTTATCTGAGCAACCACCGTCGGCCCGACGGCTGTTATTCCATGTGGGCTATCCACACAAATATCGTTT
>JAZUDZ010000048.1:0-6586 GCA_045639905.1 Acutalibacteraceae bacterium
CTCAATCGGCTTGTCATCGTGGATGTACTCATTCCGAGCTGTCACAAGACATGCAACCAGTAGTCGGTGATCAAAGTCATCTAAATAGATGCGTTTTCGTTTGGTTTTCAAGTTCATCGCCTCCTTGTGGTTATATTGTAATCGATGAAAAAAGGAAAAACGAATGTGTGGACAAAAAGAAATACCGAGAATAGCATTTTTGCCTTTCTGAGCGTTTTTCTATATCTGTTAATCCACACATTCGATTTATAGCCCTCTTTCGCCTACAATATAGGCACAAGGAGGCGATAGCTATGAAAGAGAAACGAAAATATTTCTATTTGGACGATTTTGAGCACAGATTGCTGGTCGGGTGCCTTATGACAGCTCGGAATGAGTACATCCACGATGACAAGCCGATTGAGGACGTCAATGAACTGATACTGAAAATCATTGATGCTCCGACAAAGAAACTGCGGGTTATCGTGAAGGAGGACGCATAATGGAAAAGTACATCACGGATGAACGCACCGGGCTGAAATACGAGTTGGTCGGAGATTATTACCTCATTGCCGGTGATGACAAGCCGGAACAGCGTCCAATAGGGGTATGGGGACAACGGCACTTGCGGTATCTGAAAAAACACCGCAGAACAGTTTACGCTGAACTGCTGACAAGCGGAAAACTAAATGATTATCTCGCTGATCTCAATGAACAGGCGGAGGAAATGTTCTTTCGGCTGGTAAATGAGTTTGCCGAAAATGAAGGTATTACGGAAACGCTCAAAGCAGAAAATCAAATTCTTTGGGTGCAGCGGATGAACGCAGTACGGGAAACGGCAATGGAGATCGCCAATAATGACCTGATTTACGCATAATAGCGCACGGCGGTGGGGAGCAATCCCTGCCGCCGTGCATCATTACGTATGTTTCCATTCCCCGCTCCTATAAAGCAGAAATGATAGTACCGCCGCCACGCTCCATCCGATAGGCCATGCAAGCCATATTCCGGTCGAGCCGAGCGATGTTCGAGATAACGTCATTGCCAAAGCAACCCGCAAAATGAGATCGGTGAATGTGGCTGTCATAAATTTTTTCATCATTCCTGCTCCGCGCAGTACGCCGTCTGAAACAAGTTTGGCGGATATGATAAAGTAGAACGGTGAAACAATCCGCAAAAATTCGATGCCGCTTTTTAACGCTTCTGCGCTTGGAGTATCAAGGAACAGCGTAACGAGATATCTGCCGGCAAAGAAATATGCACTGGCAAACGGAATACAAAGCAGCCAAACAAGTTTTATTCCTGCCTTGTAGCCATTTTTCACTCTCGGTAATTTATTTGCACCGATATTCTGCGCAGTGAAATTGGAGATACCGTTTCCAAGTGTCGTAAACGATGTGATCACAAGATTATTCAGCTTTACCGATGCTGAATATCCGGCAATAACTCCTGTTCCAAATGTATTGATTACACCTTGTATGAGAATGTTGCCGACGGAAATAAAACTCTGCTGGAGCATACTTGGAACGGCTATCCTTGCCATCTTCCCGAGAAGTGTCCACGAAAACAAGATGAATTTCCCGGTTTTTATGTCTCTAAGCCGTCTGAATACAAAGACAAGAGCAAGAATACAACTTATACCTTGACACAAAAACGTTGCCCAAGCAACACCGTCAACGCCATGCGTAAATACGGATGAAAATGCGGTCGTAAAGAGAATGTCAACACCGATATTGGCAAGTGACGAACACATAAGAAACAGAAACGGTGTTTTTGAATCGCCGAGTGCAGAGAAAATTCCGGTTGCAACATTGTAGAAGAAAACGAAAGGTAATCCCCAAATATAAATATCGAGATACAATTTTGATGCCGGAAGAATTTCCGGCGGCGTATGTATCAAAGTCAATAGTTCTTCGCTGAAAACAATACCGATAGTCATCAAAAGCAAGCACAGAGCCCCGCTTGCTATCATTGTTGTGGTGACGGCTGATTTAAGATCACGGAGCTTTCCGGCACCGAATAATTGAGATACGATCACCGAGCATCCGATATTACACCCGAAAGCGAACGCAATAAAAACAAGCGTTATTTCATAACTGTTGCCGACAGCGGCGAGCGCGTTTTCACCAACAAATTTACCGGCGACAAAGCTATCGGCTATATTGTAAAGCTGCTGAAAAATAATGCTTCCGAAAAGTGGGAGGCAGAATCGCCAAAGAATCGAACTCGGATTTCCCACCGTAAGATCCTTATTCATTTATACCCTCCCTGCTTTCTTTATGTTTATAGAAAGCAAGAACGGCGGAAATGCAGGATAAAGCAGTGCCGATTCCGTAGAGAACAGCGAGAAGGTCTGCGCCTTGCGTTATTTTCCAGACGGTTCCAGCCGCAAATCCGAGTTCCATTGAAATGGTGGTAAATCTTTCCACTCCGGTTCCCCGGCTTTTCCTTTTGAATTGATTGATAATCAGAAACATCAGCCCAATGCAAAATGAAACCGCCATTAACATTTCCAATACTTTTCCCATTTGAATCGCATTCTTTCCGTAACCAAATTTCCCAAAGCTATTGACGGATGGTTACGGTTATATTATAATAGCGTCGCAGACATATGTAAAATGTATGTTTGATATAATAATTATTCTATTTTGATATGGTGAGAAAATGAATATCAGTTTTGATTACTACCGGGTGTTCTATTACGTTGCCAAGTACAAAAACATAACGCTTGCATCAAATGCCCTGAACTATAATCAGCCAAATGTTACAAGAACGATTAAGAATCTTGAAGGGGCACTCGGCTGTACACTGTTTGTCCGCACAAACAGAGGTGTTACCCTTACGGCAGAAGGGGAAAAGCTTTATGAGCATATTCGTATTGCAGTAGAACATATTGAAATGGCAGAGACGGAAATCGAAGGCGAAAGATCTCTGCAAAGCGGGATCGTTTCGGTCGGTGCAACAGAGGTGGCTCTTCGGTGTTTTCTTTTACCGGTGTTGAATGAATTCCGTTGTAAATATCCGGGTATCAGGTTGAACATTTCAAATAATACAACATTGCAGGCAATCGCATCCCTAAAAAGCGGGCTCGTGGATATGGCCGTCGTAACAACACCTACCGGAGAGATGAAAGATTTGAAATCTGTCTTGCTGAAAGATGTTCGTGAAATCGCAGTATGTGGGGATGCCTTTCGCGATCTGACCGAAAAAACATTGTCACTTGGTGAGCTTGCCGCTTATCCGATTATTTCTTTAGGACGGAAAGCCAAAACATATGAAATGTATCAGAATTGGTTTGCCGGGAACAATGTAGAATTTTCGCCGGATATAGAAGCGGCGACAGCCGATCAGATTCTTCCGATGGTTAAGAACAATCTCGGTATTGGTTTTGTCCCGGAAGAGTTTTTGAAAGGAGAGGACAGCAGCGGGATTCACTGTCTGAAATTGGTAGAAAACACACCGGTACGATCTATCGTGATATTGAAGCGTCGAGGATGTTCGTTGAGCATTGCAGCACAAAAGATGTGGGAGATTTGCAAAGAAAACGGCGAATTTTAACTTGACTTTTTGCACGATTAGTGATAAAATAATATAAAATTGAATACTCGATATAAGAAGATACGGTTTGAAAAGTTGTTAACTGAGTAGATGTAAAAGGGAATCCGGTTCGAATCCGGAACAACCGCCATTACTGTATTTGACACATTGGGGACAGAATAAGCCATTGGCGTACTTTGTGGAAACGCGGATACTCTGAGAAGGTTTGTCCCTTAATGCGGCATTATGCCGCCTGATCATAAGTCAGGATACCTGCCGTAACTTCTGAGGTTAAACACAATTTGGGCGTGAAGAGTGCAACCGATTTATCTGCCGATTTCGGCGGTATTACGGGTGCACTTTTTTTGCCCGAAATACTGTCTTTTGTCGTTATGCGGTAAATCCGTTGTACTCTTTCCTCCTTGTGTGGAAAGAGTATTTTTTATGCAGGAAAGGAGGTGCGAAATGACGGAGGAAGAAAAAGTTGCTTTGGCGAAGGAACAGCTTTTATCGAAATATGCTGAGCTTGGACGGATTCCTCAAAAGAAAGACTTTGATGAAGCCACAAGGTCACGCATAAAGGCGTTTCTCGGTCCGTGGCCGAGAGCTCTTGAAAAAGCGGGATTAAAGGAACCGCCGGAACCGAAATCTCGCACCTATGCTGCGTCGAAAGGACGACGTAAAAAAACAAAACACAAAAATAGGTAAAACATGAAAAAAGGAGAACATTCGCTATGAAAAAGAGACGTATTATTTCTCTGCTGCTTGTCTTTGTAATGGTGTTTACGCTCCAGCCAGTAGCGGGATATGCAGCAAATGAGGAGAGTGTGTACATAACTCTTAGTGAAGATGGCCAGTTTTATTCCGACAAGGATGGCAAGCCGGTGGCATACAGAGAGGTATCACTGGCTGATGTGGCATCCATCGACCTTTCTTCGTATGGGCTTGATGAGTATGCCTATGACGCAAACAACGACGGAACGCCTGATATTACTGCCCTTCAGCTGTATATCTACGTTCATGAGAACATTATGGGCGAATCCTGGGATGATGTGAGCTTCAGCGGGTCTGCCGGAAGCATTTACTTTGCGGGCGGGCTTTTCGGCTTTGAAGATGAAAACCTGATGTATTATTATAACGGCGCGTATCCGGAAATTGAACCGGGCTGGGGCGCAACGGCCGATCAGATTGTTCTTTCTGACGGAGATTTTTTTGACGTAGCTCATTACAGCAGCTGGAGCTTTTATGCGGATTCTGCTGCCGGTTTCCACTATTTTGTAGACAGCAGTAATAATGTAACTCATCAATATACTGCGCAGGCGGGCGCACCGACTTCAATCAAGCTTGAACGCGCGGGCGGCGGTATGTTCGGCGATGGAGATACGGTTACATTTGAATCCGGATATCCAATAAAGTATGGCAAGAGTATTGGTACTGAGCTGGGCACAGTTACGACCGGAGAAAGTGGGTCAGCTTCCATTACGTTCGATAATGCAGGTATCTATTATGTTTGGTGTGACGGGGCGGAAGGTATAGACGCCGGCGTGGGCGATATCGTATCCTCCCCTGCCAGTGCCGCCGTAATCGTCTCGGGAGACACGGATGATTCGGAAGATAGTGCAGCGTATCAACCCATTCTGAACAACACTTTGGCGCAGCTTGCCGTGACTGTCAGCAATCCAACTTTCGGCACCGGCGGCGGTGAATGGTCTGTGCTGTCACTGGCTCGCGGCGGGTACTTTGCTACCGACGATCCGTATTTTGAGACTTACTATTCCAACGTTGAGAAAACCGTACCGGGACTGGAAGAAAAGGCGCTCGCATCCGGAAAAGCGGCCGGCGCATTGGATAAAAATAAGTCTACGGAAAACTCCAGACTGATTCTGGCGCTGACTGCCATCGGCAAAGATCCCACGAACGTGGGCGGCGTGAATGTACTGGGCGCTTATGACGAAAACGGCTTTGACTGGATCAAGAAACAAGGCATCAACGGTCCGATCTTTACCCTGATTGCACTGGACACCAAGAATTATCCGACGACAGACACTACTCTGCGTCAGCAGTGCATTAATTTTATACTTGGAAAAGAGCTTGAAGGCGGCGGTTGGGCACTTTCCGGTACGTCGGCCGATCCGGATATTACATCTATGGCACTGCAGGCGCTTGTAAACTATAAAAATGATGCCAACGTATCCGCGGCAGCAAGCAGGGCAATCGACGCCCGTTCCGCAATGCAGAAAGATAACGGCGGCTTCGCTTCCTGGGGCAGTGTAAATTCCGAAAGCATTGCACAGGTCATCACCGCTTTGTCTGCTTGGGGAATTGATGCAGACAAGGACAGTCGTTTTGTCAAAAACAACAGTTCTGCACTCGATGCTCTTTTGAGCTTCTATATCCCGGAAAGCAAAGGATTTAAACATGTCCCGGACGGTGATGTGAACGGCATGGCGACAGATCAGGCCGCATATGCGCTTGTTGCCTATGATCGCTTCATAAACGGGAAAAAGGCGCTTTATGACATGACCGACGTAAAGGCCTCCTCCGAAAGCGGAGAAACAACAAAATTGACCGCAACGCTGACTCTTCCTGAAAAGATCGAGAACAAAGCGGGCACTTCTTTTAATGCAGTGATCAATCTGAACGGATTCCTTGAAGATTACAAACTTCTGGACAGTATTGTCACGATTCCTGAAGGTGTTAAGGTTACGGATGTGACAATGGGCTCCCGGATCGGCGGTGGAGAAGTATCCTGGTATGTGGAAGAAGAAACCGGCAAACTTCGCATCGTTTATTTTGATGCGCAGGAAGGAAACGTTATCAAAGACAGCGGAACCGAATATCCGCTTGAACTCATGACGATCGGCCTTGCGCTGGAGAAAGCTATGGCTGTGGACTCCGTCAGTGTGGCAATTTCCGGTATGTCGATGAAGAAAACCTCTGATTCCGAAACGCAGATCATCATCAATACCGCGTCTGCAGCGGATACGGTTAAGCTGGTCGAGGGTATTTCCTTCAGTGCGATGATTCTCTATACAGGTGACGATATTGATCTGATCCCTGCTTCTAAAAC
>JAZUDZ010000049.1:0-1854 GCA_045639905.1 Acutalibacteraceae bacterium
AATGTGATGTAGTGCAATGGTATGCGTTTGAAGAAGCGCAGGTTGCCTTCGCTTGTTCCCGTATGTGTCGTAATGATGTTGCCGATGTGGCAGACGGTGTAGGCAGATGAACCAGCCGAGGAAATGTCGCCATTCGTTATGGACAAAGCAAAAGGATTTGTCGTTCCCATTGGGTTAAACGTACCGTATGACACTCCCTGCGTGGTGATGGACAAAGCTCCGTTATCGCAATAGGCATAAACAAGATTGTAGGCATAACCAAAATCATTGAATTTGTATTCGACAGGATTTGCAGGATATAATGACAGCTTCATTTCTCCGGCTGCCGTTCCCGAAGAGTGCAGGTAGTAATTGTTGCCATCCTGATAGCCGAGCACATAAATGTCATTAGAGCTGATGTGCGAAGGCAAGGACTCGATAGGCTCGTAAATGTATTTCTTTTCCCAGAAGTTGGCCACAAGGTTGCGGTCGCTTTCCAAGGTGAAGGTGTATGGGTTGTCGGTTGAGACCACCTCGCCGTTTTCCGTCCAGCATGTGAACATGCAGTCTATGGCAAGCGGTGTGGCGCTAACGGTGACTTGTCCGTTGTTCTGGCAGGTGGCGGGTTGGTCTATTTTTGCCGAGCCGAAATCCGGGTTGGCTGATGCCACCGTAAGTTCGAATTGGACATAATCCTCCTTTATTATGTCGGCAAAATTGCACCAATGGAACGCGTATTTATAATCGCTACTACTGTTGCAAGGTACGGTGATGGAGGTGATGGATTGCAATCCCGACATATGAAAAAAAGGAGAGATGCCCATCGTAGGCGGCGCGACAGGTCTGGAAATGATTTGTGCAAATTGGTTATCTCCAAAAGCATAGTCTCCAATGCTTGTCACAGAACTGCCAATGGTGAGCGAGCCGTTGAAGCCTGAACATTCACGAAAAGTCTCGTCATTGATGTGCGTCACGGAATTGCCGATGGTGAGCGAGCCGGTGAAGCCTGAACATTGATAAAAAGCCTGATTTCCAATGCTTGTCACGGAATTCGGTATGGTGAGCGAGCCGGTGAAGCCCGAACAACCATAAAAAGCCTGCTCTCCGATGCTTTCCACGGAGCTGCCGATGGTGAGCGAGCCGGTGAAGCCTGAACATTGATAAAAAGCCTCATTTCCAATGCTTGTTACGGAATTTGGAATGGTGAGCGAGCCGGTGAAGCGTGTACAGCCGTAAAAAGCCCCATCTCCAATGTTTGTCACGGAATTTGGAATGGTGAGCAAGCCGGTGAAGCCTGAACATTGATAAAAAGCACCATATCCAATGCTTGTCACGGAATTCGGTATGGTGAGCGAGCCGGTGAAGCGTGTACAGCCGTAAAAAGCCTGTGCTCCAATGCTTGTCACGGAATTGGGGATGCTGAGCGAGGTGAAGCCCGAACAGTGTTTAAAAGCCTCATTTCCAATGCTTGTTACGGAATTCGGTATGGTGAGCGAGCCGGTGAAGCGTGTACAGCCGTAAAAAGCCTTTGCTCCAATGCTTGTCACGGAATTGGGAATGGTGAGCGAGCCAGTGAAGAAATTGCAATAAACAAATGCCTGGTTTCCAATGCTTTTCACGGAATTGCCGATGCTGAGCGAGGTGAAGCCATCACAATCGAAAAAAGCATCATCTCCAATGCTTGTTACGGAATCCGGTATGGTGAGCGAGCCGGTTAAGCCTGAACATCGATAAAAAGCCCTCTTTCCAATACTTGTCACGGAATTGCCGATGGTGAGCGAACCGGTGAAGCCACGACAATCGGAAAAAGCCTCATCTCCAATGCTTGTTACGGAATTCGGTATGGTGAGCGAGCCGGTTAAGCTTGTACATTCC
>JAZUDZ010000050.1:0-98881 GCA_045639905.1 Acutalibacteraceae bacterium
TATTGTTGCTTTTATATTCCATAAAAACATTATACTGTTATTTGTCATCTATTGCAAGATGACAACTTCATTAACAGGTGAAATAAGACGTGCCTTATATCCCCACGTCTAAAGTCGGGGGCTTTACGGCACATTTGGTAAATATAATCACCGCTTGTGATTTCCTGAGAACCCGGCTGCTCTCCAATAGCCGAAAAAGCAGAAGTCAATACAATTGCAAAAAGAATCAAAACAATCAACATCATAGAAAAATAGTTTTTCATATTTGAGCCTTCCTTTCTCTTTATCTTAAAAATTCGGCAGAATACTCCCACCTCTAAACGAAGTGAAGGTGGCGAGATGCAAAGAATTTCGGAGCAACCTGCGGGAACAAAGCGCAGCTAAGTACCTCTTCTTCGCAAGTGGCAACATCTTTTGTCTCTTCGGTGTGTTTTTCGGGTTCAGACCTAAGAAAATCGGCAGGTAATAACCCCTTTAACAAACAAGCTATTCATTTGTCTTCCACAAGTTTAACACCCAAACGATCCTGCATACCGGCTAAGTAACGACGAAGGATTAAGCAGTCTTTCAAATCAACCTGTTTGTCTACGGTTACATCTGCATTTTCGAAAACAAACGGAGCATCAAATCCTGCCACACACTTTCTCAAAGCAAGAACATCTTTTAGGTCAATGGCATCATCTCCGTTGACGTCACCGTATAGGGTCTCGATAACATCGGACATACTGGATTCATCAAGGGAAGACTCCACGGATATATCGTCAGACTCTTCCTCGGAAGAGTCTCCAGAAACATCTTCAAACGATTCCGGCGGTGGTGGCCAATTGGGTTCAGGTGGCAAATAATAATTCCAATTAACTATAATCTTGCGTATGTAGGGGCTTTCGGCAATTTCAAGGATCTTTTTTTTAGGGAGGAAGAAACCGTTAAAGGTCGAATCGCCACGATAATCTGTCAAAAACCATATAATATCTAATTTCTCTAAAACATAGTGATTCCATTCATCGTACTTCTTGCTTAAAGTGTATATACGATGTTTTGTCACCCTGTATAGCTTTCCCGCTTCTTGTTGAGTCCTTCCACCAAATATAGGGTTGCTAGGGTCAAAGTTTTGTAGATCAGCCTCACCGTATCCGATTTCTTCGATAATTTCTTTTTCGTAATAACTGTCCGGCTTATCAACCAAGGCCACCCACACATGTATTGGTTCATTGTCGTTTTCTATGGCCTCAAGAAATTCCACATCCTGGTCACTTATAACTGGCCCATCATGACCCAATATGGAAATAGGAGCACAAACTAACAAGCCAAAAACAACGAATCCCGTCAAACAAATAGAAAGAATTCTTTTCATAAAGTTACCTTCTCTCCTTGTCAAGCATTCTCTTTCGTATTTTTACTATACAATAAGCAATACAAAATGTCAATATTTTTGCAAAAAACCAACACCCTCGGAATTTGGACCACTCCAAAATTCCGAGGGTGTTAAATCTTTTATTACATTCCGAGGTCTTCCACTTTCAGAACGCGGTCACCCGGTTCCTGGTTGCGAGAAGCAAAGAATTTCGGAGCAACCTGCGGGAACAAAGCACAGCTAAGTACATCTTCTTCGCAAGTGGCAACATCTTTTGTCTCTTCGGTATGTTTTTCGGGTTCAGACCTAAGAAAATCGGCAGGTAATAACCCCCTTAACAAACAAACTATTCATTTGTCTTCCACGAGTTAAACACCCAAACGATCCTGCATACCGGCTAAGTAACGACGAAGGATTAAGCAGTCTTTTAGATCAACCTGTTCGTCTGCGGTTACATCTGCATTTTCGAAAACAAACGGAGCATCAAATCCTGCCACACACTTTCTCAAAGCAAGAACATCTTTTAGGTCAATGGAATTATCTCCATTGACGTCACCGTATAGGGCCTCGGTAACATCGGACATGCTGGATTCGTCAAAGGAAGACTCCACGGATACATCGTCAAAATCTTCCTCGGAAGAGTCTCCAGGAACATCTTCAAACGATTCCGGCGGTGGCCAATTGGGTTCAGGTGGCAAATAATACTCCCAACATATTTCAATCAAGTGTATGTAGGGACTTCCCGCAATTTCAAGAATCTTCTTCTTCGGCATAATTAAGACTGCGTGCTTCTGATCGGCACGATAATCCCTCAAATACCATATAATATCTAATTTCTCTAAAACATAGTGATTCCATTCATCATAATTTTTGCTTAATGTGTATATACGGTTCTTTGTTACTCTGTAAAGCTTTTCCGCTTCTTGTTGAGTCCTTCCACCAAATATAGGGTTGCTGGGGTCAAAGTTTTGTAGATCAGCCTCGCCGTATCCGATTTCTTCAATAATTTCTTTTTCGTAATAACTGTCCGGCTTGTCAACCCAGATTACCCAAACATAAACAAGTGCATCGTCGTCTTCTACGGCCTCAAGAAATTCCAAATCCCGGTCACTTATAACTGGCCCAACATGACCCAATATGGAAATAGGAGCACAAACTAACAAGCCAAAAACAACGAATCCCGTCAAACAAATAGAAAGAATTCTTTTCATAAAGTTACCTTCTCTCCTTGTTAAGCATTCTCTTTCGTATTATTACTATACAACGAGCAATACAAAATGTCAATATTTTTGCAAAAAAAATCAACACCCTCGGAATTTGGACCACTCCAAAATTCCGAGGGTGTTAAATCTTTTGTTACATTCCGAGGTCTTCCACTTTCAGAACGCGGTCAACCGGTTCCTGGTTGCGAGAAGCAAAGAATTTCGGAGCAACCTGCGGGAACAAAGCGTAGCTAAGTACATCTTCTTCGCAAGTGGCAACATCTTTGGTCTCTTCGGTGTATTTTTCGAGTTCCGGCTCGAGAAGATCAGCAGGACGGCATTCAATAACTTCGTCGTCACCAATCGCCTTTTTGCGAACTTCCTCATTAACCTCACCCGGAAGACGTCCGTATTCACCGCGAAGCAAACCTTTGGACTCTTTGGTGACCATTTTGTAGCGTTCTCCAGAGAGGACGTTCAAAACAGCCTGGGTACCGACAATCTGGGAAGTCGGGGTAACCAGCGGAGGATAACCGAAGTCTTTACGAACACGCGGCACTTCGGCGAGCACTTCGTAATATTTATCTTCGGCATTTGCCTCTTTCAGTTGGTTCAAAAGGTTGGAAAGCATTCCACCCGGAACCTGATACAACAAGGTATTCGGGTCGGTATTCAGCACTTTCGGGTTGAGAACGCCCTCTTCTTTAAGACGGGTGGCAACCTTACGGAAGTGCGTGGCAGCCTCATTGAGTTTGCCGAGATCCAAACCGGTATCACGATCGGTGCCCTGCAAGGTGGCAACGATGGACTCGGTTGCCGGCTGAGAAGTACCACCGGCCAACGGAGACAAAGCGGTATCGATAATATCAACACCGGCTTCGCAGGCCTTCAAATAAACCATGGCACCGGTACCGGTTGTATTGTGAGTGTGCAGATGAATCGGCACATCCACGTTGGCTTTCAACTTGGAAATCAGAGAGTAAGCATCATACGGAAGAAGCAAGTTTGCCATATCCTTAATGCAGATAACGTCCGCACCCATTTCCTGGAGCTGAACAGCCAGTTTCACGAAGTAGTCTTCGCTGTGAACCGGGCTCTGCGTATAGCTGAAGGCAGCCTCGCAAATACCACCGTATTCTTTAACCGCTTTCATGGAACGTTCCATGTTGCGGGGGTCATTCAAGGCGTCGAAAATACGAACGACATCCACACCGTTTTGAATGGATTTCTCAACAAATTTGTCAACAACATCATCGGCGTAATGCTTGTAACCGAGGAGGTTCTGACCACGGAGAAGCATCTGCAGCTTGGTGTTCGGCATAGCCGCTTTCAAAGCACGAAGTCTCTCCCACGGATCTTCATTCAAGAAACGCATGCAGGAGTCAAAGGTAGCTCCGCCCCAGCACTCAAGAGACCAAAATCCGATGCTGTCCAAAATTTCACAAGCCGGCAGCATATCTTCCAGACGCATACGGGTAGCAGCCTGGGACTGATGAGCATCACGGAGGATGGTATCAGTAATCTGTAAGGGTTTTTTCAAATCAGCCATGTTCCGGTACCTCCCTTAACCAAACAATGCAATAAGCACACCGGCAGCGATAGCGGAACCGATAACGCCGGCCACGTTCGGGCCCATAGCGTGCATCAGCAAGAAGTTGCCGGGGTTGTATTTCTGACCAACCTTCTGGGAAACACGGGCTGCCATCGGAACGGCAGAAACACCGGCGGAACCAATGAGCGGATTGATCTTTTCTTTGAGGAACAAGTTCATAAACTTGGCAAGCAAGACACCACCGGCCGTACCGAAGCTGAAGGCGATGATACCGAGGCACAAGATTCCCAACGTTTTGAGGTTGAGGAAGGTGGCGGCGGTAGCGGTAGCACCGACAGAGATACCGAGGAAGATGGTAACAATGTTCATGAGTTCATTCTGAACGGTCTTGCTCAAGCGTTCGGTAACACCACATTCACGGAGAAGGTTACCGAGCATCAAGGAACCAACCAGCGGAGCGGCGGACGGGACGAGCATGGCAACGAAGATGGTAACGACAAACGGGAAAATGATTTTCTCGGTCTTGGACACTTCGCGCAAAGGTTTCATCATAATCTGACGCTCTTTGTTGGTGGTCAAGAGTTTCATAATCGGCGGCTGGATAACCGGGACGAGAGCCATGTAGGAATACGCGGCAACGGCAATCGGGCCAAGCAGATCCGGGGCCAATTTAGAAGTAACATAGATAGCGGTCGGGCCGTCGGCACCACCGATAATACCGATGGAGGAAGCCTGTTCCGGAGTGAAGTGCAGGAAACCGGCGCCCACATAAGTCATAAAGATACCCAGCTGAGCGGCAGCACCGAGCAGCAAACTCTTCGGATTGGCAATGAGCGGACCGAAGTCGGTCATGGCACCAACACCAATAAAGATGAGGCACGGATACAAACCGAGTTTTACGCCAAGATACAAATAGTCGATTAAACCGGGGGTGACGGAATAAATATCCGTCGCGAAGACCTGACCATTAAGCATAAGCTGGCCGGCTTCAACAAGAAAACCACTGTATTCAACAGCAATCGGAGCGCTGGAGGCAACCATTTTGCCGGCAATATCTACCACTTCACCGGCTGCGGTGATAAAGGCAGCATCGCTCGGAAGAGTTCCGACAACGTGACCGATGAGAACGTTACCGGAGTAAACGGCGCCATCGGCAATGCTGAAGATCTGGGTTGCGGCATCATAACCGGATGCGGTCCACAGGACCATCTTATCGGAGTCAAAGATATTGCCTCCGGCGAACAAATCCCAGTGAACATGTCCACCCGCAAACAGCATTTCGTGGAACATTTCGGCACCGGGCAGGTTCGTAAGCAACATGCCGAATGCAATCGGCAACAAGAGCAACGGCTCAAATTGTTTAACGATTGCCAAATAAGCCAAGAAACAGGCAACGGCAATCATAACCAGCTGTAACCAGTTTTGTGAAATCATGGAGAAGCCGGTCTGTTTTAAAAAGTTCAGTATAGCTTCCATCAGACAAACCTCTCTTTATCAGCCAATCGTGCAAAGCAGAGCGCCGGTATCAACCGTCTGTCCTTTGGTAACGGTAACACTGGTCAAAGTACCGTCGCAGGGGCACATAATTTCATTTTCCATTTTCATAGCTTCGAGAATCATCAGGACATCACCTTTTTTGACGGCATCACCGGCAGCAAAGTTGACGGCCAGGATGTTGCCCGGCATCGGAGCATTAATCTGCTCACCGGCACCGGCAGCAACCGGAGCGGCAGCCGGGGCGGCAGGAGCGGCAGGAGCAGCGGCGGCAACCGGTTCGCCGGCTTCGCCCAAAGCTTCAATCATAACTTCATAGTCAGTACCATTGACGTTGACACGATATTTTTTCATGTTCATATCCTCTTTTCTTTTAATTTACGTTATTTGACAATTTTCTTAATGGAGTGAATGCGAATAGACGAAACGTCTGTTCCAAGTTCCTCCGCCAAAGCAGACGAAACGGCGGCAACAAATTCTCCGCGGTTCGGAATCTCGCAAGGTACAGTCGTGTAACTTGCAACCGGAGCCTTCTCTGCTTTGATAACAGAAGGACCCGTCGCTTGCTTTTTACCAAATGCACGGCAAATCAGGCCGGTGATCGTGCACAAAATAATAATGCTGATCAAGCCAACAAAAACCGTGCAAATGCCCAACAACACAACAAACAGATTGGAATATTGTGCCGTTGCAGCAGCCAAAATAGGACTCATGGTTTAACCTCCTTTTGAAAATCACATTTTCAGACAGATTAAATTATATATTTTTTAATATATATGGTCAACAGATGCCCCTTGTATTACGGGCAATAAATGTTCAATTTTCGGCAATTTGCCTTTTTGTGCAAACTTGCCTCACGAATACGGTCGGAAGCACAAATCCAAATCCACGATTCCGTCAATGCCAAACAAACCGCCGTCGATGGAATATTGCCACATGCGGGCATCATAATAATAGTCCAGCGTATCTCTTGGATACGAAATCCATGAATCGTACTCGGACAGTTCTCCCATATCATACTGATAGTATGCAAGGGATTTGTAGAAATACAGCATCGGCGTATACCCGCCCTGCCGTATCGTATCGCAAAACGCCTTTGCACAGGATGTCAAATCAATCGCATGAATATTATGCGTACGAGAGGTTTGTTCTTTCACATGTTCCCAGTCAAAAGCCACCGGGTATGTCAAGCTCTCCCCATCCAGCAGGTTCAGTACAAATTCCGCTTCCTCCCGTGCTTCCGCAGGCGTAATGGCCTGGGAGTAGAAATAAACACCTACGTCCAGCCCTGCCGCTTTGGCCCCGGACAGATTGGCCCGAAACGCCGTATCTTCCACGAGATTACCGGTTTCGTATCCTCTTCGGCCTATCCGAATCATCGCGAAATCCATTCCCTGATTGGCAACGGCTTTCCAGTCAATGTCTCCCTGAAACTCCGAAACATCAATCCCCTGAGCCGCCTCATTCACGCCATCATTATAGGCATAAAAACCATCTTCCATTGTCAGGAATTCCTTGGAAAAGGTGCTTTTTGGGGCCGGATCATCCTTTTCAAACCACAATTCTCCGAAATCATAATCCTCCACACGAACCTGGTTTGCATGCGGATCCACCGACTCCTGCACTTCCGGCTTTGTTCCCCTTTCTCCTCGCAAAGAGAGCAGTTTGCAAATAATCACAACGAGCAATACAACCATCAGAAGAACATTGAATGCCGTTATGCCGACAAACAATCGCTTGGCGGTTTTGTCTTTTCTTCTGTTCATTTGCTCTCTCCTTTCAAAAAAAGAACGGCAGCACACATCGGCTGCCGCATAGTTTAAGTTTCGGTTCGATAGTTGGAATATACACAGCCGCAAATCGGCTGACGATATAACCCATATTGTGCCGACAATTCAATGGACCGTTTATATCCGTTTCGTTTTTTAAAATCCGAGCAAAGATACGGTATTCCGTACTGCTCGGCCAGTTCCAGTCCGATTTCATTCAAAGCATCTGATTTCTTATACGGACTGACACTCAAGGTCGTCGTAAAATAGTCAAACCCTTCCGCTTTGGCGATTTTCGCGGCATGTTCCAGCCGAAGCCGATAACACACACGACATCTCGCTCCGCCTTCCGGTTCCTGTTCCAGTCCGGAGATGGCTTTTTCAAAAACCCCGTAGTCGTATTCCCCTTTTTGAAGGGTAACCCGATTCTTAAACGGCATTTCCCGTATCAGACGTTCCTGCTCGGAAAACCGATGCAAAAACTCCTCTTCCGGGAAAATATTGGGGTTATAATAATCAATGGTAATATCAAAGAACCCGGTTAAATATTCCAGCACATAGCTGGAGCAGGGACCGCAGCAGCTGTGTAAAAGCAGCCGGGGTGTCTTCCCGCTTTCTTGTATTTTTTCAAGTTCTTTATCCAGCCAGATCTGATAATTTTCCATCACACATCAGACTTTCATTCTTTCAAAAACATCTTCCAAAGTCGTACTTAAAACCGTGGCGAACTCTTCTCCAATCAGCTTTTTGGCAATCCCGAGAAGCTTTTCGTCAGAGGCATAAAATTTGTGATTGGTGGAAGCAACATCTTCCTTATGCTTGAGGAGGAGACGAATAATTTGAATCATATCGGCACGATTTTTACCGGATATGATTTCACCGTACTGTGCCGTCCGCTGTTTGCTGTCTGAAATCCACTGAACGTCCGAAGGAACCTTTTCGGTCATCAACTTTTGCACCTCATTCGGGGACAGAAGCGGTTCCATACGAGCAACCAACTCGTCATTTTCAACGGGAACGTAAATGGTCGACTCGTTTTTAAAGCACTGCTTTAAAATATAGTACTCCATTTCTTCTCCGATGAATTCCTCTTCCCGAATGTCGGCAATTAGGCAAACACCTGACGGATTATATAGAATTTTTTCGCCTTTTGAAAACATATCTTCTCCTCAAAAACTCGTAGTATACATCTGGTTATCTATTTTTTAGTCCTACTCCCTCAATCTACTTTATTATAGCACTTTCCGGCGGCGATTTCAAAGAAAAAAACCGACAAAAAACAAGGATTTTTTTCCACATTTTTGTCGGCTTTTTTCAATTTTCAAAGCGGGCCAGCGCATCTTCCCAGGACGGAAGTCGCTGAAAGCCGTTTTCGTCCAAACTCTTTTTGGATAAACGGGAGTTATGCGGCCGCTTGGCCGGCGTCGGAAACGCCGACGACGGAACGGCCGTTATCGGGCACGAAACCCCAAACCGTTTTAAAATGGCAACGGCAAATTCATAACGACTGCAAATTCCTTCGTTGGTCGCATGATAGGTTCCGTATCTTTCCGTCACAATCATGTCCGCCAGCAGGCGACACAGGTCTTTGGTATAGGTCGGAGATCCGACTTCCTCACAAACAACCTGAAGGCTGTCCTTTTCAAGGCCCAGCCGATGCATGGTTTTGACAAAATTGTTTCCCTCTTCACCGAAGACCCAGGAGGTACGCACGATAAAATACCGGTCCGTCACTTCTCGAATGGCGTTTTCCCCCTGCAACTTGGTTTCTCCGTAGTAATTCTGCGGTCCGGTCGGGTCATCCACTTCAAAGAAGCATTCCCCTTCCCCGTCAAAAACGTAGTCCGTGCTGATTGCCAGGATGGGAATTCCCGCCTTATCGGCCGCAAGTGCCATATTGCGGCTGCCGGTCACATTGGCGGCAAAGCAAGCCTCTCTGTCTGATTCGGCACGATCCACCGCTGTATAGGCCGCACAGTGAATCACCGCGTCCGGTTTTCTTTCTTCAACCAACCGAAGCACCGTTTCAAGATCGGCAATATCCCCGTCCTCCCGGTCAATGCCGAGAGCACTATGCCCGCGGGATTCCAGTTCTTTTATCAGGTCTTTTCCCAGTTGCCCGTTGGCACCTGTCACTAATATTTTCACGATTTACTCCTTTTGCCATATGGCATACAAAATACTTTTGGCATTCTGTTTGGCAATCATATTTTCAAGCTTGTCCAAATCAATCGGGTTGGACATTCCGGGGGACAACCCCCAGCCGACAAACCGATATCCCGTTCGAATTGCCCGTTTTTGTAAGACATTTCCGAGATCCGGATAGGCAACATCCATATTTTCGGCACCGTCTACGGATTCACCGCCGTTTTTGTTAAACGACACGGTCAGCACATACGGATTCCACAAAGGCTTCAAAGTCACATTCGTATCTTCTCCGAAGGTTTCCGTCGTAATTTCCTGTTGTGTCAAAAGCGTGTCCCCGTTCAAGGACCAGCCTTTAAACGCATACCCCTTTCGGCTGATACCAAACTCCGTCGCCGTCGGCAAAGAAGAAATCTGAAAGCTCGGCAGGTCATAACTTTGGGTGTAGGTCTTTCCGCCTTTTGCAATGTATCCGTTTAAGGATTCATACTCACTGCTTTCCACATATTCCGAAGAAATGTAGAAAGAGAAGATAACATCCTTCGCTTCCCACATGGCATAAATGGTCACAGGGTCGGTTGCTCCGTTTTGTTTCAGTGCCAAATCCTTCGGAAGAATTTTGGTACCGGATCCGGCCGTTTCACTCCAGCCGGTAAACTCGTAGCCATAGCGGAACAAACGAAGTTCATCCGCATTCACAAACTCTTGCGGTGCCCAGGAAGAGGCGGAACAAATATACCGAATCGGAGAGGTTCCCGCCATCAGCAGCCCGTCTTTGTTTACGGTCAGCTGATTGCCGAGAACGGAACCACCGTTTGCGTTCAAATTAGCGAAGCTTAGTTTCGGCATCCACAGGGCATAGGCAACCAAAGAAGCATTGCCGGTTTTGCACCGAGAAGACAACTGTGAGCCGGTAATCGTCAAATGGTTCTGCGGCTGCAGCACCCATCCGGCAAATTGGAACCCCTTCCGCGACAAGCCAAATGTTTTCGCCGTCGCCAACCCGTTCCAGTCCTTTTTCGACACAGCCGTATACAAAAAGCTTTCGGAATACTTCTTCCCGTCAGCGGCACGCATAATGGTACCGTTTGAGGATGAAGCCACTTTATAATCACCGGAAACGGAACCGCCGTTTGCATGATAAACAACCGCTATGGTATTTTCCTGCCAAACCGGCTTTGCGGTAATCAGTTCCGACTGTTTGAACTCCATGGTCAGGCGTTCCACCGACATGGATTCTCTGGGTGCGAACTGTGTCCGGGCCGATTCCTTGGCGTCAGCCGTCCAGTGGCCGGACCCCGTATACCAGGCTTTATCGGAATCCCGATACAAGGTCCATCCGACAAAGGAATATCCGGCTTTGGTCGGGATGGTCTCCGAGAAAACCAAATTCCCCTTTAGATTCAGTTTTGTTTTGGAAGAATATGTCCCGTTGTTTTCATATCGAATCTCACAGGCAATGTCGAGCGGAACCTCTTTGAAAGAATCCGCCAGTTTTGTTTGTTTGCTTTCCAGAGGTGCCTTATATCTCCGCACCACTTCCCAGGACCCCAGAACATCCATCAGAACCAAATTGTCCACGGTATCCAGTGTGGCACTGACATCCCACTGAATCTGGCAGTGGCTCCGACGGCCGGCACCGTTACAGTCCGTATATAGAGCCGTTACCGTTCCGTCACCGTTGTCTTTTACCGACTGAATCCAAATATAGTGAGGACCGCTGCTGTATAAATAAATTACATCTCCTGCGGAGATATCTTTAAGCGAAGTGCTGGTTTCCCAGTTTTCAAAAGAAGAACCGAAATACAAATAGGTCATCATGCGGGCGAATCCGCAGCATTGCCAGCCGCCGACCACCTTGCCGGGAACCTCAAAATAGTTGCAGACAACCCCGATATCCGTGTGAAGACCGTCTGCATCCGTCGATGTGGAGCAGGCCGTGTCGGTTACGCTGTAAGGATCATCCTCTCCATCGGACTTATGATTCCAGTAATCCCCGTTTGTGAAAAACCCTTTCAGTGCCGTCAGCGTGGATTCACCGGGAACAAAATCATGTTTTGTCGGTGAGACACGCGTTGCGGCCAGGGGGCACATCGTCAAGCAAAACGACATAAGTGCTGTCAAAGTCATAACAGCCATCCATTTTCTTTTCACTTGTCTCTCCCCCTTTCAACTTTTTATTATACGCCATTTTGGAACATCGGGCAACAAAAAAAGCAGCCGAGGCGCAATGCCTCAGCTGCCAATCATCTTATTCTTCGATTTGTTTTTCTTCTGTTTTCGGAGCGGGGGCCTCTTCTAAAACGGAAGGTGCTTCCAAAACCGTATCTTCCGGAACCGGTGCCGCCTCAACCGGGGCTTCTTTGTCCTCATCGGAATCGTCATCATCGCCGCCGGCAAAGAGCCAGATCAAAATAATGACAACCAGAAGAACCACACCGCCGATAACAAAGAACAACCAGGTTTTGCTGTTGCTTCCGCTGGTTTTTTTGGAAGAATCGGCATCCACTTTCTTGTTCAGAGACGGGCGCGGCTTCGTCACTTTCGGAGGCATGTCATCCGGATTGTCCGTGCTGGTCAAACCTTCTGTAACGGTCACACCGAAGTTGGAAACCGTTACCGGGATTTCATTGCCATCTACATCAATGTCGTTGTTTTTGGATGTTTCCACGGAAACGGTGGAAGCACCAAGCTGAGCTCCGACATAGACAAAGAAGTGTGCCACTGCCAAAGTGCCGGTGGTGGCGGTATTCTCCGTCAAAGAATTACCCATAAGCTGGATAACGGCCGGATAGTGTCTCTGCGGATTTTCAAGAAGCTGCATGGCATCTTTAAACTCATCACCCACTGTGACACCGTCCAGACGCATCACGCGCTGATCATAATACAATTCCAGTTGCATTCCCCAAAAACCGGTGTTGGCCGTAACCTTAATCGGAATATCAATTTTGGCACCCTGCTTACACTCAGCGGAATCGACGGAAACGGTAACACCTTTTGCCGCTTCATCAGCCGAGACGGTAAACGGAACCGCCAGGGTGAGCAACATACAAACAGTTAAAATAATGGAACAAATACGTTTCATAAGGCTTCCTCCTATAGGAATCAATTAACGGAAATAGTATACAGTCAAAACTAGTTTTTGTCAACCGAAAGCGGATACGGAAAACCGTATCCGCTTTGTCTGTTTTTTAGCGATCCTCTCGGAAATACGAAAGTCCCAGAGACATCGGAGGCTGTGTTTCACGTTTTTTGCGAAGGCTGCTGACAACCAAAACCACAATGGTAACCACATACGGCATCATCTTGATCAGTTCTTTCGCAGCACTGGAAAGGCCCGGAATATAGACACAAAGAATATACAGACCGCCAAATAGGAAAGAACTGAGAATGGCCGAACGCGGACGCCACAAGGCAAAGATAACAATGGCAATGGCAAGCCATCCGCGGTCACCGAAGCCGTTGTTGGTCCAGGCGGCACTCGTGTAGTCCATAACGAAGTATAGACCACCGAGACCGGCAATCATACCACCTACCAGGGTGGATACATATTTGTACTTAATGACGTTAATGCCGGCCGCGTCAGCGGTTGCCGGATTCTCACCGACGGCACGCAGATTGAGACCCGAACGGGTATGGTTCAAATACCAGGAAGCGACCAAGGCGATAATGATGGCGAGATAGGCCAGGAAGCCAAAGGATAAAAACGTTTCGCCAAACAAGCCGAGACTGGAAGCAAACGGTAATTTGGTCTTATACAAAATACCGGTCTTAACGGCGGAAATGGAACCGCTTTCATGGAAGAAGGAAAGCAGCGTTCCTCCGAAGAAGTTGCCAAGTCCCACACCGAAGGTGGTCAAGGCCAAACCGGTAACGTTCTGGTTGGCACGAAGGGTGATGGTCAGGAAACTGTAAATCAAAGCCATCAAACAGGAGCCGACAAGAGATGCAACCAGCGGAATCAAAATGCAAAGCCATGCGGACGGGTTTTCAACCGAGTGCTCATACAGATACGCACCGGTAATACCGGAAATGCCGCCGACATACATAATGCCGGGAATACCGAGGTTTAAGTTACCGCTCTTTTCGGTGATGATTTCACCGGTGGAACCGTAAAGCAGAGGAATGCCCTGGATAATGGCTGCGCTGATAAACGAACAAATCATTTCAAGAATTTTCATCAGTCTTCCCCTCCTTTATGTTTTTGACGCAAATTAATCTTATAGTTAATAAAGAATTCGCAACCGATAATGAAGAACAAAATCACACCGGTCAGCACGTCCGCCACACTGGAGTTCATATTGAAGGTGGTGGCAATTTCGCTGGCTCCCTTTTGCAGGAAGCAGATCAGGAATGAGGTTAGAACCATCATAATCGGGTTAAACTTTGCAAGCCAGGAAACCATGATGGCGGTGAATCCCATACCGCCTTCAATGGTATCGGTAACCGTGTGGTTGGTACCGGACACAAGCAGGAATCCGGCAAAACCGCAGATGGCACCGGACAGGGCCAGCGTGCGCAAAATGACCTTTTTCACGTTGATTCCGATGTAGCGGGCGGTGTTTTCACTGCCACCCACAACGGCAATCTCATATCCATGCTTGGTATATTTCAGATAGATGTACATGAAGATGGTCAAAAGAGCAACACAAATGATGTTAATCAAATATTTGGTCCCGAATAATTCGGGAAGCCAACCGGCATGGGTATCGGTGTTGATAAGACCCATAACACCGGAACCGCTGGTAACCCAGCTGGCAATGGCAAAAGTAACCATCTGAATGGCGATGTAGTTCATCATTAAGGTGAACAAAGATTCATTGGTATTCCAGTGTGCTTTGAAGAAGGCCGGAATAACGGCCCAAATCATACCGGACAAAACGGCAACGGCAACCATGATCAAAATCAGCAAACCGTTCGGGATGGAGTCCTTTATGTAGTACATACAAGCGGCGGAGGACAAGCATCCCACCAAAACCTGTCCCTGGGCACCCAGGTTCCAGAATTTCATCTTGAACGCCGGGGTTACGGCAAGGGAAATACAAAGAAGCATTGCCAGATTTTGGAATAACATAAGAGATTTTCGGGAAGTTCCGAAGTTACCTTTAATCATATTGGCATACACCTTAATCGGGTTGTCGCCGGTTAAGGCCACAATGATAAAGGCACAGGCAATCAGCGCAAGCACAACGGCGGCGCCGCGAATGAGCCATGCTTTCCACCATACCATTGCATTTCGTTTGGAAATGTGGAACAGCGGCTCTTTTACGTGTTTTACAGCATCAGTTTTCTTCACTCGGGTCGCCTCCCTTCACGCCGGACTGGGTCATCATTTTACCGATTTCGTTTTTGTCCGCCCCGCGGCCTTCCACGATACCGGCAACACGGCCGGAGCCCACAACCATAATACGGTCGCAAAGCTCAATCAAAACGTCCAAATCTTCTCCGACAAAGATAACGGCCGCGCCGTTTTCTTTTTGTTTGTTTAAGAGATTGTAAATCATATACGAAGAGTTGATATCAAGACCGCGAACCGGATAAGCAACCATCAAAACCGTCGGAGCCGCTGCGATTTCACGGCCGACCAAAACCTTTTGAACGTTACCGCCGGAAAGCTGACGGACCGGTGTCTGCGCACTCGGCGTCACAACTTCCAGTTCCTTGATAATACGTTCGGCCAAGTCCTTCGGATCCCGTCTTTCGAGGAATGAAGTACGGCCCTTTCGATAGGAACGAAGCATCATATTGTCAATAATATCCATATTGCCGACCAGGCCCATGCCCAGACGATCTTCCGGAACGAACGACAAACGAACGCCGAGCTGACGAATCTGAAGCGGTGTCTTATCCCGCAGGTCTTCCATTTCTCCGGTGGCGGGATTGTTATACAAAATCTTACCGCGCCGAATCGGCTGCAAACCGGCAATCGCTTCCAAAAGCTCTCTCTGACCGGAACCGGCAATACCGGCTACGCCGAGAATTTCACCGGAACGAATCGTAAAGCTGACGTCGTCCAGCACCTTAATGCCTTCCTGGTTATAGCAATCAAGACTACCGACCACCAAACGGTCCACCTGATCATCCGGCACATCGGTACGGTCAATGTTCAAAGAAACCTTTTTGCCGACCATCATCTCGGTCAGTGCTTCTTCGTTGGTTTCCGCGGTTTTTACGGTGCCGATAAACTCACCTTTACGCAAAACCGAAACACGGTCGGAGATTTCCATAACCTCATTCAGCTTGTGTGTGATAATGATAATGGCTTTACCGTCTTCCTTCATTTTCCGAAGAACCGCAAACAGTTTACGGGTTTCCTGCGGCGTTAACACGGCAGTAGGCTCATCCAAAATCAGGATGTTGGCGCCACGGTACAAAACCTTGATAATTTCAACCGTCTGCTTTTCGGAAACGGACATCTCATATATTTTCTTTTTCGGATCCACCTCAAAGCCATAGCGGTTGCTGATTTCCTGCACACGCTGCTGCACTTTTTTGAGATCGAACTTTCCTTCTTCTTCCAGCCCGAGCACAACGTTTTCCGCGGCGGAAAACAAATCGACCAGCTTGAAATGCTGATGGATCATACCGATATTGTGATCAAAGGCATCCTTTGGAGAACGAATGACAACTTCTTCTCCGTCAATAAAGATCTGACCCTCGTCCGGATAATAAATACCCGAAATCATATTCATCAGTGTGGTCTTGCCACTTCCGTTTTCACCGAGAAGAGCCAGAATCTCCCCTTGGTTTACAACAAGATTCACACCTTTATTGGCGACAATGCGGCCAAATCGCTTCGTTATATTTTTCAATTCGATTGCTGCGTTTGCCATTTTTTACCTCCAAATAAAAAGTATACAAAGGCGGGACGAAAGGATCGTCCCGCCTCGTATGCGGTTCTACATATAATTACATTAAGGTGATACCGTCAATGATGACATTGAAGTACGGAGCAGAACGAACGCTGGACTCGGAGAATTCGCCGTCTTTGATAACGTCGGTATCCGGAGTGAAGGCTTCGTCGGCAACCGCATCAGCCATGTAAGAGGTCAAATGACCGTCGGCATCGGTTTTGTAGTTGTCCGGGGTAACAAAGTTTTTGCTGTTGGTTTCGATGGTGGCCGGATCTTTCACGGTGAAGGTGGCGGTATCGAAAACCTTGAGTTCGCCGGAGACGAGTTTCGCTTTGAGCTCTTCAATCTTTTCGGCAGTGCCTTTGGCAGCAGCAGCTTCGTTGAGTTCGGTCAATTCAACAGAACCGGTCTCAATGGTGCCGCACCAGTCGGTGTCAAATTTCTCACCGTTGGCAGTAGCTTTGATGCTCATTTCGAAATACGGAGCCCAGTTGATTTTGGAAGCAATCAAGGCAGTTTTCGGAGCAATGTTGATGGTGCTGACGTTGTAGGAAACGTTCGGAATGTTATTCTCTTCGCAAGCTTTCGGAGCGCCTTCGGAGTCAGCGTGCTGGCTGATAAGGACGCAACCGCTCTTGATGAGGTTCAAAGCACCTTCGCGCTCGAGAGCAATATCAAACCAGGAGTTTGTATAGGTAACTTTCATGGTAGCGGTGGGGCACATATAACGGGCACCCAAGAAGAAGGAGGTATAACCGGAGATAACTTCGGCATACGGCCAGGCACCAACATAACCGATAACGGCTTCTTCAGCCTTAATCTTGCCGCTTTCAATCATCTCGTTCAGTTTCATACCAGCAGCAACACCGGCGAGGAAACGGCCCTGATAGATGGAAGCAAAAGCATTGTGATAGTTGTCAAGTTTCACAACCTGGGAATTGGTACCGGTTGCATGAGCAAACTGGACTTCCGGGAAAGCTTTGGCAGCTTCAATCATGTAGCTTTCATGACCGAAGGAATCGGCAAAGACATAGTTGCAGCCGGCATCGGCGAGCTCTTCGGCAACCTGCTGGCACTCTTGACCTTCGGGAACGTTGGTCTTGATCATAACCTGTTCATCAGACAAGCCAAGGGCTTTCTGGGCATCTTTCATACCCTGGATGAAGTTGTTGTCGTAGGTAGAGTTTTCGTCGTGCAGGCAAATCAAACCAACTTTGATGTCGGCGAGTTTGCTGTCGGCCTGTGTGGCACCGCTGTTTTCGTTCTCGTTGCCTTTTTTGTCACAGCCGGTGAAGGCGAGACAAAGGACGGCCAAAGAAAGAACCAAAACAATACTGAGAAGTTTTTTCATAGGTTTCATCCTCCTAAAAATGTTTGTTTATGTAAAGTTTTTTTACATACAAAGTGAAATGGAAGCGGACACTATCAGGACCGGAAGGTAATATTTCCTTCATCGTCCATGCTGTCAACAATGGCCAGAGACTCCACATGAATTCCTTCGGCCCGAAGTTCATCGCCACCGCACTGGAAGCCCTTTTCAATGGCCGCAGCACACCCGACCAGGTTAGCCCCCGCATCGGCAATCATTTTCCGCATTCCCTTGATGGCGTTTCCGCAGGCCAGAAAGTCATCGGCGATGAGAATCTTGTCGCCTGCATTCAAATACTCTTTGGAAATAACCGCCTGATAGGCATTTCCGTGGGTATAGGAATAAATCTCCGCCGCATACACATCACTGCCCAGGTTGGCAGAAGCGTGTTTCTTGACAATAATCATTTGAATTCCAAGCGTTTGGGCAATCAATGTGGCAAACGGAATACCGGACGCCTCAATGGTCATAACCTTGGTGGCGCCGGAATCTTTAAATAAACGAGCGATTTCCTTGCAAACCTCTGTCATAAACTCGACATCCACCTGCTGATTCAGGAAACCGCCAACCTTCAAAATATTACCCGGGAGCACAATACCGTCTGTCAGGATTTTTTCTTCCATTAATTTCATAGTCATACCCTCCCGAAAACAAAAAAACAGCGGTTCTTTCATCCGAAAAAGCCACTGCAATCCAAAAAACCAGTAGTCGCAACTTTTTTGGCGTGCGGTAGAAACATTCGGGCCATCTTTCCGAACCTATACTGTTCATATATTGTTCATTTTTTGTAATTTCATTATACTGTTGCGCTCTAAAAAATGCAACAAGCATTTCCCTCCGACAAATACAATTTGAAACATTTTTGTCCTTTTGTACAAGACAAAAAAATCCCGTATGCGGACCTTGTTTTCGAAGGCCGTCACACACGGGATTTTTGTCCGTTACAATACTTTTGCAAGGAAGGACTTCAGGCGTTCGGACTGCGGGTTTCCGAACACGTCGGCCGGTGAACCCTCTTCCATGATAACACCGTCTTCCAGGAACAGGACACGGTCTCCCACCTCACGGGCAAAGCCCATTTCATGGGTAACCATAACCATGGTCATACCGCTTTCCGCCAGTTCCTTCATGAGATCCAGAACCTCTCCGACCATTTCCGGATCCAGGGCACTGGTAGGCTCATCAAACAAAATCACCTTCGGATTCATGGCCAGCGAGCGGACAATGGCCACACGCTGCTTCTGCCCGCCGGAAAGCTGGGACGGATACTGGTCGGCTTTTTCCTCAAGACCGATTCTCTCGAGAAGCTCCATAGCTTGTTTTCTGGCAGCCGCTTTAATCTCCTTCTTATGGCGGCGATCCTTTTTGGTTTGAATCATAACGGGAGCCAGCATAATGTTCTCCACAACCGTCATATTGTTAAACAGATTAAAATGCTGGAAAACCATTCCCATTTTCTGACGGTGAATGTTAATGTCAACGGACTCATCCGCCAGGTTCACGTCGTCAAAAATAATCTTTCCGGAAGTCGGATCTTCCATGCAGTTCAGGCAACGCAGAAAAGTGGATTTACCGGAACCGGAAGGACCGATAACGGCCACCACTTCTCCCTCATGAATATCGGTGGTAATGCCACGCAAGACGTGGTTGTCGGCGAAAGACTTCGTCAAATCCTCCACGTGAATTAAAACAGGAGCATCATTTTTCACTCTTACGCAGCCTCCTTTCCAGGACAGCCAAAAGCTTTGTCAAAATCAAAACGATTGCCAGATAAATCAAAGCCAGACTGACATACGGCACATAGGCCTGATAGGTTTTTGCCACAATATTCTGAGCCTGTTTGGTCACGTCTCTCAGTGCGATAACCGACACAAGGGACGTATCCTTAAGCAGGGTAATCATCTCATTACCGAGAGCCGGCAAAATGTTTTTTATAGCCTGCGGGATAATGACTTTGATCATGGTTTCCATATAACTCAGTCCCAGGCTTCGTCCAGCTTCCATTTGGCCGGAATCGACGGACTGAAGACCGGAACGGGCAATTTCGGCAACATACGCACCGGAGTTAATGCCCAGCGTTATAATACCGCAGAAAATCATGCCGATTTCCTGTTTCGGAACCATAATGACAAAGCCCATAATCAGGAGCTGGACCATCATCGGCGTACCGCGGATAATGGCCAGGTAGGCCTTACATACTCCATTAAAGAACCGAAGTAAGAAGCCCGGCTTGTACACACTTTCATAACTGGTACGGATAATAGCAACGATCAAGCCCAAAATAATACCGATGGCCAACGCGCCCAGTGTTACGATAAATGTGATTTTAAGACCGCTGGTAAAGAACTTCCAACGATCCTGAAATACGAAAGTTTGATATAGCTGGTACAGCAAATTCTGAAGCCAGGACGGGATATGGGAAATCCAGTCCGGCGCATTTGCCAACCAATCTGTAAAGGTGGACATAGAAGCCTCCTAAAACTGCGAGAATGGGCGGCCGTTACAGTCGCCCATTATAGCATACTAATGTGTTGTTTCCGATTACTCGGCTTTGATGTATTTGCCGACGATTTTGCCGATGGTACCGTCTTCGGTCAAAGCTTTCAAAGCATTGTTGAAACCGGTAAGGAGTTCCGTGTTATCTTTGGCGATAGCAGCAGCATACTCTTCAACGGCATAGGAAGTATCCAAAATGGCAAGACCGGCATTGGCAGCCACGAAGCTCTTGGCCGGCTCGTTGTCGATAACAACGCAGTCAACCTGGTCGTTCACCAAAGCGGCAACGGCCAAAGCGCCGTTCTGATACTGTTTTACATGATCCTGGCCGTAATCATCCGTGCAGTAGATGTCACCGGTGGTACCGGACTGAACACCAATGGTTTTGCCTGCCAAATCATCAACGGATTTGATGGCGGAACCTTCTTTAACAATAACGGCCTGAATACCGGTGGCATAACTATTGGAGAAGTCAACGGATTGTTTACGCTCGTCGGTAACGGTCATACCGGCCATGGCGAAATCGATGGAGCCGGCCTGAACGGCAGGAACAAGGGAATCAAATTCCATGTCTTTAATCTCGAGTTTGTAGCCGAGTTTGTCGCAAATGGCCTGAGCGATTTCCGCATCGATGCCAACGATTTTGCCGTTGTCATCGGTGAATTCATACGGCGGGAAAGCGGCGTTGGTGCCCATGACCAAGGTCTTGGTTTCGGCAGCTTTGGAAGCTTCACTGTTTTCGACTTCGTTTCCGCCTTTTTCGGTACAGCCGGCCAGAAGAGCCATGCACATAACCAAAACAAGGGCTAATGCAATAATTTTTTTCATAATAAAAACTCCTTTTTCTTATTGGTTTTCTTTTATCTTTTGACGAACTACCGCAATCTGATCGGCAACCGACGCTTCCGACGGGCCTCCCAGGCTGGTTCGTTTATCAACACATGTTTTTAAATCGATGGCATCATACACATCGTCGTCAATTTCCGGACAGAAAGCCTGATAGGCTTCCAGCGGAAGGGTTTCCAAAACCAGATTTTCGGCAATGCATTTTGCCACAACCTGTCCGGAAATCTTGTAAGCCGACCGGAACGGCATTCCCTTTTTCACCAAGTAGTCGGCCAAATCCGTAGCATTGATGAATCCCTTCTGTGCGGCTTTTTTCATGTTATCCTCACAGACGGTCATCGTCTCCACCATGGGAATCAGAACCTGCAGACACATCTTCACGGTATCCACCGCGTCAAAGATGCTTTCCTTATCTTCCTGCATATCCTTGTTGTATGCCAGCGGCAATCCCTTGAGCATGGTCAGCGTGCCCATCAGATCTCCGTAAACCCGGCCGGTCTTTCCGCGAATCAATTCCGCCATATCCGAATTCTTTTTCTGCGGCATAATACTGGAGCCGGTCGTATAGGAATCGGAAAGTTCCACAAATTTAAACTCCCAACTGGTCCACAGGATGATTTCCTCGGACAAACGCGAGCAATGCATCATCAGAATGGACAGGGCGGATAACAGTTCGGCACAAAAGTCCCGATCGGAAACACCGTCTAAGCTGTTAAAACACACATCGTCAAATCCAAGTTTCGAGGCTTCCAAACGACGGTCGGTATTGTACGTGGTTCCGGCCAGAGCACAGCTTCCGATTGGGGAAACGTTAATCCGCTTTTTCACGTCCTTTAACCGATCCAAATCCCGGGCAATCATCGAAGCATACGCCATCAGATGATGTCCGAAGGTAATGGGTTGTGCACGCTGTAAATGGGTATAGCCGGGAAGGATGGTATTCTTATGCTGCTCGGCTTTATCGGCCAGCACCTGAAGGAAGTTTACCAAAAAACCGCGGATGGTGTCAACCTCGTCCCGTAAATACATACGTAAATCCAGCGCCACCTGATCATTTCTGGAGCGGGCCGTGTGTAATTTCTTGCCCACATCTCCAAGCCGCTTTGTCAGTTCTTCCTCCACAAACATGTGAATGTCTTCCGCGGCGATGTCGATGAACAGGTTGCCGGAATCCAAATCATGCAAGATGCCTTCCAATCCGTCAATCAGTTGTCCGGCTTCCTCTTCCGTAATGATTTTTTGTGCACCCAGCATGGCTGCATGTGCCATTGAACCGGTAATATCCTGACGATACATGCGGCAGTCAAAAGAAATCGACGAGTTAAAATCATCCGCCAACGCGTCTACAATGCCGTCGGTCCGTCCGGCCCACATCTTTGCCATGGTTGCACTTCCTTACTTCTTAAAGTTTGCCCTGCTCCAAAAGAGCCTGGACTTTGGTGGGCAGTCCCCACAAGTTGATAAAGCCTTCCGACTGGGTCTGGTCATAATCGGATTCGCCGAAGGTAACCAAATCTTCCGAGTACAGAGAATACGGAGAAGTCATTCCCGCCGGAATAATATTGCCTTTGTACAATTTCAGTTTAACGGTTCCGGTCACATGCTCATTGGCTTTATTGGCAAATGCCGTCAAAGCTTCCTGAAGCGGAGAATACCATTTACCATTGTAAATCAAATCCGCATAATCGACAGCCAGCTTCTGTTTCTCGTGGAGCGTGTCCTTGTCGACGGTCAGCATTTCGAGCTGCTCATGGGCAAAATACAAAATCGTTCCGCCGGGCGTTTCATACACGCCACGGTCTTTCATGCCGACCAAACGGTTCTCCACGATATCGATGATGCCGATACCGTTGGCACCGCCCAGCTGATTGAGTTTGTCAATGATGGCGCTGGCTTTCATTTTTTCGCCGTTCACGGCAACCGGAGCACCGGCCTCAAAGTCAATGGACACATAGGTGGGTTCATCCGGAGCCTGCATCGGGGAAACCCCCATTTCGAGGAAGCCCGGCTTGTCGTAATCCGGCTCGTTGGCGGGATCTTCCAGATCAAGACCTTCGTGGCTCAAATGCCACAGGTTCTTGTCTTTGGAATAGCTGGTCTCTCTGGATATTTTCAGCGGGATGTTATGCGCTTCCGCGTAGTCGATTTCTTCATCTCTGGACTTGATGTCCCATTCTCTCCAAGGAGCAATGATTTTTAAACCCGGAGCAAACCGTTTGATGGCCAGTTCAAAACGAACCTGATCGTTTCCTTTACCGGTTGCACCGTGACAAATGGCGTCGGCACCCTCGGCCAAAGCAATCTCGGCCAATTTCTTACCGATTACCGGACGGGCAAACGCCGTACCGAGTAAATAGGTTTCATATTTGGCATCCATTTTCAAGGACGGGATAATGATGTCGTCCACCATTTCGTCCACCAAATCCGCAACAATCAATTTGGAGGCGCCGGTCTTCAGGGCTTTTTCTTCCAGACCTTCCAGCTCATCTGCCTGTCCCACATTACCGGAAACGGCGATGATTTCGGGGTCGTTATAGTTTTCTTTCAGCCACGGGATGATAATGGACGTATCCAAACCTCCGGAATAGGCTAATACAATTTTCTTGATATCTTTCTTTTCCATGGTACATTCGCTCCTTGATATGAAAAAATATTCATTTTTTCGCGCATATTCGTGAAACTTTATACACTATATGCTCTTTATTTCGATTTGTCAACAGTTTTTTTCGAAAAAATTCCCCTTAATTTTAAACATATATACAAAGAATTTCGTTAATTATTTTAAAATATGCACGGTTTTGTGAAAATATGCATATTTTGTGTATATTTTCACAAAAAAACCCTTCAAACAAAAAATCCGTCTGAACGACTCCCCGCTCAAACGGATTTTCCCGATATGGTTTTGTCTTTGTTTGCCCGACTCAGGCGTTTTTCTGCACCGGAACAAATATGTCATTGGCGAGATCAACCAACACTTTGGAATCAACCGCCGGTATGCTGCTCAAACTGTAGGTGATGCCGGGGGCAATATCCAGCCAGAGAACGGCACCGGCCTCTTCACACATAATAACCGTTGCATCACGTCCCTGCACGGACGCCTTGCTTTTTTTCATGTTATAGAACAAACCGGAAATATCCACTGCTTCCTTTTCGTCTGTAGCCTGTGCACGATAGCTGTAGGTTACGCCGTCCAGTTTGAAAACGGTTTCCGCCAAGTCTTTAATCGAGCGGTAAATAACGTCCGTTGCTCCTTCGGGAGCCTCCAGACCGATGTGAACTCCTTTGATCTGCTCATCTATACCCGTATAGCTTTTTACCGGATTTTCCATTCCGGCCACAACCCCCTCTGATTCTTCTGATACTTCGGATACCTCCGATACATTCGATACGCCGGACGGCTCCGAAGGTGTCTCTTCTTGTTTCCCGCAGGCGGCCAGTACAGACAGGCACACCACAAGCACCAAAATAGATGAAATCATTCTTTTCATAATAAAGTCTCCTATTTCTAATTTGATTGTACATATAGTATACCATAATTGAGACCGGATAGGAAGTGTGATATGCCTGCGGAATCATTTCCAGAGGAAAGTTTTAACCTAAACAGTTGAAATTTATATATAAATATACTATTATTAGTTTTTGTATACCGAATTTTATTTGGGAAAACACGAAATGAGGTTGATCTGTATGAAAAAAAGAATTTTGGCAATGTTTCTGGCAGCACTGATGGTGGTCACCATGCTGCCGGTATTCACATTGCCTGCGGCGGCAGTCGACGGGGAACTTACGACTTACTACGAGTATAACCCCTCCACGAAAGAAATGGAGGAAACGACACTCCCGGCATCAACGACCGTCAACATTGTCAACGAGAACACGGATCCGTTTAGGGATGGCTGGAACATGGTGACGGCAGACGTCGAGTTTTCCAACCGTATAACGCTTCCGACGGGAAACGTGAAAATTATTCTCGCAAACAATATAGAAATGAAACCGACACAGGGCATCACCGTACCCAAGAACTGTGACCTTACCATTTATGCACAGTCCCTCGATAAGGACGTTATGGGTAAGATGACCGGTGCAGGTACGTGGCGTTGTGCCGGTATCGGCAGTGTAGAGGGCGGCGAAGGTGGCAACATCACCATCAACGGCGGCTCTATTCACATCAGCGGCGGCTACACAGCCGCCGGTATCGGCGGAGGAAATGACGGTACGATTGGCGATATAACCATCAATGGCGGCGTGCTTGACATATACGGTAGTTCCGAAGCCGCCGGCATCGGCGGAGGTAGCTACGGTGATTCGTGTGGAAACATTACGATTAACGGTGGTACGATTAACACCAAGACCAGCGAAAAAGGTGCCGCTATCGGAACCGGCATTTATAATAAATGTGGCAATATCACAATTACCGGCGGCACGATAACCGCTACCTCCAATAAATGGGGTGTCGGTATCGGCAGCGGATACGATGTGAGTTGTTCTTGCGGTGATATTACCATCGTCGGTGGCGAAATTACGGCAACTGCCGGAGAATATGGAGCCGGTATCGGAAAAACAAACGGTTCCCAGTGCGGCATACTTACGATTGCAAAACCCTACGCCTATAAGGTGGGTACAAATGCAACGGATGCCGTTCCGGCAAAAAAATACAACGGTGAACGTTACGTAGAGGTTAGACTGCCGGACGTGGTTGACGCGACGGAGCCGACCTGTACGAAAGAAGGCTGCCAGGCTTCCTATAGAAATCCTGTAGACAGTCTGTATTACGAGGAAGAAACCTTCGAAACCGAGATTGGTGATTTTACCGCTCTTTGCGCGTGGTATGACGAAGGAGAAGCCGGTTTTATTCCGGCGCTCGGACACAATTGGCAGGTAACGGACGATATTCACTCCTGCACACAGTGCGGGGCAGAATATCAGCTGACGTACTATGATTATAATGCCTCCGCGCACGAACTGGAGAAAAAAGAACTTCCGGCGGAGACAACCGTCAACATTATTTCGGACGACGCAGACACATTTGCCGCAGGATGGAATATTGTGGCAGCAGATGTTACGTTTTTTGACAGAATTATGCTTCCGCAAGGAGACGTAAAACTGGTCCTCGGAAATAATACGGAACTAATCGCAAGACGAGGAATTAACATAGCAGAAAATAGCAATCTCACAATTTACGCACAATCACTTGACGAAAGTGTGATGGGCAAGCTGACAATTCCGAGCGGTGGTGTGGAAGATTACAGCGCCGCCATCGGCAGCGGATACAAATCCTTTTTTGCAAACATTACGGTCAACGGTGGCAACATTGACGCAACCGGTGGCCCATGTGCGCCTGCAATTGGCAGTGGCGGTGCCTGGGGTGGCTGCGGTGACATTACCATCAACGGCGGTAAATTAAAAGTAACATCCGGTGAGCAGACCGCTGCTATCGGCGGTGGTGATGCCTCCTCCTGCGGCAACATTCTCATTAACGGCGGCGACATTACGGCAATCGGCGGCACATATTCCCCCGGCATCGGCAGTTCCGACCAGGGCTCATGCGGCACCATCACCATCACCGGCGGACATATCACCTCTACCGGCGGTTACGACGGTGGTTCCGGTATCGGTTCTTCACGATATGGCTCCTGCGGACATATTACCATCACCGGCGGCACGGTAGTTGCCACCGCCGGTAACAAAGGTGCCGGCATCGGCAGTTCAAACAACCGCGGTAAGTGCGGCGATATTGTAATTGCCGGCGGCATGATAACCGCCACGGGTAATAATGCTCCCGCCATCGGCAAAGGCGGGGACGGCAATTGCGGAACAGTTACCATCGACAAGCATTTCGTCATGAAAGCTGGCTCAACTTCCGGCAATGCCACCTCGGTAACAACGTATTCCAATCAAACATACGCTCAATTTAACGAGCCGGATGTCGTTGCTGCAGTGGCACCGACCTGTACAACCGACGGCAACAAGGCTGCATATAAAAATGCTGAAAACGGTCTCTATTACGAGGAAAAAACCTTTGAAACCGAAATCGGCAATTTTATCGCATTGTCTGCCTGGCTTGACGACGAAAACAAAGGCTTTTTCCCGAAACTCGGCCATAACTGGGAAGTGGTTGACGGCAACACCCACCGTTGTACACGGGGTGACGTGGAAACCGAAGACCACGTCGATGAAAACGACGATTTTATTTGTGACGTATGTCTTTATGATGCGGAAGAGGCTATCAAAACCGCCGCCAAAGACCGGTTAACTGAACTGGTAGGAGAAAATCCGTCTGATGCAATGAAGGCGGTTTTGGCGGAGGCTTGCAGCAAGATAGACGACGCAGAAACCCCGTCCGGTGTAGAGATTGAAATAGAAAACGGCGAAGATGCAATTGCTCTTCGCAGTGTAAAAGACGCGGGAAGAATGCTATTGACCGAAGAAGCGGGTGAAAATCCATCCGGTAAGATGGCAGCGCTTTTGGCCAAAATGCTCGATGCAGTGGAAGCTGCTACCACACAGAGCGACGTGGAAATCGCAGTGAGAAAAGGCATTGTTTGTCTCCACCTGGAGGCCGCCGAAATCGTCTATTATGACTATAATTCCACAAGAAAAGCTTTAGAGAGGGTCTTATTTGCGAATGAGTCCATCCAGGAAATCAACGATAACGAAGACGCATTTGTTTCCGGCTGGAACATCGTAACAGCAAACGTGACGTTTGAAGACAGAATCGTGATGCCGAAAAACGCAAAATTGATTATCGCAAACGGCGTGGAACTGACAGCGGAAAAAGGTATTACTGTGGCATCCGACGGCTGGTTTGCCGTGTATGCACAATCTCTCGAGGAAGATAAAATGGGTAAACTGACCGTCCCGGCCAGCACCATTGAAAGCGGAAATGCCGGCATTGGCACCGCCTCCAAAGGCAATTGCGGCAGTATTACCATCAACGGCGGCAAACTGACCGTACAGGGTGGCTCGAACAGCGCAGGTATCGGCAGCGGCGACGAGGGCGAATGCAACAGCATTGCCATTAACGGCGGCGTGATAGCCGTTACCGGTGGAGAAAACGGTGCCGGTATCGGCAGCGGCCGCAACGGCAAGTGCGGCGTCGTAAACATTAACGGTGGCGTCGTAACCGCTATCGGCGGCGGAACTCGCCCCGGCATCGGCGGAGGAATATACGGCGACTGCGGGACGGTTACGATAGACAACGCTCTTTCGATATATGCCGGTGATACGATTGACGACGTGATGCACGTATTATGGTATAGCGAAGAAAACTGTGTGATGACAGGTGTCGGCACGATAACGGAAGGGGTATCCCCCACCTGTCAAGCCCCGGGACATTCGGAATATATCCAAAACCCGGTGAATAAACTGTACTATGATACGGCCCACTATGGCAAGAAGATCGGCGATGCTACTGCACTTGAGGCATGGCTTGCCGAAGGTGGTGACGGATATCTAGAAATTGTCGACCACCAGTTTGAATATATAGACAAGAACACCCACCAGTGCATATGGTGTAAAAAATCCGAAAGTCACACCTTTGACGAAACGGAATGGTGCGAAACCTGTGGCAGTTCCGGTGCGGATACCTACTATGACTATAATGAAGAAACCGGAGAGTTCGAAGCCCTCCCCATTCCGGACAACGCGGTAATCATGACGGATTCCTCCTCTGCACTTGCCGGTGGATATTATGTGGTGCGAAGCACTGTTTATGTTGATAAACGTGTGGTCCTGTCAGGTGATGTACATTTGATTCTTTGCGGCGGTGCTTTATTGATTACCCCGATCGGCATTACCGTTCCGGAAAAAGGAAGTTTGACCATATATTCCACGACGACAGACGTAGAACAAATGGGCACGTTGTACGCGGAAAATGAGATCATCGACTTCGACGAATCCATTGAAGCAACCTATGGTGCCTGTATCGGCAGTGAAAACGAAGGCACTTGTGGCAGCATTACCATTAACGGCGGTAATTTGATTGCCGTTAACCATGCAGACTATTCCGCAGCTATCGGAAGCGGATACGACGGGTCCTGCGGCAGCATTACCATTAATGGCGGTGCTGTGACGGCCAACTGCAATACATACGGTGGTGCCGGTATCGGAAGCTCGTACTACGGTTCGTGCGGCAACATTACCATAAACGGCGGCGTGGTAAATGCAACCGCCGGCGAGGATGGCGTCGGTATCGGGTGCGGATACGAGGGACTCTGCGGAACCATTACAATAAATGGCGGTGAGGTAAGCGCAACTGCCGATCATGAATACAATACAGACGATGACGGCGCCGGCATTGGTACCGGCTACTACGGCGAATGCGGCGATATCACCGTTAACGGCGGCGTGGTAAATGCAACCGGAGGAGAGTACGGTCCCGGCATCGGTTCAGGCAGCAATGGTCATTGCGGCAATATTGTTATTAACGATGGTGAGGTAAATACTTTCGGCAGAGCCGGTATCGGCGCAGGCCATGGTGCCTCCTGCAAAAACATCACCTTTAACGGAGGTTTAATAACCGCTTTTGGGCAGAATGACCACACCGGTATCATAGGCGCCAAAATCACAGTTGCCGACAACCTGTTATTGTTTGCCGGTGATAACATTGAAAACGCAAGATATGTTGACACATATGCGGAACAGCCGTATGCGGCGATAGGCTACGGCGTGAAAACCGATAAAATCTCCCCCACCTGCCAGATGTCGGGTCTCAGAGGTTACATTCAAAACCCGCTGACCAATCTGTACTATGAAACAGAAGAGGACGGTGGCTATGTAATCGGCGACTCTACTGTCCTTGAAGAATGGCTCGCGGAAGGCGGCGATGGTTATTTGTATCCCATCGACCACAACTTTGAATATTTTGACGAAAATTCACACCGATGCACATGGTGTAAGACAACGGAAAATCATAGCTTTAGTGACGGGCATCGCTGCGAAATCTGCGGATACTCGAACGATGACACCTATTACGACTACAACGAGGAAACGGAAAAATTTGACGTTCTTTCCATTCCGGATGATGCGATAATGATGACCGACTCGTCCACAACGCTTGCCGGCGGCTATTATGTTGTTCGCAACGACCTTGAAATTGACGAACGCATCGTTCTGGCAGGCAACGTTCATTTAATTCTTTGCGGCGATGTGGTTTTGTATGCCCCCAAAGGTATTACTGTGCCGGCGGACGGTAGTTTGACGGTATATACCACATCGGAGGAACGGACAAACGCAGAGGAAACTGAATTTGAGCCTTGCGGTGGACTGTGTGTATGTGAGTGCGAATACCCGTACTTCGCGTATGACGATTATTGCACATCCGCGGCAGAACCATACAGTGCCGGTATCGGTGGAACACAAGGCGTCGATTGCGGCACCATCACCGTTGACGGCGGTGTAGTTTTCTCTGTCGGTGGTACCGATGCCGCCGGCATCGGCAGTGGTGCACAGGCAGCTTGTGCCGGCGTAGTCATTAACGGTGGCTTCGTATGCACAAACAGCGGAGCACATGGTGCCAGCATCGGTTCAGGCTATAACGGTACGTGCGGTGATATTATCGTCAACGGCGGTATAGTTTACGCCTACGGAATTAATGGCGGTGCCGGTATCGGTTCCGGTCTGGGACAAGATGCCTCCTGCGGCAATATTACCGTAAACAATGGCATCATAGACGCCACTGCTACAAACGGAGGCGCCGGTATCGGTTCCGGTAAGGACGCTTCCTGTGGAACAATCACTTTCCATAACGGTAGTATCGGCGCACAAAGTTATCCAACCAGTTCTGACTGTGAAGATGATTTTGACGCTCTCTTGTATGGTGGCGGTGCCGGCATCGGCAGTGGCTGTGACGGCACATGCGGTGACATTTTATTTGACGGCGGCCTGTATAGACATATCTGCGGCGGCCAGGATTATGCGCTCTATTTCAAGGGCGGTGCCGGTATCGGCTCTGGCTATAACGGCACATGTGGTAACATCACCATCAACGGTGGCATATTCGGTTATTCTGAAGATTGGAATGGCGTGTATGGCGGCGCCGGCGCTGCCGGTATCGGATGCGGCAACGGCAACGCCTCTTGCGGCTTTATCACCATTAACCTGTTCAAGAACGGCGGATGTATGCAATTGATAACCAGCAACTGTTACGAGTGGTGTGAAATTCCTGCTATCGGCAGCACGCCAAACGGCACTTGCGCCGGTGTGGATATTTTCCGCAGCCTCTACGTAATGGATCCGGATGACTGGAATTTATTGGATGATTACACCAATTATCCATGGGTTGCCATTTACTTGCCGGAAGAAGGAGAGGACATTCCCGCCTTTGCGAATACCTGCACAATGGCCGGTAACAAAGCGGCTTACGCCAACTGTGAGGATGGTCTTTATTACGAGGATGCGACCTTTGAAACGCTCATCGGTAATTATGATGAGCTGTGCGCGTGGGTGACAGATATGAACGGCGGTTTCCTTCCGGCAACAGGACATACCTTCGTTCCCGGTGACGATGGAAACACACACATTTGTACGGTTTGTGAATATACCGAAAAACATATCGACTCTGACGGCAACTATATTTGCGATATATGTGACTGGGAACTTTTGGACGACGCGAAAGCCGATGCTGTCGACGCACTGAAGACGGCGGCAAGCAACACCCCGTCCGACGCACTGACAACCATTTTGAACGACGCACTCGCAAATGTAGAAAAAGCGCAAACCGTTGCGCAGGTAACAGCTGCGAAGGAAGCAGGACTTTCCGCAATTGCGGCACAGCCTGCCGCGGAATTTGCCGCACTGAAGACTGCGGTAAAAAATGCTTTAAGCGCAACCGTAGGAAGCACACCTTCCGATGCGATGACAAAGATTTTGGACAACGCGAAAAAAACGGTAGACAGTGCAAAAACTGCTACGGAGGTGTATGCCGCCGAGCAAGCCGGTTTTGCTGCAATTATCGCGCAAATCACCAAGGAAGCTGCCGACAACCGGCAGGCACTAGACGAAGCTCTTAAACAAGCTGAGCAAAATATAAAAGACCTGCAGGCCACAATCGATAAACTAACGGCACGGATATTGACAGACGCAAAAGCTGCGGCGAATACCGTGCTGGAAAATGCGGCAGGTGATGAACTGTCCGATGAAATGGCCAAAATCTTAGCGGACGCCAAAGCAAATGTGGACAAAGCTAAAGATGTTGCCGGTGTAAATGCCGCGAAAGAAGCGGGACTTTCCGCAATCGCGAAGCAGTTACAGGCAGAAGGAAACGAAAAAGCTCTCGACATAGCAAAAGCAGCGGCCATTGCCGCGCTGGAAAATGTCGCCGGCGAAGAGCCGTCGGATGCGGTGAAAGCCCTCCTTGATGCTGCTGTGGCGAATGTAAACAACGCCGACAGTATGGAGGCCGTGGATGCAGCCAAAGAAGCAGGCATTGCGGCAATTGAGGCACAAAAAGCTTCCGAGCAGTCAACGGACGGTCCGGGTGACAAACGAATCGGTGATATCAATGATGATGGTGAAGTCGACATGAAAGACGTGCTGATGATGCGTAAGTACCTCGCCGGTATGGACGTGGAATATAACGCTGAAAATGCCGACTGCAACGCGGACGGCAGCGTCGATATGAAAGACGTACTACTGCTTCGCAAGTACCTCGCAGGACTGATTACGGAATTAGGCGCGTAAGCTCATTAAACAGAAAAAAGCCCCTCTCGTTTGAGAGGGGCTTTCCCTATACATATCGCGCAAAAGAAAACAAAAACACCGTCTTGAAACCCAAGACGGTGTTTTTGTAAAGGACATCAGAACGGAATTTTCACAAGAAACCGACATTATGGAAATTAGTGTTCGTTCAATGACCGTTTGGTGGAGGCGACGGGAATTGAACCCGTGTCCGAAAATCCGTTCCCACAGCTTTCTCCGAGTGCAGTTCATCTTTAAGGATTCCCCTCCCCTAACACCGGTGAACAGGTATTAGGCTACGGTAGCCACTCCTTCATGGCGTCAAAGGTGGCACTTCAACGCTCACGTGCACCGCTAGTCGACGCCTAACCCAAAGTCGCGGTAGTCAATGGGAAGACGGCAGCCTCAATTAGGCCGCTTGAGCAACAAAATTGTTGTCGTTTATTTTTAAAGATTGCGGATTTTAAAGCGGCTCCGCACCGCTACTCGCTTACCGTGGTTCAAGACCCCCGTCGAGACCTTTACGCCCCCGTATTACTGATTTTTCATAGCGCGCTCTGCGGTTCGGTCCATTTCTTTCCGAGCGGCATCGGCACGCTTGTCATATAATTTTTTACCTCTGCAAAGGCCCACCTGGACCTTAACACGGGAATTTTTAAAATACATCGAAATGGGAATCAATGTATATCCCTGCTGTTTAACCTGTCCGAGTAAACGCATAATTTCCTTCTTATGCATCAAGAGTTTTCGCACTCGCATCGGATCACGATTAAAAATATTCCCTTGCTCATAGGGACTGATATGCATTCCGCAAACAAAGAGTTCTCCGTCGTCAATGGTGCACCAGGCATCCTTTAAATTACAGGCACCTTTTCGAAGCGATTTTACTTCAGTACCACATAATTCAATTCCGGCTTCGAAACTCTCCTCCACAAAATATTCGTGGTAGGCTTTCTTGTTTTGGGCAATGGTTTTTGTATTGGCTTTTTGTTGTCCCATGCCGATTCTCCTATATCTTGTTCCGTCCTTCCAGAGAATGACGGAGCGTCACATCATCTGCATACTCCAAATCGCCACCGGCAGGAATTCCGTATGCCAGTCTGGTCACTTTAATGTCAAAAGGAGCCAACAATTTGGAAATATACGTAGAGGTAACCTCCCCTTCCACGGTCGGGTTGGTTGCCATAATCACTTCTTCAATGGGTTCTGCGGCGATTCGCTTCACCAATTCCTTTATGCGAAGTTTCTCCTGCGTCACACCGTCCATAGGCGAAATATTTCCATGAAGCACATGATATAAACCATGATATTCATGCGTTCGTTCAATCGCCATCACGTCTCTGGGATCTGCCACGACACAAATCGTTGTCTTGTCTCGCGTTACATCTTCGCAAATCGGGCAGGTTTCCCGGTCGGTCAGGTTGCAGCAAACCGTACACTCATGAATCTTCTCACGAGCCTCGGTGTAGGCATGAACAAAAGCTTCTGCATCCTCTTTGGAAGAACCCAGAATATGAAAGGCCAAACGCTGTGCGGATTTATGTCCGATAGAGGGCCATTTTTCCAATTGTTCAATCAGCCGCTCCAGCGGCGCCGCCATGGATGCCATGCCGTTTCCTCCTAGTATCAGAACAGTCCCGGAATGCTCATGTTTCCGGTAATTTTACCCATTTCCTCTTCGGACGTGGTTGTGGCTATACGATTTGCCTCATTGACGGCAGCCGTAACCAAATCCACAAGCATCTCCACATCATCCGGATCCACGACTTCCGGGGAAATCTCAAGCTTCGTAATTTCATGAGAACCGTTCACGACAGCGGTAACCTGACCGCCGCCGACGGTTGCGGAAAATTCACGTTCCTTCAAATCCTCTTGCAGTTCCGCCATTTGATCCTGCATTTTTTGTGCCTGTTGCAGCATTCCCTGCATATTATTCGGAGCTCCTTTTCCGTAGCCCTGCGGTAATCTTGCTTTCATGATTTTATTCTCCTTTTAAATCAATCTGAATCCCGCTGGCCATACTTTCCCGTAGGAATGCGGACAAGGGGTCATTTTCTTCTGTTTCGACTTTCTTCGTCAACTGAAACGCGAGACGGTATTGTGTGCCGGTCACGCGGGCTATGGCATCACATATAATCTTGGAATTGCCGTCCTTCTTAATCAGTTCCTGCGTCAAAGCCAAATCCGATTGGATTACAACATAATCCTCGGATATATATGCACTTGATTCCGCCACCATGCCGTACAGCGGTGGGTTTTCCTCCGAAAGAATTTGAACTACTTCCGGCCACTGCAAAAACGGAGTCTTTTCCTTTGCCTTCATCGGTTTTTGCGGTTTCGGCGCTTCCGGCTTTTCCTCTGACGGGGGTGGTGTCACGGGTTTTGTCGTCGGCTCGGAAACCGTTTTTTGCGTGGTTTCTTTCGCCGGAGCCAGTGTTCCGGTCGCCATTCCGCCTTTTACCATCTGCTCCAAAGCCTTAACACGTCTCAGCAAAGATTCCGATCCGGAATCCAACGCCGGTGTACAAAGTTTCATAAAGGTCATTTCCATTTCCAGTCGTCTGGAAACACCGCCGCGCAGACGGCTGTATGACTTTTGTAAGATATCCAGGCTATACAAAACCTGTTCCATCGTAAAGTTCTCGGCCATAGCCTCAAGAGCTTCCAATTCATGTTTCGGAAGAATAATGAGTTCTCCCGGGTTCGGGACCTGTTTGCAAATCATCATCTGTCGGAAAAAGTCCAGGCATTCGGAACACAAACGCTCCATATCTTTCGAGGCGTTATGCAAACGGTCGATGATGGAAAGAGCCGCACCGCCGTCCTGCTTGATCATGGCGTCCGCCAGTTCAAACATATGCTCACGTCCGGCCAGTCCCGCCACTTCCGTAACCACTTCAATCGTCACATGATTACCGCGGGAAACACACTGTTCCAAAATGGACAAGGCATCACGCATACCGCCATCCGCCAAGCGAGCCAGCATCTGGGCGGCGTCATCATCCAGCGTAAAGTTTTCGGATTCGGCAATGGCCTGCATACGATTGACGATATTCTCAACGGTGATTCGTCCGAAATCAAACCGCTGACAACGAGACAAAACCGTTTCCGGCAGAGCCTGCACTTCCGTTGTGGCCAAAATGAAAATAACATGTGCCGGAGGTTCTTCCAGCGTTTTAAGCAGAGCGTTAAACGCGTTGCGGGTAATCATATGCGCTTCATCGATAATGTAAACACGATATTTCGCAACAGACGGCATAAAAGCCACTTCATCACGAAGTTCACGCGCATCGTCCACACCGTTATTGGAAGCAGCATCCATTTCCACGACGTCCAATATCGACCCGTCGTCAATTCCACGGCAAATTTCACACTCGCCACATGGATTACCGTCAACCGGATGCAAACAGTTTACGGCCTTTGCCAGAATTTTGGCGCAAGATGTTTTTCCGGTGCCGCGAGATCCGACGAACAAGTAGGCATGTGCCAAGCGACCGGTACTGACTTCATTGCAAAGTGCTTTTGTAACCGTTTCCTGTCCCACAACTTCCGAAAATGTTTGCGGTCTCCATTTGCGATATAACACTTGATACACGGATGCTTCCTCCTTTCAAAAAAAGACCACACGCTCCCTCGGGCATACGAATGAACAGGTATCTTGCGGCACACGGAAACAGCCGCTTAATGCTGCTCGGTTCCCCGCCTGACATGGTTCACAGCGCACCGTCGCACAAGGCCCGCTCATCCGTACGCCCCAAAGAACGTGGGTCTATGGTATTATACCCTATTCCCGCTCCCTTTTCAACTACAGAATGTCGTGATTTAGGACAAATCTTGTCTCCCCGCAATACACACAGCTCTGTTCGCCTCTTACACGTTATTTTTTTCGCCTTTGCGGATTTTTCTTATGAGCAAAATCATTTTCATTGCGAAAAAGCCAACTGCGTGGGTATCAAAAAGCACCCGCCGTCAAAAACGGCAGGTGCTTTTTCAGGTGTCATTCACCCAGAATATTTTCCATAGAATGCCGCAAAAATGTTCTGAGTCTCTCCGATTTCGGGTTTTCGAACACATCCTTGGCGTTTCCCATTTCCTCAATAATGCCCTTGTCGATAAAAATAACCTTATCGGCAACATTCTTGGCAAATTCCATTTCATGCGTGACGACAATCATGGTAGAGTCTGCGCCCTTAAGGCCGCGGATAACACGCAAAACCTCTCCGGTCAATTCCGGATCCAGCGCGCTGGTCGGTTCGTCAAAACACAAGATATCCGGGCTCAAAGCCAATGCACGGGCAATAGCCACACGCTGTTGCTGACCGCCGGACAGGTTGCATGGATATAAATCCCGTTTCTCCGTCAAATCGACTTTTTTCAGCAACTCGTTTGCTTTTTGTTCGATTTCTTCCGGTGTTCCGGTTTTCAGCAATTTCGGTGCGAGCATAATGTTTTCATAAACACTGTACTGCGGGAACAGGTTAAAAGACTGGAACACCAGTCCGAAATGCAGTCGGCAGTTGCGAAGCTCCGCTTCACTCATTTTACGATTGACAGCAGCGTCATAGATTAGATTTCCATTAACGTAAATCTGGCCCTCGTCGGCAAAATCCAAAAAATCCAAACAACGAAGCAATGTGGTTTTTCCTCCGCCGGAAGATCCGATGATGGCCAAAACCTCACCTTTTCCCAAGGAGAAGTCGATTCCCTTGAGCACTTCTTTTTTGCCGAAGCTTTTTCGAAGTCCTTTGACTTCCAAAGCAACACTCATCGTTTCTCCTCCTTATACCTCAAAATAACTCAAACTTTTTTCAATTTTTCCGAACAAGATGGTCAGAATACCGCTGAACACAAGGTAATAAATACCGGTAAAGAACAACGGCCAAATCTGGCCGGAAATTCCGTGCGATCCTTTCATGAAAGCCTGGCCGGCCCAAATCACTTCCTGCAAAGCAATAATACGGGCCAGGGATGTGTCTTTCACAAGCGTAATGATTTCGTTGGACATCGGCGGCAAGATTTGCTTAATCATTTGCTTCAGTTTTACCTTAAAGAAAATCTGTGAACGGGATAAACCGAGAACCATACCGGCTTCCTGCTGTCCTCTGGGAATGCTCTGAATGCCGCCGCGGAAAATTTCCGAAAAATAGCAGGCATAGTTAAAGACAAAGGCAACACAAGCGGCCAAAAAACGGCCGGCTTCTCCTCCACCCCAAATGTTGTTTCCCAAAACCAAGCCCGGGAAAAAGAAGATGATTAGAAGCTGAATCATCAGCGGAGTTCCGCGCACAATCCAAACTATCACACGAAACAAAATACTGACCGGTTTAAACTTGGCGGTTGTCCCGAACATGATTAAAAGACCCAGCGGGATAGCCCCGATGAGCGTTATGGCGAACAATTTGAGTGTTTGCAGAAAGCCCGTATTCAAAGCGGCAAATACCGTCGGGAACTGTTCGGCAAATTGAGAAAAATTAAAAAAAGCTGCGGCTGTTGTCATGAAAACACCCTTCCGAAAAGCGTACAAAACAGAGAACACAGCGTGCTCCCTGTTTTGTGTCGTGTGTGTAATTGATACTCAGTGTTTAGGCATTCGGATCAATAATAGAAGCCTGAACGCCGTATTTTTCAGCAATCTTCATTGTGGTACCGTCAGCATATGCTTTGGCCAAGAATTCGTTCAGTTTCTCAGCTAAGTCAGAGCCCTGACGGAAACCGGCACCATATTTCTCGCTGTTCAAGCCAATGGTGTAGGTCAATTTCTCATAACCGGTGCCTTCACCGACCATGGCAGCAGCCATCAAGCTGTCGATAATGGCGGCATCGGCGGTACCGGAAGCAACTTCCATCAAAGCATCCGCCTGGGTGGCAACCGGTGTGTTTTTGAAGCCGTTGGCTTCTGCTTCTTTCATGCCGGCAGAACCGTTTTCAACAGCGAAAGACAATTCCTTGCAGGCTTCAACAGACTGATATTTGTCAGCAACGTCTTTGTTGACAACGACTACCTGAGCGTTGTTGCAATAGGCTTTGGAGCAAGCCATGGAGGACAGCACTTCGTCGGTCAGGGTCATGCCGTTCCAGACACAGTCAATGTTTTTGTTGTTGAGTTCCAGGATTTTGTTATCCCAGTCAATCTCGATGAATTCCACTTCGCTCACACCGAGGTACTTACCGAACTCACGGCCCATATCGGCATCAAAACCGATCCAGTTGCCGTCTTTGTCTTTGTAGTCCATGGGTTCAAAATCGGTAATACCGACAATGAGTTTGCCCTGGGCTTTGACATATTCGGAATCCGTCTGAGCGGCTTTCGAAGTTTCTTCCGTACCGTTCTTCGCCGTACAACCGGCAAAGCAGAGAACCATCATCAGGATGGCACAAGTAATGGCAATAAAGCGTTTCATTTCATAAACCCCATTTCAAAATTGATTTCATATTGGATTGTATACACTTTATCACTTTACCATAGTAAAGTAAATGTAAAAATCGTCCTTTGTTTTTGTACTTTCCGCCACATCCGATTGTGACTGCAAAAATGTATCTTTACAAACCATCCCGGCTTGGTCTATAATTTAGCCGCAGCCGAAGAGCTGCCCAGAGTAGAAACGTACGCGTTAAGTGCTGTGCTGAACGGGGAGTTGTCAGCCGGACGAAAAGAAATTCTTGCGGTGTACGGTTCGCATCCCGCTGCGGTATAATATGAAGATTTATCTCCTTATTATGCCCGAAACCTCGGGATCACGATAAGGAGGTTTTTTATTATGCAAAACAGAAAAACGATTCCCATAGCCATTTTGTGTGTGATGGGTATGCTGACAGCCATGGAAGTGGTTTTGGAACGTGTGGTGGCCATCAACGTTCTGACATTCAAAATCAATTTGGCTTTTATCCCAATGGCGGTAGCCGCTTACCTGTACGGTCCCGTCGGAGGAGCGGTCGTCTACGGTCTCGGAGACATCATCGGCACATTGCTCTTTCCGGTCGGCGCATACAACCCTTTGTTTACGCTGACAAATGTTCTGATCGGCATTTTATACGGCTTGTGTCTTCGCGGAGAACTGAAAATATGGAAAATTGCCATCGGTCCCATCATAGCAAGAACCGTCGGCACACTGGGACTGAATGCCCTGTGGATTTACATCTTCTTCATCAAAGGAAAAAAAGGATATTGGGCCTTCCTGCTGACACGCGTTCCCGAAGCCGCCATTATGCTTGCGGCCGAACTCATCATCTTAATTCCCTTGTTCATGGGCTGTCGAAACTGGCTGAATCACCTGAAATATTCCAAAACCTAAGAATGCAAAAAATAACGGACTTGAGAAAATTCATTCTCAAGTCCGTTTTCTTGTTCTTATTCTTCTTCCGGTTCGCCGGCCATTTTCTTCATCAAACGACGTATGTCTTTGACGACATCTTCGGCGGTCTCGGCAGGAGCTTCTTCTTCCACAGCTTCTTCTTTCTTGGCGGTCATTTCCTTAAGCTTCATAAAGGCTTTAAGGACAATGAAAATTACCAAAGCAACAATCAGAAAGTCGATGATGTTCTGAATGAACAGACCATAGCGAAGGGCGCTTTCGGCAATCTCGGTACCGTCAGCCGCGACCGAAGCGGGGGTAATCACCCATTTCCAATCGGCAACGCTGGCACCACCGACAAGCAGGCTGATAAGCGGCATGATGATGTCGTCAACCAAACTGGAAACGATTTTGCCGAAGGCACCGCCGATAACAACGGCGACAGCCATATCGATCACATTGCCTTTAAGGGCAAATTCTTTAAATTCCTGAATAAATTTTTTCATAATGTTTTCTCTCCTCCATTATTTTTTGCATATGCATTATAACAAGGATTTCATAGAATTACAATGCTTTTTCTTCGAACCTGTCCACTCGGTACCCCGCCTGTTCAATGGCAAAACAGATGGTTTTTTCGGAAACGGCCGTGTCGGCTATAACGGTACCTGTTTCCAGATTAATATCAGCCAATACTTTCACCTCTTCCAAGGCCTTTTTTACGCGGGCCACACAGTGTTCACACATCATCCCGCTGACATGCACTTTCACCCGACGGGATTCTTTCTTTTTCAGTTTCAGCATATTTTTCTCCTTATATCGATATAGTCTCAATGCATTGGTCACCACAAACAACGAGGATAGGCTCATGGCCGCGGCCGCAATCATGGGACTGAGGGCCGGGCCTCCGAACGGAACAAGCACTCCGGCGGCAATCGGAATAGCCAAGCAATTATAGAGCAGTGCCCAAAACAAATTTTGTTTAATAATACGAAGCGTCTGTTTGGAAAGACAAATCGCCGTAACCACATCCGACAGGCAGCTGCCCGTCAGGACTACGTCGGCCGCATGAACGGAGACATCCGTTCCCGCTCCGATTGCCAGTCCGATGTCTGCCGCCGCCAAAGCGGGAGCATCGTTAACACCGTCCCCCACCATTACACAAAAAGACGAGCATTCCCGAACACGGGAGACCTTTCCTTCCGGCATCAAAGCACCCTGCCAGTTCTCTATCCCGCACTGCCGTGCGACCTGTTTTGTACAGGCTTCATTGTCCCCGGAAAGCAGGCAGGTCGTAAATCCCATTTTGTGCAGTTCTTCTACGGCCGATCGGCTGTCCGCCCGAACGCTGTCCGAGAGGGCAATCACTCCGACTGCATTCTCCTCCGTACACAAAAATACAACGGTTTTTCCTTGCTGCCGTAAAACTTCCAAATCCGGTTGCATCGTTTCAAACCCGATTTTTTCGTCAGCACCGGTATATGCCAAACTGCCGGCAAACCAAACCGTATCGTCCAGTTTTCCGGTAATTCCGCCGATGGTTTCCGAAACCGATTCGGCAGCCGTCAGCGGAAGATTTCTTAAGTCGGCAGCGGTTTGTATAGCCCGAGCAAGAGGATGACCGGAATATGCCTCTAAAGAAGCTGCCTTTTGAAGTACCGTATCCGGATCTCCTATGATATCGGTCACAACCGGTTTCCCCTCCGTTACCGTTCCCGTCTTGTCCAAAAAGACAGTCTGCGCACGTCCCAGGTTTTCCAGCGTTTCGGCATTTTTAAACAAGATTCCCATTTGGGCACCCCGTCCCGTTGCCGCCATGATGGCCGTCGGTGTCGCCAGTCCCAAAGCACAGGGACAGGAAATTACCAAAACGGACACAAACGCTTTTAAGGCGGCAGATGGTTTTTGCCCACTTAACAGCCAAATCCCACCGGCAAGTATTGCCAGCAAAACAACAATCGGAACAAACCAGCGGCTGATCGTATCCGCCAGTCTGGCCACCGGTGCCTTGGACGCCGCCGCATCCTCCAGCATTCGCCGAATGCCCGACACCGCCGTCTGTTCGCCGACAGCTTCCACACGCACCTCGAAAGTGCCGAAACGGGAAAGACAACCCGCCGAAACACGGTCCCCGGGAGTTTTATCAACCGGCATGCTTTCGCCGGTAAGCATGGACTCGTCAACAGAGCCTGTGCCGTTCACAAGCACTCCGTCTGCCGGAATGGCAGAACCTTCGCGAATTAATAGAATATCTCCCGTTTGTATGGTATCCGGCGACACCGTCACCCAGTCATTGTTCCGTTTAATAACCGCCGTTTCCGGAAGAAGTTTTGACAGACTTTCTATGGCGGACCCGGCCTGTTTCCGGCTGCGATTCTCCAGATACTTTCCAACAGAGACCAATGTCAAAATCATAGCGGACGATTCCAGGTATACATCCGTATAGGGTATTTTCGCAAACGCCATATACAATACGGCCCATATTCCGTAAAGACCGGAAACACCGGAGCCAATGGCAATCAAAGAATCCATCGTCGGCGCCAGTCGGCAAAGCGCTTTCCATCCGCTGATGAAAAAGCGGCGATTCAGGACCCATACCGCCGCTGCCAACACAAGCTGCAAGCTGGCGTTCCAAACGGTTCCATGCCACAAGGAAAGGCCAAAATGATGCCCCATGGAAACGAACATCAGCAAAGCCGTTAAAGCAACAGACAACCATAGTGTCCTGGTTTTTATGCCGTCTGAACGGTCCGTTGTTCCTTTTGGAACATCATATCCGGCCGAGCGAATGGCTCCTGTCAGGACAGACAAAACCATCTCTTCTTTTGCGGGATCCTCAAGCACACAAGTTAGGCTGTCGGTCAACAAGTTCACTGACAGATCCCGAACCCGCAAATCTTCCGTCAGGGCTTTCTTTGCGGCCGCCTCCACATGTGATACACAAGAAGCACAGGTCATACCGCTGATGGGAATTTGTATTCGTTTCACGGTACTCCCTCCTTCCTGCAAAACGAAAAACCGGCAAAGCTTTCGCTCTGCCGGTTCACTGTCAACTATACAAATACTCGTGCAATTTGCGAACGGTGGCTTCCTGATCAATCAAGGAAAGACCGGCACCGCCATTAATATACTCATCCACATATTCTCCGGAATCCGGAATATGATATTCCACTTCGATTGTGTAATCCTTGTACTTCATAACGCTGATGATGTACTTTTCAATTTCCCGCTGTGTCACATTGGTGGTGACATACGGAAGAACTTTGGAAAGTACTTTGTACAAAGTGGCCGGGCTGGATTTCTTGGCCTGATCAACCAAAGCACCGACAACCTTTCTTTGATTCTTCTGGCGAGAAAAATCACTGTCGGAATAGGCATAGCGAACACGGCAGAAGGCAAGTGCCTGGAAGCCCTCCAAATGGTAGGTATCTGCCGTGTAGCCAATCGGTTCCCGAATTTGGCGGAAACTGTGATCCATGGCAAAGCTGTCGGGATTTCCGGGATTTTCTTTCGGAATCCAGGTGACAACATTTTCGTCCAGTTCAACATCAATTCCGCCGAAGGCATCAATAGCGGCACAGAAGGCATCGAAGTTTACCGCTACATATTCGTCAATGGTTAAATTAAAGTTTCTTTCAATCGTTTTGCTGAGAAGGTCAAATCCACCATAGGCATAGGCCGCGTTTAGTTTGGCGGTATAGGACCCGCCGTTATCCACGTCCGGAATATTGGCCCAGGTGTCACGCATTAAGGTAATCAGCTTCACCTTTTTGTTTTTCTTATCAAGAGAAGCGATCATCATCGTATCGGAACGACCATAAAAACTGCCGTCACGAGAATCCACACCGAGAAGTAGATAGTTCGTAACATCCTTGGTATTCCCACGTACCTCTAAGTTGCTCAAATCCACGGTCTCGCCGGAATTTTGATAGAATTCATCGTTGTCCCAGTTCAGAACCGGAGTGGATTCCTCTTTCGGCAAGTAATTCATTTTTCCGAGCATTCCGTGAAGCAGTCCGATGGCCACAGCCACGCAAACACAAGCTGTTCCGAGAACACCTAAACAAATAACGGAAAAAACTTTCCAGAATTTATTCTTTTTCTTTTTAGCTCTTTTGGCCTTTGTAACGCTGTTAACCTCGTAACTGTCTTGGCGTTTTCTCATGGAAATCGCTCCTTTCCGTAGAACGATTGTATTATATCACTCCATTTACTTTGTTGCAAGGTACAGCATTTGAGATTTTCGCCGAGGGCCCACAGAGCCACACATTAATTTAGTCAAATCATCCGAATCGGAACACTCGCAAGTCCCGAAGCAATTCTTCGAAGAAAAAGAATGTCTTTCGTGTCAATACTGCCATCACGATTCAAATCGGCTTGTGCTTTATCAATAGTTACAGCCTTTTTCGCAACATAACGACGGAGGGCCAGCACGTCTTTCATATCAAGCACTTGGTCGCTCAGCACATCCCCTTTGTAATCACAGGTTACGCTCCAAGTAAACTTTTGTGTATCCACGGGAACCATCAAAACCGTTTTATGGAAAACGGCGTTAACAGTTCCGCTGTTTCCGGATTTTGAAGGAACGACAACCAGCTCATCTACCGTCCAGTGATTATCGTAAATGTCCCGGTCGACGGAAAACTGACACTTGATTTTACGGTGGCTGGAAATCTCACATGAGGCGGAAAGAGACACTTCCCACAAAATTTCTTTGTTTGCATTAAAGGCACGATAATACTTCGTTATCTTTTCGTCTACTATACTCACTGCCGGAGACGTTTCGGTCCGTTCCAAAAGCCATATGGAAATGCTCTCATCCTCTGCCTCATAGACCATTTTTCCATCTTCGAAAAACCAAAGGTCTGGGTATTCAAACGCCGACACCTGTAAGCAGAGGACAACCGTCAACAAAACAGCAAGAAAGAACACAAAAAATCGTTTCATTCTCATCCCTCCAAACCGGTTGATTGACTGGAGGTGACTTCAACTATATCGATTTGAGAACGCTTGTTGTCGCGAATCATATATACATATGTTCCTATCAACAAGGCCAAAGCAATAACACATGCGATTGCCACGATTCGTTTGTTGCGTTTTCCTTTTTTGATTTCCCTTATGATGTCTTCTTCATCCATAGAAGAAACAAAGGATGTGGCAAATTCATCAGGTGTTCCGAAGTATTCAATCATTTCTTTTTCGGTTGCCATCGGGTTTTCGTCTTCAAAAGCAGCAAGGGAATCTTTCAGATGCTCCAACGTACGTTTTTGCAAAGGCTTTGGACATACCACCAGTGATGCTTTTACAGATTGCAAATATTTTTTTTCAATATCATTCATCGTCTACAATCCTCTTTTTCAAAATCTTTAAAACACCGGTCATAGCAAAAAAATACTCGTCTAAAGAATCTTTCAAATATTCTTTACCGGCTTCTTCTATATGGTAATACACACGAACTTTTCGTTTTCCGACTGCTTCCCTATGCTCACTGATATATCCCTTATCCTCCAAACGATACAAAATAGGATACATGGAACTTTCTTGCAATTTATAACGACCATCACTTCGTTTGGCCAGTTCCTGAGAAATCTGGTAACCGTACATATCTTCTTCTGAGAGTAATGACAGCAGCAGAATATCAACAGAACCGCGCTTTAAATTGTTTGTAACGCTCATCTATCATACGTCCCTAACTCAATATAACTTTGGCTCATATCTCCAAGGAGAATATATCACTTTCGGGTTCATAGGATCTTCTTCGTATACGAGTTCCGGGTATCGTGCCATAGCAATGGTCTGCTGAATGGATGTTCCGTATTCTTTCGGGATCTTTACTAAAAGCAATGTGGTAATTGTCCACGGCTCTACACCATATGAATAGGTAAGATACAAAACCGCAGTCTTATATTCTTCTGCATAAAAAACATCATAAGCGAACGGGGCACACTCTATGTAAGGAATAACCATTAAAGAATTATTCTCAAAGAAATCTTGTGTATATTTTTCCGGAATATCCTTTTTCACTGGGTACTCGTCGTCTATATTGACACCTCGATCAAATATTTCCTTTAATTCATTCAAAGAATTAACCACACAGCAATACAATGGTCCCCCCTCAACAAAGCCTATTTCAATTTCTTCAATTTTATCTCCGTAAATTGGCCAACTTCGAGTACTGCCGGAATAAGCAAAAGAAAAAAGTACAGTCTTTCGGCATGATAGAACATCTTTCATATCTACACATTTATCCATGTTGATATCCGCAACACTGTCATCAAAAGTTATCTCAAACTTGGCAAGGTGTTTTCGATAGGTTAGTACATCTTTCAAATCTACCGTATCGTCCGAGTTTACATCCCCTGCAATCGGTCCGGTTATCGAAGACGGTTTCTCCCCTAAATAGACGAGATTGAGCCCCTCCCCGCTAACAGAGACACAACTGACAAACAACAAACAAATCGCAACAAAAATCGCTGCTATTTTTTTATTCTTTTTCATAAAAACGTCATCTCCTTACCTCATGAAATACAACTTGATTTGAACCTTACATATACTATACACCAAAACAGTATTTTGTCAACACTTATTTCTTTCAAGTGAAAGAAGCGGGGAAAACTCCCCGCTTCTTCTTAGATGGAAACCGCCATCAATTTTTTATACAGTTGTAATGCATACCCATCCGTCATACTGGAAATGAAATCCAGAACCATACGGAACCGCAAGTATAGGTTATATCCTTCATCTGCTTGCTTTTCCTTAAAATAAACCGTTTTATACTGCTGTGGAATGATATCTATCGCCGCCTCGAGAATCCGGTCCATTTTTTGATCCGTGTCCCAGTAAATGACGGCATTCATAAACTGATCCATAAGTCCTCTGATAACGGTATTGGCGGCTAAATGAACGTCACTCAAACGAGGATACACATTCTTTTTCATTTCTTTTTTCAAGATTTCAACCGTGAAGCGATGGTGGCTTGTCATCAGCAAATCTTCTGTATAGGTCCCGTCCATAATAGCATCCGCATTTTTCACAAAACTGGATGCGCTGACATACATCAGCCAGTTTCTCAAATACATAGTCCACTTGTGGAATGCTTCCATCTCGAGACTTTCGTCTCCTTCACATTCAGCCAATCTGGATTTAAGGTTCGATAAAGCCCCCTCAACCGTTAAAAGCTGCAACTGATGCATTTCGTCCCCTTCCGCAGGGAGTTTTGAAATTTCTTTTTCCATAAATGCAACAAGTTGAGGGATGGAAATCGTATTTTTGGAAACACCGTCCTCAATATCCGAAGTGACATACGCAATATCGTCTGCCGCCTCCAAAATATAAGTAAGGGGATTACGAGCCAGAGGTTCTTCCGGAAGAGCCATTCCGGTCGCAGTTCGAATCTGATTAACCAAATCTTGCTCCGATACATAGTAACCGAATTTATGCACACGGGCATCCTGACTATCTCTATCACGTTTTGCCGAAGTAATCGGGTACTTAATCAAGGTGCTGACAGTCGCATAGGACACGTTTGCCTCCTGCCCGGCAGTCAAGAATCGGCATTTGGAAAGTATACGAATGGTCTGTGCGTTTCCGTCAAAATGGTAAAGGTCTCTGCAAAGATCTTCTCCGAGCATCTCCCGAACAGGTTTTCCGCAAAACGCAAAAGAGTCCTGCTGTAAGTGTTCGTAAATCCAGTGACCGATACAGTGCTCCCCCTCATGACCAAAAGGGGGATTTCCGAGATCATGCAAAAGACCCGCACAAGCCAAAACCGTCGGAATTGCCCGTGCGTTATCGGGTGTCAAAGCGTTCAAGGCGGGAATCTTATTCCACTTGTCATTATAAATCATCATAAGGCCAAGCTGTTTGGCAATGGTGGAAACCTCCAATGAATGCGTCAGTCGAGTTCGAACAAACGACCCCTTTTCCATTTGATAGACTTGTGCCTTATCCTGCAAACGTCGAAAACTCAAGCTGGAAGTGATCTCGCGATAATCCTGTTCAAACGGATCCTGCGGATAATCCACCCAGCTGGACGGCATTTTTTCTTTTTCTGCCAAAGTTTTACTACAAAGGAGTTTTTCCCAATTCAGTTTCATTTCAGCATTCTCCCTTAAAAAACTTGTCTTCCGACGGCAAATTTTGCCAAAATTCGATTCTTATCAATTCCCAAATAGACACTGCGCTCGGCGCGGTCGGCCAGAGACAAACTCTGTGGATGCGGCTCTTTTTCATCGTCCAGTACAATGGCATCCACTTCATACCCCTCGTCAAAGGATCCAACTTTGCCGAAGAAAGAACCACCGATAATGGTAGCCAAAGCCAGTGCCTCCGGGAATGTCAGCGGTTTGGCATTTTCATCCACATAGCGCTGATACATTTTGGAAACCGCAATTGCGCCGCGAATCTCTCCGAAAATGGATTCGCTTTCTCCGGCTGCCACATCCGACCCGAGTCCGACATGCATACCGAGATCTAAATATTTTCGAATCGGTGCAATACCGCTGCATAAATTCATATTGGAAGACGGGCAATGGGCAACATACACATCATTTTCCCGCATTAATTCAATTTCTTTCTCAGTGGAGTAAATACAGTGGGCCATCACGGTTTTTGTATGCTTTCCGAACAAATCAAACCGTGCATAGCCGGCACCGTAAAACTCACTGTCCGGCATAAGCTGATGCACCAGCTCCACCTCACCCGGATTTTCCGACAAATGTGACTGAATCGGAACATCTTCATAGGTGTGCGTAATTTCCTTCAGTTCTCCGAGAAGCTGATTGGAACAGCTGGGAATAAATCGGGGTGTCAAAATCGGTTTGGTCCGTTCATACTTGTTGATGGTTTCGTTAATCCAACCGAAGGTGTTATATGCTGACATTTCCGCGGATTCATCCAAAATGGCTTCGGGCGCGTCGCGATCCATATTGACCTTTCCCACATACGAAACAAGTCCCGTTTTTTCCATTTCATCCATCAGCACAACCGTTGCTTCACGATGCATCGTGCCGAAAACGGAAACACGGGTAGTGGCGGATTTTTTCAGCTGGTCGGCAAACATTCCGTAAGCTCTCCGGGCGTATTCCAAATCCGCATATTTGGATTCTTCCACAAAGGTATACTTTTTCAGCCAATCCAGCAATTCCTCGTCCATGTGCATTCCGCGGAAGGCATATTGCGGGGCGTGAATATGAAGATCCACCATACCGGGCATAATCAGTTTGCCGGTATAGTCCAGAAGTTGTAAATTCTTATATGCCTCCGGAAGTTCTCGAAACACACCTTTGGAAACCCCGTCAACACAAACCAAATAGCCGTTTTGAATTTCCGCCAGCTTTGTTTGGGTTTGGTTATATACAAAATCTCCCTTAAGAACAAAATCCATCTGTATCCCCCGCTTTCCGTATCGTCTCTTGCCGAAATCTGTCGACTGTTCGATAGACTTCGGCAAAAAACAATTTTGAAAAAGCAGGCAGAAAGCCATATATTTTGACTTTCTGCCTGTTTGTTACACTAGCTTATTTCACGCCGTACAACTCACCCAAACGGAGCAAGTGATCATAGCGAGCTTTTGCATTATCGGCAGCCAGGTTAAAGAGCTCTTCGGCACGATCCGGGAAGGAACGAGTCAAGCTGGAATAACGGGCTTCACCCATAATGAACTCACGATAATCGGTAGTGGGCTCTTTGCTGTCCATGGTGAACGGATTCTTGCCTTCGGCTTTGGCAGCCGGATTGAAGCGGAACATGTTCCAGTAACCGCAATCCACGGCACGTTTCATTTCAGCCTGGCAGTTGGTCATACCACCCTTAATGCTGTGCATCTCGCACGGAGCATAACCGATGATGAGAGACGGACCATGATAGGCCTCAGCCTCCGTCAAAGCTTTGATGGTCTGATTCTGGTCGGCACCCATGGCAATCTGAGCCACATACACATAACCATAGCTCATGGCAATTTCGGCCAAAGATTTCTTGGCAATGGCTTTACCGGCAGCAGCAAACTGAGCAACCTGACCGATCTGAGAGGCTTTGGAAGCCTGACCACCGGTGTTGGAATATACTTCGGTATCGAAGACCATGATGTTGATATCTTCGCCGGAAGCCAGGACATGGTCCAAACCACCGAAACCGATATCATAGGCCCAACCGTCACCACCGAAGACCCAGACGGACTTCTTGGCAAGATATTCACGGTTGTCAATGATGTCTTTGCAAAGCGGGCATTCACCGGACAGAGCATCGGCCAAAGCATTGGCAGCAGCGCCGTTGGCTTTGCCGTCTTCCAACGTATCGAGATAGTTCTGGCAAAGAGCCTTCACATCGTCGGAGGTCTTTTCGGAAGCGGCAATTTCTTTCACTTCACCAATCAAACGATCGCGGATGGCTTTCTGACCGAGATACATACCGAAGCCGTGCTCGGCGTTGTCCTCGAACAGGGAGTTGGCCCAAGCCGGACCATGGCCATTGGCATCCGTGGTATACGGAGAAGTGGCAGCCGGGCCACCCCAGATGGAGGAGCAACCGGTAGCGTTGGAGATGTACATTCTGTCACCGAACAACTGGGTGATCAAACGAGCATAAGAGGTTTCCGCACAACCGGCGCAGGAACCGGAGAACTCGAGAAGCGGTTTCTTGTACTGGCTGGCAATGACGCTGGTTCCGACAGCTTCGGCTTTTTCGGAAACATTGGCAACACAGTAATCAAAGACCTTCTGCTGATCATCCTGGCTCTCACGAGAGACCATTTTGAGGGAGTTGGTCGGGCAAACACCGATACACACACCGCAGCCCATGCAATCCATCGGAGAGACAGCCAAGGTGTAGGTGTAGAGGTTCTTAACTTTTCTGGCAGCCTTCTTCATGTTGTCCGGGGCACCGGCCAATTCTTCGTCGCTCAAGGCAAACGGGCGAATGGTGGCGTGCGGGCAAACGAAGGAGCACTTGTTGCATTCTGCGCAGGTCTCGGCATTCCATTCCGGAACCGTCACGGCAACGCCGCGTTTCTCGAAGGCGGAAGCACCCTGCTCGAAGGTACCGTCAACATGAGCTTCGAAAGCGGAAACCGGCAAAGAGTCGCCGTCCATTCTTCCGACAGGCTCCATAATCTCGTTAACCATTTTAACGAGTTTGGAATCGCCGGCAATCTTAGCGGCATCTTCGTCTTTGGCATCGGCCCAGGAAGCCGGGATGTCAATCTTGACATAAGCAGAAGCACCGGCATCGATGGCTTTCTCGTTCATCTCAACGATTTCTTTACCCTTCTTCATGAACTTCTGGGCTTTTTCTTTCATATAGCCGATGGCTTCTTCAGCCGGAAGAACTTTGGCAAGAGAGAAGAAGGCAGACTGCAAAACGGTATTGGTACGTTTACCGAGACCGATCTGCTGAGCCAAATCGATGGCGTTAACGGTGTAAAGATTGATATTGTTCTTGGCGATGATTCTCTTTGCCTCGGCCGGAAGTTTTGCTTCGAGTTCTTCCGGAGTCCACTGGCAGTTAATGAGGAATACACCACCCGGTTTGACGTCGTTAACCATCTTGAAGCCTTTTTCCACGTAAGACGGGTTATGGCAGGCAACGAAGTCAGCCTTATTGATGTAGTAAGGGCTCTTAATCGGCTGATCACCAAAACGCAAGTGGGAAATGGTGATACCACCGGTCTTCTTCGAGTCATACTGGAAGTAGGCCTGGACATATTTGTCCGTATGGTCGCCGATGATTTTGATGGAGTCTTTGTTGGCACCGAGGGTACCGTCGCCGCCGAGGCCCCAGAATTTGCATTCGATGGTGCCTTCCGCTGCCGTGTTCGGAGCAGCTTCTTCTTCCAGAGACATATAGGTCACATCATCGTTGATGCCGAGAGTGAAGTGAGCTTTCGGAGCATCTTTGGCGAGCTCTTTGTAAACAGCAAACACACTTGCCGGCGGGGTATCTTTGGAACCGAGACCATAGCGACCACCGATAACGGTAGCGGTACGGCCCATGGAAGCGAGAGAAGTCACGACATCCATGTAAAGCGGCTCACCGAGAGCGCCCGGCTCTTTGGTACGATCCAAAACGGCAATCTTCTTGGCAGTGGCCGGAATAGCTTCCAGAAGTTTCTCAGCGCTGAACGGACGATACAAACGAACTTTGACCAAACCGACTTTTTCGCCGGCAGCCGTCAAGTAATCGATAACCTCTTCGGCCACGTCGCAAATGGAACCCATGGCGATGATGACACGATCGGCATCCGGAGCACCATAATAGTTAAAGAGTTTGTAGTCGGTACCGAGTTTGGCATTAACCTTACCCATGTATTCTTCCACAATACTCGGAATGGCATCATAATATTTGTTGCAGGCTTCACGATGCTGGAAGAAGATATCTCCGTTCTCGTGAGAACCGCGCATAACCGGACGTTCCGGATTCAAAGCACGTTTACGGAAAGCTTCGACAGCATCCATATCGACCATCTCTTTGAGATCTGCATAATCCCAAACCTGGATTTTCTGAATCTCGTGAGAGGTACGGAAACCGTCAAAGAAGTTCAGGAACGGAACACGACCTTTGATGGCGGCCAAGTGAGCCACGGCGCCGAGGTCCATAACTTCCTGCGGATTGGTTTCAGCAAGCATGGCGAAACCGGTCTGACGGCAAGCATACACGTCAGAATGGTCACCGAAGATGTTCAGTGCATGAGAAGCCACGCAACGAGCGGAAACGTGGAACACGCAGGGAAGCAACTCGCCGGCGATTTTGTACATATTCGGGATCATCAAAAGAAGACCCTGAGAAGCAGTGTAGGTGGTAGTCAAAGCACCGGCTGCCAAGGAACCGTGAACGGTACCGGAAGCACCTGCTTCAGACTGCATCTCGGCAACTTTAACAGTGGTGCCGAAGATGTTTTTCTGGCCTTTTGCAGACCACTGGTCCACAAAGTCAGCCATCGGGCTGGACGGGGTGATCGGGTAGATGCCGGCCACTTCAGTAAATGCATAGGACACGTGTGCCGCAGCATTGTTACCGTCCATGGTTTTGAATTCTCTTGCCATGAAAAATTCCTCCTTGAATTTTAGAAATACAGCCAAATCGACTGGTTATTCACAGTTACAAACATATTACCACACTTGGCCCATAATTGCAAAACTTTTGTATCCTGTTTCTCTAATTTTCGCCACAAAAATCTCTGACGGAAGGTTTTGTCTGTCCCTCTCGCTTCCCGGCAAAATATCTTGCCTACAAAAATGTAACCGAGGGACATTTGCATTTTCTTTGACTTTTTCCTGTCTTATGTATATACTATATAAAGATTTTAGGATACTTTCCTAATCGTCTACCGATATCAGCAAGCATTGTGTTTCTTTTTAGGAGGGAACGACATTGAGCGCAAAACGAAAAAAGACAAGAGAACCGGGCTGGTACAATCACCCGGCGATTCGAATAACCTGGAAGGTCCTGTCTGTCATCTTCCGCTGCATCTTGACGATTTGTTTGGTGGGATTGATTACCGGATGTTTTGTCGGATGTGCTATGGCCATTTACATTTTCACTTCCGTGGATGTTTCATCGGAAGTGCCGGAACTAACCACTTCCACAACGGCGGAAACCAGTATTATGCTGATTTATGACGACAAGGATAAACAGTGGGAAGAATTTATGCGTTTGGAAGGCGCCAACCACATTTGGGTGGATATGGAGCAGATTCCGGACTATATGCAAAAAGCCGTCATCGCCATTGAGGACGAACGTTTCTACTCCCATGACGGTGTTGACTGGAAGCGGACCTTCTCCGCCTTTGCGAACCTGCTGCTGAAGTTCTCCGACGTAGAATACGGCGGATCAACGCTGACGCAGCAATTAATCAAGCAAATCACCGGCAACAACGACCACAGTGTTGTTCGTAAGATTACCGAGATTATGGAAGCACTGGAACTCGAAAAACAGTATTCCAAGGATGAAATTCTGGAATCGTATTTGAACATTCTCCCCCTCACCGGCAACTATATCGGTGTCGGTGTCGGCGCCAACTATTACTTCGGTGTGGATGTGGAAGACTTAAGCCTCGCACAGTGTGCGGTTTTGGCCAGTATCACCCAGAACCCCTCGTTCTACAATCCTTATACACACCCCGAGAATGTTCGTGACCGTCAGCAAACCGTTTTGTCCAAGATGCTGGAACTTGGCTTTATCAGCCAGGAAGAATACGACCAGGCAATGGGTGAGGAAATCATTTATTGCAGCAGCATCAGCGTAATGAGCGTGCAGGATTATTACACCGACATGGTCATTGAGCGGGTAATCGCCGACCTGCAGAAGGAATACGGCTACGGCTATACCCAGGCGGAAAATATGGTCTATTACGGCGGTCTTAAAATCTATTCATATGAACAACCGAAATTACAGCGCAAAATGGAAAAGCTGTACGCAGACGAATCCATTTATCCCGACCACATTACCGGCGACGACGAAGATCCCCGTGTTGCCTTCTTTGCCACCGACTATAATGGTAAAGTGATTTGTACCGTCGGTGACCGCGGTGAAAAGAGCGGTGACCGTGTCACCAACATCTCCACCATGTCTGCCCGGCAGCCCGGTTCTTCCATTAAGCCGATTGCCGTTTATGACCTGGGTATCGAAGATAACCTGTTCACCTACTCCAGTGTAATTGCGGATGCCCCGTGTGTCACCTCAGGCGGCAAGCCGTGGCCTCCGAACTATGGTTATACCACCGCTTTCAACAACGGATATACCAACCTGTATATGGGACTTCAAAAATCCCTTAATACCGTTTCCGTCCAGGTTTTGAACCAGGTGGGGTTGGAACGCAGCTTTGAGTATTTGACCAAAGTTTTGGGCGTTACCACCTTTGACGAAGAGATGGATATGAACTTCTCCGCACTTGGTCTTGGCGGCTGCTATAACGGTATGTATTTAAGTGAACTCACTTCCGCTTACCAAATCTTCGGTAACAGCGGAATCTATAACGGCTTCTACCCCTACGAAAAAGTTCTTTCCCGAGACGGAAAGATGCTTCTGGAAAGTAAACCTTTGGGCGTCCAGGCAATTCAGCCGGATACCGCCTCCGTTATGAACGATCTGCTTCAGCAGGTCATTCGCGGCCCGGCAGGTACTTTGACCAAAGTCAGCGGCAGCTGGCCGCGCAGCATGGAGGTCTTTGCCAAAACCGGTACTACCGATGCCAACAACGACGTTCTCGCCGTCGGCGGCACACCGCACTATGTTGCCGGTTGCTGGTTTGGTTATCGTTACAACAACGCCATGACATACACCCAGGCACAAGCTGTTAAAGAATTGTGGAACAAGGGCATGCATGCTCTGCACGAAGGCCTTCCGAACGAATCCTTTGAAGATTGGGGCGATATTCGCACACTTCGTTTCTGCACCAAGTCCGGCAAAATTGCTTCCGCTTCCTGTACCAGTACAAATGTCGGAACCTATCGCTCCTGTAATATTCCGGGAACCTGTACACAGTGTGGCGGAACGGCAGCAACAACAACGCAGCCTTCCACAGCACAAACGAATGCGACACAGGCACCTATCGGAGACCCAACAAAAGCGCCGGAAACTCCGACAGAACCGGTTGCAACCGAGCCTGTCGTCACGGATCCTCCGGCAGATGTCACTCCGACAGATCCTCCTGTCACTCCGCCGACGGACCCGCAAACACCTCCCGAATCGTAACAAACAAGAAAGCACAGTCTATTTGAATAGGCTGTGCTCTCTTTCAAATGCATAACAAAGCCGTCTATGGAAATCCATAGACGGCTTATTGCTTCTTATTCGTTTATTTCGCCGTAGAACAAGGTCGTGAATGTGTCTTCGTCATCTACATACACGAAGAACTTGAATGGTCTATCGGCGGTGAATTCCTTCGGATTTTCCGCATAGTATCCTTCTTTGGAAAGGAGACCAATCGAACCTGCAAACCCCTGGATTCCATTTTGATATACTTCCACACAGGTTTTTTGCGCCAAACTGCTAATATATATGTTTTCGCTCGTTGTCATTGAAGAAAAATCTGCCTGAGGAGTAAAGGCGTCCAATGCAGCACTGTTTTTAAAATATTGAATCAAATCACCGTCTTCATAGGAGGAAGTTACCTCAAATTTGGGAAGAGTCAACAAAACATCCTCATCCTCTGCCTTGTCAATCAGTTCATATGGATTATCCATATCACCAAGCAGGAAAGCAACGTGAATCCCTCTCCTCGTATTAACAACAACAACCTGGTGACCTTCATCGTCTTCTGCATATGCATATGGCAATGTTTTTGACATGAATTTTTTCTTAACAGTTTCGCCTTTAGCCGTTGTAAAATCACCGTCTTCAGGGGCACCCATGTTAAATTTCCAACCATCCTGCAAGAAAAGGCTATTCAAAAGGCACACCATAACGTCAGAACTCACAGGCTCCTCAATCAAATTTGTAAGTAACCCATCAGTTGTATCGCTGAACCACTGATTGATCCTGTCTTGCATCTCAGTACTCGGCAAAGAGAATGCATCCGCGTCAAAGTATTGCCGGAGGGCTTCCGTATACGCATTCGTAAAAGCAGCACCACCCTGATTGTTGATCCAAGCAGACCCGTTAATCCTTAAAGGAGCATACTCCTCGGTAGCCAGGTTGGCACATACTTCTTGTAAATGCTTTGAATACACGTAAAAATCGTTAAGGTCTTCAAATCCGTAAAAGGACAGAAGTTGATCTCTGGTATCGCCATTTGCACCAAGCGTGGCCAGTGCCATCACATAGTTTAGAGAGGCCGGAGAAACAACAAAATTCTTGTTTTCAAACTTTTTGTTGAGATAGTTTTCGAGTTTCAAATCTGCATCTCTGACTTTGTTACTGATTGCCGGTGTATATGCACTGGTAACCAGCTTTTGAATCGGTATTGCACCCAAATCTTTTTCAAGTCCTGCCAAATATTTCCGAATCAGCAAAACGTCCTTCATGTCGGCAACTTCATCACGGTTAACATCAGAGGTTTTCTCATCAATATCAATCTCATATTTCCCAAGATATTTTCGTAAAGCCAGCACATCCTTCATGTTAACCTCTTCGTCTCGGTTAACATCTCCGTACAAAACAGTAACCGGCTCTTCCCCGGAAACATCACTCGACACTTCCGACGAGGTGTCTGAATTTTCCTTATCCAAAGCAATCGATTCTTTTTCGGCAAAAGCCGTAAGGCTCATAACCAAAATCAGTGAACAAACAGCAAGTATCGACAAAATTTTCGTTAGTTTTTTCATCTTTATTCCCCTCCTGTATTTTTTATTGTAACACTCCCCCCCCCCCGCTTTATCAAGCAAAAAACCGTGGTGCTTTCACACCACGGTTTTTAATCATATTTGTCTTAGACAAGTTCGATAATTGCCATTTCAGCAGCATCACCACGACGGGCACCGGTTTTGATAATACGGGTGTAACCGCCATTGCGACCAGCGTACTTCGGAGCAATTTCATCAAACAATTTCTTGGACACGTCTTCTTTTGTAATAAAAGCATAGACATTCCGTTTGTTCGCGAGCGTCGCGTCCTTGGCAATGGTGATCATTTTTTCAGTCATTGCACGAACTTCTTTGGCACGGGTAACGGTGGTCTCAATGCGACCGTTTTCGAGCAAATAAGTGGTCATTGCACGAAGCATTGCCATACGAGAAGCAGACGGACGACCGAGTTTACGGGTTCCTGGCATTGTATTTCACTCCTTTTAATAGGTAAATCAGTAATTAGTCTTCATCAATACGTAAGCCGAGTCCCAAAGAACTGAGCTTCTGGATAACCTCATCCAAAGATTTGCGACCGAGGTTACGAACCTTGATCATTTCTGCTTCACTCTTCTGGATAAGTTCCTCAACCGTGTTGATACCTGCACGTTTCAAGCAGTTGAAAGAGCGGACAGACAAATCGAGCTCTTCGATTGTGGTCGAAAGGGCTTTGTCGTTGCCGGTCTCTTCCTTCTCCACCATAATGGACTCGCCGACATAAGCATCGCCGGAAAGGTCCACAAACAAGCTCAGATGGTCCAAAAGCACTTTAGCGGCCAAGGACACGGCTTCTTTGGCGGAGATAATACCATTGGTCCAAACATCCAAGGTCAGTTTATCGTAGTCGGTAATCTGACCAACACGGGTGTTTTCAACGGTATAGTTCACTTTCAAAACGGGGGTGTAGATAGAATCTACCGGGATGACACCGATGACAGGGGCCAAAATTTCTTTGTTACGATCAGAAGAAACATAACCACGACCCTTATCAAGGGTAATCTCCATATTGAGTTTACCATCTTTGCCCAAAGTGGCAAGATGACATTCCGGATTCATGACAATTACTTCGCTATCGCACTGAATGTCGGCAGCAGTAACTTCACAGGGACCAACAGCTTCAATGTAAACCGTTTTCGGTCCCTCACCGTTGATGTCGAAAATCAGGTTCTTGATGTTCAAGACGATTTCGGCAACATCTTCGGTGACACCTTCAATGGTAGAAAACTCATGGAGGATATCATTGATTTTAACCGATGTAGGAGCAACGCCGGGCAAAGAAGAGAGGAGTACGCGACGCAAACTGTTTCCGAGGGTGGAACCGTAACCTCTTTCGAGCGGTTCTACGGTGAATTTGCCGTACTTACCGTCTTCGGACAACTCGACAACTTCTACTCTGGGCTTCTCAATCTCAATCATATATAAGCCTCCTTGTTAAATTTTAATAAAACGATGATTGAATTCAAGCATTCATTACTTAGAATACAACTCGACGATGAGAGTCTCTTCAATCGGCAAGTCGATATCTTCGCGAGACGCAAAAGCAACAACTTTTGCTTCCATCTTCTGCTTATCGAGATCCAACCATTTCGGGATCGGACGAGATTCTGTGGATTCCAAAATCTGTTTGGTCAATTCCAAGCCACGAGCTTTTTCGCTGATGGCGATGACCTGTCCAGGTTTAACAAGGAAAGACGGGATGTTAACTTTTTTACCGTTAACAGTCACATGACCGTGCAAAACCATCTGACGGGCCTGGGCACGAGAGGTGCCGAAACCGAGACGATAAGCCACGTTGTCAAGGCGAGACTCGAGCAAAGAAAGCAGGTTCTCACCGGTAACACCGGACATTTTCTCAGCACGTTCAAAATAATGACGGAACTGGCCTTCCAAAACGCCATAGTAGCGTTTGGCAAACTGTTTCGTACGCAACTGCTTACCATACTCAGAAACCTTTTTGCGGCCCTGACCATGCTGGCCCGGGGCATACGCACGGCGCTCGAGAGCACATTTGTTGGAGTAGCAGCGTTCGCCCTTCAAAAAGAGCTTTTGTCCTTCACGGCGGCAAAGCTTGCAAGCCGCACCGGTATATCTTGCCATATCGTTATACCTCCCTGTTACACGCGTCTTCTTTTCGGCGGACGGCAGCCGTTATGCGGGACCGGAGTCACATCTTTGATCAAGGTGATGGTGAGTCCGGCAGTCTGCAAAGCACGGATAGCGCTTTCACGACCGGCACCGGGGCCTTTGACGTACACTTCAACGGTTTTCAAACCGTGTTCCATAGCGGCTTTGGCAGCCGTCTCAGCAGCAGTCTGAGCAGCAAACGGAGTGGATTTACGGGAACCGCGGAATCCGAGCTCACCGGCGCTGGCCCAAGAGAGTGCATTACCCTGGGTATCAGTCAGGGTAACAATTGTGTTGTTAAATGTGGACTGAATATGAGCGCAACCTGCCTCAATATTCTTACGTTCTTTACGGCGATGACCCACCGCTTTACGTCCTTTAGTAGCAGCCATTTGTTATTCCCCTCCTGTCTTATTTCTTCTTGTTGGCAATGGTCTTCTTCGGACCTTTGCGGGTACGGGCGTTGGTCTTGGAACGCTGACCGCGGACCGGCAGGCCCTTGCGGTGGCGAATACCACGATAACTGCCAATTTCAATGAGTCGTTTGATATCAGAAGCGACGTTACGGCGAAGGTCACCTTCCACGGTGTAGTTGTGGTCGATGTACTCACGCAGTTTAGCAGCTTCATCTTCGGTCAAATCACGCACACGGGTATCCGGGTTGATACCGGTGGCGGCTAAAATATCGGTGGCGGATTTACGGCCGATACCGTAAATATAGGTCAAACCGATTTCTACCCGTTTGTCGCGGGGTAAGTCAATACCGGCTATACGAGCCATGTTTACATTCCTTCCTTTCATAAGAGCCTGTCGGCTCCGGCGAAATATCAGCGGGGATTAACCCTGGCGCTGTTTATGCTTCGGGTTTTCGCAAATAACCATTACGCGACCTTTGCGCTTAATGATTTTGCACTTCTCACAGATTTTTTTAACTGAAGGTCTGACTTTCATTTCTATTACCTCCTAAATTACTTCGATCTCCAGGTGATTCGAGCTTTTGTCAAATCATACGGAGACATTTCCATGGTGACTTTATCACCGGGCAAAATGCGAATATAGTTGGTACGCAATTTTCCGGAAATGTGAGCCAACACACGGTGGCCATTGGCCAACTCAACTTGGAACTGAGCGTTGGGAAGAGCCTCAACAACGACGCCTTCCACTTCGATGACGTCCGACTTGGACATTCAAAAAACCTCCTTAACTTTGACAAATGGATCAGGGCCTGGTCAGAATGACCGGTCCGTCCGGCATAATGGCGATGGTGTGTTCAAAGTGTGCCGAGAGTTTTCTGTCTCTCGTAAGCACCGTCCAACCATCCGGCATCACGTCAATTTCATGTGTGCCATAGTTAATCATCGGTTCAATGGCTATGGTCATACCCGGTAGCAGGCGTTGTCCTCTTCCGGGAGTTCCATAGTTGGGGACACTGGGGTCCTCGTGAAGGTCCGTGCCTACTCCGTGGCCAACATACTGTCGTACCACCGAATAACCACGTTCCTCAACATACGTTTGGACTGCATGACCGATATCGCCAATGCGATTTCCGACAACGGCCTGTTCAATTCCTTTGTACAGGCTTTCTCTCGTCGCATCCATAAGCTTCTGTGCCTCTTCCGAAACCTTACCGACTCCGAAAGTCGCTGCGTTATCGCCATGAAATCCGTGGTAATACGCGCCTACATCAACACTGATAATATCCCCTTCGTGTAATACGCGTTTACCCGGTATGCCGTGGATGACCGTCTCGTTAACCGACAAACAAGCAGAAGCAGGGAAACCACCATATCCGAGAAAAGACGGCACAGCGCCCTGTTTCTCGATGAATTTGCGAATTTTTGTGTCAAGTTCCGCAGTTGTCATTCCGACACAAATGGATTCGCCTGCATACTGCAACGCCATCGCCGAGATGCGGCAGGCATCACGCATGCCCGCCAAATCTCGACTGTTTTTTATAGAAATCATTTACCTCACGCCTTTACTGCATCAAGCACGGCCTTTGTGGTTTCTTCCACGCCGCCCTGACCTTTTACCGTAAACAATTTACCCTGCTTCTCGTAGTATTCCACGAGGGGCTCTGTTTGTTCATGATAAACGTGAAGTCGATTCTTTACGGTTTCCGGTAGATCATCTTTGCGCTGGATAAGGGTGCTGCCGCAACCGTCGCAAACACCTTCCACCTGCGGTTTTTTGTACGCAATGTGATAGGAGTTGCCGCAATTCGGGCAAACACGGCGACCCGATACACGCTGGGCAATCACTTCGTCGGGCACGTCAATATTGACGACACGATCAATGGTGATTTCCATACGGTCAAGTGCCTCGGCTTGCGGAATCGTGCGCGGGAATCCATCCAGGATAAAGCCGTTTTCGCAGTCCGGCTGAGACAGCCGATCCTGCACGATACCGATAACGATTTCGTCCGGTACCAAAGCGCCTTTTTCCATATAGGATTTCATCTTCACGCCCCATTCGGAGCCGCTTTCAAGCGCTTCACGGATAATATTACCCGTGGAAATTGTGGGGATTTGCAAAGTTTTGCTGACCACTTCGGCCTGCGTACCTTTGCCGGCGCCCGGAGCGCCTAAGAAAATGAGTCTCATACAACTATACTCCTTAAGTACTTGACTTACTCGAGGAAGCCCTTGTAATGACGCATCATCAACTGGCTTTCAATCTGCTGCATCGTTTCGAGAGCAACACCGACAACGATCATCAAAGAGGTACCGCCGATACCGAGGTTCATCTGTGTAAACTTACCGAAGACACTCGGGGTCAAGGCGATAACGCCGAGGAACAAGGCACCGATAAAGGTGATCTTGTTGACAACCTTCTTGATGTAATCCGAGGTGGGTTTACCCGGACGGATACCCGGAATGGCACCGGAGTTTTTCCGCAGGTTGTTCGCCATCTCAATCGGGTTGTACTGAATGGTGACATAGAAGAAGGCAAAGCCAATGATTAACAGGAAATAGAGGGCGATGTACACCCAGCTGTTTGCAGAGAAAATACTAAAGAACCAGCTGCTGTTGTCTTTGTCCCATCCGAAGAACTGCTTCAGGATGGACGGGAGAGAAATGATGGAGATGGCCAAGATGATCGGCATAACACCGGACATGTTCACCTTAATCGGAATAAAGGTGCTCTGGCCGCCATACATTTTGCGTCCCACAACGCGTTTAGCATACTGAATCGGAATGCGACGCTCTGCATCGGACATGAAAACAATAAAGCCGATCATCGCAAGGAACAGAACGAAAATAATCGGAACCAAAATCACGTACTTCAAACCGCCGTTGTCGATGGCTTCGAGACCCTGTTTGAACACATTGAACAAAGACAAGAGTCCGCTGGGGAGACGAGAAATAATACCGACAAACAACAGAATGGAGATACCGTTACCGATACCGCGATCGTTGATCTGTTCACCGAGCCACATCATCAAAACAGAACCGGCTGCAAAGCACAGGATGATAACGATGGCACAGAACCAAGCGTTAAAATCGCCGCCCTTAGCATACTCAGCCAAAGCCATATACTTGTTACGCACCATGAAGTAGTAGGCAACACCCAAAAGGAGACCTAAACCCAAAGTGGTGTAACGCGTAATCTGGCCAAGCATTTTACGGCCTTCTTCACCGTTTTTGGCCATATTTTCCAAAGCCGGAATGGCAACGGTGAGAAGCTGAATGATAATGCTGGCGTTAATGTACGGGGTGATGGACAAAGCAAAAATACTGGCGTCCGAGAAACCACCACCGGACATAATGGTCAAATAGGACATAATGTCCGAACCATTGTTGGAAATGGCGTTGTTCAAAGCGACAACGTCCACAAACGGAACCGGAATAGCGGAACCGATACGGAAAAGCAACACGATAAAGATCGTGTAGAGAATCTTTTTACGGATGTCTACGACTTTCCAAGCGTTACGAAGCGTCTGAAACATAATCAGATCACCTCAGCCTTTCCGCCTGCGTTTTCAATCATCTCTTTTGCGGAAGCAGAGAAAGCATTAGCCTTAACGGTAAGGGCTTTCTCAAGTTTTCCGTTACCAAGGATTTTAACGCCATCATAATATTTCTTGAGGACACCGGCATCTACGAGCGCAGCAGCGTCCACAACGGCACCGTTCTCAAATTTTCTATTAAGAACAGCGACATTAACAGTTGCATACTCCTTGGCGAAAATGTTATTGAAACCACGCTTAGGAATACGTCTTTGCAAAGGCATCTGGCCACCTTCGAAACCCGGACGCATACCGCGACCGGCACGGGCTTTCTGACCTTTATGACCTTTACCGCTGGTCTTGCCCCAACCGGAGCCATGACCGCGACCAATCCGTTTGCTCTCACGGACAGAGCCGGGAGCCGGAGAAAGTTCATGTAATTGCATGTTTTCGCACCTCCTTGTTCGATTTGCTTCTTATTTGCTTACCTCGATGAGGTGGATGATCTTAGCCACCTTACCCTGAGTCGCTGCGTTGTCAGGCTGGCTGACAACGTCGCCGATCTTGCGAAGACCCAAGGCCTTGGCAGTGGCAATCTGATCTTGTTTAGCGCCAATGAGGCTCTTAACCAATTTAACGGTAATCGTTTTGTTTGCCATGGTCGAGCCCTCCTTAACCTAAAATTTCCTTGACGGACTTGTCACGCTCGGCAGCAGCCTGTTCGGCAGTACGGAGCTGTTTCAAGCCGGCCATTGTTGCGTTAACAACATTGCACGGGTTGTTGGAACGAAGAGCCTTTGTACGGATATCTTTGATACCGGCACATTCCATAATGGCACGGACCGGGCCACCGGCGATAACACCGGTACCGGGGGCAGCGGGCTTGAGCAGAACGGAGCCTGCACCAAACTTACCGAGCACTTCGTGCGGAATGGTTGTACCTTTCAAAGAAATCTTCACCATGTTCTTCTTCGCATCTTCGATACCCTTGCGGATAGCTTCCGGAACCTCGCTGGCCTTACCAAGACCAAAACCGACGGTACCTTTACCATCGCCGATAACCATCAAAGCGGAGAATTTCATGATACGGCCACCCTTAACGGTCTTGCTGACACGGTTAATGGCAACCAGTCTCTCTTCAAATTCAGATTGGGGTTTAGCGTCACGCTTATCGCGTCTGTTATCACGTTTGTTGTCCAAAGTTTTGTCCTCCTCTTCCCTTAGAATTTGAGGCCGCCCTCACGGGCGCCTTCGGCCAACGCTTCGATTCGGCCGTGATACGGATAACCACCGCGGTCAAAAACGACTTCGGTGATGCCTTTGGCGGTAGCACGCTCTGCAAGAGCGCTACCGACCTTTTTGGCAGCTTCTTTGTTTCCGCCGTACTCTGCGAAATCCTTTTCGTAAGAGGAAGCGGCGGCCAATGTGACACCGGCCACATCGTCAATCAACTGAGCGTAGATGTGCTTAGAGGAACGGAACACGTTCAGACGGGGTCTGTCAGCTGTGCCGGAGATCTTGCTACGCACGCGCAGATGGCGATGAAGACGGGCTTTGTTACTATCTTTTTTGCTCACCATAACTGTTCAGTCCTCCTTTTAACCTTTAGCGCCGGCTTTACCTTCTTTGCGGCGAATGGTTTCTTCTACATATTTGATGCCCTTGCCCTTATAGGGTTCCGGCGGACGTTTGCCGCGAACTTCAGCGGCGAACTGGCCAACGAGCTGTTTGTCAGCACCGTTGATGACAATGTGGTTCTGATCCGGAACGTCAATGGTGATGCCCGGGATTTCGTCCACATAAACCAAATGGCTGAAACCGATGGTCAACTCGAGTTTGTTGCCCTTCTTGGCGCAACGATAACCGACACCGTTGATTTCGAGCTCTTTCTTATAGCCTTCGGAAACACCGATGACCATGTTGTTGATCAAAGTACGGGAAAGACCGTGGAGGGAACGATTGACGGCTTCGTCATCCGGACGGGTGACGTGCACTTCGTTGCCTTCGACTTTGACACTGATGGCCGGTTTAATGGCCTGGGACAAAGTGCCTTTCGGACCTTTGACAGTGACGACGTTTTCCGCATCGACGGAAACTTCGACACCGGCAGGGATAGTAATTACTTTACGTCCAATTCTCGACATGTCTTTACTCCCCCTTACCACACAAATGCGAGGACTTCGCCGCCGACATGCTCAGCACGGGCTTTTTTGTCGGTCATAACACCTTTGGAAGTGGAGACAATGGCAGTACCAATGCCTTTCATAACCTTCGGCATATCCTCACTACTGGAATAGATGCGCAAGCCGGGCTTGGAAACGCGGCGGATACCTTTGATAACCGGGGTCTTGTTGGTGCCCAAGTATTTCAAGGTAACGCGAATGATGCCCTGTTTGCCGTCATCAATAACTTGAAATTCTTTAATGTATCCCTCGTCAACAAGAATCTGGGCAATAGCCTTCTTCATGTTAGAAGCGGGGATCTCGACCGATGCATGCTTAGCATTGCTTGCATTGCGAATACGAGTAAGCATATCGGCAATTGTATCAGAAATTTGCATTATACAATCCCTCCTATTACCAGCTTGCTTTTTTCACGCCCGGGATCTGGCCTTTGTAGGCGAGCTCACGGAAGCAAATACGACAGATACCATACTTACGAAGATAAGCATGGGGACGACCGCAGATCTTGCAACGGTTGTACTGACGAGTAGAATATTTCGGTGTTCTCTTCTGAGAAACTTTCATAGACGTTTTTGCCATTTCTTAGTCCCCTCCTTATCTCTCAAACGGAGCGCCCATCAAAGCGAGCAACTCACGAGCTTCTTCGTCGTTCTGGGCAGTTGTAACAAAGGCAATGTCCATACCGCGAATAGCATCAATTTTGTCAAATTCGATTTCCGGGAAAATCAACTGCTCTTTGAGGCCCATGCTGTAGTTGCCACGGCCGTCGAAGGCATCTTTGCTGATACCACGGAAGTCACGAACGCGCGGAAGCGCAACGTTAAATAAACGATCCAGGAACTCGTACATGCGATCGCCACGAAGAGTGACTTTCACACCGTTGTTCATACCTTCACGCAGTTTGAAGTTGGCGACGGACTTCTTCGCCTTGCAGACGATCGGGCGTTGACCGGTAATGGTGCCGAGGTCAGCCATGACGGACTCGATAACTTTCGGGTTATCACGAGCTTCGCCGCAACCGACGTTGATCACAATTTTGTCAAGCTTCGGAATCTGCATCGGGCTGTCATAGTTGAATTTCTTCATAAGAGCCGGAGCAACTTCACTTTTGTAAAACTCTTTTAATCTGGCCATCGTTTATTCCTCCTTACAGCGTTTCGCCGCAGTGTTTGCACACACGGGATTTCGTTTTGTCGGCGAACGTCTTATAGGCAATTCTGGTGGCCTTCTTGCAGTGCGGGCAAATCACCTGGACCTTGGATGCATACATGGCACCTTCGGCCTTGACGATGCCGGACGGATCGCCGGGGCGGCGAGCCTTCACATGCTTGGTCACAATGTGGCAGCCTTCCACGATGACTTTACCCTCTTGCGGGCTGACTTCGAGGACCTTGCCTTTTTTGCCGCGGTCGTTACCGCTCAAAATGACGACTGTGTCGTCCTTCTTAACATGCATTTTCATATCTTTGTACCTCCTCACAGCACTTCGGGAGCGAGACTGAGGATTTTGGTGTAATCCTTTTCTCTAAGCTCACGAGCAATGGGCCCGAAGATACGGGTTCCACGAGGGCTCTTGTCATCACGAATGATAACAGCGGCATTCTCGTCGAAACGAATGTAGGTGCCGTCTTCACGACGCACGCCCTTCACAGTACGAACAATGACTGCGCGGACGACATCACCCTTTTTCACGACGCCGCCGGGGGCTGCTTTCTTAACGGAAGCAACGACGACATCGCCGATGTTGGCGTATCTGCGACCGGAACCACCAAGCACACGAATTGCCATCAATTCTTTTGCACCGGTGTTGTCGGCCACTTTAAGGTATGTCTGTTGTTGAACCATAATGTTTATCTCCTTTCAAGTAACCGACTTATTCGGCCGCCTTCAAGATCTCAACAACGCGCCAGTGTTTGTCTTTGGAAATCGGACGGGTTTCCATGATGGAAACGCGGTCGCCGACATGACACTGATTGTTTTCGTCATGAGCCTTGATGCGGACTGTACGTTTGATAATCTTCTTGTACAACGGGTGGCGGACGTTATCGACAATGGCGACGACGACGGTTTTGTCCATCTTGTCGCTGACAACGGTACCAGTTCTGGTTTTTCTCAAATTACGTTCCATATCGATTTCCTCCTCCCATTATGCTTGCTCACTCAGCTCGTTCTCGTGGATAACCGTTTTGATAACGGCGATTTCCTTCTTAACGGCTTTCATGCGCATCGGATTGTCAAGCTGATTAATGGCGTGCTGGAAGCGAAGGTTGAACAATTCCTGCTTCAAATCAGCAAGTTTGTTTTCGAGCTCGGCACCCGTCATTTCACGGATTTTCTCTAATTCTGTTTTTTTCATGCCTGCTCACCATCCGTTCCTTTAACCACGAATTTACATTTAATCGGCAATTTGTTAGCAGCAAGACGCATAGCCTCGCGAGCCACTTCTTCCGAGACACCGGCGATCTCAAAGAGAACGCGTCCCGGTTTGACAACTGCTACCCAGTATTCCGGAGAACCTTTACCGGAACCCATGCGGGTTTCAGCCGGTTTGGCGGTAACAGGCTTGTCAGGGAAAATTTTGATCCAGACCTGACCGCCACGTTTGGTATAACGAGTCATAGCAATACGAGCAGCCTCAATCTGATTGGATTTAATCCATGCAGGTTCCATGGCAACCAAACCATACTCACCGTAGGCGATGGTGTTGCCGCGGGTAGCCTTACCGGTCAATCGACCGCGCTGTACCCGGCGGAACTTAACTCTTTTGGGCATTAACATTATTCGCGGCCTCCTTTACGGTTCTGTCTTGCGGGGGCGCTGCTGGCGAGAATCTCGCCGCGATAGATCCACACTTTAACACCGATACGGCCGTAGGTGGTATCAGCCTCAGCAAAACCATAGTCGATATCCGCACGCAGGGTCTGCAGCGGAATAGTGCCTTCGTGATAGCTTTCACTACGGGCAATTTCCGCACCGCCCAAACGGCCGGAAACTTTTACTTTGATACCTTTGGCACCCGTTCTCATAGCGCGTCCGATCGACTGCTTCATAGCACGACGGAAGGAAACACGTTTCTCGAGCTGAGCACCAATGCTCTCGGCAACCAACTGAGCGCAAACGTCAGGGTTTTTGATTTCCTCGCAGTTGAGGAAGGTGGGTTTGCCGAGTTTTTTCTCGCAGGTCTGGCGAAGAGCTTCAATATCAGCGCCGCCTTTGCCGATAATCAAACCGGGTTTGGCGCAGTAGATAGTGATGCGGACACGGGCTGCGGTACGTTCGATGACGATTTTCTCGACACCGGCGTCATACAACTTCTTCTTGAGGAAGGTACGAATTTCGTAGTCCGAAACCAGAGTGTCGCCGAAATCTTTCTCAGCAACAAACCAGCGGGAATCCCAATCTTTGATTACACCGACACGTAAACCGTGCGGATTCACTTTCTGTCCCATAATTCGATCTCCTTTCGCTTATTCGCGTTCTTTGAGAACTAACGTAATATGCGAAGTTCTCTTCTCGATGCGATATGCACGGCCTTGTGCTCTCGGACGAATCCGCTTGAGAGTCGGACCGGGGCAGACAAAACATTCTGCAACGTACAAATCGTTCTTGTTCATGTTGAAATTGTTCTCAGCGTTGGCAATTGCGGATTTGAGCAATTTTTCCAGCGGTTCGCAAGCAGCTTTGCTTGTGTTCTGAACAATCGCCATGGCAACATCAACCGGCTTATTGCGGATGAGGTCGAGAACGATTTTCACTTTGCGAGGGGTGATGCGAACAAAAGTAGCTTTTGCCCTTGCTTCCATGATTCAATCTCTCCTTTCCGCTTACTTACCAGTGGTTTTAGAACCGGTGTGGCCCTTGAACGTACGAGTGGGGGCGAATTCGCCCAGTTTGTGACCGATCATGTCTTCCGTGACATAAACCGGAACATGTTTGCGGCCATCGTGAACAGCAAAGGTGTGTCCGACGAAGTCCGGGAAAATGGTGGAAGAACGGCTCCAGGTCTGGAGGACACGTTTTTCACCGGCTTGGTTCATTTCCAGCACTCTCTTCAGAAGAGCAGGCTGAACATAAGGTCCTTTTTTAACACTACGTCCCATAATATGCTCTCCTTTCGATTACTTGGCATTACGACGTTTAACAATGAACTTGTTAGAACTGTTGTGTTTCTTACGGGTCTTGTAACCCAGAGCAGGTTTACCCCACGGGGTAACCGGGCCCGGACGACCGATCGGGGATTTACCTTCACCACCACCGTGCGGGTGATCGCAGGGGTTCATGACGGAACCGCGAACAGTCGGACGCCAACCCATATGACGTTTACGACCGGCTTTACCGATTTTTTCGTTAGAGTGGTCAACGTTGCTGACCTGACCGATAGTGGCCATGCAGTTCAGCGGAACGTAACGCATTTCACCGGAAGGCAAGCGAACCAGGGCCAGGTTGTTTTCTTTACCCATGAGCTGGGCAACAACACCGGCGCTGCGGGCAAGCTGAGCGCCTTTGCCCGGATGCATCTCAATGTTGTGAATGAAGGTACCGACCGGAATGTTGGCCATCGGCAGGGCGTTACCTGCAACGATGTCAGCGGTAGCACCGGATTCAATCACATCACCGACTTTGATGCCCACCGGGGCGATGATGTACCGTTTCTCACCGTCTTCGTACTGAACCAAAGCGATGTGAGCGCTGCGGTTCGGATCGTACTCGAGGGTAAGCACGGTGGCTTTCATGTCGTTCTTATTCCGTTTGAAGTCGATGATACGATACTTCTGACGGTTACCGCCGCCCTGATGGCGAACGGTGATGCGGCCATAGCTGTTACGGCCGGCGTTCTTTTTCTTGGTAGCCAACAAGCTTTTTTCCGGTTTGACTTTGGAAAGTTCGCTGTAATCGACAACGGACATGCCACGGCGACCGGGAGTAGTCGGCTTATAATTCTTAATTGGCATTTAATTCACGCTCCTATTCTTGGCTTTGCGGGGATGCCTCTCCCCATTCGTGCCAGATTTGGTATTCGGCACACAGACAGATTAGAACAATCCGTCGAAGAATGCGATGGACTTGGAATCTTCGGTCAAGGTAACAACAGCTTTCTTCCAGTCGGAGGTGTAACCCTCGAAACGACCGTAGCGGCGCTTGTGGCCTTTCATGCTGATTGTGTTGACTTTGGCAACTTTGACACCGAAGATTTCTTCAATGGCTTTACCGATTTGAATTTTGTTGGCGTCGTTGGCGACACGGAAGGTGTACTTCCGATCGGCAAGCTGTCCAACGGCTTTTTCCGTCACCACAGGGGCGAGAATAATATCACGAGGATTCATTATGCATATACCTCCTCAATCTGTTTGACGGCGTCTTTCACAACAACGAGAGTGTTGCAGTTGAGAATGTCATAAACATTCAAGGTGTTGACCAAAGCGGTCTTGACGCCTGCGATATTACGGGCGGACTTAACAAGAACCTCGTTGTTTTCCGGAAGGACCAGGAGGACCTTTTTGCCGGTGTTGAGATTCTTCAGGGTCTCGGCCATGACCTTGGTTTTGATTTCGTCCATGGTCAGAGCTTCGAGAACGATCATTTCCTCGTCCAGAACCTTAGAAGAGAAAGCCGATTTCATGGCGAGACGGCGAACCTTCTTCGGAAGGGCATAGGAGTAGTCACGCGGCTTCGGAGCAAAAGCAACGCCGCCGTGAGTGAACTGTACAGCGCGGGTGGAACCTTGACGGGCACGACCGGTTCCCTTCTGACGATACGGTTTCTGACCGCCGCCGGAGACTTCGGAACGGGTCAAAGCAGACTGTGTGCCCTGGCGCTGATTGGCAAGGTAATTGACAACCATGCTGTGCATGACTGCCTTGTTGGGAGTGATTCCGAAAACAGAATCAGCTAAATCGATGGTACCGACGTTTTTGCCGGCCATGTCAAATGTTTTAACTGTAGCCATATTCTATTCCTCCTCCCTTAAGCTTTGACGCTGTCGGAAACAATCACGATACCGCCGTTCGGACCCGGGATGGCTCCGCGGATGGCAAGCAGATTGTTCTCTACGTCAACTTTAGCAATGCTCAGGTTCTGAACGGTAACACGCTCAACACCCAAGTGGCCCGCGGCCTTCATTCCTTTAAATACACGAGACGGGGAAGAGCAAGCGCCCAAAGAACCGGCGTGACGTGCAACAGGACCAGAACCGTGAGTTTCTTTCAAACGAGAATGATTCCAACGTTTGATGACGCCGGCGTAACCTTTACCTTTGCTGGTACCGACAACATCAACATGATCGCCTTCAGCGAAAACGTCGGCTTTGATTTCATCACCAACGTTGAACTGATCGCAATCAGCGAAACGGAATTCGCGGAGCGTCTTCTTCGGAGCAACTTCCGCTTTTGCAAAATGACCCGCCATCGGCTTGCTGGTGTGTTTCGGAGTCAAATCTCCAAAACCAACCTGGATGGCATTGTAGCCGTCGTTCTCGACGGTCTTCTTCTGGACAACAACACACGGACCAGCTTCAACAACTGTTACCGGGATCATGTTGCCTTTGGCATCGAAAATCTGGGTCATACCGATTTTCTTACCGATGATTCCTTTGTTCATTTCTATACCTCCTTGGTTATTGGTTGGCCTCGCTTTGCAGCGAGTTCCAACATGACCTCGTCGGGAAATCTTCCAAACCGTTTTATTTACCTATTATATAGGCAATCACAGTTTGATGTCGATTTCAACACCGGCGGGGAGTTCAAGGCCCATAAGAGCCTCAACTGTCTTGTTGGACGGACGAAGAATGTCAATCAAACGCTTGTGAGTGCGAGTCTCAAACTGCTCACGGGAATCCTTATACTTGTGAACAGCGCGAAGGATTGTCACAACTTCTTTTTCGGTCGGCAGCGGCACGGGACCGGAAACGCGGGCGCCGGATTTGCGGGCCTGCTCAACGATCTTAGCGGCTGCTTGATCCACCAGCTGGTGGTCGTATCCCTTGATACGAATGCGAATTTTCTCTTTAACTGCCATTTCGATTTGCCTCCTAATAAAATTTTTTCGAACTTTCGGGCTTTGCCACCTACCACCTTGCCATGTGTTTCCTGAATGCTCATTAAAAAAACCGGCATTGGTTATATGGCCGGGTGTGGTTTGGCTCTGCTGGCAGTTAACCGCGCAGTACTCCTGCGTGTTCTGCTGCACAGAAAATATCCCTTGTCGCCCGGTTTAAAATCGGACATAGCTCCACGGAAAAAACCAGCTCTATGGCTGCAACCTCCCGCTTCTCAGCCTGTCGTGCAGTTGCATTTCCCACGCTACAGGGCGCATTATCCCTAGGTCTCGTGGGGCGTGCTCGTATATATTACTATAAAGAAAAAGAGACTGCAAGAGCACTTTCGGTCGTACTTTTTTCAAATTCAGCCAATTTGAACACAAAAAGAAAATCACCCGAAACCTTAGGGCCGCAAGGCCTGATTTCGGGTGCTATTTCAAAATCATTTACCGTTAATAATTTTTTTAATCTTATCAGAGAAGGATTTTTTCGTCTGATAGTTCTTTTCACCGGTGGATTCTTCAAATTCACGGAGTTTTTTCTTCTGATCGGCACTGAGATTCTTCGGAACCTCCACGACAAAATGCAGGATTTCATCCCCCACTCCGCGACCGTTAATATACGGGAATCCTTTCCCCTTCAGACGGGCTGTATCGCCGGGCTGCGTGCCTTCTTTTACCACGTAGCTTTCTGCACCGTTAATGGTCGGAACGGTGATTTCCGCGCCGAGAGCCGCCTGTGCGAAGGTAATCGGCACATCCACATGAATGTCGTATCCTTTGCGAACGAAGATGGCGTGCGGCCGTACGGAAACCTGCACCTGCAAATCACCGGCCGGACCGCCGTTCTTGCCGGCGTGTCCCTTTCCGCGAATGGAAATGACCTGGCCGTCATCAATACCGGCCGGGATGTTAATACCGACCTTTTGAGGACGTCTGACCTGACCGTTTCCGTTACAGGCACGGCAAGGGGTTTCCACAATCCGTCCGGTCCCGCGACAACGAGAACACGGAGACTGGGATTGAACCACACCGAACGGCGTCCGTTGCTGGCGGGTCACCTGTCCCCGTCCACCGCAATCCGGGCAGGTCTTCGGAGAAGTTCCTTTTGCGGCACCGGAGCCATGGCACTCCTGGCAGGTTTCCACGACACGAACGTCTACCTGCTTTTTGCAGCCCTTTGCCGATTCAATAAAATCAATGACGACCTGTGCCACCACATCTTCACCCTGGCGGGGTGCATTCGGATTGGCTCTGCGAGATCCGCCGCCGAAGAAGGAGGAGAAAATATCTCCAAGATCCACATCGAATCCGCCGAAATCTCCGTAACCGCCGTAGCCACCGGCTCCGCCGGCCCCGAAATTCGGGTCCACCCCGGCATGACCGAACTGGTCATAACGGGACTTCTTCTCTTTGTCCGACAAGACTTCGTAGGCTTCATTGGCTTCCTTGAATTTCTTTTCGGCTTCCGCATCTCCGGGGTTTAAGTCCGGATGGTACTTTTTGGCTACTTTTCGATATGCTTTTTTAATTTCATCGTCCGAGGCGTTTTTTTGAACGCCCAAGACTTCGTAATAATCTCGTTTGTCAGCCATAGTAATTCCTCAAAGGAGAGGTGGGTTTCCCCACCTCTCTTGTATTTTTTGTATTTACTGGACGTCGCCGTCGTAGAATCCGTCAGCATTGGCGCCGGCAGCACCATCCTGCGGAGCCGGGCCGCCATCCTGCGGAGCATTCGCCTGATAGACCTTGGCGGAAACATCATAGAAGGCTTTCATCAAATCGTCGTTCGAGGCTTTGATGGCTTCGTAATCTTCGCCCTTGAGTTTTTCTTTCAGGTCGTCGATTTTGCTCTGAAGGGTGCTCTTATCCTCTTCGCTCAGTTTGTCACCGAGTTCGGAGATGGCCTGCTCGCACTGATACACAGCCTGATCGGCAGCGTTGCGGGTATCCACGTTTTCACGCTTTTTCTTATCTTCCTCCGCATACGCTTCGGCTTCTTTCACAGCCTTGTCGATGTCTTCCTTGGACATGTTGGAGCTGGAAGTGATGGTGATATGCTGCTCTTTGCCGGTGCCGAGATCCTTGGCACTGACGTTAACGATGCCGTTGGCATCAATGTCAAAGGTGACTTCAATCTGCGGAACACCGCGACGTGCCGGAGCAATACCGTCCAGATGGAAGGTGCCGAGAGATTTGTTGTCACGGGCAAATTCACGCTCACCCTGGAGGACGTTGATTTCAACGGAAGGCTGATTGTCAACGGCCGTGGAGAAGATCTGACTCTTCTTGGTCGGGATGGTGGTATTGCGCTCAATGACGTGTGTGCTGATACCACCCATGGTTTCAACACCCAGGGACAACGGGGTAACGTCGAGGAGCAGGAGGCCCTTCACGTCGCCGCCGAGAACACCGCCCTGAAGGGCTGCACCCATGGCCACGCATTCATCCGGGTTGATTCCCTTGAAGGGCTCTTTGCCGATGAACTTCTTAACGGCTTCCTGAACAGCCGGGATACGGGTGGAGCCACCGACAAGAAGGACCTTGTCGAGCTCGGAAGCGGAAAGACCGCTGTCGGACAGAGCCTGTTTCATCGGCTCCAGCGTTTTATTCACCAAATCGGCCGTCAGTTCATTGAACTTGGCACGGGACAAAGTCATGTCGAGGTGTTTCGGACCGTTCTGGTCGGCCGTGATAAAGGGCAGGTTAATCTGAACGGTGGTCATGCCGGACAAGTCAATCTTGGCTTTTTCGGCTGCATCACGCAAACGCTCCACGGCGGATTTGTCGGTAGACAAATCAATGCCCTGCTCGTTTTTGAACTCGGTAATGAGCCAGCTCACGATTTTCTGGTCAAAGTCATCACCGCCGAGACGGTTGTTACCGGCTGTGGCCAAAACTTCCTGAACACCGTCGCCCATCTCGATGATGGACACGTCGAAGGTACCGCCGCCCAGGTCATACACCATGATCTTCTGCTCGGTTTCCTTATCAATACCGTAAGCCAAAGCGGCTGCGGTGGGTTCGTTGATGATACGTTTGACCTCGAGACCGGCAATCTTACCGGCGTCTTTGGTGGCCTGACGCTGAGCATCCGTGAAGTAAGCCGGAACGGTGATAACCGCTTCGGTAACGGTGTCGCCCAAATACGCTTCGGCGTCTTCCTTCAGTTTACGCAGAACCATGGCGGAAATCTGCTGCGGGGTGTATTCTTTGTCGTCAATTGTTACTTTGTAGGTGCTGCCCATTTCACGTTTGATGGAAGAAACGGTGCGGTCCGGGTTGGAAACAGCGTGCTGTTTGGCCGCACGGCCCACAATACGCTCGCCGTCTTTCTTAAACGCCACAACCGACGGGGTTGTACGAGCGCCTTCTGCGTTCGGGATAACGACGGCTTCGCCGCCTTCAATAACGGAAACACAAGAGTTTGTCGTACCTAAGTCAATACCAATAATTTTTGCCATAAAGCATTCCTCCTAACCTATTCTGTAGGTTTCTGTATTTATATATAACATATATTAATATCCAAAATTTACGTGGCCACTTTTACCATGGCGGGACGAATCAGCTTGTCCCCCAGTTTGTAGCCGGTCTGGAATACCGCGGTCACGGTATCCGGTTCCACGCCCTCTGCGGCGTCTTCGCGCATAACGGCACTGTGAATATCGGAATCAAACGGCTCTCCCAGCGGATTGATTTCCGTCACGCCGACTTTTTTCAATGTCTCGTGAAGCTGACGGACAATCATTTCAATTCCTTTGCGATACTCCGGTCCGTCCGGCGATGCGGCGGCTCTGTCCAGGTTGTCCAGAAGCGGAAGCAATTCTCCGAGTACATCCGCCTTGGCGAATTTCCCAATGGCTTCTTTTTCATGTTCGGTGCGTCGTTTGTAGTTCGCATATTCGGCCAGCACCCTCTGGTACTGATCCTTCTGCTCGGCAAGCTCTGCCTGCAGTTTTTCTTCGGCCGTCGGCTCCTTCGGCTGCTCTGCTGCTTCTTTTGCCGTTTCGGCGGTTTCTTCTTTCATCTCTTCGACCGCTTCCGCCGGGGCCTGATTTTTCGGTTCTTTCTTACTCATGACCTATGCTCCTCATTCTTCCATGAACTGATCAAAAACACGGCTGACGGCCAGTGCCATATATTCCAGCGTGGGAATGGCAACATCGTAACGCATACGCTGCGGTCCGATCAGTCCGATGGTTCCGTTGCCGCCGTGCGGCGTGTAATGGGTGACGATTAAGCTGGTACCGTCCAGTTCCGGGGTTCGGCTCTCGTCACCGAAAACCACACGAAGTCCGCCGGTGTGGGACTGCAGAAGCTGGGACAGTCGGCCCTGTTCTGACAAAAACCCGAGCAGGTTATGAATCCGTTCCGGTTCGTAATCGGGATTTCGGAGAAGGTTTAATTGTCCTTTAAACCGTACATCCGTATCCACCGATTCTTTTACCATCTCATAGGCTGCCGTCACAATCGGTGCACACGCCAGAGCATCACTGCCCATTTTTACCAGCAGCGACTGAACCTGCGGCAGTCCGATTTCCGAAAGCGGTCGACGGGAAAAATACCCGGCAAGCACTTCGGAAAGTTTGGCGAATGTTTCTTCCTGAATGGGAATTAGCAATCGACACACGCGTGTGTGAACGGCGCCCGTTCCGGTCATCATGAGCAGTGCCACCGCGTGAGAGGAAATGGGAATCATTTCCATCTTGCGGATGATGGCGCTTTGCTCCTGAGGAGCGGTGGTAATCGTAGCACATCCGGTCTCTCTGGAAAGGATGGAAGACGCGGTTTCCATTAAGGTCTCCGGGTCACTGGCCTTCTCCAGTTCCGCATCGATTTCCCGGCAGGTTTCCTCCGGAAGCGTGGAAGGTTGCATAAGGTGATCAATGTACAGCCGCAAGGCTTTTGCCGTCGGAATACGTCCCGCGGACGTATGAGGCTGCATCAAATATCCCATCTCATGAAGCTCGGCCATTTCGTTGCGGATTGTGGCTGAGGAAACCGTGCCGCCGAGCTTTTCCATAATGCCCTTTGACCCTACCGGTTCGCCGGTTTGAATATAGGCTTCCGTCAAGACTGCCAAGATTTGTTCTTTGCGTTTGCTAAGCTCTTCCATACAGTTCCCTCCTTCGTGATTTTCGGTTTTAGCACTCTATGTGTTCGAGTGCTAACTACGGGTATACTGTACCACCGGTCCCTACCCTTGTCAAGAGATTTTTTGATATTTTTTCACAAAAAGAAAAAACAACTTGTCGTGGGTTAATCGACAAGTTGTTAAATCAATCATTGTTGGGATCACGGAAGTTGACACGGCTTTCCGTGAACGTGAACATAGAAGGTTTAGCCGTTGGCTTTCTTCACGAGGGCGGACTTTTTGCGAGCTGCATTGTTCTTATGCAGAAGACCCTTCGCGGCTGCCTGGTCAATTTTCTTCACGGCTTCGCGGACAGCGAGTTCCTTGTCCTCGGCACCGGCTTCGATGGCGGCGTTGGCTTTTTTGATTTCAGACTTCAAAGCGGAACGATCGGCCTTGTTGCGGGCAGTTTTTGCGGCAGTAACCTTCACGCGTTTTTTAGCGGATTTAATATTGGGCATGGTCACACCTCCTCTATCTTTTTAATCACGCTGAAACATAGTAGCACATCACTTTTGAAAAAGCAACTGTTTTTTCTAAAATCCGGCTTTACACCTCTGAAATCCGGCACCTTTTTCCGATTTTTCAGCATTTTGTACAAATGTTCAAAGCACAATTAGTATAAATTGTGTATATTGACAAATATTTATTATATATATATAATAATTCTATCTAGGGACAACTTTGCCCTTTTGACATTTGAAGGAGGAAAACCCCATGTCTATCAAACTCACGCGCACGGCGCGTATCCTGGCCATTGCATCCATCATCGCTCTGATGATTTCGTTCCTGCCGCTGGTGGCAATGCACGGCTCCCTTAATCCCGTTTCGGCGGAAGAAACCGCCGTAACCGCCGGCACACAGCAGCGTCGTATCGGCAGCTGGTGGTGGCGCTCCTCGGAAGCAAAAAACGAGGCATACCGAGATGCCTATCTTCCGATTTTGAAAGCCGCCGGTGTTACCGAAATTTATTTGTATGACTACACCGGATTCTGGAGTACCAACGCGGCCAGTCAGGAAAAGATTCATGTTTTCATTCAGGAGGCTATGAAATACGGTATGCGGACCGCCATCCTGATGGATGACCCGGCTCTTGCCAAGGATGCAAAGCTTTCACTGGAATATGTGCAAAGACTTCGCGACGCCTGGTTTAAGTACAAAGAAACCTATCCGGACGACGCTCTGTACGGTATCCACTTTGACTGCGAGCCCGGCACCACCACGACAATTTTACAGCAATACTGTGACAACCTGGTTCAGAATGCCATCAACGAGCTCATTGCCAACAACATTTATGTTGAGTTTGACGTCAACCCCGCCTGGAGCGGTGCCATCGGCTGCAAACTAAACGGTATCCAGGGCCTCTACAATATTCTGGCCAGCACGCTCGGAAACGGCAAAGGCACCTTGTCCTTGATGTCCTATCGTACCACGGCCGAGAAAATCGTTTCCCGTGCCAACGAGAAAAAGGCCATTGATTCCTGCATTCAGTACAACTGTGACTTCATGTGCGGTCTGGAAACCGACAACGTGGAAGCCGGCGTTGACCTTCACAACAAAACCAAAGACTATGTCGTCGGTGTTGTCAATGACGTTTTCAAAATTTTGGACAACCGTAATTACTCCGTCCAATATGGCATGGCCATTCACAACGTCTCTACATTCTGTAACTTAGCGGGCGATGTGGTTCCGACCACAACCACCAAAGCACCGACAACCACCACGTTGGCCCCGACCACCAAGAAAACCATCCTTCGCGGCGACGCCAACATGGATGAAACGGTAGACATGAAAGACGTTTTAACTCTTCGGAAATATATAGCCGGCATGATTCAGTGGTGGGATTTAGACACTGAAGGCGGCGATTGCAATATTGATACCATCATCGACATGAAGGACGTTCTCCTTCTCCGTCGATACCTGGCCAACCTGGCAGAATTGCCGGATTAACACTTTTCTTTCGCATCCGCAGCAGGATGTTCAGTGATTCCGCCGAAGGGTGTCGGCTGAATCAGAGACCTTTCTCCTTAATAACTTCTTGGTTTCGAAGATATGCCATTTGCTTTCCCGCACCATTTCAGGGAAGCGCAAATCTTAAAGGGAGGAATTCCTATGCAAACTTTACAAAGTCAGGGGAAACGGATTTTATCCGTCGTGCTGGCACTGGCCATCTTTGTGATGCTGGTTCCGGTTTTTACCCTGAACACCGGTAATTACAAACCGGAAGCTCAAACAAATTCTCGTCGTTTGGGCGCTTGGTGGTGGTATCCGGACGATGCCTTCTCCACCAAAAACAACCATTGTGAAGAGTACCTGAGTTCCATGGAAAAAATAGGTGTCAATGAGATCTATTTCTATGGATACAGCAGACTCATGGGAAATGACAATGCACAGGCCGAGCTGCACTCTTTCGTGCAAAAAGCCATGCAGCATGGTATGCGCGTTTCCATTTTGTTCGAAGAGCTGTCTCTCATGAACAACAACTCCTCTATGTGGGACGATATCGGGGCTGCTTTCACGAGATATTTCGCACACTCAGGCTATGCAAATGACGCCCTGTATGGTATGCATTATGATGGTGAGGCCTGGGACAGAACCACGTCCAACTACCAAAAGTATATCAACAATGTCGTTCTCAAAGGCTGTAACACATTAAACCCCCTCGGACTGCAACTTGAGGTTGACGTCAACCCGGTTTGGCCCGGCAGCGGCGATTGCTATTACGATGCCAACGGGAACGGGGTAAAGGACGCCGGTGAAATTTCCGGTTTTTACCAGTGCCTGGCATATTTACTTGCCGGCAACCGCGGAACCGTTGGTTTGATGTCCTATCGTACCACCGCCGCGAAAGTTGTTTCCCGTGCCAATGAAGGCAATGCCATCACCTACTGTAAACAGTACGGCTGCGCCTATACGTGCGGCATAGAAACCGACGACTCCGGAGAATCCGGCGTTGACCTGCACGGAAAATCACAGGAATACGTTTTCAATTTTATCAGCGATGTTTATACGGAAATTGATAAGGCTCATCCGAACAGCATGTCCGGCGTGGCGGTCCATCACGTCCAGTCTTTCCATACAGAACTGTCCGGTGACTTGTCCGGCGTAACCGGATACGATTACACCGGCACCGGTTCTGACATCGTGAGACCGTCCAACGTTCCGAGTACGCCCATTTCCGGCGGCACCGGTGGCGGAGGAACCACCAAAGCGCCGGCAACCGGGCCTTTGGCACGCAAAGTGCTTTGGGACGGCAATGTCAGCGATACCGTCACCCTCAGTGGCACCATTGGCAAATACACGGCCAACACCGCTCTGAACACGGCTTTGCGTAACGATATTATTCAAAACGGTGCCATCAGCGGAGAAGAATACTATGAAATCATCACCACCGGATATGTAGCCAACGACTATGCCGTCGGTGGCTTTATAACCGGTATCGGTGAGGAAATCTGGGGCGATATTAAAACAAAAGCCGGAGACAGTGCCATCGGCACCTCTGACGGCACCTATACCTGCCATGTATTCTCCGAACTCGGCGGTGACATGGACGAAGGAACAACACTCACCTATTTCTGCGATTCCAGTGATACGTTACGGATGTCCCATGTAACACTTATCGTCTACCGCGTGGATACCACCGGAGGCGGCGACGAACCCATGCCGACCGTCGGTTCCACCACATCCACAACGTCAACCACACGCGATCCGGCCTTGCCGCCGGAAGAAAACCCCACCGTTCGTCAAAGCAATTATCGTTTGGGCGCATGGTGGTGGTATGCCACAGAAGACGCTTACAATAATACGACCACACGCGACAAGTTGCTTAATCTTATGGAGCAAATGGGTGTTACTGAGCTCTATTTCTATGACTGTGACAGTTTGGTTGGCAATGCCAACGCCCGTGCCAAACTACATAACTTTGTTCAGCTTGCCATGAGCCACGGCATGCGTGTGTCCCTTTTAGGTGACTTTGTTGATATTGTCGAAGATTCTTCCGAAGCAGACAGTCAGTGGGCCTCTATCGCAAATGGTTTCAAAAACTATTTTGCCAGCTATCCGGACGATGCCCTGTACGGTATCCATTTTGACGGTGAGGCTTTCACCAAGAACGCTACAAACCTGGCACTCTATGTTAACAACGTTGCCAAAAAAGGTGTGGAATATCTGAGAAACGATGCCACTTTGGCTCCCTATGATTTACAGCTCGAAGTAGACGTCAACCCGATTTGGAGTGGATGGAACGGTGTCAGCATTGACATTAACAACACTCCTAACAACTCAAAAGACGACCTAACCAGCTTCTATGACGGTTTGGCTTATTATCTCGGCAACGGCAAAGGAACGGTTTCCTTCATGTCCTATCGAACCAATGCACAAGCTGTCTATGACCGTGCCAACGCTGCCAAAGGTATTGACTCCTGCGTCCGATACAATTGCGCCTTTACCTGCGGCGTAGAAACCGCCGACTCAGGCGAAGGCTCCAACGTTGACATGCACACCCAGAGCAAAGATTATGTTGCCGATGTCATCAACGGTATTTTCAGCATCCTGGATTCAAAGAATTATACCGTATATTACGGCGTTGCTCTTCACCATGCCCGTGCATTCAATGCATTGGCCGGCACCTTGTCTACGACCTATCATTATAACGGAGGCGAGATTACAAATCCTTCCGTTGTCCCGCCCGGGTCCACGACAACCACAACTACCACGACCACAACCACCACGACCACAACCAAGAAACCGCTGACCGGCGAGAACTTGATTGTAAACGGTAATTTTGATACCAACGAAGGCTGGACACACAGTGGCGGTCACGCTGTCATTACGGATGGTGTCTTATATCATAACGACGCCAATGACAACGTATTCTCTTCGTCCACTGCTTCCTTTACGGAAGAAATTCAGCCCCATACCCAATACACCATTATGGCTGACTTCTATGGTCCTGCCGAAACCGTTTTGATTATTGAAGGACTGGAAGGCCGCTACTCACAAACGACCTTGTCGGCTGACGCCTTCCCGTATACTTTCGAGACCGGGGACAGTGTCATTTACTTCGCCGTAAAGCTGCAAACCGACAAATACCAGAGCGGCAAACCGTATAGTGCCATCGATAACGTTGTCATGGTTGAAGGCGGAAGCTCTGTGCTGCCGACAACTACAACGACTACAAAGTCCACCACGACAACGACCACAACAACGACGAAGAAGCCGACGACGACCACCACCACTACAACAAAGAAGCCGACGACTACGACCACGACAACCACAACGAAGTCGACAACGACTACAACCACAACCACCAACAAGTCGACAACAACGACCACAACCACCACGAGTACGTCAAAACCGTCGACGACAACCACGACAACGTCGACCACCACAACCACTACGACGACCACAAAGAAACCAACGACGACAACCACCACGACAACCACCACAAAGCCGACCACCACAACCACTCAAAAACCGCTGACCGGTGAGAACTTGATTGTCAACGGTTCGTTTGACACGGACGGAGGTTGGACGCATACCGGTGACCATGCGGTTATTGCGGATGGTATTTTGCGTCACAACAACGCTAACGAAAATGTCGTTTCCTCGTCCACAGCCTCTTTCACGGAACCGATTAAACCGAACACGACCTATACCATTACAGCCGATTTCTTAGGTCCTGCCGAAACCGTTTTGATTATTGAAGGATTAGAGGATCGTTGGTCAAGAACGACGATAACCGCTGACAGTCTCCCGTGCACTTTCACCACCGGAAGCGATGTCTATTACTTCGCTGTAAAACTGCAAACTGACAGATATCAGAGCGGCAAGGCGTACAGTGCAATTGATAATGTCGTTTTGGTTGAAGGTGACGGTGAGAATTTACCGACAACCACCACGACAACCACAACGACTACAACCAGCACAACGACTTCGACCACCACCACTACTACAACGAAGCCGACAACGACCACGACCACTACTACAACGAAGCCGACAACGACTACGACAACTACAACCACGAAGCCGACGACGACTTCGACCACAACCAGCACTACAACGTCGACGACAACGACGACCACCACTACAACGACAACAACGACCACGACCACTACTACAACGAAGCCGACAACGACTACGACAACTACAACCACGAAGCCGACGACGACCACGACCACAACCACCAAGCCGACTACAACAACAACGACTACGACAACAAAGCCGACCACGACGACAACAACCACGGCGGCACCGACAACTATCCCCAGTCAGGAGCCACTGGTCGGTGACAATCTGATTGTCAATGGTGACTTTGCGATTGCGGATCCGAATGCGGCCGGTTTTGGTTGGACTACGGAAGGTCCGGCAACCATCATCGATGGAATGCTTCATACGGATGATGTGAATGCTCTCACAACCGACTGGGTTGCTTCCTTCTCTTCGCCGATTGAAAAGAATACCCAGTACACCATCACCGCGGACATCAGTTCCGACGCCGATGTGTTCATTCGTATTATCGGTTTGGAAGGCGGCCAGAGTATCACCGACATTCCGGCAAGCAGTTTGCCGATGACCTTCACAACACCGAACAATGTGAGTAAGTTTAAAGTCTCTGTTCATATTGAGAAATACATGAACGAAGGCAAAACGTATGCAAACATTGACAACGTGTTTATGGTAAAAGGTGACGGCAAGAACCTGCCGACCACTACGACCACGACTACCACTACAACCACGACGTCGACAACAACTACAACGACCACGACGAAGCCGACTACTACGACGACAACGACTTCGACCACAACCAGCACTACAACGTCGACGACAACAACGACAACGACAACAACGACAACAACGACAACAACCACGACGACTTCGACCACAACAACGACAACAACGACCACAACCACGACGAAGCCGACGACAACCACGACCACAACCACCAAGCCGACTACAACAACAACGACTACGACAACAAAGCCGACCACGACGACGACAACCACGGCGGCACCGACAACTATCCCCAGTCAGGAGCCACTGGTCGGTGACAATCTGATTGTCAATGGTGACTTTGCGATTGCGGATCCGAATGCGGCCGGTTTTGGTTGGACTACGGAGGGTCCGGCAACCATCATCGATGGAATGCTTCATACGGATGATGTGAACGCTCTCACAACCGACTGGGTCGCTTCCTTCTCTTCCCCGATTGAGAAGAACACCCAGTACACCATCACCGCGGACATCAGTTCCGACGCCGATGTGTTCATTCGTATTATCGGTTTGGAAGGCGGCCAGAGTATCACCGATATTCCGGCAAGCAGTTTGCCGATGACCTTCACAACACCGAACAATGTGAATAAGTTTAAAGTCTCTGTTCATATTGAAAAATATATGAACGAAGGCAAAACGTACGCAAACATTGATAATGTGGTTATGGTAAAAGGTGACGGCAAGAACCTGCCGACCACAACCACCACAACCACCACAACCACGACTACGTCGACAACAACCACAACGACCACGACGAAGCCGACTACAACGACGACGACCACAACCACAACTGCGAAGCCGACGACCACTACGACGACTTCGACCACGACGTCGACAACAACTAGTACGACAGCAACGACCGCAACCACCACAGCCACCCCGACCACCATGCCGACACATGCCGATATGCCTGGTGACAACTTGATTGTCAATGGTGACTTTGCAATTGCGGATCCGGCGGCTGCCGGATTTGGCTGGACTATATCCGAAGCCAGCCCGGCCTTTGTCGAGAACGGTATGTTCCATACGACGGATGTAAACAACTTTACCATTGACTGGAAAGCTTCCTTCTCGAAGGAAATTAAGCCGGGTACGGAATACACCATTAACGCCGATGTTAACACTGACGCCGATGTGTATGTCCGCATTAAAGGCCTCGAAGGCAAAGACAGTGTAACGGATGTTCCTGTCAGCGCTTTGCCGTACACCTTTAAAACCGGTGACAGCGTAGATAACTTTGGCGTGTCCATTCACATTCAGAAATGGGCCAATGAAGGCAAAACATATGCCAATGTGGATAATGTGACAATGGTAGAAGGCAACGGTATCGACCTTCCGACAACCACCACAACCGCATCGACCACGACAGCATCGACTACCACAAGTACAACCACCACAGCTGCTCCGACTACAACAACCGTTGCTCCGACAACGAGCACGACCGTTGCCTCGACCACAACCGTTGCTCCGACAGAAGAAGCAACGACAACGGTTTTGACAACAGCCGTTCCGACATCGGGCGCAACAAAAGCTCCGCTTGAGGGCGAAAACCTGATTATCAATAACAGCTTTGATATCAGCAATGCCGGTGATCCGAACTTCGGATGGAACCTTATGGACAGTCCGGTTGTTATTTCCAATGGCCGTTTGGAGATCACCGATGTTGTTGGCGCAACAACCGACATAAAGGCATCCTTCTCCAAGCAGATTCAGCCGAACAGTAAATACGCCATTTCTGCCAATGTCGACACAGACGCCAATATGGTTGTCCGCGTTGAGGGATTGGAAGGCCGCTGGAGCGTCACGGATATTCCGCTCAGCGAACTGCCGGCCACCTTCACAACTCCGGAAGATTTAACCTACTTCGGTGTCGGTCTCTATTTAGAGCGTTATCAGGATCCTGCCGGTACCTACTGCTTTGTGGACGATGTTACCATGGTAAAACTCGAAGAAGACACTCCGACCACAACTGTTTCCACAACAGCTGCAGAAACTTCGGAAGAGTCTTCCGAGGAACCGGTTGCTTCGAGCACAACTACAACAGAGGAGCCGACAACGCCAACTACAAGCACAACGGTTGCTCCGACTACGACGACTGTCCCGACCACAAGCACAACCGTGGCTCCGACCACAACGACAGCTGCTCCGACTACGACGAAGCCGACAACCACAACAACCAAAATGACTACCAGCACAACAAAAATGCCGACGACCACTACCCCCGCTGTTCGTTCACTCCTCGGTGATGCAAACGATGACGGGAACGTCGACATGAAGGATGTCCTGCTTCTCCGTAAATATTTGGCAGGCATGGCGAATAAGATTAATCGCGTCAATGCGGATGTCAACATTGATAATAAACTTGACATGAAAGACGTCTTGATGATTCGCAAATACTTGGCAAATATGATCTCTCACTTCTAATTTACAAAATAATCCATCTTCCGTATCATCGGATGCGGAAGACGGATTGTGGTATTATCAACAATTTTTTTGGAGGACCAAAATCATGAAAACCCTAACCGTACGAAGTAAAAGATTGTTGGCGTTCGTACTTACGGCCGCCATTCTCGTTTTACTGATCCCCGTCTTTGCCTTGCAAAGCAGTCCGTCTTCTGCCGCCTCCACACGGCGGTTCGGCGCTTGGTGGTGGTATAAAGAGGATAGCACAAACGCAACTACCCGTGCTGAGTATTTAGACCTACTGGAACAAATGGGCGTTAACGAAGTCTATTTTTACGGATATACCTATTTAAAGGGTAATTCCTCAGAACAGGCAAAACTTCACACCTTTGTTCAGGATGCTATGAATCACGGCATGCGCGTATCCATTATGATTGACGATGCCGGAATGGTTACGGGTGGTGCATCGTATGCACAGGGCCAGTGGAATGGTCTTGCATCCGGTTTTAAAACCTATTTTTCCACCTATCCAAATGATGCCGTTTATGGCATTCATTATGATGGCGAGGATTTCACAAAAGACAACACTAACCTTCAGTACTATGTTGACAACGTCGTCAAAAAAGGAATTGCGGCTCTACGAGGCGACCAGGCTTTGGCTTCAAGAAACCTGGAATTGGAAGTCGATGTCAACCCGGCCACTTGGACCGGTCCCGGCGTCACCTGTGACGGCGTGACCGGATTCTATAACTGCCTTGCCTATTTACTGGGCAACGGGAATGGTACCGTATCCTTTATGTCTTATCGCGTCACAGCACAAAAAGTTATCGACCGTGCCAACGCTGCCGGCGGTATTGACTCCTGCATTAAATACAACTGTGCTTATACCTGCGGCATCGAAACGGCTGACTCAGGAGAAGGAACCAGTGTTGATATCCACACCAAGTCCAAAGCTGATGCCGCTACTCTGATTAACGGTATTTTCAACATTCTCGAAAAAGACTACAGCACCAGCAAATTCGGCGTTGCGCTACATCATGCGCGTGCCTTCTCTTTGTTATCAGGAACCGTCCCGACCACATCCAAATACAACGGCGGCACACTTCCGACCAGCCCGTCCGGCGGGTCCATTCCGCAAACAGAACCGACACAGCCGACCACCACAAAGAAACCCAGCACCGGTCCCTTGGTCCGAAATGTTTTGTGGGATGGAGATGTCGATGCAACCGTTACCATTTCGAATTATGTTGGGCCGTATGATAACGCATCCATTAACAAAGCTATCCAGGACGATATTGCCGAAAACGGATACATCACCGGAGACGAATATTACGAAATCATTTCCACGGCTTCCGTGACCGGCAACAGCGGCTACGCCACTATGGGCTTTTATACCGGTGACGGTACGGAACTTTGGGGCGAGAGCGACCGTATAGATGGTGGTTCCTCTATTCATTCCTCTATGAAGCCTTATACGCAGGGCATATACGCCGACCAAATGGACAAAGACAGAACCTACTATTTGGCACCACATATGGATGAAAATACCTCACTTTGCTATTTCAGCGATGCTGACGGTTATACCGATAAAGTTACCTTGTCTCATGTAACCATCATTGTGTATCGTGCTTCAGGAGAAGTTTCCGAAGATGCTACGACAACGACCACGAAAAAGGTTACAACAACAACCAAATCACAAGAGCCTTCACAAGAGCCTTCACAAGAACCTTCACAAGAACCCTCTAAGGAGCCTTCACAAGAGCCCTCCAAGGAGCCGTCTAAAGAACCTTCTGAGGAGCCGTCTGAAGAGCCGTCTCAGGTGTCCACTGACGAGCCTTCCGAACCCTCCGAACAAACTTCCGTGGATCCTACAGATCCGACAGATCCGCCCGAAGCCACCACAACCTATTTGATTGTGGAAGGAAGAAAACGCGGCGACGATAACAAAGACGGTGTCGTCGATATGAAGGACGTATTGAATCTCCGCAAATGGCTGGCCGGTATGCCGATTAGTGTCTTCAGTGAATATAACGCAGATGCCAACGGCGATGGCGCAATTGACCTGAAAGACGTATTAACCATTCGCAGATATTTGGCCCACCTCGGAGATTTGGCTCCGGACGATGAGCCCACTGCCGCCCCCTCAGAACCTACAGAACCTACAGAACCTGCAGAACCCACTGAACCTGCAGAACCCACTGAACCCACCGTGATTCCGGACGTCACAACCGTGACGGAGGAACCGACCATTCCTTCCACCTCTACAACGGATGCACCGACGACTACCACCACGACCGTGGAAGAAAAGAATATCCGCGACCGCGCTCCGTATGTGTACAACTCCGAAGGACAGCCGATTATCAACTTCCGTAAAAAGACGGATAACACGATCCTCGGCACCTGGTGGTGGTGGACCGATCAGGGCGAAGACGCGAAAACACGTAAAAAGTACATGGACTTCCTTGAGGAAAACGGCTGCACGGAAATCTATTATTACGGTTGGTACTATTGCGGTACGACCAGTGGCCAAAATACCTTACACGAATTTGTTGCTGACGCCAACGCACATGGCATGACCGTCTCTCTCATTTATGACGATCCGGATATGCGTGGTAACGACCTCGTAAGCAGCATCGTTCCGAACTATGTAAAATATGCACTTGCCTGGCCGGATGATAACATTAACGGTATCCATTTGGATGTTGAGCATCAGTCCGTTTCCAGTTTTGCCACTATTGTTGACAAGTTCAAACCCGCCCAGGAAAAAGGTCTTGAGCTTAGTGACGGAAAAGTCTATTGCCCGATTTCCATGGATGTCAACTGTGAAATGAGTACCGCCCAGGTTACCGCCGGCGGCGTTACCGGTAACATTTACGAAGTTATCTGTGCCAACGCTGACAATATCACCCTGATGTCTTACAGAGATACATATGAAGACATTTGGGCCCTCGGCAAAAAAGCCTATCAGGCAGCAATGAAATACAACTGTTCCATCACCTTTGGTGTTGAAACCGGCGCCTATGACTTCAATGATCCGAATGTCGAGTTTGCTCAGGAAAACAAAGAATATATGTATGAAGAATTTGCTCAGGTTTACTTTAATTTGGCAGACAACCATCCTGAAAAAGGATACGGTATTGCCGTTCACCAACACGAAGATTGGTACAATTTGGCAACTGAAGCCGAAAATCCGATGAAAAAGTAATTTCTTCAAAATAAGCAAAGGCCCTGCGAAAAATATTTTTCGCAGGGTCTTTTTTCGGGTTTTCAGTTCGTTCCGTTAGATAATGGTTATAGACAAATCGAACACATCCAAACATTTGATTCGCGGACAAAAAAGAGCTGTTGGAAGAAAAACTTCCAACAGCTCTTAAAACTTACAGTCTTAGTCGATTTGCGGCAAACTGGCAGCAGCAGCAGACTGACCGACACGACGAATCTTCTCGTCGGGCAAGTGCAGTTCCATAGCAGCAGCTTCCGGATACTCTTCACTGAGAACGCGTCTGGCTTCAGCAATAACAGCGTCGCCGCCCTTACCGGACATAACGCGGCCGAGAAGCAAAACATGCTCAATATTGTAGTACATGGCATAGTAGCCGAGGGTGTGACCCAAATAGGTACCAATGGAGCGATAGATGTCCAAAGCTTTATCATTGCCGTTCTCAACTTCGCCCTGAACGACTTTCAGTTTCTCAGCCGGGGACAAGCTCTCATCAAGCTGAATGCCGGCACGAGGAGCCAATTTAATGACGCCGTCTTGAGAGAAGTATTTAACACCGCAGCCCTTATCGCCGGACCACTCGTCGACCATGGCATCGTCCTGAAGGTCAACCGGAGCAAAGGCCAATTCGTTGAGCCAGCCGGTGATATTACCGTCTTCATCCACATAACCGGCAGCTTCGGAAGTGCCCATGGCAATACCGAGGATGGCGTTGGTTTCGAGGCTCATGGCACCGGCCAAAGCCGTGACGTCACCATCGTTGGCAACATACAGCGGAGCGCCGATTTCGCGAGCGGCACGAATATAAATATCTTTGACTTTCTTGTCGAAGTCTTCCTTCGGAACCTTGAGGAACAAGGAAGCAACCATGGCGCGGTTGTCAACATAGATACCGGCAGAAGAAACACCGATAGCATCAACACGCGGCATTTTGGAAGCAGCCGTCTTCATGGCGGTCAGGATACCATCGAAGTGATAGTCCGGATCCGGATTGGTTTTCGGGAACCAAACAACTTCTTCGGAATAAACGGATTTACCGTCGATAACGGCGGAAACTTTACGGTCGGAACCGCCGGCATCAAAGCCGATACGGCAACCTTCCAGGTGACGGCCGACAGCCTGAGCACCGGATTTCTCAGCCGGGGTATCTGCCAAAGCGACAGAAACAACCTCGAACGGTTTCTCGTAGACGTTGGCCATGAAGTCAGCATCAAATTCACGGGCGCCGCCTTTTACATAGGTGGCAGCAATGAACTTGGCGAGATCATCATCACCGCAGACATAAATTTTATATCCGCCGTAAGCCCACAAGAGCATTTTGCAAGTACGCTCGGTATAGACTTTGTCAGCCTCGGCGAACTCGGGAGTGCCGTGAATCTTGAAACGGCGAACAGCTGTGAAGCCCTGGTTGCGCTCAACAGCAATTGCGATTTCTTTACCATTTTTTGCAGACTCTTCAAAAGCCTGGCAGAAGGGTGCCATCGGGATGAAGCCCTGATCGAGCACCGGGATGTTTTTAACATCCACATTTAAACCATAAACCTGCATGTTTATATCCTCCAAACTAGACTAAATTGCAACGGTTTTGCTACCTGTTATTATATAATAATCCCAATGGTTTTTCAAGGCGAAAAAGTATACTACCCGTCATAGCTTTTGCCGAAATCGTCAGCTCGATTTTGCCTCATACAGAAAAAAGAAACGGCCTTTAAGCCGTCTCTTTTGCACAGGTATTCAGTTTCAAAAACTGTTCCATTGTCAGTTCTTCCGCACGGGCCGTACGGGCAATTTCCGCATGGTCCAGCATCCTGCCGATCTGCTCCTTCGTATACCCCGCCCCCTGCAGCGCATTCATCAGGGTCTTCCGGCGCTGCCCGAAGGCAGCCTTTACCAGAGAAAACAGTCTTTTTTCGTCTTCCCTCTCAAGCGGCAATGTTTTTCTCGGTTTCAGCTGAATCACGGCACTGTCAACATTCGGGGCCGGCATAAAACTGCCACGGGCCACGGAAAACAGTTTTTCGGCTTCCGCATAATACTGAACAGCCAGCGTCACGGCTCCGCATTCCCGGGTGCCGGGCTTTGCACACAATCGGTCTGCCGCTTCCTTTTGCACCATAACCGTAATGGACTCCACCGGCAAACGACTTTCCAGCAAGTACATAATCACCGGAGACGTGATATAATACGGCAGGTTGGCGCAAACCGCCACGGGACGGTCACCAAACTGTTCGGCCAAAAGCGCTTTCAAATCGGTTTTCAGAACATCTCCCTGAATAAGGGAAATGTTCTCTTGCCGCGCAAGCGTCTCTTCCAAAACCGGAAACAGGCGTTTATCCAGTTCCAGTGCCACCACTTTTCCTGCCCGCTCGGACAGTTCTTTTGTCAGCACACCGAACCCCGGGCCGATTTCCAGCGCTCCATATTCCTTTGTCATTTCACAGGCATCCGCCATGCGGGGACATACGGTGGGATTAATCAAAAAGTTTTGTCCCATGGCTTTGGAAAAATGAAATCCATGTTTCCCAAGTACTTCCCGAACATAGCCGATATCGGTTAAAGACTGCATACGTTACTCACTTTTCTTTTTTCGTAAATTTTGGAAAAAGGCGGACAGCTGGGCAGCACATTCTTCCTGTAAAATACCGCCGACACATTCCGGTTGACTGTTATACGGCAGAGAAAACAAATTTACTACCGAGCCGCAGGAACCGGCTTTTGAATCAAACGCACCAAAATAGACGCGTTCGATTCTGGAATTGATAATCGCCCCGGCACACATGGGACACGGTTCCAGTGTCACATACAGTTCACACCGCGGAAGCCTCCATCCGCCCAGGGTTTGGCAGGCTTCATGAATCGCTTCGATTTCCGCATGCGCCAAAGCATTCTTTCCCATCTCCCGGCGATTTCGTCCCCGGCCGACAACACGGTCATCCTGAACCACAACGGCACCCACCGGGACTTCTCCCTCTGCCGCCGCTTCCGCTGCGAGGATCAGTGCCTCCCGCATAAACCGCTCATCCATGGAAAAGCCCTCTCAAAATCGACGCCGTATCCGAGTCGGGACCAAAGGGGATTCCGGAGGAGGACGACGGGAAATCGGATAACGCTTCCAGGAGTCCCGAACCGGCCACGGTGACAATTAACATACAAACGATGAAGATAATCATTCCGGTAGAGAAAATGGTCGCTTTCGCTTTTTCTTTTTCCGTCAAAAACGGACTGGGATTATCTCCCACAACCGGAGTTCTGGTACGGAAACGTCCGACTAAAACAGCGGTGCCGACCACACCGAGCGTTACGCTGACAATGTAGAAAATCATATACAAAGTATTGCCGAAGCTTTCCGGCTTGTTCATGGAAATAAACTCCAGCACAACGGAAATACCATTGTTCAGAAAATGCAAAACCATCGATGTGCGAATATCACCGGTTTTTAAAACGATATAGCCGAATACGAGACCCAGTAAAAACGCAAACGGAATCTGTTGAATCGTTCCGTGCATCAAGCCAAACAAAAAGGATGATATCAGCAGTGCGTTCCGGTCTCCCGCCACACGCAAAGACTGGAGAACATATCCGCGGAACAGCAGTTCTTCCAAAATGGCCGGCGCGACGGCGACGATAATAATGTTTAAAACCAGTCCCGTCCAGGTTCCGTCCTGCATATTCGGCACTTCCAGCGGAGACAATCCGACCGACTCAAAAAAACTCAAAATAGCCGAGCCGCAATAGTTGGCTGCGGAAATGGCACCAAATCCGAAAAACACCATCAAGATGGAAAGAGCGGGATCAAATGCCTTGGTCGGTGCCAACGGAATATGCCGACGACGGGAAAGAATACCGGCAATCAGCAGAGGTATACCCATCATCAGAACATACTGCATCAGGTACGTTAGCAAATACCAAATTTGTCCGTGGTTCATTGCCTTCACGGCTTCGGTAAAAGGAGTAATACTCCCCTTTGATACAATCATGCCGAGAACAATGTCGGCAATGGCAATCAGAAACGACATGCCGATACTGCCCAAAACAATCAAGCCGACTTCCGTTCCGGTTTTTTTCAGTCGTTCTGTTTCATTCTTTTTTTGATTTTGTGCCCATTGGAAATACTGCCATTCCGCCGGGGACTGATACGGAAACTGCATTCTGTTTCACCTCTATATTTCTTCACTGCGCAAAACAACCGTTTCGCATAGTGCTTTCAAATCATCCAGTGTTTTTATCTCTCCGCATTTTTTACGAAGTTCTGCGGCACCCGCCATCCCTTTGATATACCAGGCGGCATGCTTGCGGGTTTGCAAAAGCGCCAGCTTTTCGCCCTTTTGCGAAATCGCCATTTCGGCCTGTCGAATCAGGACCGCCATTTGCTCGGAAACGGTCGGGGCCGTAAAAGATTTGCCTTCAAAATAGGCATTGATTTCTTCAAAAATCCAAGGCTGCCCGAGTGCGGCACGCCCGACCATCACCAAATCACAGCCGGTATCCCGCATCATGGAAGCCGCTTCCGCACCGCTCGTCACATCGCCGTTGCCGATGACCGGAATGGATACCGATTCCTTAACGGCTTTGATAATCTGCCTGTCAACCGGAGGCGCATACATTTGGTCTCGCGTACGACCGTGAACCGCCAGAAACGCTGCTCCGCCTTCCTCACAGGCTTTCGCCACGTCAACGGCGTTTACCTCTTCCGCGGAATAACCTTTTCGCATTTTTGCCGTCACGGGGACCGGCACGGCAGCGCTAACGGCTTTGACAATTCTGTAGCAAAGTTCGGGATCCCGCATGAGGGAACTTCCGCAGTGGTTTCCCGCCACCTTCGGCGCGGGACATCCCATATTGATGTCCACCCAATCGGGATGGGATAATTCGTACGCCTGTGCAGCCGCCTTGGCCATAATCTCCGGATCGTCGCCGAAGAGCTGGATGGCGCAAGGCCGTTCCGGCTCGCTGATTTGCAGCAGTTCCGCACTTTTCCGGTCGTGATAGCACAGTCCTTTGCAGCTGACCATCTCTCCGACGGAGAAAGAAGCACCATATTCCATACAAAGCGTACGAAATGCACTGTCGGCCACACCGGCCATCGGAGCCAAAGCCGCATGATTACGGAGTTCCATATTCCCGATTTTCATAGGTCTGCTCCTTTCAGCGCACAGTTTTAATTAGTATATCATATTATGGTGTTTTTTTCCACCTTGGAACCTGCAAAAAGTTTGGTATGGAAAGAAAAGAAAAAATAGTATATAATAGAACTCTAAGTATGTCTTAAGGAGGAATACACATGGGACTGCTGAAAGTGCTCTTTGGTGATTACAGCAAAAGAGAAATTAAACGCATACAACCGATATGCGATCAAATACTGAGTTTGGAATCCAAGTACAAAGCCATGTCGCAGGAAGAACTGTGCGGGCAAACGGAGATTTTAAAATCCCGCCTGGCTGCCGGTGAAACCCTGGACGACATTTTACCGGATGCCTTCGCCGTATGCCGTGAAGCCACCGACCGGGTTTTGGGAACCCCTCACTTCCCCGTACAGATTCTCGGTGGTATCATTCTCCACCAGGGTCGTATCGCCGAAATGAAAACCGGTGAAGGTAAAACCCAAACCTTGATTTTACCAGCCTACTTAAACGCTTTGGCCGGCAAGGGTGTTCATGTCGTTACCGTTAACGAATACCTGGCCCGCCGTGACAGTGAATGGATGGGAAAGGTCTATCGCTATTTGGGTCTCAGTGTCGGTTTGATTTTGAGCGGCATGGACCATGCCGAGCGAAAGAAAGCGTATAACGCAGACATTACCTACGGCACCAATAACGAGTTCGGATTTGACTATTTGCGTGATAACATGGTCATCCATGCGGAAGAAAAATCCCAGCGTGGCCACAGCTTTGCCATCGTTGACGAGGTCGACTCCATCTTAATCGACGAAGCCCGTACCCCGCTTATCATTTCCGGTGCCGGTGAAAAATCTTCCGATCTTTATGAGCGTGCCAACACGTTGGCCCATACCCTGCACTTTACCAAAGTCAAGGAAATGGATACCAAAGAAGACCAGGATGCCACCATCAAAGGCGATTACATCATTGACGAAAAAGCCCGTACTGCCACCTTGACACAAGACGGTGTTAAAAAAGCCGAGCAATTCTTTGATGTCGAAAACCTGATGGATCCGGAAAACGTAACCCTTCTCCACCACATCAACCAGGCCATCAAAGCCGTCGGTGTTATGAAACGTGATGTGGACTATGTCGTCAAAGACGGTGAAGTCATCATCATTGATGAATTTACCGGCCGTTTGATGTTCGGCCGTCGATACAACGAAGGGCTACATCAGGCCATTGAAGCAAAAGAACACGTAGAAGTGGCAAGAGAAAGCCGCACCCTGGCAACCATCACCTTCCAGAACTTCTTCCGTATGTATGAGAAGCTTTCCGGTATGACCGGTACGGCTTTGACCGAATCCACCGAGTTCAACCAGATTTATAATTTGGATGTTGTGGAAATCCCCACCAACAAACCGGTCATCCGTGAGGATTATCCGGACAGCATTTACAAAACGGAAGATGCCAAATTCCGTGCGGTTATCAATCAAATTCAGGCCTGCCATGAAAAAGGCCAGCCGATTTTGGTCGGTACCGTTTCCATTGAAAAATCCGAAAAACTTTCCAAAATGCTGAAAGTGCGTGGCATCGAACACGAAGTTTTGAACGCAAAACAGCATGAACGTGAAGCGGAAATCGTCGCCCAAGCCGGTAAAGAGGGCGCTGTCACCATTGCCACCAACATGGCCGGTCGTGGTACCGACATTAAGCTCGGCGGTAACGCGGAACATTTGGCTTTGGCCGAAATGCGCCGTATGGGCATTTCCGAAGAACTCATCACGGAAGCCACCAATTACGGTGAGACCGATAACCAGGAAATTCTGGAAGCCCGTGCCTTATTCCAGGATTTGGAATCCAAGTACAAAGAAGAAATCAAACCGGAAGCGGAACGTGTCTGCGCCGCCGGTGGTTTATTTATCCTTGGTACCGAGAGACATGAATCCCGTCGTATTGACAACCAGCTCCGCGGCCGTTCCGGCCGTCAGGGTGACCCGGGCGCTTCTCAGTTCTTCCTGTCAATGGAAGACGACCTGATGCGGCTGTTCGGCGGCGAAAGAATGTACCAGGTTATGGATATGCTGGGCGTCGAAGAAGACATGCCGATAGAGAACAAGATTATTTCCAACGCGGTGGAATCGGCTCAGAAACGCATCGAGGAACGTAACTTTGCCATTCGTAAGAACGTCCTTGAATATGACGATGTTATGAATAAACAGCGCCAGGTCATTTATACCCAGCGTGACCAGGTGTTGGCGGATGAAAGTATGCAAAACAGCATTCTCAGCATGATTGACGAATCCATTGAAGCCAATGTTGCCACCTGGGCTGCTGACAGCACTCCAAGAGACGACTGGGATCTCAATTCCCTTCGCGAATATTACAAAGGTTGGCTGTGCGACGAAAACGACTTCGTTTACACCGCGCAAGAACTGGAAGACGCCGACAGCAGCGACATCTCCGCAACCTTGATTGAACGCGCTCATATCCTATATGAAAACAAAGAAAAAGAATACGGTTCTGAAATCATGCGTGAACTGGAACGCGTCGTTCTGCTTCAAACGGTTGACCGTCACTGGATGGACCACATTGACAACATGGATGAACTTCGAAACGGTATCGGCCTGCAGGCCTATGGCCAGCATGATCCGGTTGTCATGTACCGAATCCAGGGCTTTGATATGTTCGAAGAAATGATTGCCTCCATTCGTTCGGATACGGCACGCCTGATGCTTTTGGCCCGTATTCAAACGCATGAAGGACCGAAACGTCAGCAGATCATGAAGCCGACCGGTGAGTCCTCCGACGGGACGGATAAGAAACGACCGGTTCGCAAAACTGCAGCCGAAAAAGTCGGCCGAAACGATCCGTGCCCTTGCGGAAGCGGTAAAAAATACAAGAACTGCTGTGGCCGGTAACTATCTTCTCCCTAAAACCTAAATCCAACCAATAACGGAGTGTGCTATGTTTCATGCCATAAACTAAAAGATCTGTCGTTGTTTTCCGGTGTTTCTATAGACAAAAAAGGCTACGGAATCATTTGGAACGACGAGTTAGATTTGTCTTGTGATGAACTCTGGGAAAACGGAATATAATTAATTGCCACGCGATTTGTATTACCAACAAAGAGCAAAAACCTCCTTTGATATTAAAACGGTTACTGATTCTATACCGTTCTATCATAGGAGGTTTTCATGTTTTCAGAATAATTCAAATGGGCTTAACTACAGAAAAATCGAAAAAACATAATGTGTAGAATCTAAAAGTAATCAACTTAACAAATCACTCGAAAGTATTTTCATCAAATTGGCCTTGACCATTCCATAATCCACTTTATCTTAAAAATTCGGCAGAATACTCCCACCTCTAAACGAAGTGAAGGTGGCGAGATGAATGCCGCCCGTTTTTGTGTGAATCAATAACGAAATATGGTTCTTCTTTCCTTTTGTGAATGTCATGTGGAAAATTTTCCACATGCAAAGGTGTATTCTTACATTGTAAATTTTGAGGAAAGGAGGAACATCTATGTATTTGACTGTCAAACAACAGGTTAAGTCTTTGACAAAAAATGACTATCGGAATCTTCGAGAACTTTGTCATATTGCCAAGAATCTCGTTAATGAAGCAACGTATAATATTCG
>JAZUDZ010000051.1:0-19170 GCA_045639905.1 Acutalibacteraceae bacterium
TCTGTTCGTCAGGCTACGATTTCGCTATTGCTTCTTCTCTCCCACACCTCACAGTGTGAAACTTGCAAGTCGCTTTTGAGTTCGTCGGTAACTACGCCTCGGTGGACTTTCACCACAGAGCATTGGTATGCCCGTCATACTGAAAGATGACCGAACCCATAAAATATGGATTCGGTCATCTCTTCTTTTAGTTTAGACTGTTACGAAACCGTTAGGCTTCTTTTTCTTCCGAAACCGGAGCGGCCTTTTTGCCCACAATGAAACGAATGGCAAACAAGACAATCACCAAGAGTGCAAAGGAAGCAATCAAAGTGATGTACACATTCTTGGTCAAACCGGCAACAATGTAACCGACAAAGGAAACAGCGGCGACGGTAAGAGCATACGGAAGCTGTGTGGAAACGTGGTTTACGTGGTTGCACTGGGCACCGGCCGACGCCATAATCGTGGTATCGGAAATCGGAGAGCAGTGGTCACCGCAAACAGCACCGGCCATACAGGCGGAGATGGAAATAATCTGGATGGTGCCGGCACTCGGGAACACGCTGAGAACAATCGGAATCAAGATCCCGAAGGTACCCCAGGAAGTTCCGGTTGCAAAAGACAGGCCAACGGCAATCAGGAAGATGATAGCCGGGAGCAGCATCTGGAATCCGGCAGCAGAACTTTCGACCATCTGGGAAACGAAAATCTTGGCACCAAGACTATCGGTCATGGCTTTCAAAGTCCAGGCACAGGTCAAAATCATAATGGCCGGAACCATGGCTTTAAAGCCATCCGGGATGCTTTCCATGCACTCTTTGAAGGAGAGCACACGGCGGCACAAGAAGTAAATAACGGCAAAGATAACGGAAATAAAGGAACCATACAAAAGGCCGACAGAAGCATCACTGTTGGAAAATGCAGTCACAAATGCATGATAGCCTTCTTCACCTTGCGTAAAGAAGCCGCCGGAATAAATCATACCGAGAACACAAGCGATAACCAAGAAGAGAACCGGGATAATCAAATCCACAACGCGGCCCTTCGGATTGCCTTCCGGAGTTTCCTGGTTGTTATCGCTGACAACCGTAAAGAGGTCGCCGTTCAAAGCATTTTCTTCATTCTTTTTCATCGGGCCGTAATCCAATTTTGTAATGGCCAAAATGAGCATCATACCGATGGTCAAAAGGGCATACAAGTTAAACGGAATGGCACGGACAAACAGAGCAATACCGGATTCGGCACCGGCATCTCTTGCAAAACCGGCAACGGCAGCAGCCCAGGAAGAAATCGGGGCGATAATACAAACCGGAGCGGCGGTAGCATCAATCAAGTAAGCCAGTTTCGCACGGGAAACATTAGCTTTATCGGTAACCGGACGCATAACCGAACCGACGGTCAGGCAGTTAAAGTAGTCGTCAACGAAAATCAAAATACCGAGGATAATGGTGGCAATCTGTGCACCGACACGGCCTTTGATGTGTTTGGCAGCCCAGCGACCGAAGGCGGCAGAACCGCCGGCCTTGTTCATCATGGCAACCATGGCGCCCAGCATAACGAGGAAAATCAAAATACCCACGTTGTAGCTATCGGCAAGACTGCTGACAAAGCCGTCGCTGAACACATGTGTCATTGTGGTTTCCAAGTTAAAGTTTGCATAAATCAAACCGCCGGACAAAATACCGATAAACAGGGACGAATACACTTCCTTGGTAATCAAGGCAAGCACGATGGCAATTAAAGCCGGAAGCAGGGACCAGAAGGACGCATAGGACGGAATATCCTCACGCACTTTGGCCAAAGCCATATCGATATGATCTTTAAAACTCGGGTCACCGTTAATCATATCGGCATAACTGTCAATATAATCGGACGGAGCTTCGTCCAAATTGTATTCGACAGCGTCTTCACCTTCACCAATGGTAAAGATGGCCGAGTTCGGGGCGGCAGCTACTGCCAGTGCCCCATCTTCCGTAGCCGGAGCGGCATTAACAATCACAGAGCACAGGCATCCGAGAATTGTCAAGACAGCACACACGGCCAGAAGACGAATTCGACGTTTGTTTGAGTTGGTTTTCATAACTCTCTCCTCTTTCTTATCAAAATTTCTTCTGAATCGGTCAGCTTATCTTTTTCGGCAAAAAGAAAAAGCTATGATGCAAAGCACATCATAACTTCCTAGTTGCAAATCATGATAGCTCTCCACATAATGTGACAGTCCGCAACATATTTTGTTGCGGCCCAACCCTGTACCATTAAAGCTTCATACAGGATTTCGGCAAATACGCCTTTTGTCGGATGGGCTTTACCATTATATCCGACTACTAATCGCATTCGCGCCTCCATCATCATTCGCATTATACTACCTATGGAAACAAAGGTCAATCAAAAGATATACCAAAACTACACGTAGAAAAAATCCGCCTATGTGATATACACCTTGAACGGGGGATGCCATTATGACCAAAAAACATCAAAAGCACCTCCAACCATGTTTATTTGTTGAACCATTTTCTTAAATCATCATAGGCTTTCTTGGTCTCCATTCCCATACACCCAACACATTTTCGCATTTTCGTCTCGTCTACACCAATCAAATTTTCTAAAATGGAGAACTCAACCACCTCCGCAATCGATGGGTCCCCTGATGATTCCATTTTCTCAATGTAATCAAATGCTAATTGCAATTTACTGGGGTAAGAGATCGCTTTTTCTAATATGTACGGAACAACAACCATCCCAAACACAATATGCATCCCGTCTTCATCGTCAATTGCTTTTTTCTGACATTCTTCTTCAAACCATGTTTTATCATCCAAAAACATATCAACAAATTCGGTATAAAGATTTTCATATACCATTTTCATTCTCCTTTCGATTCATAAATTGCTAGTCTTAGCTTTTTCAAAAGCTTGTTGGCTATTTTTCTTTCTTTGCTTGTTAAATCTTGGCAAAGGACCTTTTTGTTTAAATATTTTGCTATATCAGAAGCCTTTTTCATATGACTATTACCGTTACGTCCCACATTGATGCCTGTCCTTTTTTCGAACTTTAAAACACTGGCAGTTCCACCATCACCAATAAATGAACCGGGACGATATATTTGGTCGATTGCGTTTTTTAATTTTTCATTCTTAACTTTGCCAAGTAATTTTTCTCTTTGAGAAACGCCTATCCAGTGTTTATACTTTCCAAGCAATGCCTTTCCGTTTCCACCGACATAGAAGTCTGGTTCTTTTTTGACAATTGCGAGATTTACCGGAAACGCATTATGTATACCCCCACCCATTTATCTCACCTCCGTTTGAAAGTGAGAATAATCCGGCTTGAAATTAACAATATTTATACCTAGTTTCTCAATCTCTCTAATATTGTTTGGTAAAGCTCCATAAAGGATAATGGTTTCCGGCATAATAGTTTTCGCAATTGTTAGAAGACCTTCTTCGAACTCCCTACGATAATTTAAGCGTTTAATACAACCAAGGGAACCAACTGCAATGCAACTATGTTTGGATATACCATCGCAAGCTATTTCGTATGTTTCCGGCGAGCCAAATCTAATATTTGGGATAACTCGAACACCGTTTCTTTGTAGCCAAGCAGCAATAGCCCGACTTCTATAAATATTCCATATTTGCATCGCAAGGGGCATATTATAGTAAACGCTAAAGTCAGGAGCAATTACACCATCATATTTTTTTAAAATTTCAATGTACCTTTTGGGATTGTTCCACATTCTCTCAATCTCAGGATCATCCTCGTAAAACATCACCCACTGATGGTAATCGTTCTGCTTTCCTACTACTTTTGAAAACTTTATACATTTTCTCGGAATCGCATGTTCTTCCCTTATCAAAGGTAAATCATATTTTCCAACGCATTTGACTCCGTCTAAAAGAAAAGCTCGAAAAACATCCCTATTACTATCCCCTAGTTTGTTTGATTTATTCATGATAACTCAGTTCCTTTCAATATAATTTTGAAAGAACCCAACGCGTTGTTATCTTTCTGGAGATAGCATATCAAAATATGGTTTCCCGTTCTAAGCACGAAAATCGGGATTTACTTTTTTCCTACGTCATCCACTTTTACCGGGGAAATAAGTTTCAATATCTTTCTTGCATTTTGTATCTTCTTGTTGGTCCAATTCTTTTCATGCCAAGCATCAAATATATTATATTCTTCTGCAAAGGAAGCCCAATCCTCCATATCAGTATTTTCTTTAAACCAATCCTTATAAAGTCCTCCGTCTATACTTGTCATATTGTTAAAAAGAATTGAAAGACCAACAATTTCAACATATTTTGTTCGATACCATTCTATTTCCGAGTTCGCCTTTCCCTCGACAAAAAAATCCTTTATCAAGTTTTGTCTTTCTTTAACCATCCTATTATCACCAAATATTGTGTTCCCCAGTCTACTCGAAAAAGTCAATGGTAATGCAAAAGCCCACAATGTGTAAAAATCAACATCGGTTATTTGTGCCTTTTCCATATAATCGGCAACCAAGTAAACAAACTCTAAAGAATATTTCCATTCCAATGTAAAAAAAGCCATTGTAGAAAACATCATTTCTTCTGCATTCTTTTTTGATCTGTGAATTAGCTCTTTGACCCATTTATCATATTCCGACAATATTTCAACAAACTTTGAGTTTGATACTTTCTTCGACGAATAAAGTCTATGTTCTGTTATAGATTTAATAACCTGCAATTCCATTATATTTGTGTACTCAAACATTTCCATTTCTGTTAGTTCATACCCATCAATCCTATTCTTGATGTTTGACATATCTTTGGAAAGCAAAACATCTAATTCCTTTCGTTTGTCAGGCCACATTTTGTATTTTTCAAATAATATGTCATAATTTAATTTTTTGTATTTTTGAACATACTTGTTGACTCGTGCATAGCGCATTCTCTCGCTATGACTGATATCATCAATAGAATACCCTATATAATACCTCAACGGATGTTTTTCTAAAGATTCAAAATATGCGTGTTTGATAAACTCAAATGAAACATAATTAACGAATGTCGTAGGCGAAATAGGATAACATTCCCCAAAGCAATACTCTATGTGTTCTTTGGGAAAGCATTTAAACAGTGCTACCATTATATCATTGTATTTCAATTCCATATTATCCGTCATTTTTCTCACCTATTGTTTACTCATTTTGAATCAAAAAACAAAACAAGAAGAAGCCGTAGAAATCTGCAGCCATCTTCCTGTTTGCTTACTGTTATTCGTCATCCAACTTGAGAACGGCCATAAATGCCTCCGGCGGAACCTCGACGGACCCGAGCTGGCGCATCTTCTTCTTTCCTTCTTTTTGTTTCTCAAGAAGTTTCTTCTTACGGCTGATGTCACCGCCGTAGCACTTGGCCAAAACGTCTTTCCGAAGTGCTTTGACGGTTTCGCGGGCAATAATCTTACCGCCAATAGCCGCCTGAATCGGTACTTCAAACAACTGACGCGGAATATTGTCTTTCAAACGTTCGCAAAGCTTTCTGGCTCGACTGTACGCGTTATCGGCAAAGACAATAAAGGACAACGCATCCACAATATCCCCATTCAGCAAAATATCCAATTTAACAAGCTGAGACGGTACATAACCCTTCATCTCATAGTCCAAACTGGCATATCCCTTTGTGCGGGATTTTAAAGCGTCAAAAAAGTCATAGACAATCTCATTCAGCGGAAGCTCATAATGAATATCCACACGGGTGGTATCAATATACTTCATATCTTTAAACACACCGCGGCGTTCCTGGCAAAGCTCCATAATATTGCCCACGTAGTCGTTCGGAGCAAACAAGTGGACTTCGGCAATCGGTTCCTCCGCCTGTTTGATGATAGACGGATCCGGATAGTTTGTCGGGTTATCAATATAGACTTCCGTCCCGTCGTTTAGGTTTAATTTATACACAACGCTTGGTGCTGTCGTAATCAAATCCAGATTGAACTCGCGTTCCAGACGTTCCTGAATGATCTCCATATGAAGAAGACCGAGAAATCCACAACGGAATCCAAAGCCCAGAGCTACCGATGTTTCCGGCTCAAAGGACAGGGAAGCATCATTCAACTGTAATCTTTCCAGCGCTTCACGCAAATCCGGATACTTGGCACCGTCTGCAGGGAAAATACCGCAAAACACCATCGGTCTTGCCGGACGATAGCCGGGAAGAGCTTCCGGAGTCGGATTGGCTGCCAAGGTGACTGTATCACCCACACGGGCATCACCGACGGTTTTAATGGAGGCGGTAATATAGCCGACCTGCCCGGCATGAAGTTCCTTGGTGGGCTCCAGTTTTCCTGGGCGCATAATGCCGACTTCCACCACGTCGAATTCCGCACCTGTGGCCATCATACGAATCCGGTCACCGGCTTTTACCGTTCCTTCTTTTACGCGGATATAAACAATAACACCGCGATAGCTGTCATAATAACTGTCAAAAATCAACGCCTGTAAGGGTGCTGTTTCATCACCGGTCGGAGCCGGGATTTTTGTGACGATTTCTTCCAGAACCTGTTCGACATTCAGGCCCGTTTTGGCTGAAATACACGGAGCATCCTCAGCCGGCAGACCGATAACATCTTCAATTTCCTGCTTCACTTCTTCCGGATGAGCCGCCGGCAAATCCACTTTGTTGATAATCGGAACAATTTCCAAATCATGTTCCAGTGCCAGGTAGGTATTGCCGAGCGTTTGTGCCTCAATCCCCTGAGAAGCATCCACCACAAGAAGGGCTCCCTCGCAAGCCGCCAGGCTGCGGGAAACCTCATAGTTAAAGTCTACGTGTCCCGGGGTATCAATCAGATTCAGCGTATAATCCTTACCGTCTTTGGCTGTATAAGACATCGTAATGGCGTGAGCTTTGATGGTAATACCGCGTTCCCGCTCCAGGTCCATACTGTCTAAAAGCTGATCTTCCATATCCCGAAGAGCAACGGTATTGGTAAGCTCCAAAAGACGGTCCGCCAAGGTAGACTTTCCGTGGTCAATATGAGCAATAATACAAAAATTTCTGGTATTTTCTAGAGAATGTGACATATGATATCTCCTTAAGAAAAAGGACGGAAGACTTGTCTATCCGTCCTTTTTGATTCACGAAACAGTAACGTAAACCGGCATACCGGTCTCCGTCTCTCCGTAATAGGCCCAAACAGAGTCATTGGTTTTGAGCTGAAGACGACCGGTATAGGTAGATGTTCCTTTTTTCAAAGTATTTCCTGCCGTACCAAGTTCAACAAGAACTCGAATATCTTCTTCCTTGATGGAATTCAGCACCGACTCTTTTCCGACCAGAGTAACGGTAACCGCGCGGTCCTGAACCGTCGTTGAAGAGCTTCCGGACCCGGTTATGGTTACATTGTTCTGCGTTAACTGAAGCGATATTTTTTTGGAGGAGTACATACTCAAATCCAAGGATACCTTTACCGATTCCTCACCGGACTCAATGGTAACGGAATTGCCCAGTTTCAAAGGTACATTCCATTCGTACTTTTCATTCGCCAGGTTGTTAACATTCAGTGTGGTGACTTCAATCGAATCACCTAAAGAATCAATTACCTCAATCGGGCCGCGAACTTCAACCGTGGCAGGCTCAATTGCAACGAGACTCGATTCAATTCCGCGCGGAGCATTCTTCAAAGAACAAGACAACTTCATTTTCTTCAAACGTTCAACCGGCATCATAACCGTGATTTCCGGTTTTTCAACGTTGGAAATCTGGCATCCGTCCAGATTCACTTCTTTGCCGTTCTTATCAATTGCCTTTATGGTTGCCGCAAAGCTTTTGCTGTCACTAAGCTGTTCTTTGGCGGAAATGATGGCTTGTAATTTTTCAATCTGATTCAGTTTTTCCTGCGGTCCCGCTACCGAAAGATATCCATCTTCCGTTTTTACATCCGGGACGGGAGTGCCCAGCTGAATGGTCGGGTCCGAACTCACCGTGATAGACGGTGCATCCACAATTAATTCCAGTGATTTACTGACCCAATAGTCGCAGGAGAAGGTAAGGGTGGCGGGAGAACAGCTGACCGTGCATCCTGTCACGTCTTTCCCCGTGACGGCACTCAAAGAAACCGTTTGTTCGCCGGCTTTTTGAATTTCACTGTAATCCGCCTGAATGGTGAAATCAGCTGCTGTCAAGGAGCTGACCGTCGTCCACGGCCCTTTGACCGTCAAAGTAATATTTTCGGAAACATCGTCCAGCAGACGAAGGCCGATTTGTTCGGCATAGGTTCCGTCCCATTCCGTCTCATTGATGGCAAAAGGAACTGAAAAATGACTGGTGTACTCATTCTCGTTACTGATGGTAACGGCCACCCAAATGACAATGGCCAGAATGAAGGCCACAGCCAGGCGAACACTGCGTTTTCCTAATAGTTTACGCATTTTTATCCCCCTTTCCTCTCTTGAAAGGGTTACGGTCGTCACCGACGACATCATCCAAATGATAGAAATGCTCCAAAGCCTCTTTTAAGGCCTCTAAACTGAGAAGCGGTTTCAAAACGCCGGCCTCGGCAATGGACACCTGTCCGCTTTCCTCGGAAAGGATGACCGACATACAGTCCGCATGCTCCGTAATACCAACAGCCGCACGATGTCGTGTACCGTACTTACTGTCAATTTTTGAGCTTTTACTGACCGGCAAAATGCAGCTGGCTGCCTTTATTCTTCCGTCACGAACCAGTACGGCACCGTCGTGAAGCGGTGTTTTTTCAAAAAAGATCGTTCCGAAAAGTTCAGCGGACGGGGCAGCATCCAAAGGGGTACTGGAACTGATAAACTCGGAAATGTTTCCGGTGTTTTCCAAAACAATCAAAGCACCCATATTGTTTTGCTGCAAGCTGCGGAACCCGTCACAAATGGATTTGACCACAATGGCATTTCTTTCACGGGTTATTGCATCCTCCGGCTGGCTTCCGATACGGAAAATCCGATTTCCCCATTTCCCGTATCCGGCTTTTTCCAGGGCCCGCCTGAGTTCCGGCTGGAAAATAACCGCCAACAAAATAAGTGCATTGGCAATCAGGAAGTTCATGATATACGTTAAAACCGTCAGTTTCAGCACTCTCGCCAAAACATACAAGCCGGCTAAAAGCAGAAGCCCTTTCACCAGAACCCCGGCATTTGAATCTTTCAAAAATGTCAAGATGGCATAAATCAAAAGGCCGACCACGACAATGTCCAAAATACTGGTAACAATGTTAACCGACCCAAGCAACGTGCAAATTCGCGTCCACAAATTCACAAAAAAGTTGCCGATTGCTTCCATTCACGCCATCTCCTTTCAAAATATACATTGAGTATTATTATATTAGCATTAAATACAAAATTTTTCAATATAGACAACCCGTAAATGTTCATTTTTTTGCACTAAAAATCAAAAAAGTCGGAAGAGGTTGTGTTTGAGCTTGAGGCGGACTATACTAGTCTCATGAAAGTAGGTGCTTTTTTTGAAAATCATAGCAAAGGCAACCACCGTTTTTCTCGTGTTGCTGGTCTTAACAACAGCCGTCCTTTTTGTCGGCATACTCCCGGGAAATGCCGATCAAACCACCATCATTGACGAACATGCTTATAACTCGTCGGAATGGAATCCCAGCATGGGAAACCTTACGCCTCTCACTCCTCGAGGTGATTTGAACCCCGTTATTATCGTAGATGAAAATTACGACTCATTCTTAAACATCGGGACGAGAAATTTAGAATTTACCTATCCTCTTTTTACCGCTCCGAAAGATTTGGAAGAGGGCGAATATTATGAAATCACCATGATGATTGCCTGGGAGCCCGGTTACAAGGGATCCGGCGGTGATTTGAACTTTGCCAATGCAAAGGGTGAAACCTGGGGAAGAGATTTGTACATTTTCGGGAACGGTCTCGTCCGCACGGCTTCGGTGGATTACTACAATTCCGATGTCACCTGTAAAAAAGGCGAAACCGTTTATCTGACCGGATTTGAAGATTCCAGAGGATACGGTGCGGGTGATACCAGCTACTTGAAAATCGGCCGTATTCGCGTGGCACTTTTCACCTACGAAGGCGGAGAAGTCTCTCTTTCGGAAGAATCCGTTGAAGAGGATGTTTCCGAAAATGAATCCATAGATTCCCCTGCGGAAGAATCTGTTTTTGAAGTCTCCACCACCGAATTCTCGGAGCCATCAACAGAAGAATCCTCTCTCGACATTTCCGTCAACGAATCTTCGGAAGTGTCAGCAGAATCGTCTTTTGAAGAATCCGAGCCCTTTATCCCGGAAATTTCCCTTGAAGATTCTGAAGCCTCCGAATATTCCGAAACCAGCAATGTTCACTTTCTTTTAGGAGATGTCTATGTGGACGGAGTGCTGGATATGAAAGATGTTTTGGCACTGCGCCAGTTTATCGCCGGATTCGATGTAACGAATCTAAACGAAAATCCGGAAGCTTTTGACTGTCGGGCGGACCTTTCCATCGACCTGAAAGATGTGTTGGTTCTGCGCCGAATCCTTGCCAACTGATTTGAATATTTTCACAAAAACACAAGCCCGGATTCATCTGCCGGACTTGTGTTTTGTCTATGGTAGAGAAAGTATTCCGACAGTTTTCAAACAAGAGAGCCGATTCTCCGGATTCGGAGAGGTCAAGCCTTGTCTATTTATAAAAAAAGTGATATAGTTTAATTTCAAAAATATGCTAAAAAGGAGCATTATCGATATATGGCCGAGCAAGTCATCAGTTTTGACAGAATGGAACAAGCAATTTCTCTTTTCGGAAGTTTTGACGAAAACATCCGAATCGTTGAAGAACACTACGGTGTTGACACCGTGGTGAGGGGCGGCGATTTAAAAATCGAGGGCGAACCCGAGCCCGTTGACAAAGCCGTTCGAACCATTCAGGCTCTTTTGGAACTGGTCAACCGAGGCGAAACCCTCGAAGAACAAAACATTCGATACATCATCGATATGATTGACGAAGACAATGACCAGCAATTAAAACAGCTGGGCAGTTCCGACAGTATCGGCATTACCGCAAAAGGAAAGCCCGTCAAAGCCAAAACCCTCGGACAAAAGCAATATGTGGAAGCCATTCGGCAAAACACCATCACACTCGGTGTCGGACCCGCCGGTACCGGTAAAACCTATTTAGCGGTGGCCATGGCCGTTCATGCATTTCGCGCCAAAGAAATCAGCCGTATCATTTTGACCCGTCCGGCAGTGGAAGCCGGCGAGCGACTCGGTTTTCTTCCGGGCGACCTACAGTCAAAAGTTGACCCGTATCTGCGCCCACTGTATGATGCTCTTTTTGATATGCTCGGTGCCGAAACCTACCAAAAATATTTGGAACGCGGCGACATAGAGATTGCCCCGCTCGCTTACATGCGAGGCAGAACCCTTGACGACAGTTTCATTATTTTGGATGAAGCGCAAAACACAACACCGGAGCAAATGAAAATGTTTTTAACCCGTCTTGGATTCAATTCCAAGATGGTCGTTACGGGCGATATCACCCAAATCGACCTTCCGGACGGGAAACCCAGCGGACTGCGTGAAGTGCTCCGTGTCCTGGATCATGTCGAAGACATTGCCGTTTGTACACTAACGCAAAAAGACGTAGTCCGAAATCCCCTTGTGCAACGAATTGTCGCTGCCTACGATACCTACGAAAAAAAGAGACAAGCAAGGAAAGGAGATTCCACTCATGGACAAAGCAAGCATAAAAGTGAACATTCAAAATAAGCAAAAGACCGTCAAAATCCCCACCGGCATCCGCATGCTGATTCGCCGTTGCTGCCAGGCAGTGTTAAAGGTTGAAAAATTTGACAGGCTTGCGGAAGTCGATGTTTCCTTTGTGGATAACAAGCAGATTCGACAGCTGAATAAAGAGTTTCGCAATTTGGACAGTGCCACGGACGTTCTGTCCTTTCCCCTCGGTGAAAACGGGATTTATGACGAAAACCCCTCTACCGGAGCTGCCCTGCTCGGTGATGTGGTTCTTTCTTTTGAAAGAGCACAGGAGCAGGCAGATGAATTCGGACATTCTCTGGAACGGGAAGTGGGCTATTTAACCGTCCACTCCATGCTTCATTTACTTGGATATGACCATGTAAACGGTGGCATCGAGGCCATTCGTATGCGTGAAAAAGAAGAAGAAGTTATGTCCATTGTGGGACTTCCCCGCGATGGTGCTCATTACATGGAGGAAAATTAATGGCAAACACATCTTCCGCCTTTGTGGCCCTGGTCGGCCGACCGAATGTCGGCAAGTCATCCCTTTTAAATACCATTCTCGGTCAAAAAGTAGCCATCGTATCCGACAAGCCGCAGACCACCCGAAACCGCATTATGGGCGTTCACACCGACAAGGAAGTACAGCTGGTTTTTCTGGACACACCCGGTGCACACAAACCGCATGACCGACTCGGCGACTTTATGATGGAATCGGTAAACGAAGCCGTCTCCGGTGTTGATGTTGCCATTTTGGTCGTGGAGCCCACCGAACACATTTCGGAACAGGAGCTGGCATTGCTCGAACAGTCCAAACGATTCAAACTGCCCACCATACTGGTCATTAACAAAATCGACCTGCTGGAAGATAAAACAAAACTACTGGCATGTATTGAAGCCTGGCGGAACGCCTACGCTTTTGAAGACATTCTCCCCATCTCCGCCAAAACCGGAGACGGTGTGGATCTGGTCACAAAATCACTGAAAAAATTTGCTGTCGAAGGACCGCACTTTTTCCCTGACGATGCCTTAACCGACCAAAGCGAACGCACTTTGGCCGCTGAGCTAATTCGTGAAAAAATGCTGCACCTGCTGCAGCATGAAATTCCCCACGGTGTTGCCGTTGTCATTGAACAAATGTCCGAACGTACCGGAGCAAACGGAGATTTGCTGGACATTTCCGCCAACATCTACTGCGAAAGAGAATCCCACAAGGGGATCATCATAGGGAAAAAAGGAACCATGCTTAAGCAAATTGCTTCCGAAGCCAGGACCGAAATGGAACAAATGCTGGGCATCAAAGTCAACCTGCAATGTTGGGTAAAAGTCAAAGAAGGCTGGCGAAATCGACCGGGATCCCTCGGCGAATTCGGATTTACCATGGACAAAGAATGAGAAAAAGGAAGAGGGGCTCCCATGTCGATCAAAACCGATGCACTGATAATCCGGGAATATCATGTGGGCGAAGCCGACCGTTTTGTGGTTGCACTAACCAGGGAACTGGGCGTCATTCACGCTTCCGCCAAGGGTGCCCGCAAAATCAAAAGTCGCAACAGTACCGCCACCTCTATGCTCGCATACTCCCATCTTGCTTTAACGGAAAGTCGGGACAAATACATTGTAACAGAAGCACGACCGGAACGGTTATTTTACAGTTCCGAGACCGATTTGACCGTTTTAAGTCTTTCGCAATACTTTTGCGAACTGGCAGGCGTGTTGGCTCCCAGGGAGGAACCGGCGGAAGACCAGCTTCGTTTACTTTTAAATGCCCTTCATTTGTTGACGGAAGGGAAAAAAGACCCGATTTTAACAAAGGCCGTCGTTGAATGGCGTCTTCTTACCGACGCCGGATATATGCCGGATTTAACCGGATGCTGCCGCTGCGGCAGCACGATCGGACCATTTGCCTTTCACACAACCGACGGAGATTTAACCTGTAAACAATGTGGCGCAAAAAACTCCGCCGTCGTCATATCCCCCACTGCACTGGATGCGATGCGCTACGTTCAGTCTGCACCCATTGAAAAACTGTTTTCCTTTACTGTTACGCAGGAAGCCTGCGAACAGTTTGCGGCTGTTTCCGAGCAGTTTCTGCTCCGTCAGCTGAACCGTACCTTTAAAACTTTGGATTTTTACCGTTCGCTTCTATAGAGGTTTAACATGAATCGATACGAACAAGCATTGGAACTGGATAAGGTGCTGGAGTTACTGGCAAACGAAACCAGCTTGGCAGATACGGCCGAACTGGTTGATGAACTGCGTCCGTCTGTTAATCGAAACGAAGTCAAAAAACGACTGCAGGAAACCGACGATGCACGCCTGCTTCTTGCCAAATTCGGCGCTCCCTCTTTCGGTTCCGCCAAAAATGTCATCAGTGCTGCCCGCCGTGCGGAAGCCGGAGCGACGCTTTCCTTACGGGAGCTTTTGGATGTTGCCGAAGTGTTACACGTATTTCGCGGCATCCATGACTGGCATCGAACCTGCGAAGGGGTTGAAACTTCCTTGGATGGTTTGATGTTTGCCCTGTCTCCCAATAAAAAACTGGAAGAAAAAATCACAACCTGTATTTTGACAGAAGACACGGTTGCGGATAACGCAAGCTCTGAGCTTGCCTCCATTCGGCGTAAGATTCGCTCAGCCTCCGCAAAACTAAGAGAGCATCTGGACTCCATGATTCATTCCGCAACCTATCAAAAAGCTTTGCAGGATCCGATTGTCACGATGCGGGAAGGCCGCTTTGTTGTTCCGGTTAAGGTGGAACATAAAGGCGACATTCCGGGACTTGTTCACGGTTCTTCCTCTACCGGTTCCACGGTCTTTATCGAGCCCATGGCCGTTGTGGAAGCCAACAACGAAATTCGAATGCTCTCTGCCAGCGAAGAAGAAGAAATTGAACGTATCATCACACTGCTTTCTTCGGAAGTCGGCGAGTGTGCCGGCAGTCTGTCGGAAGGGTATCGCTATCTGCTAAAACTGGACTTGGCCTTTGCCAAAGGCAAATTGGCCTACGATATGAAAGCCACCAGACCGATTCTTTCCGAGTCGATGCATCTTAAACTACGCCACGCAAGACACCCCTTACTGGATAAGAAAAAAGCCGTCCCGATTGATGTGGAGCTTGGCTTTGATTTCGATACACTAGTTATTACCGGCCCGAATACCGGCGGTAAAACCGTCAGCCTGAAAACCATCGGGCTTCTTTCCTTGATGACATCCTGCGGGCTCTTCCCGCCGGTGGACGACGGCAGTGAAGTGCCGCTGTACAGCTATGTCCTCGTAGATGTGGGTGACGAACAATCCATTGAGCAAAACCTTTCCACGTTTTCCTCTCACATTGTCAATTTGGTGGAAATTCTCAAAACTGCGGATGACCAAAGTCTCGTCCTCGTTGACGAACTCGGAGCCGGAACCGATCCCGTGGAGGGCGCCGCTTTGGCTATTGCCATCCTGGAACAGTTCCGCCGGCAGGGATCTCACATTGTGGCCACCACGCACTATGCCGAACTCAAGGCATATGCCGTTCACACAGAGCGGGTGGAAAACGGAAGCTGCGAATTTAATGTAGAGACCCTCAAGCCCACCTACCGGTTGTTGGTTGGCGTACCGGGACGTTCCAACGCCTTTGCCATTTCCGAACGGCTCGGAATGGATACCGAACTGGTCGACCGCGCCAGAGACCTTGTAAACGGAGACGACCAAAAGCTGGAAGAAGTTGTCGTTCGTTTGGAGGAAAAGAGACAATCCCTCGAAAATGCATTGCAAGAGGCGGAAATGTCAAAAACCGAAGCCGAACGTCGGGCAAACGATGCCCGCGAACGGGCGGAAAAACTGGAAGCCGAACGACAAAAGGCTTTGGAAGAAGCAAAAGAAAAAGCACATCGAATCGTGGAGCAGGCACGCTTTGACGCCGATGCGCTACTGGACGAAATCCGTGCCATTCGAAAAAAGAAAAACAGCGGCACCCTTACGGGTTCCACTTCCGAAATAACCGCGGGAATTAAAAAACGCCTGGAGAAAATGGACGATTCCTTTGATCCCGTCACCGAGCAGGTTACAGACGAAACCTATGTGCTGCCGCGACCGCTGAAAGTCGGAGACACCGTAAAACTGGCGGATATCGGTCAGGTGGCTCAGGTTATTTCTCCGGCGGACAAAAACGGCATGGTGGAAATACAGGCCGGCATCATTCACACACGCGTCGACCAAAGCAACCTTCGTTTAATCGAAGAGAAAAAAACGACAAAATCCTCCGCGTCACCGTTGCGGAAAGCCCCAAGAAACAACACTTCTTCCAAGGAAAACCAGATTCTCGGACGAACCCGCACGGCGGGGTCGGAACTGGATATTCGCGGGTATGCCGTTGATGAAGCCATCCCGGAAATCGATCGGTTTATTGATGTGGCAGCCCGTACCAATTTACCGCAAGTCACCATCATTCACGGAAAAGGAACCGGTATTCTGCGTTCCGCCGTTCAGCAGCACCTTCGCTCTCATCCGCAAATCAAGACCTTCCGGTTGGGTGTTTTCGGAGAAGGCGAAGACGGTGTTACCATTGCGGAACTTAAATGAAAAACCAAACCCACAAGGAACTGCGTTGTATGATACAAAAAATTCTTTTTATCTGTACGGGCAATACCTGCAGAAGTCCTATGATTGAAGGCTATTGCCGCGATCAAATCACAAAAAAACAATTACCGCTGGAAGTGAAAAGCGCCGGTATCTGTGACGACGGCAATCCGGTATCCGAACATGCCGTCACCGCCATGCAGGAAATCGGCATTGATATTTCGAACCACACTTCCGCCCGCTTAACCCCGGCCTTGTGCAACTGGGCAGACCGTTTGTATGTTATGGACCGTCGCCATTTTGATTTGCTCCGTATGCTGGGGATTCCGGAGGATAAAATGGAGATCCTCGATATTTTCAACCCCTGGCACAAGGATCTGGAAACATACCGTCGAGCGCGGGATTTGCTTATCGAAAAAGCCGACACGCTCCTGCCGGCCGTTCATTTGGAAAATTTAAGTTCAGACACGTTGAAAGAAGCGACCGTCCTGCATGCGTCTACCATTATTCCCCCTTGGTCGGAAACAGCTATGGAGGCGGAACTGCATAAGGATACGGCTGTCTTTCGCGTTGCCAAAGACGCTTCCGGTCACGTTGTCGGTCTTTGCGGTATGTATACCGTTATGGAAGATGCCGACATTGCCTGCATTGCCGTATCGGAAGAAGTTCGGCGCAAAAAAATCGGCACACTGCTTCTTGCCGACGCACAAAAACAAGCCAAAAAGGCCGGTTGCCTTAAACTGATGCTGGAAGTTCGTGCCTCCAACAGCGGCGCACGGGCTTTATATGACTCCTTCGGATTTTCCGAAGACGGTGTCCGGCCCCATTATTATACGAAACCTGCGGAAGACGCAGTGTTATACTCAAAGTCCCTGGAAGAGGAGGTCTCGTCTTGAACATACTGGCTATTGAGTCATCTTGTGATGAAACGGCGGCTGCCGTCATTCAAGACGGCCGTATCGCTCTTTCCAATATCATCGCTTCCCAGGTTGAAGAACACCGTTTGTATGGCGGCGTTGTTCCGGAAATAGCCTCCCGCCGTCATTCGGAAGCGGTTTCCGGCGTAACGAGAGAAGCCTTACAGGAAGCCGGTGTATCCCTACAGGACATTGACGCCATTGCCGTAACGGCTGCTCCCGGCTTAATCGGAGCCCTTTTGGTCGGAGTCAATTTCGCCAAAGGTCTGGCTTTCTCCGCGGGAAAACCCTTGATTCCCGTTCATCACCTGCGTGGTCATATCGCCGCAAACTACTTGGCACATCCCGATTTGGAACCTCCGTTTTTGTGCCTGGTTGTTTCCGGAGGAAACAGCACCCTGGTGCAGGTAAAATCCTATACGGAATTTGAAATTTTGGGACGTACCAGAGACGATGCTGCCGGAGAGTGTTTTGACAAAGCAGCCCGTGCCATGGGAATGCCTTACCCCGGCGGAATTGCGCTGGACGCTCTGGCAGAAGAGGGAGATCCGAAGGCCTATACTTTCCCACGACCTCACGTAGAAGGCAGTCCCCTGGATTTCAGTTTTTCCGGTCTCAAGACAGCCGTGCTGAATCTGCTGCATAATGCGGAACAAAAAGGAGAAACACTAAATATTCCGGATGTATGCGCATCGTTCCGGTCCCGTGTCGTTGACATGCTTTGCGACAATACGATGACCGCTGCCGAACAGACCGGTGCATCTAAACTCGTGATGGCCGGCGGTGTTTCCGCCAATCGTGAGTTACGTCGCCGAATGCAGGCCTGCTGTGACGGCAAGGGGATTTCCCTGTACGTTCCGCCGCTGGCCTATTGTGGCGACAATGCGGCAATGATAGGGTCACAGGCTTATTACGAATATTTGGCCGGACACACGGCATCCGCGGAACTCAATGCTGCCGCCACGATGCTTATCTCCGATGCGTTTTGAAAGAAAAAAGAGGTATAACCCCGATTTTCGGGATTATACCTCTTTCTTTTTTGTTTACGGCGCTGCTTTTTCCAAATCCATCAGCGGGACCGACGCGCCCATCAAACGAGCAGCAATATTTCGATATGCTTCTACCGCCGGGCAGTTTCCGGAAAGCGGTTGGCCATTGGCGGCTGCCGTAGCTACCATTTCATCTTCCGGAACAACACCAATCAAGCGAATACCGGCTGCATCAATAATGTCGTCGATATCCGGAGTTTTACCGCGTAGGATTGGAGTGGCACGAAGACGGTTAATAATCAGACGCGAAGACACCTTGTTTTGCCGAAGCATATCGCCGACCATCGCCGCATCACGGGAACTGACGGCATCCGGTGTGCAAACAACCAGCGCTCTCTCCGCCGCTTCCATGGCGGCCTTGAATCCATTCCCGACACCCGCCGGGCAATCAATGATCACCTGGTCGTAATATTTTCCGAATCCTTTGCACAGGCGGCGCATATCACGCGGCGTGCATAGACTTTCAAAAGAAGGAGGCGCTGCGACCATAGAGACACCGCGATATACCGGTGACGGATAAATGGCTCGATACGGTTCACAGTTCCCATTAAAAATATCCGAGAAATCATAAACCGCTTTATCACCGATTCCGAGAATCAGATCCAAACTTCTCATGCCGGCGTCACCGTCCAAAAGCAATACCTTTTGGCCGCGTTCTGCCAAAGCACAGGCAATTCCGGCGGAAATCGTAGATTTTCCCACGCCTCCTTTACCGGAGGTAATCATGGTAATGGTACCCATCGTCTCACTCCTTTCTTTTTTCTCTTGAAACATTATAGATTTCCCGTCACAAAAAAGCAAGAACTTATATCCCGCACGGGAAAAAGAAAAAGAAAAGTGACCACTCAAAAGAGTGGTCACATGGCGCGCTGGAAGGGATTCGAACCCCCGACCTTTTGGTTCGTAGCCAAACACTCTATCCAGCTGAGCTACCAGCGCAT
>JAZUDZ010000052.1:0-2709 GCA_045639905.1 Acutalibacteraceae bacterium
CAACAAATCCGTTACCGGTACCATCAGCCATCCGGACTTCACTTCGGCCATTATTACCAGCAACGGCAGTGGTGACACTCCGGTTGTAACACCGACCACCACCCAGGGACAGCAGTCTCAGGAATCCCAAGAGTCTCAGGAATCTCAGGATACGCCGCCGACTCAGCCGTCTCAGGAATCCCAGGAATCTCAAGAGTCTCAGGAGTCTCAGGAGTCTCAGGATCAGCCGAGTGGTGATACCATTCAGCTGACTTTGGATTTCATGCAGAGAGGAAAATATTCCTCGGATGATGTCGAAATTGTGCGGAAATGGACCTATGCCAAAACCGCTACACAGGCGACATTGACACTTTCCTTTAAAGCATATCAGAAACCGTCTTTGACGGCGTCTGAGATTACGACATCCTATTTGATGATGTCCAGCAACTGCACCTATGTAAGTCATGATGTTTCGGCTCCGGTCAGCAACAACTACACTTACACGGTCAAATTCAGTGTTCCGCTGAACGGTGTGAATGTAACCGTTACCGGCGAGAGCAAAAAAGAAACAGAAGTTTCGTTTGCCGCCGATGGTTATGAAGATCCGAAAGATACAACGACCACAACCACGGCTCCGCAGCCGATTGTCCAAACAGCCGACCACTTGATTCTTGACCAGATTACCATGTCTTACGCGGATGCCGATTGCAGCAGTGTCGGTATCAACTGGTTTACCTACAAAGACTGCAGCGATGCCTGCGTCCAGTATGTTGAAGGTAATGTTCCGGCCGGAAGCTTCGGCTCCGCCACCAGTGTGATGGCAACCAACGGAACCAAAAAAGACGATATGATTTGTGACTACGATCCGGATAACGGATTTACCTTTACCTTCAGTTATGACAAAGACCGCGGTAATGTTTCCGGCCGTATGCCGAACATCACCCAGAACACACACAAAGCCGTTTTGACCGGCCTTTCATATGGCACGACCTATTCGTATCGTGTCGGTGCCAAACCGTCCGGTTCCTCCAACTATGTATGGAGTGATGTGTATACCTTTACCACCCGCGAGTCCAATCCGTCCGATTACACATTCTTGTATCTAAGCGATACCCAGTTTGGTACCGACAATGTCCAGGGCGGCAACGAACTGCAGAATGTAATCAACGGCGCTACAACCTTGATCGGTAAAGATCCGGCTTTCCTGATGCACGGCGGTGACTTTGGCGATGTTACCAGTTACTCCTTCTTGTATGGCAATATCATCGGTCAGGCCAGAAACTGGTTTGCCAAGCATCCGTCCTTCGTCGCAACCGGTAACCACGATTCGGACAGCAAAGTTTTGACGTCTCGTTTTGCCATGCCGACAGACGATGGCGGAAACTTCTCCTTTAACTATGGTAATGCCCATTATGTCGTTTTGAATAACGGTCCGGAGGGCAAAAAGGAATTTGATTCCAATATTGATACATGGCTTTCTTCCGACCTGTCTAAGAGTGCCAATCAGAAACAGTGGACCATTGTGATGTTCCACCGTCCGATGTTCTCGCTTCAGGACTATGAGGGTACCGCTGTAGATGACCATGTAGCGGCCCGTCGTGAGAAACTTTTGCCGGTGTTTGACGAGTATGGTGTTGACCTGGTTCTTCAGGCTCATACGCACACCTATTCTTACACCTATCCGATTACGGCTGGCAGCGGAGAAGGTAAATATACGAAACATACGTATACTTCCGACGGCATCTATCGTGTGAATCCGAACGGAACCATCTTTATGAACACTCCGTGCTGCGGCGGTGTTCCGGATAAGGATGAAACTCCGGCCGGATATGACGACAGCTATCTGGAAACGAAATTCGCTCCGGACAGCAAGACCCTTAAATACAGCTTCACAACCGTTCAGGTTGGGTCCGATAAATTGACCGTGAAGACCTACTATCGTGAGAACCCGCTTACGAATAGTGCTTCGAACACCTTGGCCGGTGAATTCGGTATCAAGAAGAGCTAAGGTTTCTTGACGATATTCAACCTTTTCGGAAAATAAGAAAAACAGCCCGGCTGGGACCATGTGGTCTCGGCCGGGCTTTCTCGACTTGCAGGCGTTAGACATAGTAAACGACGATTACAAATTGTATAATACGAACATATTATACGGCTTGTAATAGTAAATAAGGGTGGTGGAGGGAGCTGTGTGGTTTTATTGGAATATTGCTCCGAACAAAGGCTGTGCATTTGACGACGATGTTACGGCGACACTCAACGGCTCTGCGGAATCCGTAGGGTGGTCCTACCTTTTGGGTTCGAATGAATTTGTGATTGACTCCGAGCCAACAACGTGTTCCGAGTCCGCCGAAACGGTGGTGGATCTTCGCATCGGCGACAAGGAATTTGTCGGCGTGAAAGGCGGCGAAACCTTAATAGTTGAATCGCTGGACGTGATGAATGACATTACGGTTCTCACCCAAAACGGAGTGGATATCGAGGGCTTGTCGGAAGATTGGTCCATGTCCACGAAATTCCTTGATAGCGAGAACCGCGGTGTGCTGGAAGTCCAAGTGTTTGCCGAAGGCGACGATTATCTTAAAAATCCGGCAGAATACTCCCACCTCTAAACGAAGTGAAGGTGGCGAGATGAATGCCGCCCGTTTTTGTGTGAACAAATAACGAAATATGATTCTTCTTTCCTTTTGTGAATGTCATGTGGAAAATTTTCCACATGCAAAGGTGTAT
>JAZUDZ010000053.1:0-38700 GCA_045639905.1 Acutalibacteraceae bacterium
CATATGTGAAAGTCGTTATCTTCCATGAGCGCTATACCAGCCCCGGTGCCACCCATGGTACCGTTGACAATGTTGTACTTGTCAAAGGCAGCAGCGAACCGGTTGTGACACCGACTACCGTTCCCGAGCAGCCGTCTCAGGAATCGCAGCAGTCTCAGGAATCCCAGCCGACTCAGCCGTCTCAGGAGTCTCAGGAGTCTCAGGATCAGCCGACCGGCGACAAAGTCACCTTGTCCTGGACCTTGAAAGAAAACACCAGCAAATATGATACGACAGAGAGAACGGGCAGTGATACTTTCAATGTGGGCGAAACCGCTACGTTGACGGTTGTTCTTCCGGCCGTGTATCACCCGATTCAGTGGGCTACGATTGACGATGTGTACAATTATGTAAACATCGAAGGTGCCGACTCCAAATCGATGTCTCCCAATACCGAAGACACCTTACAGGACCAGCCGGATATTACCTACACCTTTACCTTTAAGATGACCGGCAACAAATCCGTTACCGGTAGCATCAGCCATCCGGACTTCACTTCGGCCATTGTTACCAGCAACGGCAGTGGTGACACTCCAGTTGTAACACCGACCACCACCCAGGGACAGCAGTCTCAGGAATCCCAAGAGTCTCAGGAGTCTCAGGATACACCGCCGACTCAACCGTCTCAGGAATCTCAGGAATCTCAGGAATCTCAAGAGTCTCAGGAGTCTCAGGATCAGCCGACCGGTGACCAGGTAGCGCTCCATATGATGTTGAAAGTTGACACAAATAAATATAATACGGAAACGGTAGAATATTCTGTTAACGTTAACAAAGGTGAAACCGCCACCATCACGGTTGTTTTGCCGTCTGTGTATCACCCGCTTCAGTATAAGACGATAGACGAAGTGTATAATTATGTTACCATCAACGGAACGGATACCAAGGCTATGTCTCCGAATACCCAAGAGACGTTGCAGGGCCAACCGGATATTACATACACTTTTACAATCTTTATGGATAGTGAGAAGTATTTGACCGGTGAAATACATAATCCAAGCTATGCAACTACCAATATTAGTTGCAACGGACAGGTAATTTCCGGTACCGGCGGTGGCGGTGGCGGAGATGTTTCTCAAACGACCAGCGGTGGGGGCACAGTTCCCACCCGCACCACCGTTGCTCCCCCTGTTGTAACAGACGGATATGCCTTACAGCTTCAGGTCACCCAGGAGGCACCGAAAGGGACTACGGTCCAGCGTTCAGACTGGTGGGAAGTTGAAAAAAATTCAACTGTCACAATGGAATTTGTATTCCCCCATGTCTATCGTCCCTCTCAGTATCAAACCATTGATGGGATTATAAGTGGCATCAATCTTTCCGACGGATCTCAAAAGCTGGTTCCGACAATTGCTTCTCTCCCAGAAGGTGACGACGTCGAAGTGGTTGCAACACTCACTTATACCGTCACCAAAGATACCGTTCTTACCGGTTCTATTGCAGTTCCAGGCGACCATCTTTTCATCTGCACGGTTAACGGTGCTGTCGGTAACAATGGCGTACACGGTGATATTAACGATGTCATTGTTTGTAACTCGAATCCGATGACATTTGATCAGGTTTGCCTGTCGTTCTACGACGCCGATTGCAGCACTTACGGTGTAGCATGGCACACCTATGAAACCAGTAGTAAGCCGGTAATTCAATACTTGGAAGGCAGTGGCAAAACAGCCGCCGACTTCAGTGCCGCATCTTCGGTCGATGCTTCTTCAACTGTTGTAGATACTGCAAATAAGATTTACGCAAACTATGATCCGACAAACAACTACACATTTACCGTTGCCGAAGTGGTTTCCGGCATTCCAGATTATACACACAAAGCACATCTTCCGGCACTCAAACCGGGTACCACCTATTCTTACCGAGTCGGTGATGCCAACGCAAATGAGTGGAGCAAGATTTACTCATTTACAACCAAAGGCGCTTCAACCGGAGACTTCTCCTTCATTTATCTTTCTGACACTCAGTGGAAAGAAAATTCACCTCAAGCAGGCCCCAACTTTACAAATGTTCTAAACAGCGCATTAAACCGTTGCAGTTCTCCCGCTTTCCTTCTCCACGGAGGAGATCTGGTGGATGATACCGTTTTCGTTAGCCTTTGGGGCAACCAGTGGGGTTCAAACGACTCCTTCTTCTCCAAATATCCCACATTCGCCACCATGGGAAACCACGACACAAGTGCGATTTCCACCTTGTCTAAGCACTTTAGCATGAGCACAACTACAAACTACTACTCTTACGACTATAATAATGTTCACTTTGTTGTGCTGGACAACAGTGCCACAAGTACACTGGACACAACTCAATATAATTGGCTATCCAGCGATTTAACAACCGCAAATACAAAAGGATATGACTGGATTATTGTTTCCATGCACAAACCGATGTACTGTCCGAAACAGTTCAGTTCCAGCCACGGAACGTGGTCTGAAAGTTCCGCGGAACTGCAAACACAACTTACACAATTGTTCGTTGAAAAGAATGTTGATTTGGTTCTCCAGGCTCATGTCCATCAGTATTCCCGTTCGTATCCGATGACCGGTGTTGGCACGTATCAAACGAACTACACAACCGAAACCATCGGAGGCATCCCCTATTATTCCAATCTAAACGGTCCGATTTACACAGCGATGGCAACCGCTTGTGACAATCCGGATCCGGTAACCACAACGGATGAAAACAGCTATATTGCAAAAGCCGCAAATGGCGAACAGAATTCCTACGCCATACTAAATATCAGTTCAAATACAATTAAAATCGGTGCTTATCATTTTAACACCGTAGGTTCTGATATCGTTTATGAGGAATATGGCCTAAAGAAATAAATTCTCAAACAGAAAAACAGCGTCTGCCGTAAAAAGCAGACGCTGTTTCTTTTCGCAATTATTCTTCTTCCCCACGGAAACGGCTGAGAAGAGATTTAATCTTTTCGCCGGGATCCAGCAAGGTGTTTACGGATACATCCTGATTCAAGGAAGCGATGAAATAGGAAACATATTTGCCCATATCTACTTCATAGAACCACGGACGACTCAAAAGTTCCGGAGAACGATAGGTGAGGTTCGTTCCGAGAACGCCGGTCAGCAAGCCTTTTTCATATGCCTCGTCAAAACGTTCCAAACCATGAGCAAACAAGCCATAGGTAGCATAAGCAAAGATTCGATTTGCATTGCGGTCTTTCAGTTCCTTGGCGATATCAAGCATAGAATCACCGGAAGAAATAATATCATCCGCGACAAAAACATCTTTACCGGCAACATCGTTGCCCAAATACTCATGGGCAATAATCGGGTTACGTCCATCAACAATGCGAGAGAAATCACGACGTTTGTAGAACATGCCCAAATCAACGCCCAACATAGAAGCATAGTACATATTACGGTGCATAGCGCCGACATCCGGGCTAATAATAGAAAGGTGGTCACGGTCCGGTTTGATATCCGGGAAGCTGGCCAAAAGCTTTTTCAAGACCTGATAAGAGGGCATCAAATTATCGAAGCCCATCAGCGGGATAGCATTGTTAACACGTCCGTCATGAGCATCAAAAGTCACGATGTTGCTGACTCCCATCTGCTGCAGCTCCTGCAAAGCGGCTGCGCAGTCAAGAGACTCGCGATAGTTACGACGATGCTGACGTCCGCCGTACAAAATCGGCATAACAACGTTGATACGGTGTGCCTTGCCGCTGCACGCCTGAATCAAACGTTTAAGATCCATAAAGTGATCGTCCGGAGACATCATATTCTCCTTACCGAACATCTTATAGGTGCAATTATAATTGCCCACGTCAACCAAAATAAACAAATCTGCGCCACGAATACTCTCATTGATCATACCCTTACCGTCACCGGAAGAAAAACGCGGACATGCAGCATCCACCAAATACTTGTGGGGCTTATGTCCACTTAATTCTGCCCAGCGAGTTAAGTATCCGCTGATTTCTTCGCCCAGTTCTTTCGCGCTTTCCATTGCAATAATTCGCAAGGGTGCTACGCTGGTGTCTTCATTGAAAATTGTCTCTGCTGAAACGGCCATCTTTAACCCACCTCTAATTCATTTTGTTGTGTATAGAGTATAGCACAAGCTCTTCCACAGGTAAACCATCGAAATGATACATTGCCGAAAAATACAAATTATAGGACACGAAAAAAAGGAAGACCGAGAAAACTTGTCCCGGTCTTCTTTTTCAGTTAACAGTATTAATCGGCTTACCAGCGATAAAGGCGGCAATATTTTTTGCCGTCACATCAACCAGTCGTTCCCGACATTCTTTTGTTGACCATGCAATATGAGGCGTAATAATGCAATTTTTCGCACTCAACAACGGATTGTTTTCAGAAATAGGTTCTCCGGTCACAACATCGGTAGCGTATCCACCGACTTTGCCGGCCTCCAAAGCTTCAACCAAATCCATTTCATTCACCAAAGGTCCTCTGGCCGTATTGACTAGCCACACCCCGTCCTTCATCTTGGAAATGGAGTCGGCACTTATAAGATTGCGGTTTTCATCAGTCAGTCGGCAGTTTAAAGAAATAATATCGGACCGTGAGAAAAGAACATCAAGAGAAACTCCGTTTTGTGCGTGCGGACTGTTCACGAGCACTTTCATCCCAAAGGCCTTTGCTATTTTTGCCACGGACTGCCCGATATGCCCGTAACCAATTATTCCGATTGTTTTCCCGGCAAGTTCCACCTGAGGTGTAAGCCAATAACAAAAGTCCCCGCAATTACACCAATCTCCCGCATGGACAGATTGGTCGTGTTCTCCCACCATATGACACATTTCCAAAATCAGCGCAAAAGTAAACTGTGCAACAGCATCCGTCGCATATGTCGGAACATTACACACCGTAACCCCGTGTTCTGCAGCAGCTTTCATATCCACCACATCATACCCGGTCGATAGTACGGCAACCATTTTAATGTTTTTGCACCGTTCAAAGGTTTTTCGTCCTAAAATGTTCTTACAGGTAACCACAATTTCACTATCACCGATGCGGTCGATGGTAGGCTCCTCAGAGTTGCCATCTCCCGTCTCTTCATAAATAGCCACATCACCAAGCGACATCAACTGTTCCCATGAAATATCGCCCGGGTTGACTCCACGTCCGTCTAAAACCGTAATTTTCATTTGTACGTCCCTCTTGTGCAAATTTTTTCCAAGTAAAACTTTTACGCGCCGAGTTGAATAATCAGACCTGCCAGAAACTTGCGGAGCATCAGCACGTCTTTCATATCAACTGCCCCATCTTCGTTCGCATCACCAAACACTGTATCCGGACTACTTGGATCACCCGGGTCTGTCGCAGTCGGGTTGGTCTCGGTCGTGGTCGGGTTGGTCTCGGTCGGATCGGTTTCGGTCGACGTACCGGTCGGCTCCGTTTCTTTCTCGTGTACGCCTTGTACATCCTCCTAAATCGCATTTCGTGTTCGAAGGTAAGACTTTTTTTCAATATAGCATAAACAAGAAGAAAATGTAAAGAAAAACCGCTCGTGTATGGTTTGCGTGTCTTCATTGAAAAGAAGCCGTCTTATGGTTGTCCCACGCAAAATACCACAAAACAACAAAAAAAAGAAAACCCCGAAACCGTTGAAGTTTCGAGGTTTCTGTGCATTTTGTTGTAAATCAGCGCTTGCTGAACTGCGGAGCACGACGGGCACCTTTGAGTCCGTACTTTTTGCGCTCTTTCATTCTCGGATCGCGGGTCAAGAAACCGGCTTTCTTCAGTTCAGAGCGAAGCTCGCCATCATTGTACTGGAGCAAAGCACGGGCAACACCGTGACGGATAGCACCGGCCTGGCCGGTAACACCACCGCCGGCAACGCGGCACTCGATATCGAACTTACCAGAAAGTTCGGTAAGAGCCAACGGCTGACGAACGATGAGTTTCAAAGTTTCAAGTCCAAAGTAATCGTCGATATCACGATCGTTAATGGTAATTTTACCATTACCGGCATACAAACGAACACGAGCAACGGAGCTCTTGCGGCGGCCGGTTCCATAAAAATAAGGTCTCTTATTGTAATCCATTTAAACCAGTCTCCCTTCTTAACCTTCGTACAATTCCGGTTTTTGAGCAGCATGCTCATGCTCGGCCCCGGCGTAAACGCGCAAACGAGTACCGGCAGCACGACCGATTGTGTTATTCGGAAGCATACCGTTAACAGCCAGTTCCATGGCTTTCTCCGGACGATTTTCCATCAGGTTGTCATAGGTAACGGTCTTCAAACCGCCAATCCAACCGGAATGGCGCTGCCAAACCTTTTTGTGCAATTTAGCACCGGTCAGAACAGCTTTGCCGCAATTGATGATGATAACATGATCTCCGCAATCGACATGAGGAGTGTAGGTGGGTTTATGTTTGCCACGAAGCAAAACAGCAGCCTGCACAGCGACACGTCCCAACGGTTTTCCGGCAGCGTCGATAACGTACCATTTACGCTCAACCTGTCCGGCTTTTTCCATATAAGTGGACATTGTAATTCCTCCAATTAATTAGTTTCTATGCTCATAATCGGGTTTCCCCGTTTCTAACGCAAGTGAAATCATATCACAGGCCTCATAGAGTGTCAACAACTTTTTCTTGAAATTTTAATAATTAAGTTTCAATCTCGTTTTTTCTCGTTTTTTCATATGTTTTTCTCTCTTGCTATTTTGAAAACGTTCCAGTTTTTCCTGCCGTTTAGTGCTCCTTCACGAAGATATATAGGGTTCATTTAATGTATATATATAAAAAACAGTTGACAAGCAAAGTTCTGATGTGCTATTATGCGTCTTGCCGCATAATTCAGGTCTAGAAGTGTGCCCTTTTGACACCACCTGCATTAGCGAGTCTAAAATAAGGAAGGTTTTCCGTTATGTACGCCATTTTGGAAACTGGCGGCAAACAGTACAAGGTTGAGAGCGGTGACGTGATCTTCGTTGAAAAACTGGATGCAGCCGAAAATGAAGAAATTGTGTTTGACAAAATCATTGCCATTCACAACGACAAAGACCTTAAAACCGGTGCCCCGTATTTGAAGGGTGCTTCTGTTAAGGCACACGTTCTGAAGAACGGTAAGGGTAAGAAGATTCGCGTCTTCACCTATCGTCCGAAGAAAGGCAGCAAACGCGCCATGGGTCATCGTCAGCCCTACACGAAAGTGCAGATTGACAACATCTTGCAGAGAGCTCCTCGCAAGAAGGCTGAAGAGACCGTCGAGGCGGAGGCCTAAGCTGATGTTGCGCGCCACTTTTTTCCATAAAGATTCCCTTCTTTGTGGGTTTGATCTTGATGGTCATTGCGGTGGTGAAGCAGGGCAAGACATTGTGTGTGCCGCAGTATCGTCTGCTGCATATATGACTGTTAATACCCTAACCGATGTGTGTCTTGTAGAGACAGATATCAAGGAACAAGATGGCCGTTTGGTGATACGTCTTGCTCCGAACAGTGTGAACAAAGGTCAGGATATTTTGCAAGGCTTTTACTTGCATATGACCGAACTTCACAAACAGTATCCGAAAAAAATAGCTTTGATTGATACGGAGGTGTAACGATATGTTAAAGATTAATATCCAGTTATTCGCTCACAAAAAAGGTATGGGTTCCACCAAGAACGGCCGTGATTCCGAATCCAAACGTCTTGGTGCCAAACGAGCTGATGGTCAGTTCGTCGCCGCCGGCAATATTTTGGTTCGCCAGCGTGGTACTCACATTCACCCCGGCACGAATGTCGGAATCGGTTCCGATGACACCTTGTTTGCCAAGGTTGATGGTCAGGTTCGTTTCGAGCGTGTCGGAAAAGATCGTAAACGTGTTAGCGTTTATGCAGCCGAATAAGGATTAACCCGAACAGAAAAGAGGATGACAAATTGTCATCCTCTTTTTTTGCTGAAAAAGGCGTCAAAAGCTAAAACTTTCGGCGCCTTTTCTCATTAAAACTTAACATCCAAATCCTTTAAAAGCGGGAAATTCTGATCACGCTTGTTCAAAATAAGATCAGCCCCGTCGGAAAGCTCCGGCCACGGAATGCCGATTTCCGGATCATTCCAATATAAGCCGCCTTCATCTTCCGGATGGTAGAAATCATCACACTTATAAGCAATAACCGCTTCGTCCGATAAAACCTTAAAGCCATGAGCAAAACCACGTGGAACAAAAACCTGTTTGCGGTTATTCTCTGACAAAGTCACTCCAAACCACATTCCGTAGGTTGAACTGGAAGCACGCAAATCCACAACAGCATCAAACACCTTGCCCCGAAGCACGCGAACCAGTTTGGCTTGCGGGTGGGTCTTTTGAAAGTGAAGACCGCGCAGCACACCCTTGCGGGAATACGATTGGTTATCCTGGACAAAATCATTGGAAATTCCGGCCTCGGCAAACTCCTGCTGGTTATAGGTTTCCATGAATCCGCCGCGCTCATCCCCGAACATTTGAGGTTCAATAACACAAACACCTTCTATTTCGGGCCAGTAAAATTGGAACTTGCTCATTTTATTTTCCTTCCTTCTTCGCAAGACGTTCATGAAGTGCTCGAATAATATTCACACGATACGAAATCATCTTCAGAACTGAACTATGATGGTCTGTTGTAGCCGTTCCTTCGTGTCGACGATAATCGAGGAATACTTGATTTTCCAGATATACGGTTCCCGTTTTTTCCGCCAAAAGTCCCAACCACTGATCGTGCATGGGAAGTTTTTCCGGGAACGGTAGTGCCCATTCCAAAAGCGACCGACGAAAAGCCATACAGCATCCGATATAGGAGTTTTTCTTTATGTTCGCCCAATACCCCGTCGTGGTTCCTCTCCATGCAAAGAACGACGCATTCAACACATGCTTCTCATCGTCCACCATTTGTGCATCATGTAATACAAGTGTTGCCTTTTCCTTCAAGGCATCGACTACCGCCGCCACTTTACCGGGACGCCAAATATCGTCTTGATCGGATAAAAAAATATATTCACCGGAGCAGTGCTTTAGTGCATTCTCAAAATTATAAATGAGACCCTTTCGGGGGCCTTCAATCCATTTAACGCGAGGATCTTGTTCGGCAATCGCCGCCACAATTTCCGGTGTTTTGTCACTGGATCCATCATCAGAGACAACGACTTCATCCCCTTCGTCAAGCTGGGATAAAATCGATTCCAGTTGTTCACCGATATACGCTTCACCATTATAGGAAGCCATTGCTACGGAAACACACATTTGTCTCACCTCTTACGCCACTTGCGGAAATACTGCTGCATGGATTTCACATGCATAAAAAACAACTTTCGGTTATGGCTGCTTCCCCGCTCCCAACGATGAACGGCCTCCGCATCGGGGAAATACACAACGCGCGCCTCTTGTAAAACACGCTTTGTCAAATCTGCATCCTCACAGTATAAGAAGAAACGCTCGTCAAAACCGCCAAGTTTCTTGAACAGTTCCGTCCGAATAAACATAAAACAGCCGGTACAAAACTCTACATCCGTAGGAACGCTCAAATCTTCTTTTCGTCTGGTATACTCGTCACGCCATTTCGTGAACGGACCGCCGAATCGCTCCAGTTCTCTGGAAACCAAATACCGATATTTAGGCTCTCGTTTGGGTACTTCCTGGTGGGTTCCATCAGGATTTAACACGAGCGGTGTACAAAGTCCAACATCCGGATTGTCATCCATAAATTGAGCCAGCAATTCGAGTGTGTTTTCTCTCAGTAAGATGTCGGGGTTGATAATGGCATGATACGTAGAGGTAAGACGGTCTAAAACCGCATTATGTCCCCCGCCAAACCCTTTGTTTTCCTGCTCAATCAAGCAAATTTGCGGAAATTTATCCTTGATGATATTACAGGTGTTATCTGTCGACCCGTTATCAATCACATAAACGGATGATTCTATATTCACTGAGGAAAGAAGCAACGTGTTCAGCATTTCCTCAATCACATTTTCACTATTATACGTTACAACCGCAACGGAAATTGATGCCAATCGGCTCCCCTCCTTTTTGCCATTTTACGTTCCGATTTTACCACAAAATCATGTTTCTGTCCACCTGGAAAAAATCTACGGGCCACACGAAAATGGGGTAGATTTTAGCTCATATTCGTGATATACTTAAACTACTATAGAAAGTCTATGGAGGATGACCGTCATGGGTGTCTTTGACAAGTGGCGAAAGCCCGTTACGCCTCGTGATCGGAAATCGGATACCCCTCCTGTCATAAAACAAAGAAAAACCATTGCGGAAGCTGCTTTACAGTCTGCCGGGAAGCATACGAAAGACGTAGAGCCCGACCAGTTGCCGGATATCACGACGGTTCGGGATATCTTTTCTCTGTCTCATGAAATCTCAGAATATGATCCTGCGCTCCAAAAGAAACTTAACACGTATTTTAAGAAGCTTGAAACCGTATATCCGGACCATGTCATTATTCGTTTGAACACCGGCCAAAAGAAACTGGCCGAAAGGGGTTCTCAGCTTCGTCATATGATTCACTGGAACGGTTCACTGGATGATTTCTTTGCCTTGGGTGGTTTTTCCTATCAAAGAAGTGAAAGCGGAAGACCGCAGAAACTAAAAACCGAACAGGACATTTCCGAGCTTATTGGATTACTGAAATCCAGGTTCCCTAACGGCGTTTCAGCCGCTGCGGAAATCGACAAAACCGACCACACCTTATTTTTGAGCTTGCGCGCAGCAGCAAGAAAATCCGGCTGCAATTTGACAACGTTTTTAAATAACTACAATCTATATCAATCAAAGGGGAGTAATTAAAATGATTATGAACAACATGCAGCCGCAGCAAACCCGTGTCGAGTTGACAATCGCCGGTAGCACCTATTCCATTTTGTCCGATGAATCCGCCACCTATATGCGTGAACTTGGTGCAAAAGTGGATATGGAAATGCAGAAACTTATGGAAAATCCGCGCATTTCCGCATCGATGGCCGCCGTTATGGTTGCTTTGGAGAGCCTCGACAAACTCCAGAAAGCTGATGCTTCTACCGATAACCTCCGTTCTCAGATGAAAGATTACATGAATCTCAACACCCAAATGGAATCTTTGAAACGCGAAAACGAAAGATTACATGAAGAAAATCGCAGACTTCGCGAGAAAATCGGCTGATAGACAAAATGAAGCTGAGAGGATTAATTCCTCTCAGCTTTTTTCTTTTTACGAATCTATTCTTCTGTAACAGATTGTTCAATTGGCTTCCACTCCGGCCTGGAAAATAGAGACATAATGGAAATCGGCAAGTAAGTGAACATAAACCGTTGCCCCCTGCCTTTTGGAGACAAAAGCCGTTAGGTCGGTGCAATTATCTGCCAGTACAAAACATATAGTTTGTCTGTAGGATAATCCTGTGACTGTATGCTTTTAATGAGGTCACAAATAACCGTTTCTTCATTCCTGGCACATATAAGAACCCCAAATGAATGAAGTGTATCATTTTGTTTGGTTGATCGGTTTCCGCTTCGTTTTAGCAAAGAAATCGGAATGTATAGAAACTGATAGCTATAGCACAAAGTAAACAAAACGGCTATGCTGTAATTGAGTATTTCCAAGATGTGCATACTGATTCACGCTTTCCTATATTGCTAAAATCAGTATATCCTTATTATTTTAAGAAAAAAGAAGCCGATTCTTTAAGTTTTCTTTAATTTTTTGTGACAAAAAGGCCACTGCAAATGCAGTGGCCCAAAACCATCACAGGCAAGGGAACGATACGATTACTTTAAACAAGTCGCCATCCGTCTGAATATTCATTTGTCCGTTTTGAAGTTCCACCATGCTTTTGGCTATTGACAGTCCCAACCCGTTTCCTTCGGTATTACGAGAAGCATCTCCTCGCACAAACCGTTCCATAAGCTCCTCTTCCGTCAAATCCAGCGGGTCTTTCGATGTGTTTTTGAAAACAAAAACCGCATCCGTTCCAAGTCTTTGAAGAGTAATATAAACACGCGTTCCTTCCAGTGAATACTTGCAAATGTTTGTCAAAAGATTATCAAATACCCGCCACATCCGACGTCCGTCCGCCATAATACGGACCTCTGTCAACGGTTCTTTCGTAACCAGCGATAGTTTTTTTTCATTTAATCGCTCCTCAAACTCACCGGCAGCTTGTGTTATGAACACACTGGCGTCGCAAGGCGCCAACTGCACATCCAGATTGCCGGTGCTGGCTTTGGAAACCTCCACCAGGTCTTCTATCAGTCGTTTAAGTCTCTCCGACTGACGAACAAGCACCTCTGAATACTCGTCAATTGTTTTATTCTCGCAATGTTCTTCATGAATGAGATTGGCATAGTTGATAATGGAAGTCAGCGGGGTTTTTAAATCATGAGAAACATTCGTAATCAATTCCGTTTTCATCCGTTCGCTTTTTGTACGATTTTCAACCGCAACCGCCATCCCATCGGCAATACTGTTAAGATGTTCTCCGTGATCTTTTAAATCCCACACCATCCCTTTTGTATCGGTAATGTAGTCCAATTCCCCGTGGGCCAGTTTTTCGCCACCTTGCTTTAGTTTTCGGAGACAAACGGCAAAATATAGAATAAGCGGAATAAAAAGTATTTTTTCACAAATCAGCAAGACTGTGCCGATTTCGTCCGACCAGTCCCCTGCTGCAAATACCAGAAGTTCAAAAAGACAAACCGTCATAATCAAGAGAAGCGTTTTCCAAATAAGCGGCACCATTTGGAAAAAACGGTATAAAACTCCCCCGATCGCTTTTCCCACTCGACCCAGTAACAAACAAAACCGATATAGCATGGTGTTCTTTAGGAGTGACTTATCCTTCACACGAGCAGCAAAACTCATACTGAGACCAAGGAACATACAAGTACCTACCAGCCCTTCGGCAGCCAAAACGGCTATCAGGGTGACATCGTTCCACGCATGAACAAATTCGTCTGTGATTAGCGCCGTTATTCCCACAACAAAGAATGCTAACAAAAGCAGCAAATCGTAGGGAACCCGGTGAAGCAGTCCGGGCTTCAAATCATCGGAATCCGGGCATCGGGCAGACACGCGCATAAGCACTATAAACAACACAATCGTTAATAGAACGGCACATCCTGCAATTACAAAAATCCAAAAACGGAATACAAACCCCCAATGAATCAGTTTTGTAAAAAAATTGATTCTGTTCATTAAAGGAGTGCCCGGTTTCGGGCTGATTCGGACACAGTAGACGGTCCCAAATGTGTCTGAAGGAGCGTTCACAATCTCATACGAGCCCTTGTTCACGGAAAAATAATATTCATATGGAAATTCCTTTTTGTCTCCGGAAAAATACAACAACTCATATAAATCGGAAACCTCAAAATCACACAGATCTTTTATATTAGAATGTGTGATTGTATCATCGACTACATCTTCCATCAACAGGTAGGCCACGTCTCGGACCTCCCACTCGACAAACGATGTTGTCCCCTCCGATTCCGTCCCGCTATAAAAGCCTATATCATAGGGGTCATCAAGCAAGAAAGCACAGCCGAGTAGGGCTGCAGCAGATACGGCAAGCATGAGAACGCATGCCGTAAAGGCAATGACCTTTCCACTAAAACTTCGAAAAAATTTTTTCATATCCCTCACCCTTTCTCAATCTTATACCCTTGACCAAACACAACTTTCACATATCGGGGCTCTGCGGGATTAATTTCTATTTTCTCCCGCAAATGACGAATGTGAACGGCCACGGTGTTATCCGAGCCAAAAGATTTTTCCTGCCAGACGGTTTCATAGACTTCTTTTGGAGAAAAGACCTTTCCGGGATTTGCCATAAACAGTTTCAGTATTTCAAACTCTTTCGGTGTTAATGCCACGGGATTTCCGTCAACAAAAACCTCTTTGGCTTCGTCATTAAGTTCAAGTCCTCTATTAACGAACACCTTCTGTGCAGCAACACCGCTTCCGAGTTTCAAAAATCTACGGAGTTGTGAACGAACACGTGCCGTCACTTCCAGCGGATTAAACGGTTTTGTGATATAGTCATCCGCTCCCACATTCAGTCCGAGAATTTTATCGGCATCCTCACTTTTGGCTGTCAACAAAATAACCGGAACATTGCTAAACGAACGAATTTTTGAAAGCGCGGTTATCCCGTCCATCTCCGGCATCATAATATCAAGCAAAACCAAGTGGATTTCCTGCTTTTCAACAATGCGTAGTGCTTCTTCTCCGTTTTCCGCCGTAAACAGCGTCAAATCCGGATCCGATAAATAAATTTTGAGAGCATTGACAATGTCTTTTTCATCATCACATATTAAGACGTTCGGCATAGAATCTCCTCCTTACTGCATTTCAAGTATACAACGACAGGATCAAAAAAAGATAGATGGAAAAACCTTAAGATTTTATGAAGAAAACCCGTGCTGAAACAGCACGGGTTTTCTGTGGTGGGCCTACGGGGACTCGAACCCAGGACCGACCGGTTATGAGCCGGGAGCTCTAACCAACTGAGCTATAGGCCCGTATACACGGATTGTTGTTATTGTACCTTTTCCCCGCTTTTCTGTCAAGTTTTTTTGCCTATGTTTACCCCAAAATCAAGGTAGACTTTGAGGGATTTTTCGTTGACCGAAGTGCGTTTTTTTGCTATTATTAATAGGTATAGAAACTACGAAAGGAGTGCCGCTGTCATATGTATAAAATTCTTGACAAAGAGTGTTTAAACGCAACCGTTACAAGAATGGTTATCGAGGCTCCCGCTGTTGCAGCCAAAGCTGAACCCGGTCAGTTTATCATTCTTCGTGTGGACGATAAAGGCGAACGCATCCCGCTGACCATCGCCGACTTTGATCGTCAGGCCGGCACCGTAACCATTATCTTTCAAATTGTCGGAGCCACTACAGAACAACTAAACCATATGAATGTCGGCGACTCTCTTTGCGATTTTGTCGGCCCGCTCGGCAAAGCAACCGAAACCGACGGATATAAAAAAGTCGCCATCATTGGCGGAGGTGTGGGATGTGCCATTGCCCTCCCCATCGCCAAAAAATTTCACGAGCTCGGAGCCGAGGTACACAGTATCGTCGGATTCCGTACAAAAGATCTTGTCATTCTGGAAGACGATTTCAAAGCCGTTTCCGACCGTTTTGTTATCATGTCTGACGATGGTTCCGTCGGGCAAAAAGGACTGGTCACCAATGCCCTTCAGTCTCTCTTGGATGCCGGAGAAACCTACGATGTCGTCATCACCATAGGCCCCTTGATTATGATGAAATTCGTTTGCAAACTAACAGAAGCCTATCATGTTAAAACCATTGTCAGTATGAATCCCATTATGATTGACGGCACCGGCATGTGCGGCGGTTGTCGTTTAACCGTCGGTGGTAAGACCAAGTTTGCCTGCGTTGACGGTCCTGATTTTGATGGACACGAGGTTGACTTTGACGAAGCTATGGCTCGTTCCTCTATGTACAAACCATTTGAACGCGAATCTCACGAAAAGATTTGCAACCTGTACAAGGGGGTGCTGTAAATGGCCAACATGTCCTTAACCCGAAATGCCATGCCTTCGCAGGATCCACAGGTTCGGAATCACAATTTCGATGAGGTTGCTTTAGGATACACAGAAACTTTGGCAAGAGACGAGGCAGAACGTTGCTTAAACTGCAAAAATCATCCCTGTACGGATGGATGTCCGGTACACATAGACATCCCCGGTTTTATCGCTGAAATCCGAAATGGCAACTATAATAAAGCCTATGATATCCTATCGTCCCAAAGTTCTCTTCCGGCCGTATGTGGGCGCGTATGTCCCCAAGAGTCTCAGTGTGAGAAATATTGCGTTCGCGCCATTAAAGGCGAATCTGTCGGCATCGGCAGGTTGGAACGCTTTGTAGCAGACACACACAATGCAATCATTGATTCCCTTCCCGTCAAACCAAAATGCAACGGACACCGTGTCGCTGTTGTCGGTTCCGGCCCGGCCGGACTGACTTGTGCAGGCGATTTGGCAAAGAAGGGATACGCCGTCACTATCTTTGAAGCATTACATGTCGCAGGCGGTGTGTTGGTTTACGGCATTCCGGAATTTCGTTTGCCGAAAGCCATTGTTCAAAAAGAAGTTGAGCAATTGAAAGCCCTCGGAGTCACGGTTGAGACCAACACGGTGGTCGGAAAAACCATATCCGTTGATGAACTGCTGGAAAACGGTTATGAAGCGATTTGCATCGGATCCGGTGCCGGTCTGCCCCGCTTTATGGGAATTCCGGGAGAAAACCTAAAAGGTGTCTATTCCGCCAATGAATTTTTAACACGGATTAACCTGATGAAGGCATATTCGGCAGATGCCGCTACTCCTATCCATCACGCGAAACGCGTAGTCGTGGTTGGAGGAGGCAATGTTGCTATGGATGCCGCACGTTGTGCCAAACGTTTGGGAGCAGACGAAGTAACCATTGTATATCGTCGTTCCGAAGAAGAACTCCCGGCAAGAAAAGAAGAAATTGAGCATGCAAAAGAAGAAGGCATCCACCTTCATTTATTAACAAATCCCGTCAAAATTGACGGTGATGAAAACGGTTTTGTTTCCTCCATCACATGTTTGGAAATGGATTTGGGTGAACCGGACGAATCCGGACGCCGTCGTCCCATTGAACGGCCCGGATCGGAATTTCAAATCGATACGGATTGCGTCATCATCGCAATCGGAACATCTCCCAATCCCTTAATCAAATCGACCACCGAAGGACTGGAAACGGAACGGCACGGATGTATTGTAACAGACGCGGTCGGAAAAACATCCCGTGAGGGTGTCTATGCGGTTGGTGATGCCGTCACCGGTGCCGCAACCGTTATTTTGGCAATGGGAGCCGGCAAAACTGCCGCTGCTGCCATTGACGAATATATTCAGAACAAGTAAGAAAAGGACGTGAATTTGATGGACTGGCATATTGAAACAAAATGTATACAAGAAGGCTATGAACCGAAAAACGGCGAGCCTCGTGTAGTCCCGATTGCTCAAAGCACCACTTTCCGCTATGAAACTTCCGAAGCGATGGGTGCTCTGTTTGATTTGGAAGAAGATGGTTTTTTCTATACTCGACTGGGAAATCCCACTACCGACTGTGTCGAGAAGAAAATTGCCTCACTGGAGGGCGGCTCGGCTGCACTGCTGACTTCCTCCGGAATGTCCGCCATTATGATGGCTATCTTAAATATTACAAATGCCGGTGACCATGTTGTGTCTTCCTCCGCTCTTTATGGCGGTTCTTTCAATTTGCTTGCCAACACCCTGACCAAGCTCGGCATTGAAACCACTTTCGTCGAGCCGGACTGCGATGAAGATACTTTAAAGGCCGCCTTTAAGCCGAACACGAAGTTGGTTTACGGTGAAACTTTATCCAACCCTTCTCTCAATGTTTTGGACATCGAAATGTTCGCCCGTCAGGCGCATGAGCACCATGTACCTTTGATTGTTGACAACACCTTTGCCACTCCGATTCACTGCCGTCCCTTGGAATTCGGCGCGGACATTGTCGTGCATTCCACCTCGAAATATATGGATGGTCATGCAGTTTCCCTGGGAGGTGCAATTGTTGACGGAGGTAAATTTGACTGGTTTAGCGGTGATTTTCCGGGCTTGACAACACCGGACGAAAGCTACCACGGTTTGATTTACGCCGAACACTTTGGCCCTACGGCATTTGTTTCTCGTGCTCGGACGCAGCTCATGCGCGACTTCGGTCCCACACCTTCTCCCTTTAACGCATTCCTGCTGGATCTCGGTCTGGATACACTCCCGCTGCGGATAAAGAAACATGCCGAAAACGCACTTTTCATTGCAAAAGAGCTTCAAAAAGATCCCCGCATTTCGTGGGTTTCCTTCCCGGAGCTGGAAGACAACCGCTTTTATTCTCTCGCAAAGAAATATATGCCGGATGGTACTTGCGGCGTTATTTCCTTCGGTATTGCCGGCGGACGTGATAATGCGCAGCTTTTCCAGAGCAAACTGAAGTTGGCCGCCATTGCCACCCATGTTGCCGACCTTCGAACATGTGTCTTGCACCCTGCTTCCACGACACACAGGCAGATGAACGATGCTCAGCTTCGTGATGCCGGAGTGCTACCGGATATGGTACGTTTCTCAGTCGGTATCGAAAATGCTGAGGATATTTTAGCCGATATCAAACAGGCCTTAGACGCCACCTTTGCTTAAGTAATCAAAAAAAGAGCTTTGGAACAACTTGGTTCCAAAGCTCTTTTTTTATATGTATTATTTTTTACCAAGGGATAATCCGTCTGCCGCTCCGGCAAGCAGGTTTGAATCAATACTGAACATCAAAGCTTCCCGCTCTCTCTGGCGTTTGAATGCGAGTGCAATCATTTTATCCAGTAGTTCTGCAAAGGACATTCCCTCTTCCTCCCACAAATAGAAGGAAAGGGATCCCGGAATCGTGTTAATTTCATTAACCCAAAGTTCTCCGGTTTCTTTATCATTTAGGAAGTCAATACGGGCAACACCCAAGCAGCCAAGCGCCTTAAATGTTTGCACGGCCAGTTCTTTCACCGTTTGAGTCATTTCATCCGGAATATCCGCAGGGCAGCGACGTTTAAGATCCGACATGCCACCACTCTTGCCACCTTTGGTCCCGCCTTTTCCTCCGGACATGTATTTATCCTGATAGCTCAAAATATCCGTGGCATTCAGGGGTTCTTCACAGGCGGATGCCTGCGCTTCATAAATATCGCCGAGAACCGCGCAGTTGATTTCTCTTAAATTCTGTACGGCACGTTCCACTAAAATACGGGCTGCAAAACCGGACGCCAAATCCAAGGCATTGATCAATCCCTCATGATCCTTTGCAAGAGAAATTCCAACAGAACTGCCAAGGTTTACGGGCTTAACAATCATCGGATAACCAAACTGTTCTTCAAGTTCTGCAACCAGTTTTGCTCCGTTGGCCGCATAGTCCTGACCGGTAATCTCCCGTGCCGGTAAAACCGGAACACCGGCCGCCTGCAAAGCAGATTTCATATATCCTTTATCCATTCCAAGTGCAGAAGCCGTCACATCGCACGAGGCATACGGAACACCGAGCATTTCAAGCATTCCCATTAAAGTTCCGTCTTCCACATTTGTTCCGTGAACAACCGGAAGTGCAACCTCAAAATTGTCAATCAGATTGTTTCCGAACTTTTTAAACGGATAACGGATCAAGTCCACGCCGCCTTCGTCGCTCTTTACAGGAAGAACGCGAACGGAATTCTCGAGAAGGGCTTTCAGGTTCTTGTATGCCTTAATATCCCCTATCATTTCTCCGGTATAAAACTGGTTGTCTTTGGTAATATACAGCGGAATCGGCTCATATTTCTCGCGATCCAGTGCATGAAATGCCTGCAATCCGGAAATAACCGAAACTTCATGTTCCACACTGTTTCCGCCGAATAAGACGGCGACTTTTGTTTTTGTTGTCACAATCAAGACCCCTTTTAGTTGTAGTTATCTGGCAAATCGTTTTCCAATAAAACGGTACGTTTCCCTTCGTTAGGCAAAGAGGCAACGAACTTCAGCCCGTCATCCAAACTCTTTGCAACATAAATTCGGCTTTCATCATATCCGGCCGAAAGTAATCCTTTTTTCAGCGGAGGTGCTTGTTTTTCTCCAACCAGGACAGCATAATCACAGCAGTCTGCCGCATATCGTCCCAATTCCTCATTGAGAGGGGCTTCGCGTTCCCCCAGCTCCACCATTCCGGGCGTTACCAAAACACGCTGGCCTTCAAATCCTTTTAACACATCCAAAGCAGAGCGGAAACCTGCCGGATTCGAGTTAAAGGCATCATCAATAAACCCGTTCGGAAGCAATTCCAAACGATGGCTGACCGGTTTCAGCAAACGAACCGGATACACCAGTTTCTCTGCCGAAATCCCCAGTTCTCTAGCCATAGCCAAGCACCCGACAATGTTCTGAATATTGTGGGCACCGAGTAGTTTCGTCGTAAAATCCGTTCGGCTGCCATCGGGTTCCACTAAAGTAAACTTGCAACCGGTAGCGGAAACTTCCACATTCTCTGCATGGTAAGATGCCTGTTCACAGCCATAACTGACCGAACGCGTGTTGCTGACCGGGCGTCCCGCAATGTAGGGGTTGTCCGTATTCAAGCAAACAAATCCATCCGAAGGAATGGCATCCGCCAATTCGAACTTTGTTTTAATAATGTTCTCAAGAGATAAGAACGTCTCTAAATGCTGTTCACCGATGGATGTCAAAATACCATATTGCGGATGAACAATATCGCAAATTTCTTTTATCTCCCCGACACCTTTGGCTCCCATTTCACAAATAAATACTTCGTGAGACGGCTTTAGGTTTTCACGGATTGCTCGCACGACCCCCATGGTCGTATTAAAACTGGCCGGTGTCATGAGCGTGTTGTACTGCGTTGACAAAAGCGCATGTAAAAAGTTCTTGGTGCTCGTTTTACCATAACTTCCGGTAATTCCGATTACCATAAGATTCTTATGTTCTGACAAAATGCGCTCGGCATCTTTAATAAAATGTTTTGCAACTGCCTTTTCAATCGGAGTGTTAATGAAATTGGCGAATTCTACCAGCGCCGGCACGGCCAAAACCAAAAGCAATACCGTCAAAGGCATCCAAACAGCAGAAGAAAGAGCGCCGAGATGCTCAAAAACCAAAACTAAGATGGCAATCAATATGGCATAGGTCAATAACATTCGTTGTACACGCTTCGTAAAAACAAGTGGCTTTTTTGCTTTTTTCGGCATACAACCAAGAAGGGCTATCAAAGTTGCAATACAGCAAATGATTAACAGAACGGCTTTGAAGGTTTGACCTGCAAAAACAGAACCAATCCCGAAAACCAGCAATGAAACAATCAAAAACAATCGGGATAACGGAAAAAGAGAGGCCAGGTGTTCTTTGCACCATACAAAGTAAGCATCTCCGTGATACCCTTCAAGTTGTAGCATATGGACACAATGTAAAGACTGGGCAATTACCTGAATCAATCCAAGAATCAGCGCAATCCACATTAGAATACCGATTAACTGTTCCATCTTTCTTCTCCCATTTTATACTAGAACTTATACGAAGGAATCCAGCACCGCCCGGCACTGTCCCCATTTTTCCGCAAAAGAAAAGTGGCCCGTTCCTTCCAGAACAACTAAACCGGCATCCGGAATCAGTTGTTCCATTTTTTTACCATCCGACAAAGGAGTGGCAGTATCCAAATCACCCCAAATCAGCAGCGTAGGAACCGCTATCTTGGGCAAATAAGCTTCTAAATCTTCATTCAGTAGCTTAACCATTATTTCACGCATCAGCGGGCTGGCATTACGGTAGTCTTCCGAACCAAATTTCCCCTGTGCCTTTTCAACGGCCTTCGGGAATAAGAACTTCATCGGTTTACAAAGAAGAACTTTTTTCATCGCCTTATAACTGTACACGCGGACATACCATCCAACGCCATGCTTTGCTTTTAACCCAGCGGAATCAATTAAAACGGCTTTGGAAACCGCCAGCGGGCAGTTATCCCTAGATAACAATTTGATCAAAATACGACCGCCGTTCGAATGTCCCATTACCGTGCAAGGATTTTCCAGCTGAATCGCTTTGACAAAGTCAAAAACAAAATCCACATATTGGTCTACGTCCCACGCTTCCGGCGGTTCTTCCGAATCACCAAAACCGGGCAAATCCGGCGCAATCACGCGGCACCGTTCCGACAAATGATTGATAATCAATCGATAGGTTTCTGCCTTTGCACCCCATCCGTGAAGAATTAATACAACAGGACCGGAGCCTTCGTCAACATAATGCACTTTTCGATTATGAATCGTTATATCCATAGTCCCGTTCCTTTCCGGCAAAATCAGCCGGCAAATTCTTTAATCTCAATCGTTTTAATAATAACATCCTCAGCAGGCTTACCGTTTGCATCTGTTTCTACAGCTGCAATTTTATCGACAATATCCATTCCTTCATAAACCTGACCGAACACAGTATGTCCGGATCCGGCACGGAAAGCACCGTCAAGATAGATGTTGCCGCCTTGGGCTTTATACAAATCCCAGACTTCCGGAGGAACCAAATCATAAACAAACGGCATGTTGATTCCCATTTGAGCCAACTGGGAATAATAGGTCGGCAAGTACTGCGTCATAAAGTCGTTGAACGTCGGATAACTCTTTTTGTACTGTTCATAACTCTCGCAGAAGTTTGTATAGATGCTGTTGTATGTCTGCAAAGAATAGCCTTTGAAATTATCCGCATTAAAAGAACCGGGGCCAACCTGGTTAATGAAGAACTGGCTACCGTTCGTATTAGGACCGGAGTTAGCCATTGCAAGAGAACCACGAATGTTGTAGAGTTTGCTGTCAAACTCATCTTCAAAGGGGGTGCCCCAAATGCTTTCGCCACCGGTACCGGTACCTTTCGGATCTCCACCCTGAATCATAAAATCGTTGATAATTCTGTGGAATGTAAGACCGTCGTAGTATCCTTCTTTGGCATGTGTCGTAAAATTCTCAACCGTTTTAGGAGCACCTTCCGGGAACAATCTTAAGCTGATGTCGCCCATGCTGGTATGCATAATTGCAACGGTTTCTCCCGCTTTGGGAGCTTCCAGCTGGAAGCCGGCAACCTTGTCCGCATAGGCGGTCTTGACACCGTTTCCTTCGTAAGACAAATCCGCTTCACCACTGGTTTCTTTGCTATTTTCGGGTTTTTGGCTGTCACATCCGGCAAAAACCAAAATCATAGCCAATGCCATAAGTAATGCAATAATTCTTTTCATCTATATTACTCCCCTTCTTTTACATCGATGGATTCAATAACAACCGGATAAATCGGGCAATCATTTCGGTCGACCTGGACGGATGCAATAGAATCCACTACATCCATTCCTTCATAGACCTGACCAAAAACCGTATGACGGAAATCAAGATGAGGTGTACCGCCGATTTCCACATAGTTGTTTGTCACTTCGTCCGGATACCCCTGATCGGCATAATCACGCATTTGAGAAATCAAACGAGGATCCACGGAGGGAGCCTGAACAATAAAGAACTGACTGCCGTTCGTGTTAGGACCGGCATTGGCCATAGAAAGAGCTCCACGATAATTTCGAAGTTCCAAGTGGAATTCATCTTCAAAGGGATGACCCCAAATACTTTCACCACCGCATCCGGTGCCTTCTGGATCTCCTCCTTGAATCATAAAGTTGTCAATAACACGATGGAAAGTCAATCCATCATAATAGCCATCCTTTGCATGCTTTACAAAATTTTCCACTGTTTTCGGCGTAAATTGCGGAAACAAGCGAATGGAAATATCACCGCGATTGGTGTGCATGACAATGGTCGTATCCTGCTCGGCAGGCATTGCCAATTGATTAAACATAGTAACTCTTCTCCTCTAAATTAATAGGCTTTGCCCCAGTAAACCATCATCTTGGCCGGTTTGCCGCAGCATACACAGGTGTCGGAAATTTCTTCCTGCTCAAAGGGAATACAACGAGATCCCACACCGGTAACTTCTTTTACCTTATCCTCGCAAGCTTCGTCGCCGCACCACATAGCTTTCACAAAACCATCACCGTTTTCTTCCAATTTTGAAATGATTTCGTCCATAGTCTTGCATGCATAGGTACGCTTTTCTCTGTTTTCCAAAGCAGCCGCATACAAGCCGTCGTGCACTTCCTGAAGCTTCTGCGTTAATGCTTCTTCCAAATTATCAAGAGATACAACCGTCTTCTCGCGATTGTGGCGGGTAACCAGCACACAGTTCCCGTTTTCAATATCTCTCGGGCCGATTTCCAAACGAACCGGGACACCTTTCATCTCGTACTCACTGAATTTCCAACCGGGGCTGTTGTCGCTGTCGTCCATTTTCACACGGAAAGAGGAGGACAAACGGTCACGAAGTTCTGCAGCTTTATCCAATACGCCTTCTTTATGCTGTGCAATCGGAACAATGACAACCTGGATGGGCGCCACCGCCGGAGGTAAAACCAAACCATTGTCATCGCCGTGTGTCATAATAATGGCGCCAATCAAACGGGTTGTAACGCCCCAAGAAGTTTGATGGGGATAGACATGCTTATTCTCTTTGTCCAGATACTGAATTCCAAAAGCTTTGGCAAAACCATCGCCGAAATAATGCGATGTTCCGGCCTGTAAAGCCTTACCGTCATGCATCAAGGCTTCAATGGCATAGGTAGACACAGCACCGGCAAACTTATCGCTTTCGGTTTTCTTTCCTTTAACAACCGGCATGGCAAGAGCATCTTCACAGAAAGAAGCGTACGTATTCAGCATGCGCTCTGTTTCTTCGATAGCCTCCTCGGCCGTAGCATGAATTGTATGACCTTCCTGCCATAAGAATTCGCGGCTTCTGAGGAACGGTCTTGTGGTTTTCTCCCAACGGACCACAGACACCCACTGGTTATATAATTTCGGCAAATCCCTGTATGATTGCACAATATTCGCATAATGTTCACAAAACAATGTTTCGCTGGTCGGGCGAACACAAAGACGTTCTTCCAAAGGATCGTTTCCGCCATGGGTTACCCAGGCAACTTCCGGCGCAAACCCTTCCACATGGTCTTTCTCCTTATTCAAAAGACTTTCCGGAATAAACATCGGCATGCAAACATTTTCATGCCCGGTTGCTTTAAACATACCGTCTAAAATTCTTTGTATATTTTCCCAAATTGCATAACCATACGGTCGGATAACCATACATCCTTTCACGCTGGTATACTCAATGAGTTCTGCTTTTTTCACAATATCGGTGTACCATTTTGCAAAATCCTCGTCCATAGAGGTAATTGCATCCACCATCTTTTTGTTGTCGGCCATAATAGCCCCACCTTTCTAAAATCCATATTGACCCATTATGAATCATCATACCCGCTTATTATATCGCGCGCGGGAACTTTTTTCAATACATATAAGCAGTATATTTTGTGCTCTGTCATTCAATTCTCATGTTCTGTTTTTGTGACATCAGACTCCAATCAAACAAAAATCCAGAAAATTTTCAAAAAAAGACTTGCGTTTTCAAAAATAAGCCGTATAATATGAACAGATGTTCGGAACAGATGTTCTTTGTCATCTTTTCAAACCAGCAGAATCATGTGACAAATTTCGGACATGGAAGTTTGTATACTGTGTTCATGATAAAAACGAAATGAGGTAAAAATTATGTTGATTGACTTGATTAGTGTTATCCTGTTAACTGCCCTTTCCGGCTATTTGTTTATTTGCGGTAACTTTGAAACCACCAAAGAATTCGGATTTGTTCCCCTGGCCATTTCCATTCTGGATCTGATGACTCTCGGCGATATTTCCTATACATCATATCCGATTCTTGCCGTTCTTCTCTTCGGCATCAAATTGGCCGCAGCCGGTGTCTCCCTCAAGGTCCTGCATATGGATCGAATCGCTTCCAGAAAACGTTCTGCCAGAAGACGCGAGGCCAAAAGGCAAGAAGCTATGCAGACAGTCTCCATTCATGCTGTAAAGTCAAAAAGCTTTGCAGGTAACAGTGTGGAGTGCGCTTGATGTTTCCCATGATCAAGGAACGCCCGACGGGCGTTCCTTTTTTGTTGCATTATGGCGGATTTCTATGTATACTTGGTGAGAGGTGTTGCATATGACCACAGGAAAACGCATTTGGAAAGCGATTGGCTGGTTTACTCCGGCTTTCATCGGTATTATATGTCTACTATTATCCAAATGTTCCTCTCATTTTACAGAATTCGTTTTTTCACGGGGTACATCCCGATTTTTCAACTCCACACTCGGATGGCTTGTTTCTTTCATCCCCTTTTCCTTAACAGAACTCCTTGTGTGTGTGGCTGTTTTATCTGTTTTGTTTCTTTTGGTTTTAATCTGTATTCCATCGAAAAAAGACGAAAAGAAAACAAAGGAAGAGGAGCGTGCCGAGAATCTCCACTTTCTCAGAATCATCGGCTGGGTACTTTCATCTTTTTTCCTTTTTTATTTGTTGGTCCATGGATTAAACTTCAACAGAATGACTGCATATGAATTATGTGATTTAGAGAAACAACCGGCAAATTCAGAACGCTTGTTCGAATTGTGCACAGATTTGGCCAATCGAGCAAATCTGTTGCGGGAAGATCTTCAGGAAGATGAAAACGGTGTCATGAAGCTCTCCGTTCCGGTGAGAACAACCTTGAAACAAATCGGAGACGGCTATGAACCTCTGAAGAAAACATATCCGTTTCTCGGAGGAACCGTCAAACGTGCAAAACCCGTTTTGTTGTCCCATTGGTGGTCCTACACCGGCATCGAGGGACTGTATTTCCCACTGTTCACGGAATGCAACGCCAATATTGATATTCCCGATTATGCCATTCCCGCTGCCGCTTCTCATGAACTGGCCCACTTAAAAGGATTCGCCCACGAGGATGAGTGTAACTTCTTTGGATGTTTAGCCTGTTTCAACAGTCCCCATCCGGATTTTCAATATTCCGGAACCATGCTGGCTTTCACCTACTGTTCCAATCAGTTATACGATGACAATCACGACCTGTGGAAAAAGGCATACAATTCATTGTCTCCGAAGGTTCAAAAAGATTATACGTCGTACAATGCGTACTGGGATCAGTTTTCCGGTAAGATTCAGGACATTTCTTTAGCCATTAACGACAAAACCATTGAGTTGCAAGGCGACAAAGATGGGTCGGAGACATACAACCAAGTTGTCGATTTACTTATGGCAGCCTACGAGAAAAGAATCTTGTTCTAACCCAAAGCGGTCATCGTCCGATGGCCGCTTTTACTGTTGCAATAATGCTCCGTTGTTGGTATAATAACGGATGATTGTATTTAAATATTTATAAAGTTTTGTAATATATAGGAGACTTTGTTATGGACTGGACTGACATTCAAATGCTGGTTCCCCTGGACCAGGCGGAAACCGCTGCCGCAATTGCGTGCATGGTCGTCACCGGCGGTGTTTACGTGGAAGACTACAGTGATCTTGAAGATATGGTGCAGGAGATCGCTCACGTAGATTTAATTGATGAAGATTTGCTGGCAAAAGACCGCAGCCATGCCATTGTCCATATCTACATCAGCCCGGACGAGAATCCGGCTGAAGCATTGAGTTTCCTCCAGGAACGGTTTTCTGCCTCCGGCATCGATGCCACCCTAAACACAAAAACCCTGCGTGAGGAAGATTGGGCGAACAACTGGAAACAGTATTTTCATCCGCTTCCCATCGGAGAAAAACTTTTAATCTGCCCCTCCTGGGAAACCCCTGACCCGCAGCTTGCAGCCGGTCGAACGGTTTTGACTTTAGACCCCGGCATGGCCTTCGGCACCGGTGGTCACGATACCACACGCCTGGTTCTGGAAGCCTTGGAAGAATACATCGAATCAGATACAGACCTTCTGGACGTGGGGTGCGGAAGCGGCATTCTTTCGATGGCCGCCCTTTTACTGGGTGCTAAAAAAGCCGTCGGTATTGATATCAACGAAACGGCAGTTCGCACGGCCATTGAAAACGGAACAGCCTTGGGAATGACACCTCCTCGCTATGAAATTATGCTCGGCGATTTGGCAACGGATGTACACGGAACCTATCAGGTTGTTGTAGCCAACATCGTGGCAGATGCCATAAAAATGTTGTCGCCGGATGTCCCACGCTTTTTGGCACCGGACGGCGTCTATATTGTTTCCGGCATCATTGACACACGCGAACAGGATGTTGTGGATGCTCTTAAAGCTTGCGGTTTCCAAATCATTGAACGAAAGGAACACGGTGGCTGGTTATGTCTGGTAACGAAACATATGGCAGTTTGACACTGGTCGGCACTCCGATTGGTAACCTTTCAGACTTTTCCCCTCGTGCCGTTGAAGCTTTAAAAGCCGCCGATACGATTGCGGCCGAAGATACCCGGGTAACGCTGAAACTGCTGAATCATTTCGGTATCAAGAAACCCCTGGTCAGTTACTTCGAACACAACAAAAAAGACCGTGGTGCCGCTCTCATTGAACGGATGAAAAACGGAGAAAACTTTGTTTTGGTATCCGATGCGGGCATGCCGGCCATTTCCGACCCTGGAGAAGACTTGGTAGCGGCGTGCCACGAAGTCGGTATTCCCGTTACCGTTGTTCCCGGCCCGACTGCTATGGCGACCGCCATTGCCATCTCAGGACTGCCGACCGGCCGATTCACCTTTGAAGGATTTTTAAGCGTTAACAAGCCAAGCCGCAAAAAACATCTGGAAGAACTGGTGGACGAAACAAGAACCATGATTTTCTACGAAGCCCCTCACAAGTTACGGGCCACTTTGCGGGATATGAGCAAGGTGTTCGGAGAAGACCGTCGAATCTCCCTCGTTCGGGAATTAACGAAAATCCACGAAGAAGTAGTTATTACAACGCTCGGGAAAGCGGCGGCAAGTGCCGTGGAAAAAGAACCCCGAGGAGAATATGTTCTCGTAATCGAAGGGAAAAAAGTGCAGTCCACCGATCAAGCCTCGTTGACTTTGGAAGAATCGGTTCTGCTTGCCCGTAGATTTGCGGAAGAAGGGCTTCCGCTTTCTCAGGCTGCCAAACAGGCGGCAAGCGAAAGCGGCTTTGCAAAAAGTGAAATTTATAAGGAATTGGTGAAAGAAAAATGATGTATCTTGCAATTATGGCCGACCCCATTGCTCAAACATTAATCCGTGTTCTCATCCTGTTTCTCCTTATGGCTTTGGTTTTGTTTTTGATGAATCACCGCTTCAAATCCGAGCAGGAAAAGAAGGCCGATGCCATGCAGAAGAAATATAAGGATATGACAAAAGAACTTCTCGATGAAACTCCGGACAATGAACTGATGGATGCCGTCGCTGCCAATCTAATGGCAAAACTTGACAAACAAACTCCCGACCCCTATCACACCTTTGCTTTACTTTCACCCGGCCGAAATCAGATATATGCCGTTTGGGTTATTCTTAATGAAATGAAAAACGGCGGAACGTTTCAGTATTTACTCGCCTCCTCTTCCGCTCCGTTTTGTGAACCGGCCGCCGACGGAATGAACCGTATCGGTGCCGTCAAATGTGAAGCCGCCATTCGCGAAGCGTTGTCCGTCGAAGATGAATGGGAAAAACTCGGCGAGTGCAATGAACAGTTCTTTTCCGCACTGGAAGAAGAAAGCCCGAAAGATCTTTGCGTGCAATACATTCGTGAAAACACGAGTGAGTTTTTGGATGATACGGAAGAACCTGCCGAAATCGAGCAGGAATCATCGGAGGAATGATTGTGAAAAATACGGTTTTTCGTGTCGTAGCGGCTACACTGTCACTGCTTTGTATCGCAAGTGCGCTGTGTGCCTGCAACAAAGAACCGCAGCAACCCCAGCCGCCGACGACGACCACTACAACTGCCAAGCACTTTTCCAGTGATATGTCTGACATAGAAACATCGGGATCCTCAGACTGGGCCTACTCGTTATATACGGAAGCTTTAGAAGAATCCGAAAAGCACACCGGTCAGGACATATCGCTTACCGGAACCTGTACCATTAAATCGAAAAGTGACGAAGAAACAAGACAACTGAATATGACTCTCCGCTCCGAAGAACAGAAAAAAGATGTTTTTATTGATCACTTGATTGTAAACAATTCCACAAACTATTTGGAAAACAAGTACGAAGTTTATTACGCAGACGGAATAAAGTACTACAGCGACAAAAAGGAAAAATACAAACAAACCATCGATCGAAACACCGCCATGCCGGAATTGGCTTTATTTAAGGCTCCGGTCTTAACACAGGCATCCTTCTCTTCTCCGGCCATCGCCTACGAAAACGGACTCACAAAAATCCTACTTCCTATGCTGCCGGACATTTTATACAGTCAACTGATTACGGCTGACAGTTCTTTTGCCTATCTAATTGGCGGGCTGCAATCGGAAGCGGAATATACCATCAACACGGTTACCGCAGAATTATCCTTTGACGATAAAAATCAGTTATGCATCTTTTCCATTTTCTATGAAATCGCCGTTGAGAGTGCCGACCCGTCTATTGTGTCTGTTCGACTGGATATGACATACAACCATCCAAACACCGATATCCAAATCAAGTTGCCCAAGCTTTCCGGATACAAAGAAATGTACAGCAGTGTTCTCGGCGGAAAAGCTTACGAGGCAATGCCGACCATCGTTGACACTTTGTTTGACGATAACGGCAATCGAATCAAAGAATTTAAAACGCAATACACCGTTTTGTGTAAAAAATATACGAAATCCATTGTGGATTCCGTTATTTCCTGGTTTGAAAAACAGTAAGGAGGCTCATACAGGATGCTTTCACTAAAGAATAATCCAACCCACAAGTTCATAACAATTTGGTTCCCCGTTATGTGTATGCTGCTCGCCTGCCTATTCGGGATCATCACTTTACAGGATTTTTCAAATGAAAACGCACCGGTCATAACCGGCGCCGTCGTTTTGGGTGTTACCGTTGCTTTGGTAATTCTTCTGGTCAGCACCAAGAAAATGTCATGGCAAACCGCTATCTATATTCTTTTTTTGATAGGATTGATTGTTCGTATCTTATACGTTCTTTACACACCATACAATGTCAGACAACATGACGTAAAACTGGTCACCAGTGGCAAAGGACACATGGGGTACATTCAATATATTGCAACCAATTTAGCCCTACCCGACACCAACAAAACATGGCAGTTCTACCATCCGCCGCTACACCACATTATCGCCGGCGGCGCCTATCGCATAATGAGCGATGCCGGTTTGGCTGCCAAGGAAATTGCCGAAAAACTGCAATTTATCACCGTCTTTTATTCGTCCCTGATTATGGTTTTCGGTGATAGACTTTTGGCGGCTTGCAAGGTCAGCGACCGTTCCCGCTTTTTCGGTGACTTGTTGTTTGCACTGCACCCGACATTTGTTTTGTTGTCCGGTTCTTTAAACAATGACTGTCTGGCTACTGCTTTGGCCATTGCCTCTCTCTGGTTTATGGCAGAATGGTGGCACAGTGGAAAAACCGTGCATATTTTCCTTTGCGGACTGTTTTTGGGGTTGTCTATGATGGCAAAACTTTCCGGTGCCACATTGGCTTTCCCGTTTGCTTTTGCCTTTATTTGGAAGCTTGTTCAAAATCGCAAGAAATGGAAAAAATCCATTGCTCAATATATGATTTTCGGGCTGATATCCGTTCCGCTCGGAATGTGGTATCCGGTACGAAACTTGCTGAAATTCGGTCAAAGCTTTACTTATGTCCCGCTTCTCAGCGTCGAAGCAAATCGATCTCAGTATTTGGAAAACATTTCCGCTGCTCAGAGAACCTTTTTAATCCCTTGGCATCAACTGGCTTCTCCCTATCAAACATGGCCTTCCAACAGTGAAGAGGCCGGATATAACATTTTCATGAGCCTCTTTAAGACATCCCTGTTCGGCGAATATTCCGTCAAAGGTGGTTTCTGGTGTTATATTTTGCTGGCAACGGCTTTTCTGTTGGCATGCCTTGCACTGTTTGGTTTACTTTATATCTTCTTCAAGAAGAAAGATGCCAATTCAGAAGGTTTTGTCCTTATGTGGATGATTTTATGGACAGCCATTATGTTCAGTTTCATCACCTTCTCCTTCCAGTACCCCTTTATCTGCTCTATGGACTTCCGCTATTTATTCCTGAGCCTGCCGTTTTCGGCCGTCTTTTTGGCAAAACTACTGGACGAAACAAACAGCAAGGCACTTCGCATTGTTGTTTGCTGTCTTCTCGGAGTATTTGCTGTCTCCAGTTACTTTGTTTACGGCATTCCGGCCGTTTGGGAGTAATCTCAATATCCAATTTATCCTAATTCGAAACGAGGTTTCCACACATGCTGTCTATGGAAGAACAAATCAAACGACGTCGAACCTTTGCCATTATCTCCCACCCCGACGCCGGTAAAACGACATTAACCGAAAAATTTCTTTTGTATGGCGGTGCCATCCAAGCAGCCGGCATGGTCAAAGGAAAGAAGAATATGAAGCACGCTGTTTCCGACTGGATGGATATTGAAAGACAGCGTGGTATCTCCGTCACTTCCTCGGTTATGCAATTCGAATACGATGGCTATTGTGTAAACATTTTGGATACGCCCGGGCATCAGGATTTCTCCGAAGACACGTATCGCACCTTGATGGCTGCCGATGCTGCCGTCATGGTAATTGACGCATCCAAGGGCGTTGAAAAACAAACCAAAAAGTTGTTTAAGGTTTGTGTCATGCGCCACATTCCGATTTTCACGTTTATCAACAAGATGGATCGTGAAGCCCGTGAACCGCTGGACCTGCTCGAAGAAATTGAAAATGTCTTAGGCATCCAAACCTATCCCGTCAACTGGCCGATTGGCTCAGGTCGCCGGTTCCGCGGCGTTTATGACCGTACCACGGAAAGAATCGTTGTTTTCTCCGGTGAAAACGGCAAACTGGAAGCTCATGCAGAATATGCAGACCTTCATGACGAAACCGATGCCGAAAAGCTAATGGATATCGACCAGTATCATAAGCTCTTGGACGATATGGAACTTCTCGATGTTGCCGGCAGCGAATTTTCCCAAGATGCCGTAGACCACGGAGAACTGTCTCCTGTCTTCTTCGGTTCCGCCCTGACGAACTTCGGCGTTGAACCGTTTTTACGGGATTTCTTAAAGATGACATCTTCTCCTCTCCCGCGCAAAACGGATGACGGAATCGTTGACCCGTTTGACAATGCATTTTCCGGTTTCATCTTTAAAATCCAGGCAAACATGAACAAAGCACACCGAGACCGTATTGCCTTTATGCGCATCTGTTCCGGTAAATTTGAAAAGGATGCGGAGGTTCTGCACGTTCAGACCGGAAAGCGTACCCGTTTGTCCCAGCCGCAAGCTTTGATGGCCCAGGATCGTGAAACCGTACAAGAAGCTTATGCCGGTGACATCATCGGTATTTTTGACCCCGGTATGTTCTCCATCGGGGATACGGTTTGTGCACCGTCCAAAAAATGCAAGTTTGAAGGTATTCCCACCTTTGAGCCGGAGCACTTCTGCCGTGTCCGTCAAACCGATACCATGAAGCGGAAGCAATTTGTGAAAGGAATCACGCAAATTGCCCAGGAAGGTGCCATTCAGATCTTCTCCGAACCGGAAAGCGGTATGGAAGAAGTCATTGTGGGTGTTGTCGGTGTTCTTCAATTTGAAGTGCTGGAGCACAGACTAAATAACGAATATAACGTTGAAATTAAAATGGAGCCGCTTCCATATCAGTTTGCTCGCTGGATAGCCAATGAGGAACTGGACCCGAAGACATTGGATATCACATCCGACACAAAATACGCGCAGGATATGCGCGGCAATCCAATCTTGCTGTTCTCCAGCGAATGGAATATTCACTGGGCAACCGAACACAACAAGACCTTGCAACTGTTAGATTTTAACCGCAACTAAGAAAAGAAGGGTGATGAACGTATGGATACAAGACCAATCGGTGTATTTGACTCCGGTCTCGGCGGCTTGACGGCCGTTCGAAAAATCATGCAATATCTGCCCAACGAAGATGTGGTTTATTTCGGAGATACCGGCCGTGTCCCTTACGGAACACGAGGAGAATCGGTTATTCGATCCTACGCGGAACAGGACAGCCGTTTTCTACTGAACTATGATGTGAAATTTATCATAGCGGCCTGCGGAACCGTCAGTTCCGTTGCCCCGGATATTTTGGAATCATTACCCGTTCCCGCCATCGGTGTTGTCAAGCCGACAGCATCTGCTGCGGCAAAAACGACAAAAAACGGAAAGATCGGAATATTAGGTACCTCTGCCACGATTCAGAGTCGCTCGTTTGAAAAAGCTTTACAGTCGGAAAATCCCTCCATTCAGGTTTTCCCGCAAGCGTGCCCTTTATTTATTCCACTGGTAGAAAATGGTTGGATTATGAAGAACGATCCCGTAACAACGCTGACCGTAGAGCGCTATCTCGCTCCTATCAAAGAGGCCGGTGTTGACACGGTTATCTTAGGCTGCACACACTTTCCCATCTTAGCCGATTTTATCAGCGAATATCTTGGTCCCTCCGTCGCACTAATTGACGCAGGAAACGAAGCCGCCAAAGCTTGTATGAACGAACTGCAAAAGCATGACCTTTGCGGAAGTGACACGATCGGATGCTGCCGTTACTTCGTTTCCGACCATCCGCGTGACTTCGCCAATATTGCCGAAATCTTTCTTGGCAGACCTGTTCACCAGACGGTGGAAATCGTTGACATCAGTCAACTGGACAAGGAGAAATCATGCAAGTAAACATTCATTTAGCCTTTTGTACGGAAATTGACGGTAATATCGAAAAAGAAAAAATTGATACCCTGGGAAATTTTCTGAAAACAGAATCCGGGTATATAATTTCCTATATGGAGCAGTTGGAAGACTCCTTAACGGCTGTCAAAATTACCATAGCACAGGATTCTGTCACCATTGACCGAAAAGGCCCCTGCTCCGTCACATTCCTTATGGAAGAAAACAAGGTACATTCTTGTGCGTACTCCACACCTTACGGCGTGCTGGATATGCAGGTGAAAGCAACATCAATTCAAAATTCTTTGACCCCTAACGGTGGTCATTTGGAAATCTCCTATATATTGGATATGGATGGCGAAACATTCCATACCCTCTCTTTGACAATTTGAGGTGAAATATATGACAACAATTGAACTCGCAGAGAAACAAATTCGGGATTTACTGTCCTCTGCCTATACCGCTGCCGTTTCCGCGGGCAGTTTACCGGAAGGTGGGCTTCCGGAATATGTAATTGAGGAACCGAAAGACCGTTCTCACGGTGACCTTGCCGCCAATGTCGCCATGCTGGGCGCCCGGTCTTTTCATAAAGCCCCTCGAATGATTGCCGATGCCCTGGTGGCTTCGCTTTGCACGGATGGCACATTCTTTGAAAAGGTTGAAGTGGCCGGTGCCGGCTTTATCAATTTTTTCCTGTCCCCAGATTTTTATGCAGCCGCTGTTTCAGAGGTTCTCCAAAAGGGAAATCAATACGGATGCTCAGATGCCGGAAAAGGCGAAAAAGTAATGGTGGAATATGTTTCTGCCAACCCCACCGGGCCTATGCATATGGGAAACGCCAGAGGAGGCGCCCTTGGCGACTGTCTGGCTTCCGTTATGGAGGCTGCCGGCTATGATGTATGGAGAGAATTTTACGTCAACGATGCCGGAAACCAGATTGAAAAGTTTGCCGTTTCCCTCGAGACACGCTATCTGCAAATCTTTCTGGGAGAAGATGCTGTTCCTTTCCCCGAAGATGCCTATCACGGGGACGACATCATCGAACACGCCCAAAACTTTGCCAAGATGAACGGGGACCGTTATGTATCTGCCGAACCGGAAGAACGTAAAAAAGCACTGGTCGCCTATGCCCTTCCTTTGAATTTGGATAAGATGCATAAAGACCTTGAAAAATACCGCATTGTTTATGATTTATGGTTCCTTGAGTCAACACTCCACGAAAGCGGTGAAATCGCCGAAATCGTGCAAATTTTGACCGATAAAGGCCTCACCTATGAAAAGGACGGCGCTACATGGTACAAGAATGCCGAAGTTCTAACAAAACAACTGTTGGCCGAAGGAAAATCACAAGAGGATATTGATAAATTAGAACTTAAAGACGATGTATTAATTCGTGCAAACGGAAACCCCACTTACTTTGCAGCTGACATCGCTTATCACCGCAATAAATTCCGTCGTGGATTTAACACTTGTATTGATGTTTGGGGTGCTGACCATCATGGTCATGTAGCCAGAATGAAAGGCGCTATGGATTCCGTCGGAGTCGGTGGCGAACACTTAGAGGTTTTGCTTGTACAACTTGTCCGCTTAATGCGTGATGGCAAAGCTGCTAAAATGTCCAAACGTTCCGGCAAAGCCATCCAGCTGGCCGATCTTTTAGATGAAGTTCCGGCCGATGCTGCCCGCTTCTTCTTCAATATGACTTCCGCTTCAAACAGTATGGACTTCGATTTGGATTTGGCAATTGAGCAATCCGCACAGAATCCGGTCTATTATGTACAATACGCCCATGCCAGAATCTGCTCCATTTTCCGTAAGCTGGAAGAAGAAGGAATCCATCTCGACGATAAAGCCAATCTTACGCTGTTGACCGCCGAAGAAGAAAAAGAACTCATTCGTCATATCTCATCCTTCACAAAAGAAATTGCCGATGCTGCACAGGTTCGTGATCCCGCTAAAATCACACGCTACAGTATCGAATTGGCTACTTTGTTCCACAAGTTTTACAATGGTTGTAAAGTCATGTGCGACGACAGTGCTTTAATGCAAGCTCGTATTGCTCTTTGCAGTGCAACCCGTATCACTCTGAAAAATGCATTAACCCTGCTTAAAGTATCCGTTCCGGAAAGAATGTAAGTTTAAAGGCGCCTCCGTTTGGAGGCGCCTTTAAAAAAAGGGAGAAACCTCATTTGCATGAAGTTTCTCCCTTACGAGGGGTTTGAGGAGGGTTTTCCCTCATCTTCATAGTATGCGGCGACTATGAAGACAATATTATTATACATCTAATTAATTTTAATTTGTGAACAAATTGTAAACAAAAAGAAAAAATGCGAACAGATGTTTGACTTTTATGCTGTTTAATGATATACTTTCAAAAAGAACAATTGTTCCCACTTGAAAGGAGGCGCCGTTTTGAAACAACTGAATGAAAAACAGCGTAAAGTATTGGAATTTTTGAAAGAACGAATGCAAGATGGAATTCCGCCTTCCGTTCGTGAAATATGTCAGGAAGTCGGTATCAAATCCACTTCAACGGCCCACTCTATTCTACGCCTTTTGGAATCTGAAGGATATATTCAGCGCGAAGAAGGGCTGAATCGAGCCATTCGGTTTCCCGGAGAAAACGTATCCAGAATCCCGTTGCTTGGAAAAGTTACAGCCGGTCTCCCCATTCAGGCCATCGAAGAAGTAGAAGACTATGTTCCCTATTCCGGTGGTAAATACCCAGCCAGTGAAATGTTCGCCCTTCGTGTTTCCGGAAGAAGTATGGTAAATGCGGGAATTTTGGACAAAGACGTTGTCATTGTTCACCAAACTCCGGTCGCACAAAATGGTGATATTGTCGTTGCCTTAATTGGTGAAGAGGCCACAGTAAAACGAATTTTCTGGGAAGATGGACATGTTCGTCTTCAACCGGAAAACCAGGAGTTCGATCCGATTATCGTAGACGAGGTTGTCGTTCTCGGTAAAGTGGTTTCACTACTCCGCTTCTTTTAACCAAAAAAGACAGAGCTTCATGAAGCTCTGTCTTTTTTTAATCTTCGTCATCATTAACAACAGTCGGAGGGCCTTCCAACAGTTCCGGATGTTTTAAATATTTCTCGAAAGTTTTAAAAGCCGTTCCGAAATAGCAGCCGTGTGCAATACGCTCATCCATGACAAGGCCACAGGGAATACAGCGTTCAAACTCGATTCCCTCTTTTTTGTTTCGGGCTATTTCAACCGGCTGCCCCATAGAAAACAGCATACTGGTCGTACCAAAATCATAAACATGGTGGTAAATATAATTGGTTCGGATACTTCCCAAATTGGTAATTGTCATAGTTGCGTGGAACGGACTCATATCAATAACAGATTTTGGCAATAAGCCGTGTTTATCGGCCCATTTGATAACATTAACCCCTAAGCGCATAACGCCTGGAATACGCAAAAAACGAATCATTTTCTCGGTCCCGTTATCAGCTCCGGTTTCTCTGTTATGTTCAATGAATTCATCAATCTTTTTCTGAACTGTAAAAACATCATCTTCACGTTCAAAGAACATTTTAGCCATTGTTTCACCATCGGTTGTTCCCGGCTGCAAAACAACCATTCCGATGGCAATTTCATTTCTGGCATACACCGTTTTATTAACAACAAAACGATTCAGTTGCGGATACTCAGCCAGTGTACGAATAAAAGCAGCCAAAAACAGTGCCAAATGACTTACCGTATAGCCTTTTTCTTTCTTTGTGGAACGTATATAGGTTTGTAAAGGTTCCATAGGAATATCAAGACGAATTGCATTCATAGAGTCACTACGTTTTGCCATAACATGTGAGGCAATCATATACATAGGATCCATATTTTTCAGTTTTCTACCATCAGCGCGTCCCATATTCATCCTCCTAACTTATCACATCTACTAGTAATTATCTCATTAAAACGGTATATGTGTCAACAACAAAAAAAAGAACGCCCTATCAGGCGTTCTTTTCATATACCCTGAGAACTGAATAAAGTGAAGAAACAGAACCGAAAAGCGAAGCTTAACATGACTGTCCTGCATCAGACAATCACCAAAAATGGTTCGTGCAATCTTGTACACACGGTGGTCAAGCCCTCGACCTATTAGTACTGCCTAGCTGAATACATCACTGTACTTACACATGCAGCCTATCAACCACATAGTCTTTGTGGGGTCTTACCTGATTACTCAGTGGGATATCTTATCTTGAGGTCGGTTTCACGCTTAGATGCTTTCAGCGTTTATCCGATCCATACATAGCTGCCCAGCTGTGCCACTGGCGTGACAACTGGTACACCAGAGGTTTGTCCATCCCGGTCCTCTCGTACTAAGGACAGCACTCCTCAAATTTCCTACGCCCACGATAGATAGAGACCGAACTGTCTCACGACGTTCTGAACCCAG
>JAZUDZ010000054.1:0-69802 GCA_045639905.1 Acutalibacteraceae bacterium
TAGAGGCGATGTGGACACGCCTGTAAGAATAAGGGTGGCCTGAAATCAGGTGGAAACTTAAATACCAAACTTCTTAAACGGAGCCAAATGGCTCCCAGAAGCCCCCACTTCAAGTGTTAACTAAGTGGTGGGTAGTTCACCGAAAATAAGCGGAATCGTAATCCTTTCATAGTCATTTTTATAAATATCTTTTTCTACAATCTCTTGTAGGCATTCCCTTAATGTATCAAGAACAATTTTTTCAAACAAATCTTTGTCATTGTGCAACATCAAAAATCAGCTGACTTTCAATCAATGTCCTAAGCGCTTTATCTGGGAAAACAGCAGAAAAACTCGCAATATCATTTCGTGTAATACCAGAATCCTTGACAAACTTTGCAACAATCAATTTCCTTTCTTCACTAAAAAAAGTAGGTGAAACGCTATTCATCAATTCAAGAAAACTCTGCACTGCCACATTTTTATCGTCAATTGTTGTGCGAGCCTTCCGGAGCAACACACGTATTTCCCCAATATGTACTTCTCTTATTTTGGACGTCTCATTATTTGTATATATCTCCACCACGTTCGGAACCTGCGTTGATAATCCAATTTGATTCAAAAAGCAAGCGCCTGAATAGTACCCTTTTCTTCCGCCTTTACCTGCAATGTATTTCTTTTCAATTACTTTTTGTGGATTAAGTCGAGATGGCCCTAGCACTGTATTTTTCGGGACATAATAAATTCCTTTTTCAAACCGTATCAATTGCCGGTTTTCAACAAGTTTACCGAGTTGTTTGTTTATCCATGGCCGAGAAAAATTGCAAAATGATATTTCCTCCGAAAAAATAGGCTCATTATAGCCAAATGTATCAATCAAATAATTTAGAAACTCCATTATATTTTTCACCTTCTTCGCCTATGAATTATAACATTTTTTACCTTATAGGTCAATAATATTATATTCTTGTTCAATTGTTCCTAAATATTGAAAAAAAGTTGTTTCTTATATATAATATACATGTGTATTATGGATGTTTTTGAAGCCCAAACAGAAAGGCAAGTAAATTAATTACTTGAATGGTATTCCTTATGAAACTCGGTATCGTCGGTTTGCCGAATGTCGGTAAATCCACATTATTTAATGCCATCACAAACGCAGGTGCCCAAAGTGCCAACTATCCGTTCTGCACCATTGAACCCAACGTGGGAGTGGTTGCTGTTCCGGATGTGCGTTTGGATAAACTGAAAGAAATGTATAACCCGGTCAAAGTCACTCCGGCCGTCATTGAATTCGTTGACATCGCCGGGCTTGTCAAAGGTGCCAGCCGCGGTGAAGGTCTCGGCAATAAGTTTTTGGCAAACATCCGTGAGGTTGATGCCATCGTTCACGTGGTCCGTTGCTTTGAGAGCACGGATATCGTTCATGTGGAAGGCAGCGTCGATCCGCTTCGCGACATCGAAACCATCAACTTGGAATTGATTCTCGCCGATATGGAAACCCTGGACAGACGTATTGACCGCACCACCAAAGCTCTTAAAGGTGATAAATCTCTACAGGCAGAACTGGATTTCTTCAAACGTGTCAAAACCGTTCTGGAAGAGGGCAAATCCGCCCGTTCCGTTGAACGGACCGAAGAAGAAGACGAGATGCTGCAATCCGCCATGCTCCTTACCTCTAAACCGGTTATCTATGCCGCCAATGTGAGCGAGGATGCCTTTGTAAATGGCATTGACAATGAAGTGCATTATGCCAAAGTTCGCGATTTAGCCGTTTCAGAGGGGGCACAAGTCCTTCCGATTTGCGCCAATCTGGAAGAAGAAATGGCCGGACTCGAGGAAGAAGAAAAACAGTTATTTCTTGAGGAACTGGGACTTGAAAATTCCGGTCTCGACCGCCTCATCCAGGCAAGTTACACCCTGCTCGGTCTCATTTCCTATCTAACTGCCGGTCAACCGGAAGTCCGTGCCTGGACAATCACCAAAGGCACCAAAGCTCCTCAGGCTGCCGGAAAGATTCACTCCGACTTTGAGCGCGGCTTTATCCGTGCCGAGGTCGTTGCCTATGACGATTTGATGGCTTGCGGTTCTTTAAGTGCCGCCAAAGAAAAAGGACTGGTCCGTTCCGAAGGAAAAGAATATGTCATGCAAGACGGCGATGTCGTGCTGTTCCGTTTCAATGTCTAAGCCGTCGGATCCGTCGCCTTTGGCGCTGTTCAAAAAAGATTTAAAAAAATGGTGGCCGGCCATTGTCATCGTCATCATTTTATGGGCTGTCTTTTCCCTGGTTTTGGGCACCTCCTGCACCCTGGTTTGGTTCACCGGACTTCCCTGTCCGTTTTGCGGAACCACTCGTGCCATTTGGTGTGCTTTGCGCGGCCAGTTTGCCTTATCCTTCGCAATGCAGCCTTTGTGGCCATCGGTATTTGCCGTTGCCGTTCTCTTTTGTTTATCACGTTATTTTCGGCTGTTTCCCTTAAAATGGATGCTGCCGGTGTGCATACTTGTATTTACGGCTTTTGTCATTTTATACATTTATCGTATGTGCACCGCCTTCCCCGGAGAAGCGCCGATGATATACAAAACACCGAATCTACTTTACTGGATTCAAAATATTTTCTAAAAGGAGTTTTTATCATGGACAACTTTGACAACAACCCCAACGTCAACCCCGAAACTCAGTCAGCAACCAACGGAGCTGCTCCGCAGACCGATGCTTTTGGTTATCCGGTCCCGGAACATCAGGCTCCTCCGACACCGACCTATACTGACTACACACAACAACAAAATTACGGATATACCAGTCCTCAGGACATTCCGTATCAGAACGGTTATTCACCGTACTCCTCTGAACCGGATCTCGAAAAACCGTTATCCGTCGGACAGTGGGTCGGCACGTTGCTTCTTACCTGTATTCCCTGCGTCAACCTGATTATGCTCATTGTTTGGGCTTGCCAGGCTGTCGGAAATAAGAGCCGCTCCAACTGGGCAAAAGCGCAGCTTATCATAACTGCCATTGTTGTTGCCCTCTACGTTATTCTTGCTATCATCATCGCGGCAACCGGCGCCAGTTTCACACTGGCCGATCAATTCGTCGGATTCTAAACAGGTGAAACACTATGTATTTTGGTATTGATTGGACTTATATCGTGCTGGTCCTGCCGGCAATGCTTCTGGCAATGCTGGCATCCTGGTCGGTCAATCACACGTTTGAAAAATATTCCGAATTGTTATCCAGCCGCGGCATCACCGGTGCACAGGCTGCACGAATGGTTCTGGATGCAAACGGGCTTCAGCACATTCCGGTATGTCCTATAGCAGGAAGTCTTACCGACCATTATGACCCAACGACAAGTACGATAAACTTGTCCCAAACAGTCTATGGCAGCACGTCCTGTGCCGCCATCGGCGTTGCTTGTCATGAATGCGGTCACGCCATTCAGCACGCCACCGACTATCTTCCCATTCGAATTCGCTCTGCCATCATTCCGATTACCAACCTTGGTTCTCGTTTGGCGGTTCCGCTGATTTTAATCGGTATTTTGCTCAGCGCCATCTCGGCAAAATTTGCTGTTATTGCCTATCTTGGCATTGCCTGCTTTGCTCTGAGTGCAGTATTTCAGCTGGTCACACTGCCAACCGAGTTTGACGCCAGCCGCAGAGCGCTGCGTACAATTGAGGAGGCAAATCTCCTAACCGACGACGAATTTTCCGGCGCAAAAAAAGTTTTAAGAGCTGCAGCCATGACCTATGTGGCCGCACTGGGCGTGTCTTTGGCACAACTTTTGCGTTTCATCATTTTAGTCGGCGGGCGATCAAACAGAAGATAGCAGAGACATCAAAAAGGAGACACTTCGCAAGGAAGTTGTCTCCTTTTTTTAATCTATCATATTTAATTGTTGAAACAATGACGTCCGCGTGATATTATAAGTATGTCAAGTCCCACCAGCTTAATGCGCTATATATTGTAGTTTTTTTGTTAATTTCATATAAGTTCCACAATTGCGCTTGACAATATTATAATTACTGTTTATAATCATAGTTAGCAAGTTTTGAAGGAGGTTTACTATATGTCAGTATTTAGTGAAAGACTTACCACTTTAATAAAGTCCAAGGGCTTATCACAAAAGGATTTTTCAAAAATCGCAAATATCACAGAATCAGCAATGTCTTATTATGTAAAAGGGACAAGAACTCCAAGTGGGGAGGTTCTTGCAAGAATCGCAAAAGCGCTTGACACGACAACTGATTATCTTTTAGGCAGTACGGATAATGTCGAAACATCTGAAACGCAAAAAGAACTTAAATATTTGCAAAGAAATCTCGGTAAACTTGACGACGAACAATTAAAAAAAGCACAAGGAATGTTAAAATTGATGTTTAATGATATTTTTGAAGACGACAGCGAGGAGTAAGCAATGTCAAACAATATAAAACCCAATTTTTCAATGGCATATTCAAAAGCTAATGAGATCTTAGTAAAATCCCATGTCATTTCCACATTTCCATTCTCCCCCATTGACCTTGTGAAAGAGCAATCCTCCATCAAATGCCGCACCTATAAAACAGCCAAGAAATATGGAATTAATATACCTGATTTTGGTAGCAAATCAGCAACTCTTTTTGAATATGAGGACAAGCAGATTATTTTTTACAACGAAAAAAAGCCGGCAACCCACATAAAGTATTCCATCCTACACGAACTAGGGCACTTCTTAAATAATCACAATTTCAATGTTGCCAACAAAGAAACATATGGGCAATATGAAGTAGAAACAAATTATTTTACTGCACAACTACTTATGCCAGAACAGTTACTTCGCGAGCTCGTCAACCGAAGCGTATGTATTACACCGGATTTTCTAATGCAACACTTTGATGTTTCAGAAATGGCTGCAAAAAAACGAATTGAAACGCTTGCTAAAACAATCGTCGAATGGCGCTCTCGAGAAGAAAAAGAATTTGACGATATCATTCTCTATAAGTTCGCCTCTTTTGTTGACTCTATTTGTCCACCCTTAAAAGCAGATCACTATGACTTTGAGATCGAATACGACCGTCAGCGCGAAAGAGACTCTTGGTATTAATTAAAAAAACACATTGGGGAGGTGGTGCCTATGATTGCGATACAAAAAAGAATAAGCATTTCGTACGTTGCGGCAACAACGAGCGAAATGCCTAGTTCTACGCCGGATATGCTTAGATAACCGACTTGTCTGTTAGTTCATTATAGCATATCCGAGTTCTTGCGTCAATTTATCAAAAATAAAATTTACGTGAAACGAGGTAAATAAAAATGAACAATTTATTTTATGATGGTTTCAACTCAAAGTTGATCGAAACCGCTTTTTTTGAGGGACTCCTTGAAATCCCTGTTTTGGAACCCCAAAAAGAAATTATTATACCTTCAATTGCTGTTCCTTTTTCAAAAAGAAAGGCAATTACAAATCCTTCAGAAGAAATGCTTGTTTTTTATGAACAAGATCCCGAATTTAGAAATTTTATCAGCACACCACAAAAATACATCGACGAACTGAATGATATTCAAATCATCTCCACCCCTGATTGCTCTCTATACAGAGACATGCCACTTTGGGAACAAATCGCCAACATCGGTGTAAGCCGTTCTGTAGGACATTATTTGCAACAACAAGGGAAATATGTCATTCCTAATGTTCGGTGGGGTGACAAAAGAACATACACAAAAGGTGTTTTTGATTACATACCCGCTTTTTCGGGCATACCAAAAAACAGCATTGTCTCAATCGGAACATACGGGTGTAGTAAAAGCAAAGAAGATAAATATTTCCTTGAAGCAGGCCTTGAAGCAATGCTGGCCAGTTTAACACCGCAAGCTGTCATTGTGTACGGCTCATACAATGCTAAAATATTTGGAAAGTACGACCATTATACCCACTTCCACCATTTGCCCGACTGGACTTCCTTCATTCACAAAGCAAAGAAGGTGGTTTAATATGGGCACAAGTAAAAGTGGTCGTTATCTGAATACGAAAGGCTCAGCGCGAAGTGTCAGTGATTTTGCACTCGTACACTCTAATGAAGGCAAATATACAAAACCCTCCCACAAAGGAGACAAATTACGACTTGTAAGCGGTGGACACGGTCAAACAGGTATGAATCAACTTGATAAATACGGCATTGAATACAATATCGAAAAGACATATCCTAACGGTGTGCGTGTAGGTAACATTCCCAACCATAAAAACCCAAACAAAAGAAAAAGTATGGGACATACGTGGTTTCCAAAATCATGGACCACAAAAGACATTCGTCACGCTGGGGAACATGTAGCAAGTTTAAAGGGTAATCGCCATGCACCAGATGGGAAAGCTGTTTATGGTGTTTATAAAGGCGTCCGCGTAGGCGTAATAAGAACAAATGGCAAAATTGCCACGGTTTTTCCCGATGCCGACCAAAGCGCAGTATTAAAGAAAAGGAGAAAATAACATGAATATCGAACAACTTAGAAAAGTAATTGCTTGTAATATCGCTCTTGACCCCAATGACGACTTTGGAACAGAAAAATGTTGGAAAGAAATGACTGAAATTCTTTCGGAAAATATAGCTGCAACCCTTCACTATTTCGAGAACGAGTGCACAAATGAAGAATTCTTTTGGCTTGGTGCCGTATTCGAGGATGTAGCTGAAATGACACAAAGCAAAGAACTAATACAAGTGCTTCGCAACCGCCTCACAAAAGTCACACCTGAAACATACTGCCAGCAAGATCTCAAAAATGAGCATATGCGTAAATGGGTTGATTATGCTGAATATGTACGTAGCCTAAGCGCCGATATTGATTATGCCGAAAGAAGGATCGACAACTGAGCCACCAATCGTTTAGCTTCACTTAAAACAGGTTTTTAGAACTTGATGGGTCCCTTCATTAATATTCTTCAAAATCAAATCACCATCCTTGGCGCCGTTTTGGTATATCGTTACAATTTGGTTTAGAGAGGCGCAAAAAAGTTGCAAGCTCCTTTAAGAAAAGCTTTTGGAAAGCTAATCCTTCGGATGCTTGTTTGCACGGCTTAGCGCATTATACCAAAATGCAAAAAAGATCTCCTGCAGCTGAGAATCGTCTCGCCGCAAGAGATCTTTTCTTATTTACTGATTGTGTTCCTCGCGCCACTTCTGCGCGTCTCGGTCACGAATGACATTCCGCTGAATCTTGCCGCTAAAGGTTTTCGGCAATGCATCCACGAACTCAATGACACGAGGATATTTGTATGGTGCCGTATTGACTTTAACATAAGTCTGAAGCTCTTTCACAAGCTCATCTGACGGCGTATAGCCTTTTTGAAGTACAATGGTAGCCTTAACCAGGAAACCACGCAGTTCATCCGGCACGCCAGTCACTGCCACTTCCATAACGGAGGGATGCTCCATCAAAACCGACTCAATTTCAAAAGGCCCGATACGATAACCGGAAGATTTAATCACGTCATCGGTACGTCCGACAAACCGGAACAATCCATGTTCGTCGCGATACGCTTTATCCCCCGTATGATAGAAGCCGTTTCTAAAAGCTTCATTCGTATCCTCTTCACTGACGTTGTAACTGGACAGAAGTCCGAACGGACGGAACACATTGCGATCGTCCACACGGATGCAAATCTCACCCACCGTACCTCTTTGGCAATGCTCTCCGTTCTCGTCCAGAATATGTACATCAAATCCCGGAGACGGAAGCCCGAGAGCTCCTGGTGTGGGTTTGGTCCAGGGATACAGTGTGCAAATACAAACCGGTGTTTCACTCTGCCCGAAACCTTCGTGAATTTCAAGTCCGGTTGCTTCTTTCCACTGATTAAAAATCTCAGGGTTTAATGCTTCTCCTGCCGTGCAGCAATGCTGCAAAGAGGATAAATCATACTGCTCGGCATGGTTCTGCAAGATCATGCGGTACATCGTCGGCGGCACACAGAATGTGGTCACCTTATACTTTTGAATGATTTCCAAAATGTCCGCACCGTTAAACTTGTCAAAATCGTACACCATCAAGGCGGTTTCGCCGAACCATTGACCATACATTTTGCCCCAGAAGCATTTCATCCAGCCACTGTCGGAAACGGTGAAATGTAAGCCACCGTCTATGACACGGTGCCAGAAAACACCGGTGACAATGTGTCCAAGCGGATAACGGAAATCATGGGTGATGATTTTCGGGTAGCCCGTGGTGCCGGATGTGAAGGCAATCATCATGGTATCGTCCTTCAAGGTGCCCTCTGCACCTGTCGGACGGGTCCATTCGTACGGTGCCTGTTCCAGACCGGCTTCCAAATCAATCCAGCCCTCACCGGCGTCCTTATGCTTGGTTACAAACTTTTTCTGAACGGTTTCGTATTTGTCACCGCCCTCGTCAAAATACCGGGTGCAGTCACCGTCCGCCGTAATCACAACGGCTTTCACCTTGGCCGCGTTGCAGCGATAGACATAGTCCTTTGCCTTCAGCATGTTGGTAGCCGGAACCACAATGGCCCCCACCTTATGCATGGCAAGCACGAAAATCCAGAACAGGTAGCTGCGTTTCAAAACAAACAGCACCGCATCCCCTTTGCCGATCCCCTGACTTCTCAGGAAATTTGCGGCACGGTCGGATTCCCGTTTTAAATCTCCGAAGGTGAATATTTTTTCTTCCTTGTCATTGGAAACCCACACCAAAGCACGCTTGTCCGGGGTGCGGGAAGCAATCACATCGATAACGTCATAGGCAAAGTTGAAATTGTCAGGACACTCGATATGATAGCGTTGCTGGCAATCCTCAAGAGATGTAAAGTCATCTCTTGAACAGCCGATAAACTCTTCATAGATAGCCATTCCCAAATCCCTCTCTTATTTCAGCACAATCGCCAGGAATTTTGCCGGTTCATTTCCGAGAGCCTGGAAGGCATGCGGAATTCCGGAATCGAAATACACGCTGTCCCCTTCGTCCAGCTGATACGAAGTATCGCCGAGATAGAACATCATGCTGCCCGATACCATAAAATCGAATTCCTGTCCTACGTGGCCGTGAAGTGCCGGTACGTCTTCCGAGGGCTCTGTCGTTACCAAATACGGTTCCGCATGAGCACCGCGGAAGGTCGAAGCCAAGTGCTTGTAATCGTATGCTTTGTTACGGGTAATGGAAAACCCGTGCCCCTTTTTGACGTGGCAGCACATGGACAGCTTGGCGGATTCACCGCTCATGATGTCCACGACATCAACGCCGAAAATTTCAGCGCAGTTATGCAGGAAGCTGACCGAAAAATCCGCCTGTCCCATTTCATTGGCAATATATACCTCTTCCGGAACACCGAGTTTTTCAGCGACTTCCGCCGTTGTCATCTCACAGACTTCTCTGAGCGCCATCAGACGCTGACCGATTTCGTGAAGTTGTTCTGTCACGGGTTATTCCCCCTTTTTTTAACTTAATAGTTATAACCGATGAGAAGAGCCTGCTTGTTCAAAGCAATCATCTTCTCTTTTTTCGGCGGGATCATCTGCTCAATGGTGGCATTGACTTCGTCCAAAGTCAAGATGCCGGTTTTGGCGATGATGTGACCCACCAGAATAATGTTGGCAAGGCCGGTCAGACCGTTATCGGAAGCCAGCTGTGTGGCCGGAATGGCGTACACATCCACATCCTTGCGGGTCGGGGCCTTTTCAATCAAAGAACTGTCGTAGAAAATCTGACCGCCGGAGACGGTTTCGTTTTCATACTTTTCGAGAGACGGCAGGTTCATTGCCATCAAAATATCCGGATTGAGAACAATCGGAGAACCGATTGCGGTATCACTCAAAATAACGGAGCAGTTGGCTGTACCGCCACGCATTTCCGGACCATAGGACGGAAGCCAGGAAACTTCCAGATCCTTATGCAGACCGCAGTGCGCCATAACTTTGCCGGAGAACAAGATGCCCTGTCCGCCGAAGCCGGCCATTAAAATCTCTTTTGTCATCTTATTTCTCCTCCTCCGCATAAATGTCTTTGTAAACGCCCAGCGGATAGTACGGAAGCATATTGTCTTCCAACCACTGAAGCGCCTTATCCGGAGCCAAACCCCAGTTGGTCGGGCAGGTGGACACAACCTCAATCAGGGAGAATCCTTTGCCTTCAATCTGGTTCTGGAAGGCCTTTTTGATAGCGGCCTTGGCTTTTTTGATGTTTTTCACGTTGTTCACGGCAACACGCTCAAGATAGGCGGCACCGTCCACACCGGAAAGCATTTCGCACACTTTCACCGGATAGCCGACTTTGGAAACGTCACGGCCGTACGGAGAAGTCTGGGTAACCTGACCGGGCAAGGTGGTCGGAGCCATCTGACCGCCGGTCATGCCGTAAATGGCATTGTTAACGAAAATAACGGTGATGTTTTCGCGGCGGGCGGCAGCGTGTACGGTTTCAGCCGTGCCGATGGCGGCCAAGTCACCGTCACCCTGATAGGTGAAAACGATTTTGCTGCCGTCAGAACGTTTGACGCCGGTCGCAACAGCCGGAGCACGACCGTGAGCGGCCTGCACCATGTCGCAGTTAAAGTAGTTATAGGAGAAAACGGAGCAACCGACCGAAGCGACACCGATGGTGTTGCCGGCGATACCGAGTTCATCCATAACTTCCGCCACCAGGCGGTGAATAATACCATGGGTGCAACCGGGACAATAATGAAGCGGTGCATCCGTTAAGGCTTTCGGTTTTTCAAAGACGATCATGCTTGTGCACCTCCCACTTTCACGGCTTCGTTGATGGAATTCAAAACATCCTGTGTGGTCGGGATCATACCACCCACACGGTTACAAAGAAGAACCGGACGTTTGCAACGGGTTGCCAGTTCCACATCTTCAATGAGCTGACCCATGGAAAGTTCCACGGAAATAAAGGCTTTGGCAGTTTCGGCTGCTTTGGCGAGCGGAGCTTTCGGGAACGGCCACAGGGTAATCGGACGAATCATACCGACCTTGATACCGTTCTTGCGGGCTTCGTCAACGGCATTCTTGGAAACACGGGCCGCAACACCGAAAGCCACGATGACGTACTCGGCGTCATCCATCATGTACTCTTCATACATGGTTTCATTGGCTTCGACTTCGGCATACCGTTTATACCGTTCAAAGTTTAAGTTCTCCAAAGTTTTGGCTTCGAGGCAAAGAGAGTTGACGATGTTCGGCTTTCTCTCTCCTTTGGTGCCGGTTAAGGCCCAGGGTTTCTCCACCGGGGTGATGTCGCCCATATCCAGGGATACCGGCTCCATCATCTGGCCCATGGTACCGTCAGCCAACAGCATGGTGGTCATGCGATACTTATCCGCCAGGTCAAATCCTTTGAAGGTTAAATTCACCATTTCCTGGACCGAGTTCGGAGCCAGGACGATCATGTGAAAGTCACCGTGACCGGCGCCACGGGTGGCATGGAAATAGTCGGCCTGAGAGGGCTGAATACTACCGAGGCCCGGGCCGCCGCGCTGCACGTTGGCAATAAAGGCGGGCAGGTCGCAACCGGCCAGATATGAGAGACCTTCGCTCTTCAAACTGATGCCGGGACTGGAGCTCGAGGTCATAACACGTTTACCGGTTGAGGCAACACCGATGACCATATTAATAGCGGCGATTTCGCTTTCCGCCTGAAGAAAGACACCGTCAATCTTCGGCATTTTTTTAGACATGTAAGCCGCAACTTCTGTCTGCGGGGTAATCGGGTATCCGAAATAGTGGCGGCAGCCGGCCATGATGGCGGCTTCGGCCAGGGCTTCGTTACCCTTCATTAAAACCTTGTTGGACATACTTTCTTCTTCCTTCCTTATTTTTCAACCGTGATGACACAGTCCGGGCACATGGTGGCGCAGAAAGCGCAACCGATGCATTCTTCCGGTTTGGTGCAGCCGGCGGGGTGATACCCCTTTGCATTAATAACCGATTCGTCCAAAGCCACGATGTTTTTCGGGCAAGCACCCACACACAAGCCGCAGCCTTTGCACGTATCTTTGTCAAAAGTTACTTTTGCCATATTGGTTTCCTCCTTCGTTCACTCGCGCATCCAGCTTTGCTGCACATAAATGGTCAGCGGCAGCAGATGCTCTATCTTGCCGTCAAGCTCTGCACACAGATCCTGACGGACGGTTGTCATCCGAATGGGAAGTCCGAGTCGATCGGAAACCTCCTGCGCATACGGCAGGCTGTCCAGAATATCCTGAACGGTGGTTTCCGCACCCAGGTTCGAGTTGTGCACAATACCGGTAAACTTGCAACCGGCTGCCATCTCGATTTCCCGTACGATTTCTTCCGTATCCTTCCCACTGGTCGTCAAAGGCCGAAACCGGTTAATTACCAGCAGCATTTCGAAGTTTCCTTCTTCCTGAAGGGCCGGAATGTATCGACCGAGCGCCAAGGCGCCCCGGTCATCGCCACCCACGTCCAAAACGGCATGGGCGTCCTTTTGTGCCACCACTGCGTAGGCCTCCGCCGGCATGGCCGGGGTATCCACGTTGGAATTGGCAAAAGGAGACGAAATGAGCGTAATGTCATGTTTTGCCAAAACATCCGCTCCGTCCTTCGTGCGAAAATAGGGGTTTACGATATCCAGGTCTGCAATCATCACGCGGTCATGATGCTCCCGCAAGGCCAAAGCATAATTGATGGCCACATTGGTTTTGCCGGAGCCGTAATGGCCGGCAAACAGGGTCACGCGTTTGCAGTCCTTTGTCACGTCGCTCATTACAGAACGATAACCCAGTTGTATTTGTCTTCCACGGTGCCACCCTGAATACCGGTGATGGTATCATAGAGCTTCTGGCTGACCGGGCCGATTTTCTCGTTGTTGATGATCATGACCTCATCCTTGTAGCGCAGCTTGCCGACCGGAGAAATGACGGCGGCGGTACCGGAACCGAAGCACTCTTCGAGTTCGCCGGCTCTGGCAGCTTCGATGAGCTCTTCGTAGGAAACGAGACGCTCTTCCACTTCATAGCCCATGTCTTTGCAAATCTCGATAACGGATTTACGGGTGATACCGGGCAGGATGCTGCCGTTGATTTTCGGGGTGACGATTTTGCCGTTAATCTTGAAGAAGATGTTCATGGCACCAACTTCTTCGATGTATTTACGCTCGACACCGTCCAGCCACAAAACCTGAGAGTAACCGTCATCATGTGCTTTCACCTGGGCAATCAAGCTGGCAGCGTAGTTACCGCCGGTTTTGGCGAAGCCCATACCGCCGCGAACGGCACGAACAAACTCGTCTTCAATCCAAATGCCGACCGGCTCAAGACCGTGAGCATAGTAGGCACCGGAGGGAGAAAGAATGATGATGAACTTGTAGGTCTTCGAGGGTGCAACACCCAGGAAGTCATCGGTGGCGATGATAAACGGACGAATGTAAAGAGAGGTTCCGGGGGCTTCCGGAATCCAGTCCTCATCCACTTTGACAACAGCGGAAACAGCCTGGACAAAGTCCTCTTCCGGAATCTGCGGAATAACCAAACGATCGTTAGTGTTGTTGGTACGGCGAGCGTTCTCGACCGGACGGAACAAACGGGCTTTGCCGTCAGCGCCGCGATAGGCTTTGAGGCCTTCGAACATTTCCTGGCCATAGTGGAATACCATGCAAGCCGGGGAAAGGCTCAAATTCTGGAACGGAACGATGCGGGCATCATGCCAGCCTTTTCCCTCGGTATAGTCCATGACAAACATGTGGTCGGAGAATACCTTACCGAAACCGAGATTGCTCTGGTCCGGTTTTGCCTTCGGGGAGGTCGTCTTTTCAATACGAATATCTAACATTGGTTTTTATCTCCTTTCGCTTACGCGTTTAATTGATGTTTTTGAATGGCGTCTTCACGCATTTTATATTTGAGCACCTTGCCGGCCGCATTGGTCGGGAAAGCGTCGACAAAATCAATATATCGAGGCACCTTGTGACGGGCCATATGGCTGCGCACAAAATCCTTGGCGTCTTCCTCGGTCCAGGTCTCCCCTTCCTTGAGGATGACGGCCGCCAGGATTTCCTCGCCGTACTTTTCATCCGGCACGCCGATGACCTGAACGTCCTTAACCTTGGGACTCGTGAAGAAGAACTCTTCAATCTCACGGGGGTAAATGTTTTCACCGCCGCGGATGATCATATCCTTGAGTCGTCCGGTAATCCGGAAGTTGCCCTCCGGTGTCCGGCAGGCCAGGTCACCCGTATGAAGCCAACCGTTTTTGTCAATGGCCTCCGCGGTGGCTTTGGGCATCTTGTAGTAGCCCTTCATAATGTTGTAGCCTTTGGCCACAAACTCACCGGTCTCTCCGTCCGGAACCTCCAGTCCCGTTTCGGGGTTGATGATCTTACATTCCACACCCGGGAACGCACTGCCAACGGTTTCCACACGAACATCCAGAGAATCTTCGCCCCGTCCCATGGTACAGCCGGGAGAAGCCTCGGTCTGACCGTAAACGCTGGTGATTTCTTTCATGTTCATTTTTTCCGCGGCCTCCCGCATCAGGGAAGGCGGGCAGTTACTGCCGGCCATAATACCGGTACGGATATACGAGAAATCGGTTTTATCGAAATCCTCGTGCCTGAGCATGGCGATAAACATGGTGGGCACACCGTTAAAGCAGGTAATGTGCTCATGATGCACACACGCAAGGGCGGGTTTCGGCGAAAAATACGGAAGCGGCAGCACCGTGGCACCGTGGGTCATGGAAGCCGTCATGGACAGCACCATACCGAAGCAGTGGAACATCGGGACCTGCACCATCATACGGTCGGCCGTGGACAAATCCATCTGGTCGCCGATATTTTTTCCGTTATTCACAATATTGTAGTGGGTCAGCATAACGCCCTTGGGGAATCCCGTGGTACCGGAGGTGTACTGCATATTGGCCACGTCATGAATTTCAACCGCCGCGGCCCTGCGGTTCACTTCTTCCAGCGGAATCTTTTCCCCGAGTTTCAAAGCCTGTTCAAAGGTTAAACAGCCTTCATCCTCGTAGCCTACCGTAATGACATTGCGAAGGAACGGCAGTCTCTTGCAGTGAAGCGGCTCTTCGGGAGCCTTCTTTTTCAGCTCCGGACAGATTTCCCGGATAATCTCCGCAAAGTGAGCGTCCGCACACTTGTCCATCATAACCAGCGTATGCGTGTCGGACTGTCTAAACAGATATTCCGCTTCATGGATTTTGTAGGCGGTATTGACCGTCACCAGCACCGCACCGATTTTGGTGGTGGCCCAGAAGGTAATAAACCATTCCGGAACGTTGCTGGCCCAGATGGCCACATGGTCACCCTTTTTGACGCCCAGGGCAATCAAAGCTTTGGCAAAGGCGTCCACGTCATCCCGAAACTGTGCATACGTACGGGTATAGTTGAGGGTGGTGTACTTAAAGGCCAGCTGATTCGGAAAATCTTTAACCAGTCGGTCCAGCACCTGCGGGAAGGTCTTTTCAATCAGACGCTTCTTCGGCCAGGGATACAAACCCGTGTGGGTTTTGTTCATCTGCAAATGTTCTTCCTCGGAAGAATCCGGGTCGAACTGCCGCATGAAGTTGGCATAATGGGCAAAGATAATGGAAGCGGGAAATACCCCGTCCGTAAATATCTGTTTGCACTCCAAAGAATAATACCCGTCATAGTTCAAAGAACGAAGGGCTCCGATAATGTCGGAAAGCGGAAGCGAACCGTCACCGAGCAGGCAATAATCCATCTGGCTCTCGTCCCGCACCGTCGAATCCTTCAAATGGACGTGACGGATAAAGGCACCGAGGTTCTGAATGGTCGTTTCCGGATCCTCTCCGTAAAACCGATACGGAGGGTGCACATTCCAAAGTGCCGCCACCGTATCACAGGCGAAATCGTTCAGAATGTTCTTTAAGCGTCCGGTATCCGCATAAATGCCTTCGGTTTCCATCAGCAGGACAACCTTGGCCTCGTCGGCATCCTTGAGCACCGCGCTCAGGATATCGGTTACCACCTGATCGGCATCGCCGCCGTCGGTATAGGCATGCAGCCGTAAGAACGGCACATGCAGAATGGCTGCTTTTTTCAGAAGCGTTCGGATTTCCGCGAGGTTCTCCTCAAATTTTTCCTTGCAGGAGATATCCCCCCGGGTATCCAGACACGATATTTCAATGTGTAAGCGTCGAAGCGACTTGGCGGTTTCCCCAATCGCTTTATCGGAAAACGGGCAATCTCCCATCTCGTCCTGCACCGCATTCAAATCGTAAATTTCAATCCCCTGAAATCCACACTGCTGTGCCGTAGCCACGAAATCTTTCCATCCGAGATAATCCAGCCCGTTTGTTGAGTAGGACAGTCTCATCGTTTATTTCTCCTCATACACAATTTTGTTGATGGCACTCAGGTAGGCCTGAATACTGGCTTCCACAATATCGGTGGAGGCGTGGGATCCGGAATACAGCTTTCCGCCGGACCGGATTTTCACGAGGCAGTTTCCGAGAGCGTCTCCGCCTTCGGTCACGGCGCTGATTTGGAAATCTTCCAGTTCATAACCGGTGCCCACGATGTTGTTAATGGTTGCAATAGCCGCATCAATCGGACCGTTTCCGGTACCGACGGCCTGAATCTCTTTGCCGTCTTTTTCCAAAATGATATTGGCAGTGGACGGGAAACAGGAACCGCTGTTGCTGACAAAGTTCTTCAGACGGAATGTGCTCGGCACACGATAGGCGGTGGTGGCCACCAGGGCCTCCAGCTCCATGGTACCCACCGTCTTTTTGGAGACCAGCTCACGGAAGGCGTCATACACGGCAATCTTGTTTTCGTCGTTCAGTTCATAGCCGAGCTTGCGCAGCTCGTTGTTCAAATCGCCGATGGAAGACTCCGCCGTCAGCGAACCGATGTTGATGTTTTTCTTGCCGAGCTCTCTCGTAAAGGGATGGTCGTCACGGGAAATGACTTCGGTGCATTTGCGAACCATCTCGCCGACGGAAGGTGCCTTCAGCGCATCCAGACGGAAATCCATCCCGAAGGAATCGCCTCTGGCCTGCAGCACATCCACGACCGCCTGGAACAGCGGCAAGTCGCCGTCATAGGCAATGGTCTTGGCTTCCAGGGCACCGGCATCAAATGCGCAGGTGACCGCGCCCACCGACATGTGCAGCTTCCGGCTGCACTCCACACCGATGGATGCATCGGTCATGCCCGGTACGTCCGTCAAAAGCTTTTTCACCATGTCTTCCATTTCCCCGGGGAGCGCCACACCGGCCGTATCACAAATGGTGATGGTGGTGGCACCGGCCTTCAGGGCGGTTTCACAGGCTTGTACGAAGAACGCCTCGTCGGTGCGGGTGGCATCGACGGCGGCAAACTCCACGTCCTCGCAAAGAGAGGCCGCATGGCTTACCAGTTCTTCAATCAGCTCCAGCATCTTCTGGGGCTTTTTGTGACAATTGTATTCCATCAGGGCAGCCGACAGGGGTGCCATGATTTTCAGTCTCGGTTTGGCGGCTGCGGAAAGCAGTTCAAAGGTCTTGTCGATGGAAGCTATGGACAGACCCGCCACCGCGCAGACTACGCTGCCGCGAATGGACTGGGCAAGGCTCTGCAGCAAAAGCTCCTGAGACCGGTCCCCGGTCAGGGCGGCTGTCTCAATGACATCCACCTTCACGCTTTCCAGCTGTCTGGCAATATCCAGTTTGTCCTTGAAGCTCAAAAGCGTATTCTCACGCAATGTCGCATCGGCAATTCTGATTTTTTTCATACTGATTCCTCCACATGGCGGCCTCGAAACAAAAATACGTCCCTCGGCCGAAATTGGTCGAGGGACGATATATGTCTTTATACCGCGGTACCACCCACATTATCGTCTGCATTTCGACGATCTCTCATGAACCCTTTTCGAGGTTCCGGCCGATAACGGGGCCTGCCGTCTGCTCCTACCCACAAACGCTTCAAAGCAGATGCTCCGGAATGAGAACGCAAGGAAAGCTTGTCCGGCTCGCACCGACCGCCGACTCTCTGAACCGCTTTTTTCGCGCATTTTCCATCATAGCCTAAAAATATATAAAGTTATTATATATAGGCGCTTTTTCTTTGTCAACCAAACGACCGAAAAAAAGAGCAAAAAAGGTTCCTATCTTGGACCTTTTTTGCCCCTGTGTTTCTTTGTTTTGGAAATTTGGCCGTTTTCAGGCTTTCAGCATAGCCTCAAAATTCTCGTGGAAGATTTTTTCGTTTTCCCCGTCCGACAAACCTAGGGCATAAAAACGGTCGAGTTCCTCGTTCGGATTCCACATGGGAAAATCCGTTCCGAAGAAGAACCGATCCACGCCGAAATGGTCTATGAGACGAAGTGCTTCCTCTGCGGGCAGTTCGAATAACGTGCTGGACGTATCAAACCAGACATTCTCCCGTCTCGGAAGGGTCATCACATCCATCCATCTCCCGTATCCGCCGAAATGGGCTCCGATCACCTTTAAATCCGGCACCCGTTTGAGCAGATTGTCCACGCGAAACGGAGAAGAAAAGTCATATCGTTTATCACCGGTATGAAACAAAATCGGCAGATTCCGTTTGGCAATCTCCCGGTACATGGGAAGAAAGGATTCCTCGTCGATGTTGAACCGCTGAAAATCCGGATGAAACTTGACGCCCTGAAGGCCGAGCTCCATGGCTCTGTCCAGTTCTTCTCCCACGTTTTCATACTCCGGATGCATGGCGGCAAAGCCGATGAATTCCGGATGCTTCGCACATTCCGCGGCAATAAAGGTGTTGATGCTTTCCACCTGAGCGGGCGTAGTGGCAGAGGAGCAAACCAGCATCCGATCAATCCCGGCAGCCTGTTCTGCCGCCAACAGCTTATCCGACGCGGCCGTGGAATGCATGGGGATATCATAAAACGCTCCGATGGCCGTGGTGGCTTTTTCCGCGATCTTGTCCGGGAAAATATGGGTATGGGCATCGATAATCATATAGGCTCCTCCTTTTTCGAAAACTCAAAGCCCTACTATTGTAGCAAAAAATCCGCTTATGTCAACACCAAACACTTGAAGCCGTTCCCGTTTGGCTGTATAATGTTTAGAAATGATTTTGTTTTAGAGAGGAGCGATGGATATGACCTTTACGGCCGGCCATTATCAGGTGGTTGTCGTCGGTGCCGGACACGCCGGAATCGAAGCCGCCCTGGCAGCAGCCAGACTGGGCTGCTCCACCGCCATTTTTACGATTAATTTAGACTGGGTCGGCAACATGCCCTGTAACCCCTGTATCGGCGGTACCGCCAAAGGACACCTGGTTCGGGAGATTGACGCTCTCGGCGGCGAGATGGCCAAAGCGGCCGACGACTGCATGCTGCAATCCCGTATGCTCAACCGCGGCAAAGGTCCCGCGGTACACTCTCTTCGTGCCCAAATCGACCGTCGCGCCTATTCGGACCGCATGAAGCACACCCTGGAAACAACGGAAAATTTACATATTTTGCAAGGCGAAATCGTTTCTCTTAAAAGGGAAGACGACCACTGGCGCCTGGGCACCCGGCTCGAAGCCGAATATACGGCGGATGCCGTTATTTTAGCCACCGGCACCTTCCTGCGCGGAAAGATTTTCGTCGGAGACGTTCACTATGACGGCGGTCCGGACGGAATGTTCGCCGCCACAAGCTTAACCTCTTCTTTGCTGGATTTGGGAATTTCCCTGCGCCGTTTCAAAACCGGAACCCCGGCCCGCGTTTTACGCTCCACCGTGGATTTCACCGATTTGGAACTGCAGCCCGGCGACGAACCGGTGGTTCCCTTCTCTTTTGAGACAACCGATCCGAAGCCCAATACCCAGCCCTGTCACATTACCTGGACAAACGAGGAAACCAAGCGAATCATTCTCGAGAATTTGTCCCGTTCTCCCCTGTACGGCGGTGAAATCGAGGGCGTCGGCCCCCGGTATTGCCCGAGTATTGAGGATAAAATCGTGCGCTTTGCCGACAAAGAAAAACACCAGGTGTTTATCGAACCCTGCGGAGAAAAGACCGATGAAATGTATCTTCAGGGTCTCTCCTCCTCCCTGCCGGTGGATGTGCAATTTGCTTTTCTGAAAACCATTCCGGGTCTGCAGCACGTACACGTCATGCGCCCGGCTTATGCCATTGAATACGACTGCTGCGATCCTTTGCAGCTGCGCAGCACGCTGGAATTCCGCGAGCACGGCGGGCTCTACGGTGCCGGCCAGTTTAACGGCAGTTCCGGCTACGAGGAAGCCGCCGCCCAGGGACTGGTCGCCGGCATCAATGCGGCTCTGAAAATTCTCGGAAAAGAACCGATGATTTTAGACCGAGCCGACGGATATATCGGCACATTGGTGGACGATTTGGTCACAAAAGGCTGCTCGGACCCCTATCGGATGATGACCTCCCGTTCGGAGTATCGTTTGGTTCTCCGGCAAGATAACGCGGACATGCGCTTAACCCCCATCGGAAAGCGAGTCGGCCTGGTTTCCGAAGAACGCTGGAAACATTTTGTCACCCGAAAAGAAGCTAAAATCGCGGAAATCGACCGTCTGAAAAACACGGTGGTTCCGCCGTCCGAGACCTTAAATAAAATTTTGGAAGCCTGCGGCACCACTCCGGTGTCCACCGGCATTCATTTGGATGAACTTTTAAAACGTCCGCAGATTCATTATGCCGATTTGGCCCCGATTGATCCGGAACGTCCGGTCATCGACCCCTTCGTCATTGAACAGGTGGAAGTGGAACTCAAGTATCTCGGGTATATCCGCCGCCAGGAAGCGGACATCAAGGAAATGCGCCGTCTGGAAGGAAGACTGCTCAGCGAGGATACGGACTATGACCTCATCACCGGCCTTCGGAAAGAAGCACGGGAAAAACTGAACCGCGTCAAGCCCCACAATATCGGACAGGCTTCCCGTATCAGCGGAGTCAGCCCCGCCGACATTGCGGTATTACTGATTTGGCTGCAGGAAAAGCAAAAGGAGAACTGACAAATGCCGATTCCGTCTGTCTTGTGGATCTACCTTCTTTGCATTTCCGGTCTGTCGGTCATCCTGACCGTTTTTGACAAAATCGCCGCCAAAACGGCCCCGAAACACCGCGTTCCCGAAAAGACGCTCCTGCTGTTTGGCTTCATCGGCGGTGCAACCGCCATGTATATTACCATGCAAATCATCCGGCACAAAACAAAGCATCTGAAGTTCATGCTTTCCCTGCCACTGATGATTGCACTCCACGGCTTTTTGATTTTTCTTGTTTGGAAAGGAATCCTTCTATGATTGATGTCGATCTGCTGAAAACCGAAGCGGAAAAACAAAATCTGGATTTGAGCAGGGAAATGCTCGAAATGTTTGACCTCTATGCCGCCCGCCTGGTGGAGACCAACCGGGTAATGAACCTGACGGCCATCACCGAGCCCAAAGACATTGTGTACAAACATTTTTTGGACAGTCTGTCCGCCGCACCGTTTTTGCCGGAAGGTCCGTTTTCCCTTATCGACGTGGGAACCGGCGCCGGATTTCCGGGCATTCCTTTGCAAATTCTGCGCTTTGATATGAAGCTTACACTTTTGGACAGTCTGCAAAAACGGCTGACATTTTTGGAAGGCCTTTGCAGGGAACTGGGCTTTTCCGTCCAAACCGTTCATATGCGGGCGGAAGAAGCGGGACAGGATCCGGCATTTCGGGAACGGTTTGACATTGTCACGGCCCGTGCCGTGGCGGGACTTTCCGTCCTGTCCGAATGGTGCCTGCCTCTTGCCAAAGTCGGCGGACGCTTTATTCCTTTAAAAGGCTCTGCCGCCATGCAGGAACTGAAGGACGCGGAAAACGCCCTGAAGACCCTCGGGGGAACCTATACGGACAACCTTAAATTTGAAATCCCGACAGAGAACACAGAGACGGAACGCCACTTTGTGCTGCACATTGCGAAAACTTCCAAAACCCCGCGTCTTTACCCAAGACCCAACGGACAAATTAAGAAAAAACCGCTGTAAGCAAAAAAACAGAAGGGACTCTTCCACTTGGAAGAGTCCCTTGTTTTTGGTTTAGGCGCCGAGTTTTTCTATAAGATTGGCCAGGAATTTACGGATCATCAAGACATCTTTCATATCGATGGATCCGTCTTCATTCACGTCGGCGTTTGCGTTTTCCATCTCGTCGGAAAGTCCTGCCAGGAATTTACGAAGCAGCAATACGTCTTTCATATCGACCGCCCCGTCGCCGTTGGCATCACCGAGAAGCACGTCGGCGGACGGCTCTTTTTCTTTTTCAAGCTGCTTAGCAATGGCGGCAAGGCCCGCTTCTTTGGCAGCCGTGACGGCATCCACGTTTTCACAGGCATCCACCGCACCTTTGGCGGCAGCGACAATCGCCGACAGTTCTTCAGACGGATTTTCGCCTGCTGCGTTATCCAGCGCCGCTTTGGCAGCCTCCTTAGAGGCGGCTAAGGCTTTCTCATCCCCTTCGGCGATGAGCTGCTCGGCAATGGCGGCAAGTCCCGCTTCTTTGGCTTTTCCGACCGCCTCGACGGTTTCGCTCTTGTCAACGGCCTCTATGGCTTCTTTCAGGATTTCGGAAAGCGCATCCGACGGCGTATCTCCCGCCGCCTGGTTCAGTGCATCTTTGGCCGCTTTCTTGGCATCCGCCAATGCTTTTTCGTTTGCTTCTTTTTGAAGCTGTGCAGCTATGGCGGCAAGGCCCGCTTCTTTGGCAGCCGTAACGGCGTCCACACTCTCACAGGCATCTATCGTTTCTTTGGCGGAAATCATAATCTGCATCACTTTTGCAGACGGATTCTCGCCTGTCGCATTATCGATTGCGGCTTTGGCGGCCTCTTTGGCAATGCCAAGTGCCTTTTCGTTTCCTTCTGCCATCAGCTGCTCGGCAACAGCGGAAAGGCCGGCTTCTTTGGCGGCACCAACCGCCTCCGGTGTTGTGGCCTTTTCAACTGCGAGCTTTGTATCGCTTACAATTCTGGCAACGGCATCCGACGGGTTCTCGCCGGCTGCTTCTTCCAAAGCTTTCACGGCAGCTTCTTTGGCATCCAGCAGGTTTTTGGCATCCGCTTCCACCTTCAAAGCATCGGAAATCGCGCTCAATCCTTCTTCTTCGGCCGTATCCACTTCTTCGATGGTTGCGGCTCGAATGACATCCTTCACAGCGTCATTCAAAACCTTTTTCACGGCGTCGGACGGGTTCTCACCGGCTGCCTCTGTCAAAGCTTTGACGGCATCGTCTTTTGCATCCTCCAAAGCCTTTTCATCTACATCAGCCTGAATCTGTTCGGCAATGGCGGCAAGACCGTCGGCTTTCGCCGTATTCACGGCATCCAAGCTGTCTGCTTTGTCCACTTTGCCTTTTGCCGTTTGCAAAACATGCAGAACCGCTTCGGACGGGCTTTCACCTGCCGCATCGTCCAGCGCTTTCTTAGCCGCATCTTTGGCAATAGCCAAGGCTTCTGCGGCCTGCTCTTCTGCTTCGATCTGCGCGGAGATGGCGGAAAGGCCAACCTCTTTTGCCGCAGAAACGGCATCCATACCGGTTGCTTTTTCAATTGCGTCTTTCGCAATGTTCAAAAGACGAACTGTCGCGTCGGACGGATCCAGTCCGGCCGCGTTATCCAGGGCTGCTTTTGCAGCCTCCTTGGCCACTTCCAGCGCTCTTACGTCGGCTTCTGTCTGAAGCTGAGCGGCAATGGCGGAAAGGCCCGCCTCTTTGGCTTCTCCGACCGCATCCAGTGTATCGGCATCGTCAACGGCATCCTTTGCATCCTGTAAAATCGTCTGCATCGCATCGGACGGATTCTCGCCTGCAGCCGTTTCCAATGCTTCTTTGGCATTGACCTTGGCCTCGGCCAAAGCTTCTTTCAGAAGCTGCTCGGCGATGGCGGACGCGGCTTCCTCTTTCACCGGATTTACGGCTTCCAGACTCTTAACCTTCGCCATGGCGGTTTGCGCTGCATCCAGCAGACTCTGAACCTCTTCAGACGGTTCAGATCCGGCCAGCTGTTCCAGTTCCCCGATGGCGGCCGTCACCGCTTTGTTGATGACGGCAATCGTTTTATCTTTCGCAGCCGTAATCATTTCCTTGCCGTTGTCAATCGCGGCCAGGAACGCATCCAATGTCTCGGCATCCGTTGCAAGTTGCAAGGCCTTTCGGATGGCGCTTGCAATACGGTCTGCCGTATATCCTTCGGTGGTCTCTTCCAGTTCATCTTCCAAATCGTCCAGGAAATCATACCGGAACATATCAAATATATAGGCTTTTACATCATCCAAGGCGGCTATGACCGTTTCGTCATCCATCATATCCACGGTACCGATTAATTCCGAAAGTTCCGTGATGACGGTTCCCTCCGTATCATAAGGAGCAATCAAATCAATCATCTGCTGGAGCTGAGCTTTTAATCCGATTTTCCGAATGACCGGCAAATAGTCGTTTACAATTGCCTCGACGCCCTCGACGGCTGTTTGCGCTTCAATATCGGCAAAGAGATTTTCCAGCAAATCGGGAGCCGCTCCCGCTGCGGCTTTTGTCAGTTCCTCTTCGGCCAGATCCTTTGCATGAAGCAGCTCAATCTGCGGGAAATAGAGATAATAGGCATCCCAAATGCCGTCGGTAGTGGTTTGGGCGTTGATGGCCTGCATGGCTTCGCCAGCCAGTTCCGCCAGTCTCTCAGACGGATTGATTCCAATCACTCTTTTTATTTGAGAAATACGCTCGGACTTAAGATCCTGAACATCCAGAGATTCCTTAATTTCCCATTCCACCGTCCAGGAATCGGTTGACCCGTCCGGCCAGCAGCAGTCAGAATCCACAATGGTGTAGGTGGCATAATACTTGCCGACCTCCGTAGCCGATTCAACACCGTCCGTGAGGACATAGGAAACGCCGTAGTCCTTGTCACTGTCAAAGATAACCCGAACACCGACTTGTTCTTCACCGGTATAGTACAGATTTTGAAAACTCGAAACGGCAACGGGTGGGAACAAATATTTCTTTTGGTCATGATAGATGCGCACTTGGTTTATAAGTACACCACCGTTCATTCCGTAGAAACCATCTTCGGCCGGGCCGTCAACGAAAAAGCTGTACAAGACATCGTTCACGTCGAACACGTGAAGGGTCTCGCCTCCCATCAGCGGGAACTGTTCCACGACCTCACCGGAAGTGCCGGAAATCCTTGCGTCATTTGAGAACACGAAGTTTCCGATGGTATCGGCTTCAATTCCCAAGATCCCGTAATGGTTATCTTCTTTCACCAGTATCATATTGTTGACCTGGTTGGTGATTTGCCAGGAATAATCAATCAGGGTAAGCGGAGGGACAACCTCTGCCTGCAGGCCATAATGATTACTGTAGAAAACCTTATGACTACTGTAACCCTCTTCCGAATCAAAGGTGCAGGAAATCGTTTCACTGACTCCAACGCCCCACTTGACGGTAACCGGCTCGGTGGTACCATCCATCCAGGTGTATCCGTCGTTGAGCGTAAAGGTGGCGGAATACACGCCGCAGGCGGACTCGATATTTGTCCCGTCCGTGAGCGTATAGGCCGTGTTCAAATCGCCGTGCGTGTCGATGCCGGTTGTGTCAAACCCCGTATATTCGGCAAACGCGCCGGTCGGCTTTTCCACATAAACGGTATCCGCCGTCACATATGAGATCTTCGCACTGTTGATGGAAACAAACGGGAATTCCACTTCGATTCTCTCATCCATAACCATTTCCATGAGTTTCTCAAGATCCATGCCAAGTCGCAGGAACGGTGCTTCCACATCGTATATACGGATGACGACATTGTCTGCGTTTTGTTCCAGCACTTCCGCTTCGCCGGAAGAAAATGTCAGCACATCACACATAGTAGATATACCAAAGGGGTCGTAAAGCGACAGCTCTACACTGTCAATCAAAAGCGAACGTCCGGATTTGGCGGAAATCCTTGCATCGCCCTGCATGCCGTAGGTCCAGCCAAGCAGCGGTGAATCTGCACAGCGTAAAACAAACTGGTTGCTTTCACCATTTTGGTTCTTTCCTTTTTCAATGGTTTCGGAAGTGGTCAGTCGCCACGAAACCATTACTTTCCGTTCGCTGTCACCATCACTCCAGGCATACCCGTCTTTCAATTTGAAAATGGCATAATAATCGTTTCCGGGTTCGGTGGCACAAATCTGTCCACCCACAAGCGTATAGGCCGTATCGAGCCAATCGCCGGTCTCAACACCGACCACTTCCACTCCGGTATAGCCGATTCCGCCCTTCGGGGTCGGCTTTTCGACAAAGCAAACATCCGAAGTCGAATACTGAATCAGGATGGCTGTCACCAAACACGTAAACGAGGTTTTGACGGTAAACTGCGGTGAATTGACATCTTCAAACGAGAAAGAGTACAATCCCCCCGGAATGTTCGTCTCAAAATTCACAAGCGTACCGGCGGACCCCGTAACGCTCTTCGTATCATCCATTGTGAATATCGGCATTACCAAAAATGTGATGGAGTCAATTTGACGGTTGAGACCGGATTTTACGGAAACAGACAAATCGGAATAATCTCCCAAACCAATCAGCTCTTCTATTATCCCCGGCCCGAGAAGCCACCCGGCGGGAATTTCGTCCGTCATTTCGGCCAGGTCACCCGCATATCCGGCGCTGGTAACCTTAAAACTCTTACTGTCTTGATTTCCAAGATATGCAGGAGAAATCATTTCGTCTTTTGTTATTTCCCAATCAAGGAAAAGTTCGTCCGTGTCTCCGTCTTCCCAGTAGTAGCCGGGCTTCAGTTTAAAGCAAGCGGAATATTTTCCGACTCTCGTTGCGGACAAATCACCGTATACCAGCGTATATGCCTTACCGAGACCGTCTAGATTTTCCACGCCGAACTGCTCGGTGCCGTCGTAGGGAAGACCCAAATATACCTCGTCGCCCGGCATCAATTCCATGAACTGACCGGCAACGGTCGGTTTGGATACGGCATAATTCTCCTCAAAATTAAGTGAATCCAATATAACAATCGTCGAAACGACAGCGGTATCGCTGTCCGTTTCCGTCTGAACGAAAGTAGATGAGGAACGGACATCCAGGAGAAGCGGCGCGCCTATCATCGAATTAACAAGTTCGCCCCGACTGGAATGCCAGCCTTCCAAATCGGTTTTTGTTGACTCGTTCGTAAAAAATACAATCGAATCTATTGTTGCACCGGAAACATTCGTGACGGATATTCCGTTTCCTCCGCCCAGTTTCCAGCCTGTGGCCGTACAGGAGGTCGCATGAATGCGAGCCCCGTTTTCTTCGAAATCCTTTTCCCCGGAAAAAGTAACTACTTTTCCCATAGGCAGATAATAGACGGTAATGTCTTTAAGATATATATCGGAGATTTCGTCGTCACTTTCAAAAGACAGCACAGAAGTAAGATCAGCCAAAACGGTAAGAACTCCGTTTTCATAGAACATATCACCGTTTGTCGGCTGAATATGCTCTATGGCGCTGTCGTCTGTCACGGTTGCTTTGATTCCGACTATTTGCCCCACAAAGCCGTTTTTCACCATTTCCAGTACATCTTCATACTGGAGGGAGAGCTCGTTAAATTTTTCTCCGACGAGCCATCCTTTTTCGGGAATATAGGTGCCTTCCATTTTAAAGTGTTCACTTTGTCCCAGCGTCTCTTCCTCTTCGCTGATAACCTCTGTGCCAATAAGGCTCCAGTGGTCCGAGTAGGGAGCCCGTGTGTTATCCTCCCAGATATACCCGGGATTTAATTCAAATCTTGCGAAATAGGTGCCGGGTTCAACTGCGGAAACCGTACCGTCTGTCAGGGAATAGGCCGTTCCCAAATCGCTGCCGGTATCAATTCCGGAAACTTCCTCGCCCGTATATAGGACGAAACCGCCCTCCGGCCGGCTGACCTTTCTACATTTCACATAATAAACGGTAATCTGGTCGATACAAATGGACGCATCCTCCGATAGAAGGAGGATCGTGGCCGCATAAATATCATTAATCCGGAAAACCGCGCCGTCTTCCACGTTCTGAGGCGGTACTATGTTTCCGCTGGCGCTGGTGAGATTTGCATAGGACTCCGCCCCCTTGGAAATACGAATGTCTGCTCCGACAATCTCCGTAAAGTCCTCGGTTGTCGTCACAAAAAGACTTTCGCCGTCTCCGAAGGTCCAGCCATCGTCCGTGAATACATAGTCTTCCGCGGTGAAGACAGGCCCGCTTGTTTGACTCTCGCCGGGCGTGTATGTCAGCGTCTCCGTCTCGCAAATATCCCATCGAACCACAAGCGGCTCCGTGGTATGGTCTTCCCACTCGCAGTCCGTTTTCAATGCAAACGTGGCCGAGTAAGATCCCGGCTGTGTCCCACGGATACAGCCGTCGGTTAACTGATACAGTTTATCAAAATCATCATTCAAAAGAACACCGGTTTTTTCCGTTCCGTCATATACCTGCAAACCGGCCGATGTGGGTTTTTTCGCCATTCTGGAAGTATAATAAATGACAATATCCTTGACAAAAAACGTGACAGGATATTCACTGACACAGTAAAAGTAGAGGTCTGAAGCATAAACCTCGTCAATATGAATTCTAGATCCCTCGTTGGCTTTTGTTTCACGCTTTGTGCCGCTCGACACTTTGGTTTCGGCATAGCTGGACGAATTACCGGTCACCACCATTTCCACGCGAACAATCTCAGCGCTGTAGTCATCCTTGCAGGAAATGCAATCCGTATCATACCCCATTTCCCAGCCGCCATTATTCGTAAACCTCGCGTCTACATAGAAATGCTCACTTTCGGCATGGGTGTCATGGTTATAAGAAATTTTCTCGCAAAGCAGTTTTTCCTTTGTGTCCGCCAATGCGGAGAAAGAGAGCATCGGTAACATACTGACCACCATTACCAATGACAAAACCACAGCAAACAGTCTTTTTTTCATGGATTTCTTCCTCGTTTCTGATTTATTTTGGAATTTTCTGACAAAATTCAACATAGACAAAAATAGTATACCATATAAGAACTTTTTAGGAAACATTCAAAACACAAAAAAAACCGGGCCGAAGAGTTTTGCTCTTCAGCCCGGTATCTGTCATTTAGGTTTCCGGTTCCGGCTTGACTTCTTTCTTTTTCTTCTTAAAAACCACAACCAGTACCACGCCTGCCGCAATCAAAAGCAGAAGCATGGAAAGAATGATGATGATGTTCCCTTCACCGAAAATCGTGGCGAAGAGAGTGTCGGAGTTCACGACTCCTTTTCTGTAGCCGTCCCATCCGCAAATCTTGCCGACATGTTTTGCGGTATTTCCGGAAATAATGACGTAATCGTATCCGGACGGAACATCCGTGCTGCAGGACTCCAGGGTCTTGACATAGGGATTGTTCACCCTGGATTTTTTGAATTCACACTTGTCGTCTTCGATGCCACCCACAATACCGCCGGCATCATGTTGTTTCGACAGAATCGAGGCGTTGTTGGCGTTGGACTCAAAGGTTCCTCCGCCGCACATATATCCGACAATACCGCCGGCACGGCTGACACCCGTAACCTCGCCGCCATTGGTGTTGAAGCTGACTTCATGTTTTTTGTTGTCGGTGGCAATCGTACCGATAATACCGCCGGCGACGCCGTTTGAAGTCGAAGCATCAATCGTTCCGGTGTTTTCGTTGGAGAGAACCATTACCACTCTGTCGAGATCCTTGGCTCCGAGATGCCCGGCAATACCGCCCGTATGGTGATTGCCTTTCACTTTGCCTTCGTTGAAATTGCCCTTCAGTATAATCGGGTCGTCTTCGTTACCGCCCAAAATACCGCCGGCATAGTGTTCTCTCTCCGTAGCCGTGCAAAGAACGGCGCCTTTGTTTTTGTTATCCGCATACCGGCCGCCGCCATCGGTCCAACCGACGATACCGCCGGCTCCGCCTTTTTGGGTTGCCGTAATGTCGCCGGTGTTTTCGTTGCCCGTTACAAAAGAGAAACGGGAATCCGATTCAATACGGCCGCTGATACCGCCGGCACAGTCGTAACCGATGATTTCACCGCTGTTTTTGCAGTTTTTCACGGTTGTCTGTTTGTTGGTGTAGCCGCACATGCCGCCGGCTCCGCCGCGTTTTGCCGTAATCTTGCCGGTGTTTTCGCATCCGGACAGGAAGTAGGCACCGACGTTGCCGAGCATACCGCCGGCATCGGTATCGGTGGAAGTAATCGTCGCATCGTTCTTGCAGTTCAGAACCGAAACCGTACCTTTTTCATCCGTTTCGCCGATGATACCGCCGACATAGCGGTACCCGGTGATGGTACAGTCTTCGGAAATCGTCACGTGGTCCACGATGGTGGAACCGTTTACATAACCAATCAGGCCGCCGTAGGCTTCCATTTCCTCGGTTGCGGTGATGTTCAAACCGGAAAGCGTCAGGTTTTTAATAACGGCACCGGAGGTTGTACGGAACAGGCCGACACGGTGACCGGAGGAGGCAATGGTCACGTTGCGGATGGTTTTTCCGTTTCCGTCAAAATAGCCTTTGAAAGGATTCTTACGATTGGCGCTGGACCAGTAGTCTTCCAGGTTGAACCCTTTCATGTCAATGTCCTTGCCCAGCCGCACATATTCTCCGGCATAGGTTTTGCCGTTTGCAATCTCGCCCAAAAAGTCGGCCATTTGCTGTGCCGTGTTGATGGTCAGGTCGGCACCGTACGGATCTCGTTCGGGGTTGTAGTTCAAGACCAGGGCACCGAATCTGTTTTCCATCTTGGCCGTATATTCATTGATTTCCTGAGGAAGCGTACCTTCCGGAACGGGCAGGTCCGTTTCCGTAACCGTCACATTGCCTTTTTCGTAGAAAACATAATTGGGCACTGCCTGCGCAAAACCGGCCAAAAGGACGCGATATCCAATCGGATTTTCCGTCTTTTCTCTGTCGGAGGTTTGGGAAGCCGTGCTTCCTTCAATGTCATACGTCGTTCCGATGAGTTTGTCGCTGGCTTCCTCCGAAAGTGTAAGGGGAAGGGTACCGCCATAGGGGATGGCATACTCTCCGTCTTTAAAGCGCGTCAAAGCCTCCCCGCCAAACTCTTTCGGATAGGTAAGGAAGGACTGCGGTTTCAGTTTCTTGGAATCCGACTTATGGGATTTCACCTGGAACTCCGAAGTCAAAAGATTGGTGCTGTGTTCGCCGTCTTCGGTCAACACACCGCAGTCTTTCAAATATTCCATGGTATCGCGGTCGCCACCGACGAGTTCCATGTACCGGCAAAGATACCGGATGTTTCGGGCGGTCAGCATGGTGTTTTTCAGCAATGCCTGGTTCTTTTTGGTTTCGTATTTATAGACTTCCATGTTATCGGTATCGAAATCAATGGAAGCATCCACGATGGCCCAGTCACTGTAGGAAAAAGCAGCTGTATTTCGATGGGCCTTGACAATATATTCCGTATCCACGTCCACATAGGACAAAACGCCCTTCAGCGGATAGCAATAGTTATCATATCCCTTGTAGAATGCCGCATACTCGTTGTTGTTGGTTTCCATGGTTTTCTGGATCAGTTCCGACAACCCCGTTTTTTCCGCGGAGGAAATACCGGGGCACATGGCAACCAAAGAGGCCGTAAATGCACCGTATTCCGCAATGGCGGCGCCGAGCATTTCAAAATGCTCCAAAGCATACGGTCTGGCTTCGCCTTCAAACACACAGGCGTATTTCAAATATTCCAGAATTTCATGAATGGAGGAATTGGTCGTATTGGTTCCGTTAATGCCGGCGCAAAAGCTCTTGTAAGCGGACAGCACCTGGGAAGCATACGGAATGTCGCTACCTTCCGCATTGGCGATGCTGCTGGTAACCTCATACAAAATCGTATTCACCATGTCGTCGGCAATCTTGTTGATGACATCCTCCTGCGTCTTGATTCCTTCCGCTTTCCAGGCCGGAAATTCGGAGGGATCCATCACGATGGCTTCGTCTTCAACGGCTTTTTTCACAGCTTCTTTCATGGCTTTTTCCATGACGCTCATGTATGTGTTGCCGTCCACCACGGTCTTGTTGGCAACCGCAATATATTCGGCCGGGAGAATAATCTCAAAATCGACTTCCGTGGTCGGATCGTTATCCTTTACGGCATTATCGGAAACACCGGGGGTCGGATTCATTTTTCTGGTGGAATCTTTAAAGTTATCGCCGCTGAAAAGGAGGTCTCCATTTATGTTATACAACGTACGCAAATCCGTTTTATCGGCAGTTTTCCAGGTTTTCACCCAGTTCAGCGCCGCGTTGTTCATTTTTGTCTTGTAGCCTTCCAAAAGCTTGGACATTTCTTCAAACTGACCCGTCCGGAAATCGGACCAGTTTTTCTGATGCTGGGCGGCAGCCACTCCGTCCAATTTAAAATCGGTTCCGGAGAATTCGTCGTTGAGTTGTTTTTGAATATTCGTCACTTTTACGTTGATATCGTTGACCGTCGTCTTTAATTCGTCGAGAGCTTCCATGATATTCTTTAAAGCGACCTGGGTGGGATCTTCGATAATACCCACAATCTTCAGCATGTTATAAACACCCACAAAGGCACCGCTGATTGTACCGATATACGAAATCCCCTGCATAATCGGACTGACAGCCGTCATGTTTTTGACAAGGTCTGTCAATCCCGATATATCCGCATCCAACTTCTGAAGATCGGTCATCGCCATTTGCTCATAGGTGTTCACGACAACATTCCACGGTAGCGGAGGCGGTTCGGGAACAACCGGATCCACCGCAAAAACATTGACCGGCACCGCGCAAATCAGCAGCACGACCGTCATCATAAGGGCTAGTCCTTTTTTGAATGAAAATTTCATGGCAAAAACTCCTTTTTTGTAATTTCTGTCTTTTAACCACCGAAAGCACAGGAAATGTCACTCTGTTTCGGCGCTGTTTGTTTGATTGCGTTTTTTGAACATCCGGTAGCTTCCGACAAGAAGGGCCACAAACGTAACCAGCGGAAGCACCACACCGACGGCTATATACCGGGATGTAATCAGCATGTTATAAATCGAGTGGTAAATAACGGCAATGGAAAGTGCCGCCAATGTGCCGGAGAAGAACACGGCCTTTTCCGTGATAACCGTCCGCATGGCAAGACCCACAATCAAGGTGCAAACGCCGTGCAGAACCCCGGCTCCTATGGCCCGCAAAACCGCATAGCCAAAAGAAACCGTACTCGTTTCCATCAGCACACACACATTTTCCATGGTGGCAAAACCGACGCCGATTGCCAAAGCATATTCCGCCAGTTCCTGCCCCTTGGGACGAAGTAAGAAGGAAATAAAGACAATGGGAATGGCTTTGGCAATTTCCTCCACGAGTGGTGCAAAGTTCACCGCCACCATTTGCTGATCCAGTTGATACACGTTTGTCAGAAGGCCATTGATTTCTCCCGAAAGCACACACACAAACATACCGGCCATGAGAAAGCCACATAACATACGGGACCGTCCCTTAAAGACCAACAGCATCATACTCATGGGGATCATCAAACAAATAAACATCGTCAGATTCATGTTTTCCATTTGGCTGCCCCCTTTCGACAGAACATGACCATCAAGGCCATAACGACGGCGGACAGAACATCCAGCGACAGACCCACTAAGACACGGGCATGTAATAAGATGTAAGCGATGGAAATCGCATATTCCAGCAAAACCAAAAGCGCAATCGGACGAACGGCTCCGGCACGTGCGTCCTCTTTCCCGAATGCGGCGAGCTGCCTACACTCATAATAGGAATCCACAATTGGCGGAAGAAGAATCGCACAGGTCAGAACCGGGGTCAAAACCGGATTGGTTTGTGCAGACAACACGGCACACAAAACAACCAGGCCCATGAAAATAACCGAAACCAGAACAGCCGGAATACAAATCTTTGTTTGTCCCTTGTCAAACAGAACTTTATTCAAGATTCGCGAGGCTGTCAAGAAGGCACAGAAGCATCCGAAGATACCGATCAAACGAACCGAAACCACCGCATCCTCAGCATCGGTCAGTACATCAACGATGACCCAAAGCTCTTCCAAAGCATAACAGCCGACGGCACTGATAATCGTTCTGAAATACAGAGGAGAATCGGTCATAAAGACCGTAATCAGTCCGTAAACAAAACCGATTACCGAAATGCCGAAAGCAATGCTTTCAAACAGCAATACATTCATGTTGTCGCCCCTTCCATATGTATATACATTTTTATTATACCATCATTTTATGATTTATGAAACCACAGCAACAAAAAAAAGAATCAGTCACGTGTTTTAGGCATTCCACGCTCAAGTAACAACAAAGGATCACAGGCAAGAGCACGAGCCAAAGCAATCACATATTCTGCCCTTGCCTTGTTGATGTCTTTTTGTCCCTGTTCATACTGCTGAATGGTTCGAATCGGAATTCCGGTTAGAGAAGCCAGTTCCCGCTGAGTCAGGCCCGCGGCGACTCGTTTCCGCTTTAGGTTTGTCTGTTTCTTCCTCAAAACATAGATTTCGGACATTCGGTCACAGAACTGACATATGTCCATTTCGTGGTACGGGAAATACATACCTCGTACCTCCTCTACGGAAATGAACTCCGTTATCTCCGAAAAAGTAAGGCATGTCTTCCACTGGAAATATGCCAAAGCCCAACCGACCCAGTATTCTTCACTTTTTTCTTCTGAAAAAAATGGGTTTGGGTATTCCTGTTTTCTGTCCGTCACCATCAAAGCCAGCTCTACACCGGACCTGCCGGCAAGTACCGACACATCTCCATATTCAAATTGCCCGGACACCGGAGAAGCAAGAAACAATTCCCAAAATGAGACAAGGTCAACCTGCAAACCGTATACCCCGTAGTCGAGCATTCTGCCGAGAGCGGTTCTTGCCTTTTCAAGATAGATTTTGTCATAGGCATTCATCATCTGGTCGCCCCTTTTCTTTTGCCGTTTTCTAGACTATACTCCCAAAGGAGTATAGAGTCAATAAAAAAAGACACCGTGAAAAGCATTTCTGCCATTCACGGTGTTCATTCTCTGAAAGGGTTACGCGCCAAGTCTCATGATGAGCCCTGCCAAGAACTTACGAAGCATTAAGACATCCTTCATATCAAGAGATTTGTCTTCGTTTACATCGGCATTGGCCAAGTCAACCGTATCGGCCAGGCCTGCCAAATATTTACGCATAAGCAGGACATCCTTCATGTCAATGTTTCCGTCATCATTTGCATCGCCCAAATACGTTCCGGACTCTTCCAGCTGGACGCGAATCAGCATAATTTGGAAATCCTGTACATCGGCACCCGGGCAATCGGCATAATGGGACTGGAGGTTAAAGACGATATAATCATCGCCCTGTTCAAACAGCTGCACCTCCAGTACGCTGCGGCCCTCGCTGTCCAGGAACTTCGTAGACATGGACCAGTCCTCAGACATACCCTCAATATCCACTCCGTTTTGCATCAAAACCGTTATATCCTGAATCACATCGAGAGATTCCACCGTAAGGAGTTCTCCGCCTTTAATGTTCGTATACTCTCTGTTTCCGATACGAAGATCAACCGTTGTCTCCTGCGGCTCGGGACCCGGATTTTCATTTACGTGGCCGCACTCGTCACAAACGGGTCCATCGGTATGCGGTGTGGGATTTCCATACTCGCCGCACCCGTTTATGCACAAGTAGCTGTGCGTTTCTCCGTTTTCATCGTCTTTACAGGCCCCGGTGAAGCTATGCTCCAATTTGGACCCCGTATCGACAATCGTATCGGTCACATTGCAGCCTGCATGGTCACAGTGGGCGGTCTTTGTGCCGTCCTCCAAACAGGTGGCATTGTTGTCCGATACATAATTTGTGAACTTATGTCCAAGCTTACTGCCTTCATCCACAACGGTGTCGGTTGCATCACAGCCGGCATGGTCACAATGGGCGGTCTTTGTACCATCCTCCAAACAGGTGGCATTGTTGTCCGATACATAATTCGTGAACTTATGTCCAAGCTTACTGCCTTCATCGACAATGGTATTGGTTGCATCGCAGCCCGCATGGTTGCAATGGGCGATTTTATGACCGTCCTCTGTACAGGTAGCGTCATTCAGGGACTCATAAACCGTAAATTGGTGCCCGAGTTTACTGCCTTCGTCAATAATCGTATCGGTCACATCGCAGCCCGCATGATTGCAGTGGGCCGTTTTTGTGCCGTCTTCCAAACAGGTGGCGTTTCCGTCGGATATGTAATTTGTGAACTCATGTCCAAGTTTACTGCCTTCGTCGGCAACGGTATCGGTTACATCGCAGCCTATATGATTGCAGTGCGCCGTCTTCGTACCGTCCTCGAGACACGTGGCGTTTCCGTCGGATATGTAATTTGTGAACTCGTGCCCAAGTTTACTGCCTTCGTCGGTGACGGTATCGGTTGCATCACAACCTATATGATAGCAATGCGCCGTCTTCGTACCATCCTCGAGACACGTGGCGTTTCCGTCGGACACATAGTGTGTAAAATCATGGCCAAGCTTGGGTACAATATAAAGCGGGAGATTCTCTTTGTAAATTTCATTTTCTCCCTCCTCATCTTCAAAAGCCGCACCACATTCGCTGCAGCGATAGAAAGCGACTGAAACACCGTCTTCGGTACAGGTGGCCTCTTTGACCGACTGTAAAACGAGAGCATGATCGGCCACCGTATAGACTGTCTCCGTGCCGAATGTCGATTCGACCACACGGCATCCCGTTTGAGCCACAACCTCTCCGCTGAAAGTAAAGGTGCCCAAATCCAGATGGAACGATTCCCCTACATCCATGTAAACGGTTTCGCTGTTGTCGGAAAGAAGATAAATCTTCTGCGTCGGCTGCACGGCGACGGCGGAAGTCAGATACACATAGCCGATTTCGTCGACTTTCACAGCCGCCTTTTGTATCTTTACATACGGCACACGCCCCGTGTTATACGCCGTAATGGTCGTATCGCTGAGGGCATCTGCCGTAAAGCCTGTCAAAATGGCGCTGTCGCTGTCCAAGGTTACGGTCACACTGTATTTATCATCTTGGTGACCACCGATGCCGGTCGCGTTTTTTCCGTATGCATCAATAACGGCACCGCTGATTTTCACTTCTCCGCAAGCGCATCCCACACCATAACCGGAGCCGATACCGGCAGCATAGTTGCCGCTTTTTGCGGAAATCCGGCCACCTTCAATGGTAATGCCCGTACAAGTCGAGCCGTTGTATCCGGAGCCGATACCGGCAGCATAGTTGCCGCCCTGGGCGGAAATCTCACCGCCCGTGATTACAATCGGTCCGCAGGGTGATCCGTTTCCGCCGCCGATGCCGGCGCCGTATTGGGAGTTCGCTGCGTTCACCGTACCGCCTAAAATGGAAATCCCATCACACCCGGCGTTTTCTCCGTGTCCGGCGCCAATACCGGCAGCACCGTTTTTCCCGTTTGCCGTCACCATCCCGTTTTGAATGGTAATCACCCCGACGGAAGAATTTCCGTTACCGGCACCGATGCCACAAGCGTTGGAGCCTCCCGTCGCGGTGACTTCACCGCCATAGATGGTAATGTTTCCGGACTCAGCCGTATTCGAACCGGAAGTGGCTCCCGCGCCGATACCGGCAGCGCCGGCTCCTCCGGTCACTTCCACAAATCCACCGTAAATGTTGACGGCTCCGTTCACCGTATCCAGGCTGCCGCCGATGCCGGCAGCACCATCTTCCAACGAATCCGGATTCGGAACAACCAACCGGCCAACCGTTTCGCCGGTTGACTGCGCATAAATACTGAGGGTGGCGTTCTCGTCAACCGAAATCCCTTTCACCGGCACTGCCTGTCCATAGTCTGCCAAAATCAGCATCAAATCACCGTAAACGGTCAAACGGTCATAAAAATACAGGAACTCGTCTACCACAACACAGGTACTTTTCCCTGCTTCGCCCCAGGAAACGTCTTCCTCTTTTGCCGTCGTATATGTGCTGACGGTCTGCTCGATTCCATTCTCGTCCAGATACGAAACCGGCTCCGCCGCCAACGAAAAAATCGGGGAAACGGAAAGGAATACGCAGGCAACCAGCATAACGGCTAAAATGCGTTTGATCATTTTTATATCCTCATTTCGTTCAAAAAGTTTTCTAAACAAAAAAAAGACCGAGAACAGTGGTTGGCTGTTCTCGGTATCCTTCTTATTCGATCGTCAAAATGCCGGAGAATCCGGTAATATCGAAAACTTCCATGATTTCGGGTTTCACCTGACGGATTACCATCTTGCCCTGTTTGTTCATAAGTTTCTGAGCGGACAAAAGCACGCGAAGACCTGCAGAAGAAACATAATCCAGATTCTCAAAATCAAAAATCAAGGACGTAACATCGGCCGTATCTTCGTTCACAACGGCTTCCAGCTGCGGAGCGGTGGTGGTGTCCAGTCTGCCGGACAGAGTCAAAGTCAATTCAGCATCATTTTTGTTCTTTAAAATTTCCATGGTTTTTTACTCTCCTTTTAATATGCAAGATTGTCTAAGCGAGTCAGTCGCTCTTCAATTTCTTTTACGTAATATGCGAGTTGCTGCTTGCCTTCCTCGCTGTCCAGTGCGCCGCGGCGAATGCTGCGACGAAGCAGCCTTGTGTATCCGACCACAATGGCCTTATCTTCTTTTTCCTTGAGAACATTCGGATCGTCCGTTTCAAAATACCGTTTCAAAATCTCGTTCCAAATGTACTGTCCGGTTTCGAAAGAAAATCCTTGGAACTTTTCGATAATGGAGTGATCCAAAACCGAGAAGCCGACATAAGCGTTGTACACCGAACCCATTTCAAAGACCGGATTACCGTAAGCCAGCGTGTCCATGTCAATGAGCAGCGTCTCCCCGTTTTGCACCATAACGTTCTTGGTGTGATAATCACCGTGAAGCATCGTGTGGCTGTCCGGGATGGCTTCAAACAAAGCCTTCAGCTTATTCCAAAGTCCTTCTTCCAAATACGGCTTCAGGAAATCGACCCAGTCGATCGCCACATCCTTCATGCAAGGCATCTCATTTTCGGAAACCGGGGTGGAATGAATCTGCTTCATCAGATCGACAAACGTCTGAATCTGCGTATCAATGCTGTCCGGGTCCGCCAAAATAAGCTTGGTCAGGGATTTGGCGTTCAGCAGTTCGAAAACCGAACCGTAAGACTCGCCAACCTTGACAACGTCATAGGAAATGGCGGTCGGAATACCTTTGACAAATGCCGTTCGGGCCAGCTCCTGCTCCCGTTTGATATCCGAGAGGTCAATGCCGGGACGATAGGCCTTGATGATGGTTTCGGGATCCAATCGGTACACTGTACCGTTGGCACCCACACCGATAACCTCGCATCCGTCAACAGAAACCTGACGGAACGCTTTTTCGATGGGAATCAATTCCGAAAAGCCGGTCATTTCGAAAATTTCATACACTTCCGGCGATACACCGATAATGCGCAGCGTGTCGTTTGTCTTTCGCAAACGAAGCACCACACGAAGTCCGGCGCTGGAAATGTATTCCAGTTCCGAAGCATCACAGATCACCGTTTCGGGACTGCACTCTTCCATTTTGGCGATTATCTGGGCTTCCACGTCTCCGGCGTTGTTCGCATCCAAACGCCCCTTCATCAGAATGACCAGTTCTTTGCCGTTTTCTTTAAATTCAATCATTCGGTTTTTTCGCCTCCCCAAATGTTAGTGGTATCAGTGCGACATATTCCTGATAGGCGACTGTGTTTCCGAGTTCTTCCTTTACGTATTCCGCAACACTTTCATAGTACCAGGCCTGCATGGCCGGGTCTTTTTGATGAAGACAGTCCAGGAAGGAATACCCCTGTTCCACATAGGCCCGGTGGAACGACCGAAGATTGGAAAGCTTATCCGCCAGCCACATAATCTTCGTGTCCACATTGGGGGTGTATTTCAGCATCAGCAAGGAGTCTTCCTTGCGCTGCATCCATGTTTCTTCTTCCGGCCTGTCCCCCAGCTTGTCCTCACTTTCGCTCTGGACAAGTGCGGCAACGCGAGGGCCGAACTTGTCGCGGATTTCTTCCGCCAGCACACCGCAGTCTTCAATGGTATCGTGCAAAATACCCGCCGCAATGACCTCCGGATCGGTGGTCATGGTGGCAATGATATTGGCAACCTCTACCGGATGAAGAATGTACGGAATATCCGACATTTTGCGTCTCTGCCCTTCGTGGGCATGAATCGCAAACATCATCGCTTCTTCAATTAGATTCATTGCTTGTTATCCTTTTTTCTTATAGATTGTCAAAATGTTACGATTGTCCTTGTACTCGTACTGAACATCGTCCATGGTACTTTTCACCATATAAATACCAAGCCCGCCGATCTTTCGGTCCTCCGCCGACGCGGTGACGTCCGGGTCTTCCTTCTCCAGCGGATTGAACGGGACACCCGAGTCAACAAACTGGATGCGAATCCCTCCGTCGTCTGCCGCAACGGACAGGCTCATCATACCGTCCATGTTCGGATAGGCATAGTGAGCGATGTTGACAAAGATCTCCTCAAAGGCCACCTGCACCTGCATGGTTTCCTTCATGCCGAAGCCGGCTTTCTCCATATACTCTTCGACGAAAGCCTGGGCATCCGGAAGGGCTTCGTCGGTTGCGGGGAACCGAACGACGTCCTCGGCATCTTTTGGTAAATTGTGTTTAAAATCAAATAAAAGCATTGTAATGTCATCAAACTGGTCGGCAATACCGACAAACATATCGATATCGCTACGCAGTCCCTCCACTATTTCTTCTGCTTTATCGGTAGCGTGAGAATCCAGGTACGCGCAAAGTCGCTCCGTCCCGTAAAGCTCTTGATCAGGGTTTGTTGCTTCGGTCACACCGTCGGTATACAGGAAAATCTTGTCTCCCGGCACCAGCGGAATCACTTTATGTTTATAAATCAGCCCATCCATTCCTCCGAGGACGAATCCCGGGAGGGAACGAATCGGTTCAAAATCGCCACCCTTGTGGCGAATATACGGCGGGTTATGTCCGGCATTGACAAAGGTCAGTTCGCCGGTCACCAAATCAATCACACCGAGCCAGGCCGTTACGAACATTTCGGTATGGTTGCTTTCACACAAAATGTGGTTCACGACGGAGAAGGCTTCCTCCGGCGCCATACCCATTTGGATGTAGTTTCTTATCAGGGTTTTGGTAACCACCATATAGAGGGCTGCCGGAACACCCTTGCCCGATACATCCGCGGCGCTTATAACGAGATGCGTGTTATCCAGCAGGAAGAAATCGTAAAAGTCGCCGCCCACTTCCTTGGCCGGACTCATGGAGGCAAACAAATCAAATTCCGTATGATCCGGGAAGGCCGGGAAATCCGTTGGCAGCATACGCGCCTGAATCTCCGTAGCCAGAGAGAGCTCCGTTCCCATTCGCTCCTTATCCCGCAGCGATTCCACCATTTCGTTGATACTGTCGGCCACACAGCCGATTTCATCTTTTGATCGAATCTTCAGTTTTTCCTCCGGAAGTTCTCCGTCGGTAATACGGTCCAGATACTGCTCGACCTTCGTAATATCGGTGGTCGATTGAGCGGTGATTAAGAAGATAACGGCACCGCCGATAAGAATGATGATACCGAGAGCCAGAAAACTGCCGGTGGTTGCTTCCCGTACATCCTGCTTCATCTCAGCCATATCACGCCCGACCACAATCATACCGACGATTTCACCGTCGGGGTCTTTAATGGGACGGTAGACGGAATAAATCTGGCGGCCGTCCACATTAGACACACCGGCAAATTCTTTTCCTTCATCAATCACGTCGGACACCTGCTTATTCAGGTAAGTTCCGACCAGCGATTCATTGTTCACGCCGCGGGTACTGCCGGCCACACGGATATAGTGGCCTTCCTGGTATCCGGTTTTCTCGTCGCCTCTCCATTTGAGACCCTCGTCAGAGCTGCGCATCAAGCAGTAGCAATACGTTCCGATTTGCTCTTCCAGCTTCACAAACGGTTCCAAAAACGCTTTTTCTTCCGTACCGTCGCCGATGGGAACCGAACCGCAGTAAAGGGTCCCGTTTTCCAGTACCCAGGTTCTGCCGAAATCCCGGGTCAGTTCGGCATCCAGCATTTCGAGGTCACTGTGAAGCCGATTGTCCATCAACTTCATTTCCTGGTCGGACAAAGCTCTTGAAAACAGGCCGCCGATAATGGCCATAAGCAGTAAGCAATCTATCAGACAGGTCAGCGCAATTTTTGTGCTGACACTGTGAATATTAAACATTTTTTTGAGAACGGTAAACAAGAAATCCTTCGTCTTTTCCATACAACACTCCCAAAACCATTCCGTCTACAAAATATACATGCGTATTTTATCACATTTTATTTTTTCTTTCAATATAGAAGACCCTATTTTTCGTCCCTTCTCAGGCGATTTTTCCGTAACCCAGAATATCCGGATTTTCTCTCGAAAGAGTCCGCCGAACACAGCGGTCGTCCCAGTTTCCTTCAATCGTGTGAACCAGCCTCTCGTCGGCACCTGTCACGATCCCCACATGATCGGCCAGATTGTCTCGTTTCCCATCCTCCTCAAAATCATAGAAAATCACCATGCCGGGCTGTATGTCTTCCCGGGGTTCCACCCATTTTCCGTGCTCGGAAAACCAGGTTTGGCCTCCCCGGCAGCCCGCAAATTTCGGACACAGGCCTTTGTCCAAATACCCGCATTCGTCGGCACAGTAGGATACAAAGCAGGCGCACCAGTCCACCCGCTTTGAAAATCCGTACCAAGACCAATACGGCTGTCCGCCAACATTTCCCACTTCCCGTTCCGCAACGGCGGCCATGGTTGGCTGTTTTTCGTCAAGACCATACAAGACGGCTCCCCAGGGTCCGTCAAAGCTGCCGCTTTGCAGTTCGTCAAACAGATCCCGCTGCTGCTTTGTTTTCAAAAACTCTTTCTTCATCTCTTCGGGCGTTTGTGCCTTCGTTTCGATTTTCAGACAGACTACCGAAACCGGATGCGGTTCTTCCCGAATGTCTCCGTTTGGCAGCACCGTCTCCGTAAATCGCGTTTCCGTTTGTTTGCGGAGGGAATGCGTCACCGGATTCAGTTTCCAAAAAAGCTCCCGGATTTCCGCTTCCCGATTGGCATCCACACTCACCAAGTCTTCGCCGCTGTGCATGGCACCGAAAAGAGCAAACAATGTCTTGAAATCCGTCCGGCTTCCCGTGATTTCCACCGTGTCGTGCGGATTTTCTCTTCGGATGGTTTCAATGGCTTCCGTATATTCCGTCTCCATCGTTTGTACGATGCCGGCTATGGTTTGATCTCCCTGCCGGTCGGCAAGCAGAAGACCGAATCCGGATCCGGCCACCCCGACCAGAAGGCAAATCAGTATGGCCACCAGTACCATTCCGCCGCTCCCGGCAAGAAGCGGTAAAAGAGCCTTCGACTCGAGTTTTCTCTTTAAAGCGGCTGCCGTCGTCTTTAGTCCCTTTGTCTTGGATTTCTTCAAAAGGCTCTGCCGGGCATTTGCCGCTTGCGTCCTTATAACCGGCTTTTCTTTTTGAGCCGAAATCCCCTGCGGGCTTTTCAAAGCGTTACCCTTTTGGTGCCGTCTCCCTGCCCTATGGCCGTCGCCGCCGTCCGGCATCCGCTTTTGGTTTTGCCGTAAGACTTTGTCCGGCACGGAAAGCGTCCTCGACACGGTTTTTGTTCCGAATGTCTGCACCTGATCGGCCGCCCGGTTTTCCATAGACAGTTCTTCCCCGTTTCCGTCCGAAAATCCGCCGGATGTCGCAACAGATGCCGCGTTTTCGGCTGCAGAAGACTTCTCAAAACTTTGTTTTCGTTTGTTTCTTTTGCGGCGACTCACCATAGGGGCCTCCGCCGCCTCTTCCAGCACACGCCGCTTGGTTTTGATATCCTTTTTCGTTTGCAAATGAAACCTCCCTTTTCAAAAAAAAGAAAAAAGCGGGAGACGTGTCTCCCGCTTCCATACATATTCTCAGCTGATACAAATCACATCATAGAACAGTGCGGAAAAATTCTCCGCCATTTCCCTATCCTCGTGAAAATGTCCGCTGTACCAGTGCTTGAACTGCACCTCATACAAGAGCCATTCCAGGTATCCCGTCAGCTCCATATCATGTCCGTCCGGCACAAATCCCATTCTTAGAATCATTTCCTTCGGAGCCGTATGCGTCAGAATATAGTCCACCTGCATATGGTGGTCCATGAGATTCTTTGTTGCCGTTTTGTATTCCGCATCGGTGGGGATCTCCTCCGGCCACCAGGAAAATCCTTCCGTCCTCATATGCTTGTCCATGCTGTATGCACCGCCCATGGTAAAAAAGGTTTTCCCTTCAATTTCAAAGATCTGACCGCGCATCAAGTGAAGAATGTTCTTTCGAATCCTGTGAACGGTTCCGCCGTGCCATTCCTCTTCGGGATAGGCAAAAATTGCCGGAAAATTCTCATGATTTCCGTCCAGAAACAGAATGGTGTACGGTTTTTCTTCCAGGTAGTCCAAAAACTTCATTTCTTTTTCGTTATTGAGAAAAATATATCCAAAATCACCGCAAATGATGAGGTAGTCCTCGGACGATGCGGTGCTTTCCCATTTTGGGTTTTCAAAGCGGTCCTGTTTTCCGTGGGTATCGCCGGTAACGAAAATCATTTCGCTTTCCTCCGTTCTTTGTTGTTTAGCCATCTCTATCGAGCAAAGATTCTTTCGTTTCGTTTTAAATACATTGTAGTGCTAAACAAGCACAATATCAATTGTCTGTTTCATATTTCTGCCGTTATAGTCAGAAACATGAAATGCCACGATTTCCCAAAACGACAATCCACTTGTTTGCTTGAACACCTGGCACTTAGTTTCACTTGAAGGGAGCCGTTGACTTTTGTCTATCCGTATTCTGCATTTCTTCCCGTTCGGATGGTCTGGTGGTCATCAGCTTATACAGCGCCGTATCCTTCGGAAATCGATTGACATACGGGACCAAAGCCGAACCATATTTCAGAAGGCCGCACCCGGGATCTGCATTGGTGATATAGGAAAGCTGCTCGGGTGAAATGTTTAAAAGTTTCGCAAGCTTTTGTCGGTCAGATGCCGCCTGACTGAGCATCACCACAAACTCGGAGTTGGACAGCATGGTGCTTGCCTGCACGGACGACAGCAAATATTCCACGTTTTGCGTAATGGCCGTCGGGAAAGCATTGCGTTTCCGGAACTGTCGCCAGGCAGAACTGAAAAACTGGGCGGAAAAATCATTTTCAAATACCACGTGAAATTCGTCAAGAAAGATATGGGTCCGTTTTCCTTTTTTCCAGTTTAAGGTCACACGATTCAGCATGGTATCGGTGATCACCAAAAGTCCCGTCGGCTTCAGCTGAGAACCCAGACTGTGAATATCAAAGACCACGACACGGCGGTCTAAATCCACATTGCTCTCCCGTCCGAAAATATTTAAAGACCCGGTCGTGTACAGTTCGAGAGACAAAGCCACATCCTTCGCCTCCGGTTCCGGCTGGGTCAGCAACATTTCTCTAAGAGTACAAAGCGTGCACACCTCGCCGGATTCCGCCGCCTTTCGGTAGACCTCGCCGATACAGCGGTCAATCACCGATTTGTGCCGCGGGCCCACCCCCCTCTTATCAATCTGTTCAATCAGTGACATAACAAACTCCGACTTTACCACAATGGGGTCATTTTCTCCGTATCCGTCCACCATATACATGGCATTCAACCGGTCTTTCCCTCCGGCGGAAATATGAATGACCGAACCGATATCCCCCATGGCGGAAACCAGCGATGCATATTCCCCCTCCGGATCGCAAATGAGAATATCGTCCTCCGTATTCAGCATCAAAAAGGTGATCAGTTCCTTGGCGGAAAAAGATTTGCCGGAGCCCGGGACGCCCAGCAGGAAGGCCGACTGATTCAGCAGGTTTTCCTTGTTGCACAAAATCAGATTGTGGCTGATGGCATTTTCCCCGAAATAGATTCCGCCCTTGTCCATAATCTCCTGAACTTTGAATGGCATAAAGACCGCCAGACTTTCGGTGGTGAGCGTACGGAAATTATCGATTTTACGGCACCCGATCGGCAATACGGTATTCAGTCCGTCCGTTTGCTGAAACTTCAGCACAGCCAGCTGGCACAGGTGCTTGCCGGCAATGGACAGAACGGTTTCGGTAAGGCTATCCAGCTCCTCGAGACTGTCTGCCGACAAACCAAGCGTTAAAACCGACAGCATCATGCGCTGGTCTCTGGAAGTCAAATCATTCAGGAACTCTTTGGCCTCTTTTCGCTGAAGTTCCATATCATAGGGGATGACGGCAGAGAAGTTCTGACTTTGATTTTGCTTACGTTGCCAGTTTGTGATATTTGTTTCCACTCCCAGCAGTCGCTTTTCCACCTCTCTTACGGCCTCATCGGTGGGGACCGGAACCACGTCAACGGAGAGCAGCATGTTTCGGCTTACATCCGTCAGTTCCGACACGAAACTGTCTTTGATAAAACTGGCATAGTCCTTCAAATACAAAATACGCATATACGTTTTGCCGAGAAGGACATAATCCGCGTGTCTCTCCACAAAATCCGGACAAATCGTATCGCGAAAGTCGTGTCCTTTTTTGGCGGAATCCGAAAAGTCAAAGAAAAACCGGTCCTCCTCTCCGGGCCTGTAGATGCTGTGTAAAATCTTCAGCCGCTCTTCGCCCGTCAGTGCCCGGCATCGACTCCCGAGATCCGCAAAATGGCGGGAAAGTTCCCCGTCCAAACGGCGAAAATACGCTCTGGCTTCTTCTACGTTTTTCTTCTGAATGGTTACCGTTACGTACTTTTCCTGGGCAAAGCCTTTGGAATTCAGTGCCTTCTCGCACAGCACCCGGTTATATTCCTCCCGATACAAATCCAGTCCATCTTCCTTCATTTTCATCAGTACGTCTTCCGCAAAATCCTGCTGTGCCATCGGATGGTTATGAATGGTAATCTTCGTGGTGGCACCGCTGTCCAGACCGTTCAGCAAATCGGAATAATCCAGAAAGATGTCCTCCTTATCCTCTTTGCTTGCCACCTGATAATTGATATCGGAAAACTTCCAGCTTTTGGAAAATTTGTTTCCCGTCAAAAAAATCCCATCCGGCCAGATACGGCGAATGGGAATCAAATCCTGAACCCGACGCGGAACGCGATAGGGTTCTTTTTCCTGTTTTAAAATCGTTTGTAACGTTTTCACTTGTTTTTCTCCTCCGTCATCAAATTCTTATACAAATTCTCGCACCTGGCACATAGCTGTTTCGGCTCCAGAATTTCCGAGCGAAGCACGGCCCACAAAAGCTTTTCAGCCGGCAGTCCGTGGTATCGAACGAAGCCGAGAGCCGCAAAGGGTGCGGCACAGACAATACATACCCAGGAGATTGCTTCGGTTCCGATCAGCGGCTTCAGCAAAAACCAGGCCCCCACCGCCGACAAAACCGCACATAAAGAAAAAACGAACTGTCTGACTGACAGCCCGAAAAAAATAGATTCGGTATAATTCCGAATCTCCCGATTGATTTTTACTTCCATTTGATTTCCTTTCTGCTAAAAGACCCGAACGAAAACCATCCGGGCCGTTGTTTACCGTTCCTCTCCTCTGTCCGGAGATCTGTCGATGTGATTTTCCTCTTGTTGCTCTTGTTTCAGTCGGGCAAGAGTGGCCCGAACCGATGCCTTATCGGCTCTGTTTTTCGTCCCCGCATCAATAACCGAGCTGACACGTTCCGCAGTCAACTCTCCGGGATACGCCTGCTCAAAATCAACCAGTATTTGTCTGGCATTTTTCTCACTTTCCCAGATGGCGGTGTGCATCTTCTCAAATTCTCCGTGTTCCATTACGGAACGAAGAAAAGCCAGGGAGCGCTCACTGATCTGATCCATACTTCCGTACAAATCCGAAACCGCTTCCGAAATGGATTCGAAAGAAATCGGATTCCCCTGTTTTTCATGTGCGGCAAGAACGCCGACAATATCCGACAAATCCGTTTTGTACTCTCTGCCGGATTTCAGTTTCATTGCAATCAAATATTCCCCCGATATGTACCGGACCTGCAGCACCTGATTGAACGTCCTATACGGCTTTGAGCGAACCAGCAATTTGGGAGAATAGGACGCGGTTCTCATACAGTCCGCATTCATCCATCCCCTCGGCAAATGAAACGTATCGGCCACCTGACGGATGGCCTCCTTCATAATGCTGACAGCAGGAAGAATTGCATCAATATCTGTTGTCATATTGCGAAATCCGTAGTTTTCTATGACGGCGGCGCCACCCACCAAAACGATTTCAACTGGTGTGTTCCGCCCTCCGAGACGCTTATATGCTTTTGCCAGTTCACCCAAATACTTGTCCATATCTTTTTTTCGTGAACTGGACTTCGTTATCAAACAATATTTCTCACCTCATTTTCAACAATGTTATATCTCTTAAACTCGGGAATACATTCCCGTAAGGCTTTTTCCTTGGCCTCGTTTGAGTTGGATGCCAAATCCTCCGCCAAAACACTTGCCGGATACAAAACGGATGTCAGCCGCATGACGCGCAAATGATCGTAATCCGAACAAAGCGGAATGCCGTTTATCCGGCTTATGTAATCCGTCATGGCCAGCAAATACAGACACTCCGGATACCATTCCAGGTCATAATATTCCGGTATTGTATCACTCCCGATAACTTCCGACAAAAAATCAATATCCCCAAGTTCCTTCAGTCTGTGACACACATTGCTCTTAAACAATTCAAAAGAGATTCTGGGTTTCAGACAAGGCTCCAGCAGTTCCTCCACACTGGTCCCAAGCGCCTTCGCAATACGGAAAACCGTTTCCGCATTACACTTTGTGAGAGATGATTTGTTGGTGATCAAATCGTGTATGGTCATATACGGTACCCGGCTGTCCTTCGACAGACGATAGCCCGATATGTTTTTTTCCTGCAGTATTCTTTGAAGTGTCATCCTCTCACCCCTTTCTTTCTTATGTTATAACGGAATACCGTTATATTGTCAAGCGCTTTTTGTATGTTGTCAAGAAAAGACGCGCCCTCAATCGAGAGCGCGTCTAAAAATTTGTTTAACCTAATTTTTCAATCATGTGAGCCAGGTATTTGCGAATCATCAAAACGTCTTTCATGTCAAGCGATTTATCGCCGTTCACATCGGCGTTCAGCTGATCGATTTCGTCGGCCAGGCCAGCCAGATATTTACGAAGGAGTAAGACGTCCTTCATGTCGACAACCCCGTCCCCGTTTCCGTCACCGTACACGAGTTCGGAAATACCGGATTCATCCGACTGATCGCCGGATTCATCTTCGGACACGTCTCCGGACTCATCCGGAACTGCCGTGGTGGTCGGAGTAACCTCGCCTTCCGTTGTCGTCGTGGTCGGCTCGGTTGTGGTCGTGGTCGGCTCGGCCGTGGTCGTTGTGGTCGTGGTCGACGTTGTGGTTGTCGTGGTTGTCGTCGTTGTGGTGGTTGTCGGTTCCGGTTCGGTGGCGGTTGTACCCCAGATGACAAGAATGTAGCCTTCCTCCGGGAACACCTCAAACATATCCGGTTCCTCTCCGTTCACGGTTACTGTGAAAGTATCGTCCAAAACGACATCAAACATATCGAAAAGCAGGTTTATCGTTACGAAATAATCTTCCCCTTCCACACAGGGTTCCAAATAGGAAATGTTTTCTCCATTGTGGACCCACTGCGTCGAAGCAATCCATACACTCCCGGTAGACACGGTCGGCTCCTGCAGCCTTTCACCCGGGACTGCGGGTTTCGCGAGGATTTCAACGGAAGAAAGGACTTTTCTTTCAAATGTCACGGTCAACGGGATAGACAATTCCGAATGACCGACCTGCAGCACCAGAGACGCTTCCGTTGAACCCGACTCCCAATCGGTATAATAGATCAGGGTTTCTTTTCCGATTTGTCGCGGCTGTCCCTCTTCGTAGGTCCAAACCTCTTCCTTGCCGGACGCATATTTTACATTGAGTTTCAACCCATCCAAAGAAGCCGAATACACATCGTATCCGTAATAGGTCGTTTGGGTCGGTGCGGCAGCCAGCAGAATTTCCTCAACCGGATCTTCCACAAGCTCGGTCGTAACCGGAAGCGTGTCTCCCGGATATTCATAGCACCAGAAAACCACATCATAGGTCTTACCGGCTTGCAGTGTACCCGACAGGGCAAGGTGGCCGTTTGTTACCGTGTTGTTGGCAATGAACTCCGTTGTATCCGGTCCTTGATACATGATATACCCCTGCACTTCGACTTCCGAGGGAAGATCCACTGTGAAAACATATACGCCGTCCTCTTCCGGTGTAAAGGAGGTAACCGCTTCGCTATGCAAACGTGTTGCGTCCACCGTCCGGTCAAGGAGAAGCTCGGAGGGATCGCAGACAATCACCGGAATGGAGCTTTCCAGTCCCAGAGTCGCGCTGGACACGACCAGGTTCGTTTCACCGGCATCCCCGGCAATCACCATACTGTACATGTCATCATAGGTGACAACGGTGGGATCCTCCACGGAGACCAAAAGGTCATCCACTGCAAAATCATCCCCGAACGGAGCCAGGCGGAAGCTTACCATTTGGTTGTCACCGTTTGAGAACAGATACAGGGCATCCTGATTATCTGCAAGCATAAATCCGGTGGGATCCACTTCTTTTTCCACAAGGATATCCGCATCGACGACCCCGTGCTCATAGGCATACAGCCACACCGCATAGGTCTGTCCCGCTTCCAGTTCCTGGGAAATCGTAAAGTTGGAACCGTAGGTGGACGTGATATACGAGCCGTCTTGCGAGAGACTTAAATCGACATCGCCCTCCTCCGTGGAAACCATGAAGCGGTAAGATCCGGTCTCTTCCGGCGTAAAGGTCATCAAACGACCGGTATAGGAAAGAATCGTCGAAATCGAGTAAGTCTCTCCGACAGTCAGTACGGGAGGATCGAAAATTTCAAGCTCCTTCTCTGCTTTCAGACCGTTTTCCGTTTTGGCCGTTACCGTCAGGATTCCCGCCTTGATGAACGACAAATTGATATAATCCGAATCGTAGGATTCAATCGCCGCCAAAGACTCATCACTGATGGACCATTCCGCAAGGACCGGATAGGCATTTTCCGGTTCCGTCACGGTATACAATCCATAGGAATTTCCCGTCTCGACAGGGTTGTTCGAAGCTGCGACAAGCTGCATCGAAGTCGGCTCTACGGCCTTTTCTATAACCATATGGAAGATACCGTAATCATCATAAAGCGATGTCTTGATATAATAGGCCTTGCCGGCGGTCAGATTCTCGAAAAGCTTATAGTCATAGGAGTTACCAAAATCATCGGCATACCCGATCTCGTTAAAATCCTCATCATAAAGCCATACGCGCGCATCTCCGGAAGACTTGAAAGACCGGATCACATAGAAATCCGTCTCTTCCGGAACGAAGCGATAAACTTGATCCGAACTGGATGCGCCGAGGCGAACCTCCGTATCCTCCTCGAAAGCAATGTCCGAAAAGGTACCTTTCTCCAGCCAAATCGCGACACCGTCGTAATAAGCATGCAGTGTAAACAAATATGTAGCGCCTGCCTGCAAAATAAGTCCGTTTTTGTCATTTGCGTAGGAGTACCCGCCGTCTATATAAGAGTCATTCAAGACCACTTCCCACTCAAGCTCCAGACTCGCGGACGAAGCACCGACATTAAACACATATACCCCGGACTCTTCCGGCGTAAAACTCAAAACATAGTTGGTTCCTTCTGTCAGGTACTTTTCCTCCCCGAAAACCAACGTTCCGTCCTCGGCTCCGACCAGTGCTTCTTCCGTCTTGCCGGGGGTCAAAGCCAGGGAAGACAGCGGCAGCATGGTGCAGACAAACAGCACCGAAAGCAATACCGCAATCCATTTTTTCATCATTTTCATAGAATCACTCCTATATAAAAGATTTGATTTACCTCTTTTATCTTACCATATTTTTTTGCCGCGATTCAATCTTTTTGTTTTGAGAGTATCAAAAAACGCGCCCTCAATCGAGAGCGCGTCATATAGATTAACCGAGTTTTGCGAGGATGAATGCCAAGAACTTGCGAATCATCAAAACGTCTTTCATATCCAGCACTTTATCGAGATTCACATCCGCATTAATCTCATCCACTTCATTTTCCATTCCGGCCAAATATTTACGGAGTCGCAGCACATCTTCCAGGTTCACAATTCCGTCGTCGTTAACATCACCGTAAAGGATTTCGGGGATATCCGACTCGTCCGACTGTTCTTCCGAAATATCCGCCGAATCTTCGGACGGTCCAGCAGACTCTTCCGACTCTTCGGAAGGCTGCATCGTGGTCGTCGGCACCGTGACGGTTGTGGTCGTGGTGGCGTCCGTCGTCGGCTCACCCGGAACAGTGGCGGTCGTGGTCGGCTCCTCTGTGGTCGTCGATGTTCCGGATCCTTCGGTTGTCGTCGGCACGGTGGTCGTGGTCGTCGTGGTCGGCGCCTCGGTGGTGGTCGTCGTAGTCGTCGTCGTAGTCGTTGTCGTGGTGGTCGTCGTGGTGGTCGTCGTGGTCGTCGTAGTGGTCGTTGTTGTGGTCGTTGTTGTGGTGGTGGTTAAGGCCGGATCCAATGCCACAAACGGTACGACAAATTCTACGATACCGGCATGGTCAATAAAGTCTTCCACCGGCACGCCGTTCAGTTTCAGCTCAAAATCTTCGGACGGAACCACAAGGTCTCTGTCGTATGTGAGCTTCACTCGCAGCATGTATGTCTTATCCTTCTCAAACGCGCTGAACGTGGCTTCGGCGTCATTCATCCAGCAGCTGCTGATGCTGGTGGCGTATTCCGATGCGCAGGTTGCCTGCTGTCCGAGTTCCCCACCCACGGGCACGGGAACCGTTACATTCAAAGAGCTCATTTCTTCCGGCTCGTCGGTAATCGTCAACGGAATGGCAACCTCGGACCGGCTGGTATAGATATACAGGGAAGCAGCTGTCGGAGAGTTCATCATCACATCAACGCCCAAAGCCTCGCCGCCGATTTGCAGACTCTGATTGTCATCATAGCTCCAAATCTCTTCTTTGCCGGATTCGTAAATGACGGAAAGTTTAAGTCCGGCAAGAGACGGATTGAAAACGGAATTTCCGACATAGGTCGTTTTGGTGGGGGCTGCCGCCACCTGGATTTCCTTAATGGGGTCTTCCACCTGCTGTACGGTAAACGGAATCACGGTTTCGCCGTTCAGCGGAGCGGTGTAGTCGCCTTCAATGTAATAGGTCTGTCCGGCCAGCAAATAGGCTTCCGCACGCCAAACATGTTTGCCGTTTTCTTCCAGGAAATTCACGGTGTATTCTTCGGCGAAGTAATTTTCGTCCAGAATGGCGCCGCCAATCGGAACCATATCGGCTGTCTCGGCGCGGAACGCATACAGGCCGTCCACTTCCGGGGTGAAGGTGCACACGGCACCGCCCATCACCGAATACGGGGCTTCTGTCGTGCTTCCGACTGTCAGTTCCAAAGGATCCAAAACCGTAACGGCAAAATCCGTATAGACGCCGGTGGTTGCACCCTGAAGGCGGAACAGCGCATCGCCGGGTGAAACGCCGACCAGACCATACGGTGACATATAGGTCATAATGGCCGGGTTGGACAAATAGATTCTTATACTTTCGGAAACGGCATCGCCGAAGGGTGCATAGCTGATGGACGGGCCATAGGCCGTGTCCGTATACAGGTACAAATCTCCCTCATAGTCCAGCATAAATCCGGTCGGTTCCACATCCTTGCAAACCAAAACGGTTACCGGAACGGGTGTTTTCGGATAGTCGCCCTTCATGTCGGGCTCGGCGAGGTAAAAATCGCCTCTCCAGGTTTCTCCGGCAGACATCAAAATGCTGAAGGAGCAGTCTCTGCCCTGGGCTTCATAGTATCCGACTTCACCGGCCAGGTCGCTGATATACACTTCCACATCATACTCGGGGGATGTGACAAATACGCGATACAGACCGTCTTCCTCCGGTGTGAAGTTGAAAATGTCCTCGGCCGCCTGTCCGCTGAGTCCGGTAACTCTTTCTTCGTCCAGGACCAGTTCCGGCACGTCGACGCCGGTCAATTCAATCGAATCCGTAAACCCGTCTGTGGTTTCCACGGTCAGTGTAATGGTTCCGGGTTTCAGAAACCGGACTCCGCAGCTGCCGCCGCCGAAGCCCGTCACCGTGGAATTGATGGTTGCGGTTTCGGTGTCATCAATGCTCCAGTTAAGACCGGTCTTCAGCGAACTCGGGGTCACATAGGCCTCGACGAACGTCACTTCCCCCACATAGTTTTCCACAAGCCATCCTTCGGTGCGGGCAATTTCCACGCCCGTCACCTCTGTCGGGGCCGTCTCTACGCTCATGATGCAGTATCCCGCTTTATCTTCATAGAAGCCGGAGCTCAGCAAAAGGCTTTGTCCCGCGTTCAGATGCACGGAATACACATAGTTCAGTCTGGAGGCGGCATCATCCGCTCTTTTGGTCACTTTCCATGTATTGTCATACACACACAAGTTCGGATCGCCGTCCGACATGGAAGAGCGAATCACATAATCGCCCGCCTCACTTACGGTCAGGCGATAGAACATTCTTTGATTTTCTCCGGTCAGCAGCACATTCTCTTTGGCACCAACCGCAATATCCTTGATGGGGGTCGGGTTTAAACTGAAGGTTGCCGTTCCGAATCCGCCGAACAGACGGAACGTATACGCGGTTCCCTTCGTCAAAACCATATTGCCGGTCGGGTTGTCATTGGTGACCGAAAAATCCAGAACCGGAGTGGCGGCGGCCAAAATCGTACCGCTCATGTATCCGGTTTTTTCGGAGTTTTTGCCGGTCCAGGAATACGGGCCGCTCTGCTCCGGTGTAAAATGAAGGATCAGCGAATTCCCGTCTGTCACTTCATAGGTTTCACCGAGTGCAAGCGTCACTTCCGTCGGCTCTTCGGGTTCTTCTTCCGAGGTTTCCTCCGAGGTCTCTTCGGACACTTCCACGGATGTTTCACCACCATAGATGCCCGCATCTTCCCATGCTGCAAGAGGTATTATAGGTAGCATCACGCAAAGAAGAATCAGTGTCAAACAAATGGCTGTCAGTTTCTTCATCATATTCTTTTTCCCCCTTTGGGTAATATTCAATATATATTACCATATATCATCCCGCGAATGCAACCGACGATTTTCGAGAAAAGCAAAACCAATGTTAGTTTACAATTGATGTGAGACCGGAATGAAATCAACAGAATCCTCTGCGAGTCAGATTTCAGGCGTTCTTCAATGAATGATTCGATTTTTCAGCGAAGCATGTCATCGCCTCCAACCAACTTTTCAAATGTTTCGCATGGCATTTTTGCCAACTTTTCAAATGTTTCGCATGGCATTTTTACCAACTTTTCAATATATTTTCGTTGGTGTTTTCCGAACTTTTCAAATTCGTTTCGCCTCAGAGGGTAGGGGGTCTCTTCTCAAAGCCCCATCATTTCCTTTACAACCCGGTCGGACATCTTCACGGCACCGACCAAAATGAGCATGTTGAAAATCACTTCTCCGATATATTTCCAGACCATGGTGGCCGCGGCACCCGGTGCCACGGTGGGCGGGCCGGAAGAAAAAGCGGAGAAGATTACACAGGCAAGGACGATAATCGCCCCCTCAAGGCACACGCCCGCGTAGCTTTTTAAGAAACTCACACCGGTACTTTGCGTGGATAGGCCCGCAAAGGTCGACAGCGGAATGGGCGCTATGGCCGTATACATATAGATACGGAAGAAGCGCCCGTAAACACTTAAAATCATTAAAAACGACAACACCCAAATGAACAGTCCGCCGATGAGGGTCACGGCCCACAAGGGAATGCTTTCAAAAAAGCCACAGTCCTCCACCGCCGTCACGATTTCCGGGGGCAGCAGCATTTGGTTGGTCTGCCCAAAGCCCGCCGACTGCATAATGGTGTTGATGGTTCCCTGTACGATATGCAAAATGGCCAGCATCAGCTCAAGGCCATAGGAAATGGCGGCCTTGGCCAGCACGAACCGCAAAAACATTTTGAGGACCGGCTCCGGCCGTTTCAGGTCCGTGAAGGTGCTGCAGGTTTTGGCAATCCCGACCACAAAAAACAAGACAAGAAGGGCGTAACCAACCGCCTGCAGGGCACCGTAAATTGACTCAATGACCGTCCAAACCTTTCCGCCCTGAAAGGACTCGGGAGAGCAGGTCAACAGCTGCCAGATTTCCGTCAGCTTTTCGTTCCAGACATGCAGAGCGTTTTCCAGATTCTGTACCACCCAGTTATCGGACACAAGGCCTCACCTCCTTTTGTTTTTGATGTCCCGTTCATCCGACAATGAGATTTAAAATTTCTTTGGCAAAGGTAATGACAATACCGCCGGCCAGCGTCAAAAAGCCATTGGACCTTTGCGACGGATCGTGGCTCTGGAGAGACAAACCGACCTGCACGATCCCCCAGCCGAGGAGAATGATACCGACGGCACGAATGAGACCGAAGATAAAGTCGGACAGGTTGTTCACCACCGTCAGCGGATTGTCGCCCGCCGCACTGGCACTGATGGTGCCAAAAAGAAAAAGAGCCGTAAAAACGACGGCTCTGAGCATCCATTTTTTCTGTTTTTTCATTTATTATCCTTTCTGCTGTTTTCAGCTTCCGGGCAAAGTTCTCTTGCCCGGTCTAGCACAAATATATCATAAAGCTCTGTGTCACTTAAACATTCGACGGACGGAACCGGCCGTGTATCTTCCGTCTCTTCCCCGGCCGCATCCGTCAAAGAAAGCAGGACCGTACTTTCCGTATCGGTCCCGTACACAAACGGTTTCCCGCCGCCCTCGGCGGTTTTTTCATATAAAGGGTGTTTGGTTACATCATATTTTTCGTCTTCTATGGGACTTTCCCCCCGGACAAACAAGAGGGCTTTCCGGTTATCCAGCATCCTTACCTCCGCACTTTGCAAAAGATCTCTGGCCGTCTTATGCTCCGAGGTGGAAAAACTGCCCGAGCGGCCTTTGGACCTGGAGGATTCCCGATAGGTAATGGTCTCCTTTCCGAGAAGCTTGGAGACGTATTCATGGGTGGACTCTTCGTTTCCTCCAAGATACAGAAAACTGTCACAGTTTCCGATGATGGACTCCCATTCCTTTTCAAAGAGTTTCTTAAGCTGGGAAACGTTTTGAAGGATAATGGAAACGGATATGCCCCGGCTTCGCATGGTGGCCAGAAGTTTGTCGAAGTCACCGACCCGGCTGGTGGTCGCAAACTCATCAAAGAAGAACATAACCGGCACGGGCAGCCGTTTGGACGGCTCTGCGTCGGCCCGCGCATACAGCATCTGAAACAGCTGGGTATAGAGAAGCGATACAAGGAAGTTAAAACTCGTATCGTTATCCGGCACCGCACAAAAAAGGGCGGTTTTCTCAAGACCGATTTTGTCTAAATCCATTTCGTCATAGGCGGTCAGGGAAGCCAGACTGTCCAGATTAAATTTTTCGAGCCGGGTCATCAAACTGAGCTGAATGGATTTTAAGGTTTTGACCGAGCCCGAACGGTAGGAGCGATAGTATTTGAGCGCCACGTGCTCCGGATTTCGTTTCTCGAGCGCATCAAATAAACGGTCCAAAGGAGATTTGGCCTTTTCGTTTTCGCCGTCGGTCTCGCCGGCGCGGATCATTTCCATGACGGTGGCAAAATTCTGCTCCTCCGGGGGCGCCTCGTAGAGAAGATAATAGACGAGGGCGGACAGCAGCATGGAAGCCGCCTGGTCCCAGAAGGGGTCCTGGCTTCGGCTGTTTTTCGGCGTAGTATTCTGAAACAGGTTGGTAATGAGTCTCTGTACGTCGTTATCATCCCGCAAATACCGAAAGGGGTTGTATCCGTGGCTGCGCTCCATGTGCAGAAGATCCAGCACCCGGATCTTGTAGCCCCGGTCTTTTAAAATATGCCCCACCGACTCGCAGAGAGCGGATTTGGGGTCCGTGAAAATCAGGGACACGTTATTGAGACTGAGCGCGTTCGGCAGGACATAAAACCGGGACTTGCCGGCGCCGGACCCGCCGACCACCAACGTGTTTAAATTGCGCATATGGCGATGGGTATTAAGACTTATGGCCGTATGCTCCGTTAATATCATATTGTTTTCCTCCTTCTTATCCCCATACCTGGCTTTAAAGGCAAAGGGATTGCCCCAGTGCCCGGAGCCGTGGGAATGCAGTTTGTTTTGTCCCTGTATGTTTTCCTTTAAAAACAGCAAAATGCCGCCGTAAAACAGGAGACTCAAGAGCGCCACGGAAGCGCTTTTGGAGCAAATTGTCAGGGTAAACGGATGAGAAAGCGCCTCGTTGGCCTTTGCAAGGCCGGACAGAAATCCGGTTTCAAATCCGGGCGCCAGCAACAGGCCCATCCAAAGAAAAAAAGCCGCCCCGATCAGGGCGGCAACGGTTTCTTTTCTCATGGCTTCGGCTCCTGTCCCGTTTTATACAAAACGCAAAAGTCCCGAAACACCCGTCGGATGATTTTCAGCAGCCGCATCATTTCGTCGGCATTGACCTCCCCCTCCACGGAGGGGATGGCAAAGCCCGGCACAAAGGTATCCGCCTGGCCTTCCGAAAAACAAAACGTCAATGCGGCGGCGGCCGACAGGGCACTTCTTTGCTCGTCGGAGATTGAATCCTTTTCCAGGAACCGAGTCCCCAGCGCCATCAGCGTATCGGTTAGAAGCTGCAAATCCGACCGAGCGGGACAGAGAAGCAGTCGCCCGGACTCCGTTTGCCACTGAGCACTGCGGCCGGATGCAAGCGGGCCGTCCTCCCGGGTCACCGGCGGGAAACCGGGGGCATGCAGGAAGGTCGTCAAAATCTCCTTTCCCCGTTTGGGCTTTTCTTCCGGTTTGCTTTCTGCCAATGCGTCGGTTTGACGGATGTCAAAGAAATTCACCACATCCCAGTACACGCCGACTTTGCCGTCGGATTTGGTGTACGACCTGCCGGGCAGCATCAGGCGAAGGGGAACCGCATCAAAGGCCACGTTTAAATTCTGCTCTTTCCAGCCCTTTCGGGTTTGAATTTTCAAAGCCGCCGGGTCCTGCACGGAAAGCAGCAAAATATTTAAAGAAGACTGCTCCGGAAATTTGGCCAGAGTTTGGCAAAATCCCCGAAGCAAAAGCGAATCACCGGGGAGCTTTTTCAGTGTCTCATTTAAAAGGGTTCGTGTCTCCTTTTCGATTTGTCTCCGCTCGGCTTTCCACTGTTCTAAATCAAATTGGCTCATCGTTCTCTGTCACCGTCCTTTCCAAAAACCTGCCTCTCGAAACGGAGACCTTCCGCATCTTCCCTGTCTTTCTCCCGGCGAAGGGATACAAGGGCCTGCCGGACCGACGGCTTTTTAAAACCGACGGGATCGCCTGGCCTCTCGCTGCTTTTGAAGGAAGGCGCGGACAGAGGTCTCCTCCCCGCCGCGCCGAATAAAGGGTCCGGGGGCGTTTCCTCCGGCCCGGTCGGCACCAAGCTGTCTATGATATGTCCGGCCGGGTCCGTTTTCTGTTTTTGAACTCTTTGGACCTTTTGCTCTTCCATATACCGTTTGGCTTCCTCCAGGGCTTCGGCTTCCAGCCGGCTTAGGTCGGCTTTGCCTTCTCGGCACTTGTCCAGAATCCGGCATACCTTGGGGCCTTCCGGTTCGGATACCAGAATATCCAGGGTGGGATTTTCCTTGTCATCCCGGTTCTTGACCGCCGCAAAGCGCACACCGTAGCGTTTGGCCTCACAGGTAAAGGCTTTCAAAAGGGATTTCGGCAGCCGGAAGATTTTGACGTTTCGGCCGGTGGACAAAAAGTCCTGTATCCTCTCCTTCCCGGGACCGGACCGTTTGTTTTGCAAAACCGCGCGCAAAAGTCTCGTCAGATCCACGGCGCCCCGGCCGGTTACGCGAAGCAGCCTCTCGGCTCCGTTTAACGTAATGCGGATGACACTCTCCGCCGCATCGGTGGTATAGCTCAAAAAAGGCCCCCTTTCCTAGGTACGAAGCATCCAGCGCATGAGAAGGCGCTGCTGCCACTGGTTTTGTTCCACCGCAAGTTTGAGTTCCTTCGGAATGGTTTTTCCGGATTTTAAATACCGGTCGGACAACCGCCAAAGGCTCTGCCCCACGCTGCAAACGGTTTCATAGAGTTCCGCCTCCGAAGGCTGCAGAGAAATTTCCTCACAGCCGGCAATGAGAACCCCCCGCAGGAAATCCTGGCGGGAGGCTTTGACTTCATGAAACCGGGACTTAAACCGTTTGAGCTCTTCGGCATTCAGCCGAATGACCACCTTATACGGTCTACTCTGCTGTAGCTCGTTCATCGGGCATCCCTCCCGGCAAATTCCGGCTCAAAGACGTCGTGTTCCCGTTCGGGGGTCATGCGGAAGGTTTCGACAAAAGCACGCTGTTTGTCTTTCGGCAACGACACAAAGGACCCGTCCTTATACCCGCAGACCATAAAGGGACCGTAAATGGTATCCAGGAGATTTCCTTCCTTGTCAAACACCGGCCTGTTCGCCGGCATACCGTTCAGTTTTCCTTCCTCGTTACATAAAATGGCCACGTCGTCCTCCAGAAAGAAGGGCTCCACCAGTCCTTCCACCACGCGCTGCATGTCCCGAAGACCGGTACCCACCTTTTGCACGGAGGGCTCGCACGAGGGTTTAACATAGACCACTTCCATCATGTCCGGAATTTTGTTTTGGGTCTTTTCGGTATCAAAGGGAACCGGGCAATAGCCGATGGGCTGGCAGTAATAGCAGCCGGGCTTAATGGTATCCGATTCCAGCACCTCCACCACGTCCGAGACCGAATGGCCGCGGCCGGGGAAACAGAGAGGAATATCGATATTGAAAATACGGAACACACCTTCAAGGTCGTTGACCGGCACCTCTCCCTCATACAGGAGATCGTAGAGCTCCGACGGCACTTCGTCCCTTCCGGTGAGTTCCTTGACGCGCTCGAAGGACCTGTAGACCAAATCTTTGTCGTCGCGCTGGCAATTGAGCTGATATAACTTAATGTACATGTTTTTCCTTTCTTAAAATGCAAAAAGCCCTCGGCAATGAGGGCTTTTTTCTTGTTTTTCCTTTTTTCCGTATGGGCACCCGTTCTGTCCGGGCCGTACGGATTTGCTTTTTGTCCCGGATTTCGCAAAAGCGACCGACCGGACTTTTGCGCCGGTTTTTAGCGCTCCGGCACGTCCCGGGCAATCTTCTTTTCGCCGTAGCTTTTTAGATGCATCTCATATTCCTTTTCGGGGATGAGGCCGGCGGTATAGTCCATGTATTTGGCGGCCGACTCGGCGTCCTTAATGGCTTTGGCCAGCATCTCCGGATTTTCCCGCAGGACCTTCATCCAGGCCTTCACATAGGCCTTATGATTTTCGAGATGCTTTGGGGTCAGTTCCGCATTTAGGTGTACGGATGAAAAACAGGCAGCCATTTCCGCCACCAGTTCTTCATAGGCATAGCCTTCCGACCCAAAGGGACAATCCTGGTCCCGTTTAAGTCTACTACCCGACCCCGTCGCATGGGCCAGTTCATGGAGGACCGTGGCATAAAAGCCGTACGGCGTGGAAAAGCCTTCCGGGCGGGGCACGTGCACTTCGTCGGTTTCGGGTTCATAATAGGCATCCTCGCCGCCGTCATAGAGAAGAGAAACCTCCATTCCGGTGACCACGTCCGTCACATATTGTTCGGGCTCGATGGGCTCTATTTCCTGTCTGACATACGGCTCGATGCCTTCCACTTCCGACGCGTTAAAGACGGCGGTATAGCGGGAGTTTAAATAGAAGTCGGTGGGCTCTCTCCCTTCGGCCAAAGCGTTCCGGTATTCTTCCCATGTCACCGCTTTATTGGCCTCTTTATCCTTCATATACCAGTATTCCACATAGGTGGCTTTGCTGCCGGCTTTCAAATGCCAGTTTTTGCCGGGATGATAGAGATGCTTTTTGTCCATGATCTGCACCATGGTCACAAAGCGGGGATCGGTATATCCCTTCTGGCTGCAGAGAAGCGCCAAAGAGAATGCGTTCATCCCCTTATACCGTTTTCCCGTCACGCCGTTTTGCGGGGCATCCGAGCCGCCTAAATTCCAGTCCTTTTGCCAGGCACTGCCCTTTTCTTCCAGCACCTTCAAAAAGGAATCCGCCAAACTCTTTCGGAATTCATCGGTATTCTTCGGTCTCATCGATTCCCTCCCATTCTTCCGGTGTCACCGTTTCTTCGTCAATAAAGATAATGTCTGTCAAGCGGGCATCGCCTCCAAATCTTTCTGAAACGCCTCCATGCAAATGGGGCCAAGGGGTTTTGTGAAGAAATTCAAAAGACCGTCACAGTAGTGGCCGCGATAGACAAAATCCCGAAGCGTCCACAAATCCTCTTCCGACCGATTGTTGTCCCACAAACGGTAGGTGCAAAGATCCAATCGTCCGTCCGAATAGGTTTCCCGGCAGCACAAGTCACCGCCTTCGTTTATGAACCAAACGGCTTTCGAATCTTTAAATCTCTTTTCAAAGCAGTCGGAAAGCTTGGCTTCAAACTGCTCGGACACAATCTCGGCATTTTCCTTTCCCTTCTCGAATACGGTTCTTCGGCCGAAAACGGAGCAGCCGAAATACACGTTTTTGGCAAAGATGTCAAAGGGGCTAACACCGTTCGATTTCCCGTTTTCGTCGCTCCACAAAAATACGCGTTTCATTCTATCCCTCCTTTATTAAATCCAAAGGCCGGCGCGGTGGAATCGGTCCACCTCCGGCAAAATACGGATATTGCGGCCACAGCGAAATTCGCAGTGGATGGCTCCTTCGTTATCCACTTCCGTCACAATGCCCACGGAGCCCGCGGGCAGCGGACAGGGTTCGTCGCCCATAAAATCCAGAACCAGGCGGCTGCCTTCCGGATATCGAAGCCGCAAAATGGCTACTTCTTCTTTTGTCAGCATGCTTTATTCTCCTTTTCCTTTTTGTGCTTTTTGCCGAGTAAATACGCCGCACTGCCGAAGGCCAGGCCTGCAGCCATGAAGGGGAACGAATCCCCCGTGTCCGGTGAAACCGGAACCGGAGCCGTGGTGGTTGCCTCCGTGGTAGTCGTAGTCGGCTTCTCCGTTGTCGTCGTCGAAGTTGTCGCCGTGGTCGGCGCCTCGGTGGTCATCGTCGTTGTGGTCGCCGTCGTTGTCGGCTTGGTTGTGGTCGTCGTTGTCGGCTCCGTTGTGGTCGTTGTTGTTGTCGTCGGCTTCGTTGTAGTAGTCGTCGTAGTCGGCTTTGTTGTGGTGGTCGTGGTGGTGGTCGGATCAAATGTCGTTGTTGTAACCGGCTCTGTGGTGGTCGTAGTGGTCGACATTGTGGTTGTCGTGGTGGGTGAGGTGGTCGTCGTCGTTGTGGTGGTCGTGGTGGTGGTCGTCGTTGGTTTTAAATAGTTGACGATTTCGATTGTTGCCGTTTGATGGGCTACGACCGTCACCTCGGCCGATGGGGCCAGCAAATACGGCCCGGTTTTGTCATTTTCCAGTTCCGTCACGGTATAGGTCCCCGGAAGCAAACCGGAAAGCAGCGCCTGTCCGTTTTCATCCGTTACGACAGTGGCTTCAAAGGATTCTCCCGTCACTTTAAAGGAAAAGCCTTCGTCGTCACCGCCCTCCGCCGCCTTACAAATCAGCAGCGAACCGGTACTTTTTTCGTTTACGACCTCAAAAGCGGGGTCTGGCGCATTAGGCGAAATCCGCACCTTCCAAATTTGCTCGTTTCTGTCATATCCGTCCGGAGCTCTCAGCTCCGCCACCGTATATTGACCAAACGGCACCCGATCAAAGAGTACCTGTCCGTGTTCGTCCGACACGGCAACTGCTAAGGCTCCGTTTGCATGTTGGACTTCGTCCCATGATTCTTCCAAACTTCCATCATCCGAATACAGGGCTTCGTCCCGTCCGATTGTAGAATTTTCAGATTCCGAATGCTGGGTTAAGTCCCGTGACTCTTCCAGGCTTTCTTCCATATTGTCGGACGTTTCGTTTTGTTCAAAATCAAAATCCTTCGGAAACAGCCCGAAGACGGCGCCGGGCAGTGGCTGCCCGTCCGTGTTTGTTTTGGTAATCCGAATATTCCCGCGATACAGACGGTTTAAAATCGGTTCCCCGCCGTTTAAGGGGATGGTCACGTGGTGCACGTCATTTGCATCATAGAAAAACGTGAACGCCCATTCGCCGAAGGTGTCGACATAGCCGACCGGCACTTCGGTTTCCCGGATGACATAGGAGCCCTGTGGGTAATCTTCCCTTGTGGTCACATAGCCGTCGATTCCGGGATACAGGGTTTCAATGAGGGTTCCTTCTGGAAGAATCGTTCCGTCACCGAGCAGCAATTCGTCCGAGGTAAAGACACCGAATACGGCATCAAAGACGGCATCGGTTTTGCCGGCTCCGAAAACCGGATCGGTTTCGGTGGCTTTCAAAAACTCCACCGAATAGGTCTGGCGGACGTTTTCAAGGGTGAGCGTTTCCATCACGGTTTGCTCGTTTGGGTCATAGGAAAGCGTCACGGGATAGGCCGTACTGTCCAGACAGTATCCGAAGGGAGCTTTAATCTCCCGAACGGTATACCGGCCGAGATATAAAAGATCGGAATAGCCGAGACCGTCGGCCTCCGTTTTCATGGTTCCGACGACTTCACCGGCTTTGGCGTGCACGGTGCCGTCTCCGGTCACGATATCGGCGGCGGCGCGGATTTCAAATTCCGCACCGGGCAGTCCCGTTTGTTCATAGAGGAAGGTGCCGCCCTCTTCATCCTTCTCAAAATGCATCACGCGTTCCCCGTGTTTTTGGATGCGGATGATGCCTTTTTGCGGTGTGTTTTGAACCGTGACCGTCAAGGTGTCTTCTTCCTTGTCATCAATCGTGAAAGAAATGTCTTCATGGCCGGGCAGATATCCAAACGGTGCCTTCATTTCTTTCAGCACATAGCCGTTTCCGAAAGGAATCGAAACCGGCAGAAGTCCGAGTCCGTTCGAATCGGTTGAAAAAACGGAACTCGGGTTTTCCGATTCCGTCCAGGAAATCAAATCGCCCTGCGGATCCCATACCGAGAAGGATGCCGGGGACGATAGGATGGGTTTACCGGACTCCGCGTCGATTTTCAGGACACGGAGCTGTTTGCGATATAGGGTGTTGTTTACTTTTGTCATGGTCTCCTTTCGGTCTTTGACGGTAACCTGAATCGGCGAGACGGTGACATAACGGTCCGGGGCATTTTCTTCGGAAAGCACGTACGGGATGTCCCCGGAAATCGGGACATTTTCAAAAGTGGCTTTTCCGTCCTTGCCGGTGACGGCCAAAAGATCCACCGTAGTGCCGCAAAGCGCGACGCCGGTCAAATGGAACTGAAGACCCTCGACCTGCCCGTCCTCCGCCGTCTTATAGACTGTCAAAGAACCGGTTTTCAGTTTGTTGGTAAATTTTAATGAAGTTGTCGTCGACTGCGTAAAGACGACGGTTTGAGCGGCGGGACGGATGTAGCGCTCGGGTGTATTCAGTTCTTCCACCGTATAGCCCGCGCTGTCGGATTCCGCCAGGTTTTCAAATAAGGCGAAGCCGGCTTCGTTTGTCTGTTCGATACGTTCCACCGTTTTCCCGGAAGCACTCACACCGGTCAGTTTGAAAGACACACCGGCGATTTGTCCGTCCTCCGCCGTTTTCTGCACGCGCAGGGTGCCCCGTCGCACTTTGTTTCGAAGTACCACGGTGCCAACCTCAGACGCTCCCAGATTCAGATACAGAGCAGCCGGTTTTTCATATCGGTCCGGACAATTCAGTTCCTCGATTTTGTATCCGTATTCATCCGACGGCGGCATTTGCGTAAAGATGGCAAAGCCCGCCTTGTTGGTTTGAAGGGTACGGTCCACGGGATTACCGCTTTTGTCCGTACCGGTGACATGCACCGAGACGTTTTGGATGACCCCATCATCCGCCACCTTTTGGACACGCAGGGTGCCCGATTTCAGTTTGTTGTGCATTTCCACCGTGGTTACGGCCCGGGTCTCGACGGTAACGGACTTGGAATCCGGTTTTGCATACCGGTCCGGCACCTCAATTTCTTCCAGGAAATAAGGCTCTGATCCGGAAATCGGAACGCCGGCCATTCCTGCGATACCGGAAGCATTGGTGGTCAGGATCTGGTCGATTTTGGTTCCGTTTAAGGACGTGCCGTACAGCCGGAATTTCATGCCCGATACCATTCCGTCGTCACTGGTTTTCACAATGCGGACGGTTCCGGTGGCCACGATATTTTGAAATTTCACGGTGGCGGTTTGTCCGGACGAGACCTGCACCGTTTGGGACGAGGCCGGAATGTAGGCCGGATTTTTCTCTTCGGTCACGGTATAGGTGCCGGGCTCCAAATGCTCGATTTTTACTGTCCCGTCACTGCCCGTTTTCACACTCTTTTTTATACCCTTTCCTTCCACCGTAAAGGCAATGTCGGCAATTTTGGAATCCTCCGATGTTTTGGTAATCTGTAAACTGCCCGTCGTTGTTTTCAAAGCGGCTTTGGCCGATACCGGGTCACTGACCACACCGGTATATGTCACCACGTCCTGTCGTCCGCTTCCCGGTCCGAACAGGCCGTCGGTCCATACCAGCAGGCTTTCGCGGCTGCAGGTTTTGGAAGCGGTGATGGTCACGGATTTGGAAAGTTCCTTGGGAGATGTCACCGTTAAGGTGTCTCCGGATACTTTCAGTGCTACGCTTGTGTTGTCGGCACTTAAGGTATATCGGCCAAGCACGTGGTTGGTATCCTGCAGGGAGGCGGTATATACGCTCCCGTTCCACTGAAGAACCGTAGGGCTCAGGGTCACCGAGGTTTTGGCCATGAACGACGGCCGCACCGTATGACTTTGCACGCTTTTGACAATGCTGTCATAGTAGGCTTTAAACCGCGTATACAGCGGGTGGGTGGTTCGAACGTAGTTGACCATCGCATCCTTGCCGCCGGTTCCCACTTTGTGGAAGGTCGCGTCGCGCTCCCCCACAATGGTTTCCCAGACTAAAATTTGGGTGGCCATAATGTGACTGAGCTTATCCGCATCCTCCGCGTTTTGACTTCTCCACGAGAAGGAGGCGTTTCCCTGATAGCCATATAAAAGAATACGGCCGACCAGAATTTTCATCTCGTCAGCCGTCAGCGTTTGGTTATAATCCTCTTTCAGGTTATCCCAAAAGTTTTCGTTCATTTCGGAATACAGGTCTCCGATTTCCCGATCGACTCCCGGTTCGATACAATAGCATACCCGGCCTTCATAGGTTCCCATGGTATGCACGGTTGTCACGTTGGTGGAGCCGGTGCTCCAGCCATTCATGTAGGACTGCGCCGGATGTCCCCAGATACCACTGGAATCATCTCTGGCGTCCCCGGTTCGGGGATATGAAATCATATATGCTTCTTTCGTTGTCGCGGCCTTCAGATGAAGACCGGATCCGGTCAAAAACACCAGTGCTACAATACATAAAAGCAAAACGGCGGTGCACGACCGAAAAAATCTATTCAATTGCAAATGTTTCCTCCTGTGGTGCTTAAAGCACCTGTCTTTTTCTTGTTTTTCCTCTGTTTGTCAGTCAGCACTCCTTTTCCATATGCCACTGACAAATAGATTTACCTTTTCGTAATATTATTAATATGATTACACTATTTGTCCCCGACTTCCCGTGTACGGGAGTCTATCAAGCGCTCTTTTAGAGTCCATATGCTTTCGCATCCGCCGGGTCCTCCGCCGGCTCCGTAGAGAAGTATCATTATGCCCGATTCGGGTCCTTGCCACGCAATTCTGGCGCTGCCGACTGCAAAAACCGCTCCCGTTTTTCAACGATCATGGCGCACAATCGACACGGCTCGCCTTATCGGGAACGTGCTTGATATCTGCTATTCAGTTGTCAAAGTACGTTTTCATTTTTAGAACATATGTTCTTTGTGTAGGCGAAAAAGAAAGGCCTTACGACCAATTGAGTGGATGTTCTTCGCCGATGTGAACATTTGTTCGTGTTTGTAGTATATTCCATCACCGCCCCCATGTCAACGGGTTATTTTATTTTTTTCGCGCTATATTTGGCACATTTTGTACAGGTAATAGGTTTACAGTATACATTTAACGCAAAAAATAACTGGTCATCTTCTGATTAAGCGCGAAAATGACCAGTTACTCTCAAATCTACCAATGTTATTACCCTGACCGTGAAATGTTTGAAACCCCTATGAAATTACACTACTCTCAAACCCACCTTTTATTTGTTCCGATTCAAGCCGTGTTTGAGATCCCTATGAAATTACACTACTCTCAAACTCTGCTGGACGGTACCACGCGCAACCATTCGTTTGAGATCCCTATGAAATTACACTACTCTCAAACGTTTCAAGTCCAACAGCATATACATTATTGGTTTGAGATCCCTATGAAATTACACTACTCTCAAACCAGGAAGCCGTTGCCGGTGTTGACGGAGAAGTTTGAGATCCCTATGAAATTACACTACTCTCAAACTACAAGGCATCTTGGAATTATACGGCAATAAGGTTTGAGATCCCTATGAAATTACACTACTCTCAAACGGCAGGTTGTCGAGCAATGCATCGACGACTGTTTGAGATCCCTATGAAATTACACTACTCTCAAACAAGATACGACTCAATCAACAAAATCGCCGAGTTTGAGATCCCTATGAAATTACACTACTCTCAAACCTCTGTCCTTGTAAGCTTCGTCGTTTTGGGGGTTTGAGATCCCTATGAAATTACACTACTCTCAAACGGAACAACAAAGAGCGACTGCTTCACTTTTGTTTGAGATCCCTATGAAATTACACTACTCTCAAACATCTATTCACCCCATAAGAAAAAGGCTGGGGTTTGAGATCCCTATGAAATTACACTACTCTCAAACAGCGCGATAAAGGTGATCTGAATTCCAGCTGTGTGAGATCCCTATGAAATTACACTACTCTCAAACTACCATAGGACTTTGATGCCTTTAGGTACAGTTTGAGATCCCTATGAAATTACACTACTCTCAAACTGAATCCGTTATACTGTCCATACTCGTTGAGTTTGAGATCCCTATGAAATTACACTACTCTCAAACAGAAAGCCGATTTCGACTGTTTCGTACAACGTTTGAGATCCCTATGAAATTACACTACTCTCAAACATTTGGTTCATCTCCCTCCCGTTGTAAATAGTTTGAGATCCCTATGAAATTACACTACTCTCAAACGCCAACATACTCAAGCTGTTTACTTTTGCGCCGTTTGAGATCCCTATGAAATTACACTACTCTCAAACCGATGCGATTTTACTTGATATCAAAAACGTGGTTTGAGATCCCTATGAAATTACACTACTCTCAAACAACAGGCTGCAGCCAAGCAACACGCTCAAAGTTTGAGATCCCTATGAAATTACACTACTCTCAAACTCCAGCAAAAACGAACGGTTACGATTGACGGTTTGAGATCCCTATGAAATTACACTACTCTCAAACACAATCAATCGGATGCAGGACTTTTATGCCGTTTGAGATCCCTATGAAATTACACTACTCTCAAACGGAACAACAAAGAGCGACTGCTTCACTTTTGTTTGAGATCCCTATGAAATTACACTACTCTCAAACAGGACAAAGATGGTAACAACCGTTCCAAGCGTTTGAGATCCCTATGAAATTACACTACTCTCAAACCGGTGTGGTGTAGGATGTGCCGTCACTCTTGTTTGAGATCCCTATGAAATTACACTACTCTCAAACTTACAAATGTTCAACCACATTTAGATTTGAGTTTGAGATCCCTATGAAATTACACT
>JAZUDZ010000055.1:0-55151 GCA_045639905.1 Acutalibacteraceae bacterium
GAACCGCCGACCTCCTGCGTGTGAAGCAGGCGCTCTAACCAGCTGAGCTATGCGCCCGTTTTGTGGTGACCCGGACGAGAATCGAACTCGTGTTACCGCCGTGAAAGGGCGGTGTCTTAACCGCTTGACCACCGGGCCATAATTGGTAGCGGCAGTCGGATTTGAACCAACGACACTGCGGGTATGAACCGCATGCTCTAGCCAACTGAGCTATACCGCCATATCTGCACCCCGTAGAGTGCTTTATGATTATAATGCAGGGGGTATCATATGTCAAGAACTAATTTTAGAAATTCAAAAAGAAAACGATACGAAGAAATCGGAATCCGGTTTCTCCGTATCGAAAATTTCCTTAATAGGTCCACTGATCGTCAATCTGAACAGCCTGTATCAAATACCGTGTCGTTCCGTGGGCACTCATACAGGTGCTCAGGGTGATGATTTTGCTGTCCTTGTTCAAATCCACACTCACCTTGCGATAGTTGGCATCGGAATCATACGATGTCGGATTGGAAATAAACTTCAGGTAATCTTCAAATACCTTATCATTGGAAAAATCAAATGCATACATTAAATGACAGTCGCTGTACTCATAAGCGGAAATGATTTCATATGTCAGAATATGTTTTTCCGTGTAAACGGTAAATGTCGAATGCTCATCAAAGAAATCTTTATCCGCAAAACTGTGAAGAGAACCAAACATGGTTTTGTTCAGCATGCTGTGGCCGTAAATTACGGTCATTCTGTCGTTAAAATCCTTTTTGTTCAGGGATTTTTGCGTGTAAATGGTTCCGGCAAACAGGTAGTTCTTGTCCAAGCCTTTGTGGAGATAGTAATCATCGTCTTCCACATCCGCAGGACTCTGCGTCATCGGGTAATCCACCTTGGTCCCCGGTATTTCAATCCATGCATAAATATCCTCATTGTCAAAATTATCTTTTCGAATCTGAACAAAATCCTTTGGATTTTCGACCAAAATATGACTTTCTTCCGACTCTTCACTGACTTCCAGGGAAATCTCCTTCGACTCCTCCGGTACAATCAGATTGCGCGGCGCATTCAAAACCATCAGCAAAAGGAAGCCGCCGCCAATTACAATGAGACTTAAGATAAGAATCAACCACCAGGGGAATCCCTTGTCTTTTTTTTCTTCTTCGGCCGGTATTTGTTCTCCCGGGCTGGGCTGCATAGAAGCCTCTTCCTGTAAAGCCGGCTCGGCCGCCGCAGCGTCCGGATTTTCCGGCATTTCCTGTTGTATCAATTCTTCGGTGCTTTCCGACACCGAAGATTCTTCCGGACACTCTAAGGATTCCAGTGCCTGATCTAGTTCGTCCATAGAATTCCCTCCGTTATTTCAAAGATTTATATTTTTTGTAGCCGGATTCTTTTGCAATCCGACGCTTTTTCTTGTTGTATTGAATGGCCATAATCAAATACGAAACACCGAAAATAAGCAAAATCAGTAAAGTTCCCCATACCCACGGAGAACGAATCACCGAGCGAATGGCATCCATAACAAACAGGAAATTACTCCGTTTCACGCCTTCATCAGCCACCAAATTCACTTCACCGATTTTCTCGTTTTCCCGAATATACAAAGTGGCTTTTCCGAGCACCTCCCCTTTCTTGACAGGGGCTTTCAAATCTTCCGTATTTAATGTGATTTCCGTGCGAACCGTATTGGTATCCAGTCCCTCCGGGACCAAACAAGACAAAGAATTTTGTGCGACCAATGTCACGCTGTCCGTGGACCATGCAAGACGGATATCCTGCCGCGTCATCGGCTGGTTCTCGGCAATCATGTTCACATATTCAAATTTGTTAAAAACCCAGTTATACAAAGCCTTCGAACTGGTATAATGGGTTCCTCCGTCTCCCTCGGAATCTTCATCCGGGCATCCCATGACAACCACAAGATATCGGTATCCATCCAGTTGTGCCACCGATGCCAGATTCTTTCCGGAATCCTCACTCCACCCGGTTTTTCCGAGCTGAAGCGGATCGTAGTAATAATCCACATCCGACGGGCGAAGCATATAGTTACTGTTTTCCCAGGAACGCTCATATCCCCCGGAAACCGGTGTCACGGTGTACTCTTGTGCCCCGAGCATGGCGGTCAGTTCCGGAATGTCGAGCGCGTAACGAAGCATAATATACGTATCGTACGGCGTCGTTTTTTGCTGAATATTATCAATACCGGTCACATTGGCAAAGGATGTGTTTTTGCACCCGAGCTGTTTGGCATATTCGTTCATTCCCTGTACAAAGGCTTCCACGGTCCCGCCCAGCGTGGCCGCCAACGTCACGGCTGCATCGGCGGCGGTTTGAATCATGGAAACGGAAAGTAAATCCTGAATCGTCCAAACCTCTCCGATTTCCATATTGGCCACCGTGAGCCCGGTCCCCCATACATAGCCGTCCTGAAGGGCTTCCGTATAAGTTCCGGTGGTTTTCTTTGTATCCAAATTCTTTTCGGCAATCAACTTTTCCGCATACAGTCCAACCATAATGCGCATCATAACGGCCGGGGAATACGGCGTATTTTCATTGTTGGCATACAGGAGAATGTCACGTCCGGCCACGCCGGTTTCCGCGGAAGCGGCCGAATCCAAATACATAACAATGGAGGCTCTGGCCGTCACTCCCTTGGAGGTTTCTTTATCCAGCGTGTAGGCGGAAACGGAAAACGGTGTCAAGCACAAAGAAACCGCTACGCAAATTGTCAAAAAAACAGCAAAAAATCCGGTTCTTCGCATAGACAAACCATTCCCCTTTCTATATAATACAATACATATATGTCAGTATAACACACAGCACCGAAAATGCAACTGTTTTCATTCCATAAGGAGGTGTCCCCATGAAACGTTTTTGTTCTCTTTGCCTTTGCCTTTTACTGATTATTGTCAGTATTCCCGTAAGCGCGGCTGAAGACGCAAAATCCTTAACCATTCTTTTCACCCACGATACCCATGACTATCTTTACCCGACAACCACTTTGGAAAACGGATCTCCCATAGCGCATGGCGGTGCAGCCAAACTGAAAACGCTGATTCAGAAAAATACGGATGAAAACACCCTTTATTTGGATGCCGGAGACTTTTCCATGGGCACCTTATACCAAACCTTGTTTTCCACCGAGGCCCCGGAGCTTCGAAACCTCGGTCAATGCGGGTGTGCCGTCACCACCTTCGGAAATCACGAGTTTGACTACGGACTGTCCGGCGTAACGAAAATGCTGAAAGCCGCCATGAAATCCGGCGACACTTTACCCGCTATTGTTCAGTCCAACATTGATTTTTCCGGCGAGTTGACAGACGAACAGAAAGCATTTCAGAAGACACTGGAGGAATACGGTGTCAAAGAATATTCCATCATCACCAAGGCCGGACTCAAAATAGGCATTTTCGGCCTTATGGGGTACGATTGTATTGAATGTACCCAGTCGGATTTATCGTATATCGACTATATGGAGGCTGCCAAAGCAACCGTTGAAAAACTGAAAAACGAAAACTGCGACCTTATTGTCGCCTTATCGCACAGCGGTACGGAAGGCAACGGCAATGAAGGCGAAGATGTGGACCTGGCCAAGGCCGTTCCGGACATTGACATTATTGTCAGCGGCCATACCCATTCCGTATTTGAGCAGCCCGTTCAGGTCGGAAACACCATCATCGTTTCTTCCGGTGAATATCTGAAATATGTCGGGAAACTGCAGGTCTCCGTTTCCGATGGCACCGCAACCGTCAAGCAATATACGCTTCTTCCCGTTGACCTTTCCGTTGCGGAAGACAAAACCATCGTTAACCAGATGGAAACCTATAAGAAACATATCAACGACACATATTTAAAAAATGAAAAGGTCACATTTGACCAGGTTATCGCTTACAGCAGTATGAACTTTATGCCGCTGAACGATATGTACGACACGCACCAAGAATACGATATGGGAGATTTTATTGCCGACTCCTATCTATATGAAGCAGAAAAAAACGGCATTCACGACATTGACGTTGCCCTGGTCGGTCTCGGAACCATTCGCGGGTCCATTAAAGAAGGATACATATCGGTGGCCGACGCTTTTGAAATTTGTTCTCTCGGCGTAGGGGCCGACGGTTCGGCCGGGCATCCTTTGGTAACGGCCTATATCACCGGAGAAGAACTCAAACTGCTCACGGAACTGGATGCCAGTTTGGGACCTATGGTCAGTTCCGTAAAAATGAGTTACAGCGGACTGGAATACACCTTTAATACAAAACGCGTTATCCTGGACCGCGTTACGGATGTTCACCTGGTTCGTCCGGACGGCACAAGAGAAGAAATTCAAAACGACCGTCTGTATAAAGTGACTGCCAACATGTACGCCGTCAACATGCTCGGCATGCTCAACGGTCTCACAAAGGGCATTCTGAAAATCACACCGAAAAATGCAGACGGCACGGTCATTGAGGACTTTTACAAAAACTCCATGCGGTCCCCCTACGGGATAGAAATAAAAGAATGGGTGGCCCTCAAAGACTACCTGTGCAGCTTCTCCACACATTACTCCGACTCATCGACACTTCCGGCAATTCCCACCTATTATTTTGAGCCCCTCGGACGCAAAAACAAAACAGAAGAGTCCGGAATTGCCGTTATAGAAGACCCGGGGACGGCCACGCACTTTATGAGCAACATCATTATGGTTGTCAACATCATTACCATCCTGCTGCTGGTTTTCATTATCGTTATACTTGTAAAGAAAAAACGATCCAAATCCAAACCCAAATCCTAACAAAAAAACGGACATTCACCCCACTCGGTGAATGCCCGTTTTTTCTTCTATTTCACTTTCTTCAGTTGTTTCAGTCCGTATACGGCAACCAAAACTTCCGAAACAAAGCACCCTATCCACATGGTTGTTCCCCGGAAAATCCAGGCGAACAAAAGAAAGAAGATCACCTGTATCACAAGGGACCGTAAAATTGACAAGACAAGAGCCTGTCTGGGCCTGCATAAGGCGGTCAAGTAACCTGCCGTCAGTATGTTAAAACCTGACAACAAAACGGCAGGTGCAAACCAGCGGATACAGGAAACGGCCAATCCGTAGGCTGCCGCAGCCGCATCCTTTAAGAACAATTGAGCAATCACCGGAGCCAGTATCTCCAGTCCGACAAAAATGCCGATTGCCACCAGTCCCTGTGACAACAAAGCATACCGAAACACCGTTTGATGCGATTTTGTATCCGATGCGCCGTAATGGAAGCTGACAAGGGGTTCCATTCCCTGACTGAACCCGACATATAGGTTCAGCGACAAGCCGATGGAATAAATCAGCAAAGAGCAAACCGCCACTCCATCCGTTTGGAAAAGTTGGCGCATAACCAGATTAAACACCCATACCAGGATGGCCGTGCAAATTTCCAGTGATCCGTCGGAAAACCCAATCGGAATCAATTCTTTGTACAGTTTTAAATCCGGATGAAATCTGCGGAAATGGAACAACCCGTTTTTACTGCACAAAATATAAAAGAAAAAAACGAGAGAGGCGATACACTGCGATATTCCCGTTGCCAGTGCAGCGCCGAAAATTCCCATGGACAGTTTGGCAATAAAAAACCAATCCAAAAAGACATTTAAGAGACAGGTGCTGATAACCGTCCCGACCGAAAGCCGCGGATTTCCGTCTGTCTTAACCAAAAACTCCAAATTGTACTCCAGGATCACACACGTGGCAAAGAGAGAGATGGTTCCCACATAAGAAGCCGTGCCGGCGAGTGTGGTTTCGTCTGCTCCGAGCAAACGGCAAATGGGATTTAACAATACGGCTGTTATACCGGATAAAAGAACACCAAGCAAAACCGCCACAACAATATTTTGAGAAAAGATTGCATCGGCCTTTTGTATGTTTCCTTCCCCGAGCGACTTGGCAATCAAAGTGCCGGAGCCCACAGCCAGTGTAATTCCTATACAAAACAGGATACTCATATAGGGCATGGAAAGGCTGACACAAGCCAGTGCATCCGACCCGATATATCGTCCGACAAACAACCCGTCGACGGTCGAAAAAAGCGAAAACACCAGCATATTCATAACACAGGGAATACAAAAACGAGCATAATCCCGCTTGAGATTCCCCGAAGATAACGCGTTCATAGGGTCCTCCGTTATTCCGGTTTCACAAATGTCGTGTGTTCACACACTTCGGAAATCTTATCGCGGAGTTTTACAAAATCCTCAAACCACTCCGACTTCTTACGGGGATCCCGCAAAACAGCGGCCGGATGTAAAGTGCCCATTCGCCAGATTCCGTTGATTTTCCGGAATTCTCCATGCTGTTTGGTCACCTTAAACTCCGGATCAATCAAGGTGCATGACGCCACGCGGCCTAAACATACCATGATTTTCGGCTGAAGCATCTCCACCTGGTCTTTCAGCCAGGGCAGACAAGCCTCTTTCTCCGCCGGAAGCGGATCCCGGTTTTGAGGAGGCCGACACTTGACAATATTGGCGATATAGATATTCTCCTTGCGAGACAATCCGACTGTTTCCAAAATGAGATCCAGCAGTTTTCCGCCTCGGCCGACAAACGGTTCTCCCTGTAAATCCTCATTTTCTCCCGGCCCCTCGCCGATAAACAAAATTTCCGCCTGTTTATTGCCGATTCCGGGAACAACATGCGTACGGGTATCCGCCAATGGACAGCGTTTACAAGCAAGACATGCTTCTTCCCATTCTTCCCAGTTTGTCATCGAAATCTATTTCTCCTTTGCAATTCTTTGGACTAATTCTACCACATTTTCACTTGAAAAAACAGTCCGGATAGCATACAATTAAGGAAAAGAAAAAGTAAAGGAGTTTTCCCCATGGCTAAAGATATTTTGGTTGAAACCTCTGCCCGTCACGTTCATGTGACTGAGGCTGATTTGTACACTCTTTTCGGTGAAGGCTACAAACTCACCAACAAAAAAGACCTGTCCCAGCCGGGTCAGTTTGCCTGCGAAGAGCGCGTTGATGTTGTTGGCCCGAAACGTACTTTATCCAACGTTTCCATTTTGGGTCCCGTTCGCAAAGCCACTCAAGTTGAGCTTTCCCTCACAGATGCCCGCTCCATCGGTGTTACCGCACCGGTTCGCGAGTCCGGCGATTTGGAAGGTGCCGGCGCCTGTAAGCTGGTTGGTCCCTGCGGTGAAGTGGAAGTCCCGATGGGTGTCATTGCCGCTCAGCGCCATATCCATATGACTCCGGCAGATGCCGCTAAATTTGATGTTGCCGACAAAGACATCGTGAAGGTGGAAATCGAAAGCAATGGTCGTTCCCTGGTTTTCGGAGATGTGGTTGTCCGTGTACGTGATGACTTTGCACTGGCCATGCACATTGATACCGACGAATCCAATGCCGCCGGCTGCACTCCCGGATTGATGGGAACCTTGATTAAGTAACACACGAGAAGAGCAATCAAATGATTGCTCTTCTTTTTTCAGTCCTTTTTTACAACAAGACAACTCTTTTTTGCCACGCCCGTCGGTTGACTTTCATTTTCCCCTTATTATATAATAAAGGTACATTTGAAGGGTAACCGTTACTGACGGAACGCGGAGCACCGCGAGGGACCGGATTACCTTATTTGCCGACCGTCTGGGCGTGACTATCGTTGTGGATAGTTGCGCATTTTTTATTTTCAGGAGGGATTCGCATGAAAAAAGTCGGAATTGTCATGGGAAGTGACAGTGATTTGCCGATCATCAAAAAAGCAACGGATACACTTGCGTCTTTGGACATCCCGTTCGAAGTGCATGTATATTCTGCTCACAGGACCCCAGCCGAAGCCGGAACTTTTGCCAAAGATGCAAAGAAAAATGGCTTCGGTTGTCTTATTGCCGCCGCCGGCATGGCCGCCCATCTGGCCGGTGCCATTGCCGCCAACACCACCCTTCCCGTTATCGGAATCCCCTGCCGTTCGGATGCTTTCGGCGGTTTGGACGCTTTGTTGTCCACCGTTCAAATGCCCTCCGGCATTCCGGTTGCCACGGTAGCGGTTAACGGTGGCGTGAATGCAGCTCTTTTAGCTGCCCAGATTTTGGCCGTCGGAGACGAAGTCCTGGCTGAAAAGCTGGACAAAAAGCGTGCGTCTGATGCGGAAAACGTTCTTGCAAAAGATGCCGGCATTATGGATCGTTTGTAATTATATTCACATATACAAAAAGGAGATTATGCACTATGGAAAAGAAACTTGTTTACACCGGAAAAACCAAAAACGTTTATGCCCTCGACAACGGAAACTATGAACTCAAATTCAAGGATGACTGCACCGGTAAAGACGGCGTCTTCGATCCCGGCGAGAACTCCGTCGGCTTGACCATCGAAGGTGTCGGTGATGTCAACCTGCGTATGTCCATCTATTTCTTTGAGAAAATCAACGCGGCCGGTATCAAAACCCATTTTGTCAGTGCGGACCTGGCCAACACCACGATGGAAGTCCTTCCCGGCAAAGTGTTCGGTAAAGGCCTTGAAGTTATCTGCCGCAACAAAGCCGTCGGCAGCTTCTATCGCCGCTACTCCGATTACATTGAAGAAGGCGCCGACCTTCCCTCTTATGTCGAGATGACTTTCAAAAACGATGAAAAAGGCGATCCGCTGGTCATCAAAGACGCTTTGGTTGACCTGGGCGTGATGACGGCCAAACAGTATGACGACATCAAAGCCATGACCCAAAAAATCACCAAAATCGTTGCCGATGATTTGGCGGAAAAAGGTCTGGTTCTCTACGATATCAAATTTGAATTCGGCTATGATGCCAACGGCGATGTTATGTTAATTGACGAAATCGCCTCCGGCAACATGCGCGTATATAAGGACGGTCAATACATCGATCCGATGACCCTTTCTGAATTGTTCTTTGCCTGATTTCTTTTTCACTTAATTTTTCTCGGAGGATATACATTATGGGTGGCTTTTTCGGAATCACTTCAAAAAACGATTGTATGCTGGATGTGTTTTTCGGCACGGACTACCACTCCCACCTGGGAACACACCGTGGCGGACTTGCAGCCTACGATGCAAACATCGGACTACAGCGCAAAATTCACAGCATTGAAAACGCACCGTTCAGAACGAAATTCGAAACCATTTTCAATGAAATGTTCGGTACTTCCGCCATCGGCTGTATCAGCGACACCGATCCGCAGCCTTTGCTGATTCGTTCCAATCTCGGAACCTATGCCATTTGTACCATCGGCATCATCAACAATCCCGATGAACTGATTGAACAGTATCTGTCATTCAGCGGCGGGCACTTTGATGCCATGACCGGCGGTCGCATCAACTCCACCGAACTGTTTGCCGCTTTGATTAATCAAAAAAGCAACTTTGCCGACGGAATCCGCTTTGCGCAAAAATCCATTGACGGAACCGCCTCCGTTCTGGTTTTAAAAGAAGACGGAAACTTGATTGCCGCCCGTGATAAAAACGGACGTTTACCGCTTCTCATCGGCAAACGGGATGACGGCTTTGCCGTTTCCTCCGAGCCCTTTGCCTACGAAAAACTGGGATTTGTTACGGAAAAAGAACTGGGTCCCGGTGAAATCGTTGAAATATCTCCCGAAGAATTAACCGTGTGCCATGCCGCACAAAAGAAAAAGAAAATCTGCTCCTTTATGTGGTCCTATTACGGGTATCCGACATCCACCTATGAGGGAGTCAACGTGGAAACCATGCGGTATCGCAACGGTGCCATCATGGCCAAAAACGATACCAAAATCCAACATGCCGATTTGGACTATGTGGGAGGCGTTCCCGATTCCGGCACTCCCCATGCCATCGGCTTTGCCAACGAGTGCAAAACTCCGTTTGCCCGTGCCTTCATCAAATACTCTCCCACCTGGTCACGCAGTTTTATGCCGCCGACACAGGCCGACCGAAACCGCATTGCCAAAATGAAACTGATTCCGGTTAAAGATTTGATTGAAGGGAAAAACCTGCTTTTTGTGGACGATTCCATCGTTCGCGGAACGCAGCTTCGCGAAACCGTTGAGTTTTTATATGAAAACGGAGCCAAATCCGTTCATATGCGTTCTGCTTGCCCCCCGATTATGTACAGCTGCAAGTATTTAAACTTCTCTCGTGCCACCAGTGAAATGGAACTTCTTGCCAGACGGTGCATCATCGACCTGGAGGGGGAAGAAGGACTGAACCATATTGAGGAATATTCTGACAATTCCACGGAACGCGGAAAGAATCTTCGAGATCTTATGTGTAAACAATTAAATCTTGCTTCCCTCGAATTTCAGTCTCTCGAAGGCGTTATCGAAGCCATCGGACTGCCGGAGGAAGATTTATGTACCTATTGCTGGAACGGAAAGGAATAAGCTATGAACACCAATTCAAAATCTGATGTTTACGCCGCTGCCGGCGTTGACATTACGGCCGGATACAAAGCCGTTGAACTGATGAAACAACACATTCAAACCACCACAACTCCCGGTGCCTCCACGGATATCGGCGGGTTCGGCGGTTTGTTTGAACCGGACCTGACCGGTATTTCGAAGCCGATTTTGGTCAGCGGCACCGATGGTGTCGGGACCAAACTGAAACTGGCCTTTTTGCTCAACAAGCATGACACCGTCGGCATCGACTGTGTTGCCATGTGTGTGAACGATGTTATTTGCTGCGGTGCCAAACCGCTCTTCTTCCTGGACTATATTGCCTGCGGCAAGAACGTCCCCGAACGTATCGCCTCTATCGTAAAAGGTGTTTGCGACGGATGTGTTCAGGCAGGTGCCGCCCTGATCGGCGGTGAAACGGCCGAAATGCCGGGTTTTTATCCGGAAGACGAATACGATTTAGCCGGATACTGCACCGGTCTTGTGGATAAGGACCGTATCATCAACAATAAAACCATGTGTGAAGGCGATGTCATCATCGCACTCCCTTCCAGCGGAGTTCACTCCAATGGTTTCTCCCTGGTTCGTAAGGTTTTTGACGTGGAAAATGCCGACATCACTTCTCCCGAGGAAGCGCTCGGCGGGAAATCCATCGGAGAAACCCTTTTAACACCGACCAAGATTTATGTCAAACCGGTTTTGGCCCTTTTGAAAGAGGTCACCGTAAAAGGCATTTCTCATATCACCGGAGGTGGCTTCTACGAAAACATTCCGCGAAGCATTCCGGACGGACTTTGCGCCAAGATTGACCGTGCTGCCGTTCGCGTTCTTCCGATTTTTGATCTTCTTGCCAAACGCGGGAACATCAGCGAACGGGATATGTTCAACACATTTAATATGGGTGTCGGTATGAGTTTGGTCGTGGCCAAAGAGGACGCCGACAAAGCCCTGTCTATTTTAAAAGCACAGGGTGAAGATGCTTACATCATCGGTGAAGTGACGAAAGCGGAGGACAAAATTGTCATATGCTAAACGGGAAAGTAAACATTGCCGTCCTGGTTTCCGGTGGCGGCACCAATCTACAGGCCCTGATTGATGCGGAAAAATCCGGCATCATACAAAGCGGCACGATTTCTCTTGTCATTTCCAACAAAGAAGGAGCCTACGCGCTGACACGTGCCGAAGAAAACAATATTGCCACATGCGTCATTACGAAAAAAGCCTGCGGATCTCAGGAAGCTTTTGAGACCGCCATTATGGACTGTCTGGACAAGAATCAAATCGATCTCATTGTTCTGGCAGGATTTATGTCCATTCTCAGTGAACGATTCACGTCTCACTATGAGAAGCGGATTTTAAATGTTCACCCGTCCTTGATTCCGTCTTTTTGCGGAGAAGGCTTCTACGGACTTCACGTTCACGAAGCAGCCCTTCAGTATGGCGTCAAGGTTACCGGTGCCACCGTCCACTTTGTCAACGAAGTCCCTGACGGCGGTGAAATCATTATGCAAAAAGCAGTCGCCATTGAAGACGGCGACACTCCCGAAATCCTGCAGAAACGTGTCATGGAACAGGCCGAGTGGATTATTCTCCCCCGTTCCGTAGAAAAAGTTTCCGGCATGATGCTGCAAAACCATTAACATTTTTAGGAGGTTCCCTATGACAGTTTTGGTTGTCGGTGGCGGCGGTCGTGAGCACGCCATCATAAAAAAGCTGAGAGAAAACACATCCATTGATACCATCTACGCACTTCCCGGAAACGGTGGTATCGCGCAAGACGCCACCTGTGTCAATATTAAAGCCACAGACATCTCCGGCATCGTGGATTTTGCCAAAACAAACAAACCGGACTATGCGGTTGTGGCTCCAGATGATCCGCTGATTTTAGGCCTTGTGGATGAACTGGAAGCCATGGGAATCCCCTGCTTCGGCCCGCGGAAAAATGCGGCTATTATCGAAGGCAGCAAAATTTTCTCCAAAAACTTAATGAAAAAATACCGGATTCCGACGGCAGCCTATGAAGTCTTTACGGATGCTTCCAAAGCTTTGGAATATGTAAAGACCTGTCCGATTCCGACCGTCGTAAAAGCAGACGGTCCGGCTCTGGGCAAGGGCGTTATCATTGCCATGACCCGCGAAGAAGCGGAAAAAGCCGTTAAAGATATTATGGAGGACAAAGCCTTCGGCGCTTCCGGTGACAGCATTGTCATCGAAGAGTTTTTGGAGGGCCCCGAAGTTTCCGTTCTGGCTTTCACGGACGGAAAATGCTTAAAGCCCATGATTTCCTCCATGGATCACAAACGGGCCTTGGACAATGACCGCGGTCTGAATACCGGCGGCATGGGAACCATTGCTCCGAACCCCTATTACACACCGGCCGTAGCCGATCTTTGTATGAAAACCATTTTCCTTCCGACCATAGAAGCCATGAAGGCCGAAGGCAGAACCTTTAAAGGATGCCTTTACTTTGGCCTGATGCTGACAAAGGATGGTCCGAAGGTAATCGAATATAACTGCCGTTTCGGCGATCCGGAAACCCAAGTGGTTCTTCCCCTTCTCCGGTCTGATTTATTTACCATTATGCAGGCCGTCACCAATGAGACGCTGGCAGAAACCGACGTTACATTCAGCAGCGACTCTGCCTGCTGCGTCATTATGGCTTCAAACGGTTATCCGACCAAGTACGAAAAAGGCTTTGAAATCACCGCCGACTCCTTTGACGGTGTCTATGTAGCCGGAGCCGTACTGGAAGATAACAAACTGAAAACTTCCGGCGGACGCGTTCTCGGTGTCACCGATACCGCCCCTACTTTGGAAGAAGCCATTCAGAAAGCATACAAAAAAGTGGAAACCATTCATTTTGATAATGCATTCTACCGTCATGACATCGGCAGTCGAGCCCTGAAAGCAAAGGAGTGTTTATAAATGGTCTATCGAATTTTTGTTGAAAAAAAAGAAAATCTGGCCCATGAAGCCAACACCCTTCTGTCCGAAGTAAACCATCTGCTCGGCATCAACACGTTGAAAAAAGTTCGTTTGTTCAATCGCTACGATGCCGAAAACATCACAAAAGAACTGTTCGATTATGCGGTGACCACCGTGTTTTCCGAGCCGCAGCTGGATATCGCCACCGAAAAAATCGATACAAAAGGTGCCACGGTTTTTGCCGTTGAATATCTGCCCGGTCAATTTGATCAGCGCGCCGATTCCGCCGCTCAATGTATTCAAATCATCTCCCAGGGTGACCGTCCTCTGATCAAATCCGCAAAAGTATATGCTTTGTACGGCGATTTATCCGAAGAGGAAATTGCCGAGATTCAAAAATATGTCATCAACCCCGTAGAAGCGCGCCTCGCTTCTCTCGACTTGCCGAAAACAATCAGCGCTTCCTATGATATTCCGACGGAGGTTGCCGTTCTTGACAACTTCAACAATCTGGATGCCAAAGGACTGCGCGACTTGATTGCGTCTCTCGGTTTGGCTATGGATGAGGGTGACATCAAATTCTGTCAGGATTATTTCGTGAATGAAGGGCGCTGCCCCACCATTACGGAAATCAAGATGATTGATACCTACTGGTCGGATCACTGCCGTCACACAACATTCCTGACAACCATTGACGACATTCATTTTGAAGACAAACTTCTTCAAAAAACCTACGAAGAATATCTCCAGGTCCGTAATGAACTCGGTCGTTCGGAAAAACCGATTTGTTTAATGGATCTGGCCACGGTTGCCGTACGCTACTTAAAAGCAAACGGTAAGCTGGACAAACTGGACGAATCAGAAGAAATCAACGCCTGTACCGTCAAGGTCGATGTCGAGGTTGACGGACATACAGAGCCCTGGCTTCTTCTCTTTAAAAACGAAACCCATAACCATCCGACGGAAATCGAACCCTTTGGTGGTGCCGCCACCTGTATCGGCGGAGCCATCCGCGATCCGTTGTCCGGACGCAGTTATGTCTATGGTGCCATGCGTGTAACCGGTGCCGCAGACCCGACCGTTCCCGTTTCCGAAACCATTCCGGGAAAACTTCCTCAAAGAAAACTCGTCAGCACGGCTGCTGCCGGCTATTCCTCCTATGGTAACCAAATCGGCTTGGCAACCGGCATTGTCGATGAGATTTATCACCCGGGTTATGCTGCGAAACGTATGGAAATCGGTGCCGTTATTGCTGCCACCCCTGCGGAAAACGTTCGTCGGGAAACTCCGGTTGACGGCGACGTGGTCATCCTTCTCGGCGGCAGAACCGGCCGTGACGGCATTGGCGGTGCCACAGGCTCCTCCAAAGCCCATAACGCCCACTCCGTTGAAACCTGCGGTGCCGAAGTACAAAAAGGTAACGCTCCGGAAGAACGCAAACTCCAGCGCTTATTCCGCAATAAAGATGCCTGCCGTATGATCAAACGCTGCAACGACTTTGGTGCAGGCGGTGTCAGTGTCGCCATCGGCGAACTGGCGGACGGTCTTGAAATCAATTTGGATGCGGTTCCGAAAAAATACGAAGGTTTGGACGGAACGGAAATTGCCATTTCCGAATCGCAGGAACGTATGGCAGTCGTCGTTGAAAAAGACGACGTTGATGCCTTCCTGCGCCTGGCTGACAAAGAAAACCTGGAAGCCACCGTGGTAGCACGCGTTTCCGCAACACCCCGTCTGACAATGAAATGGAACGGGAAATGCATTGTTGACTTATCCCGTGAATTCTTAAACTCAAACGGTGCCGCCAAACATATTACCATTGATGCCGCACCGGCAAACTGCAACTATCAGAAAGAAATCACCGGCACCTTCGGTTCAAACCTGAAAAGCATTGCCGGCGATTTGAACACCTGCTCCAGACGCGGCCTTTCCGAAATGTTTGACTCCACCATCGGAGCCGGAACCGTTTTGATGCCCTTTGGCGGCAAATATCAAAAGACGCCCGCCCAGGCAATGGTTCAGAAAATCAGTGTAGAGAAAAAACACACCTCCACGGTATCCTTGATGGCCTGGGGCTACAACCCGTTCGTTATGGAAAAGAGTCCGTATCACGGAGCTTACTTGGCCGTTGTGGAATCCGTTTCCAAGCTGATTGCCAGCGGCGCCAAATTCAAAGATATTTACCTGACTTTCCAGGAATACTTTGAGAAGCCCGGCACAGACGGCAAACGCTGGGGTAAACCTCTGTCCGCGCTGCTCGGTGCCTTCAAAGCCCAAAAAGATTTGGGAATTGCCGCTATCGGCGGCAAGGATTCCATGAGCGGAAGCTTTGAAGATTTGGATGTTCCGCCCACATTGGTTTCCTTTGCCGTTGCCACGGACAAACTGGATAACATTATTTCTCCGGAATTTAAGAAACCGGGAACCAACGTCTATTTGCTGGCTCCCGAATACGATGAAAACGGATTGCCGGTCATCGAAAGCCTTTTGAAAACCTTTGACCTTGTCAAGTGGCTCATCCGTTCCGGCAAGGCCCTGTCCGTCTATACCCCCGGCGAGGGCGGTGCAGCCGAAGCCGTTTTAAAAATGGCCATGGGCAACGGATTTGGCTTTATCTTTAACGAGAACACTCCGTTTGAGAACTTTTTCAAATATCGTTACGGATCCTTCCTGGTTGAAATGGACGACACGCTCAAAAACACCTTGTATGTCGGTTCCGTCACACAGGAACGTGCTTTCACATACGGTTTGGAATCGGTATCCATGGATACCATTTCCAGCTTATATGAAAACAAATTGGAATCCGTTTATCCCTGTAATATTGAATACCCCTCAAAGCATATTGACAAACTGATCTACAAAGCAGACACCTATCCGACCCCGGCGGTTCGTACGGCCAAGCCGAAAGTGTTGATTCCGGCTTTCCCCGGCACCAACTGCGAATTCGACAGTGCCAAAGCCGTGGCCGATGCCGGTGCGGAACCGGAAATTGTCGTTATCAACAACCTGACCGCTGCCGGCATTCAGTCCAGCGTGGAATACTTTGCCAAACAGGTGAAAGATTCCCAAATGATCTTTATCCCCGGAGGATTCTCCGGCGGTGACGAACCGGACGGCAGTGCCAAATTCATTACCGCTTTCTTCCGCAACGCCGCCGTCAAGGATGCCGTTACGGATTTGATGGACAACCGCGGAGGTCTTATGTGCGGCATTTGTAACGGCTTCCAGGCCCTCATCAAGCTGGGTCTGGTCCCCTATGGAAAAATTATGGATACGGATGAGAACTGCCCGACCTTAACGTTCAATACCATTGGTCGTCACCAGTCTAAAATCGTCCGCACCCGTATTGCCTCCACAAAATCTCCGTTCCTCAGTCTCATGAAGGTCGGCGACATTGTGAATGTTCCGATTTCGCATGGTGAAGGTCGTTTCATTGCCCCGAAAGAGGTCATGCAGCAACTCATTGAAAACGGACAGGTCGCCACGCAGTATGTCGATTTAAACGGCAACCCGACATATGATATTCAATACAACCCGAACGGCTCTCTCTTTGCCGTTGAAGGTATCACCTCCCCCGACGGTCGTGTCTTCGGTAAAATGGGACACAGCGAACGCGTGGGTGAAGGTTTGTATATAAACGTTCCCGGCAACTACGATATCCGTATGTTTGAAGCTGCCGTCAAGTACTTTAAGTAAAGAAAGAAGGGTCCCTCATGGAGTTTGACGCCTGGGAAGGATTCAGCGGAACACGATGGAAAGAACACATCAATGTTCGCGATTTTATTGATAAAAACTACACACCGTATACGGGAGACGCCTCTTTTTTGTCTGGGCCGACCAAACGAACGGAAAAAGCCCTGGCAATTCTGGAAGACTTAAAGAAGCAAGAACAGGAAAAAGGCGGGGTTCTGTCTATTGACACCACCACCGTTTCCTCCCTTTGCAACTACAAGCCCGGCTATCTCAGTGACGAAGACCTTATCGTCGGTCTCCAAACGGACGCGCCCTTAAAACGTGGCGTAAATCCCTTCGGCGGAATCCGTATGGCTCGCAGTGCCTGTGAAGCGTACGGCTACCAGCTTTCCGACAAAATCGAGGAATACTTTACCTACCGTACCACCCATAACGACGGCGTTTTTCGCGTTTACACCGACGAAATGAAAGCAGCCCGCCATTGCGCGTTGCTGACAGGACTTCCGGATGCTTACGGCCGTGGCCGTATTATCGGAGATTATCGCCGTGTGGCCTTGTACGGTGTCGATGTTTTGATTGAACGCAAGGAAAAGGATAAGAAAAAAGCCGGCGAAAACTTCATGGATGTGGATAACATCCGGTTGCTGGAAGAACTCTACCAGCAGATTACCTTCCTGAAAAAGCTGAAAGAAATGGCCGCCATGTACGGCTATGATATCAGTAAACCTGCGACCAATGCCCGAGAGGCCATTCAATGGACCTACTTTGCTTATTTGGCTGCCAACAAAGAACAAAACGGCGCCGCCATGTCCTTCGGCCGCACCTCCACCTTCTTTGACATTTACATTGAACGCGATATACAAAAGGGAATCTTGGATGAAGCCGGAGCGCAAGAACTTTTGGATGATTTGGTTTTGAAGCTTCGCTGTGCAAGACACTTGCGCACACCTGAATATAACGAGTTGTTCGGCGGGGACCCCATGTGGATTACCGAAAGTGTCGGCGGCATGAGTCAAAATCATCGGACGCTGGTCACAAAATCCTCTTTCCGAATTTTGAACACGCTCTATACGCTCGGTCCGGCCCCGGAGCCGAACCTTACGGTTTTGTGGAGCCACGCTCTTCCGGAAGGCTTTAAAAAGTTTTGTGCCAAGCTTTCCGCCGATACGGATTCCATCCAATACGAGAATGACGATTTAATGCGTCCTATGTACGGTGACGACTACGCCATCGCCTGCTGCGTTTCCGCCATGAAAGTCGGCAAGCAAATGCAGTTCTTCGGAGCCAGAACAAATCTGGCCAAGTTGTTGCTTCTTGCCATTAACGGCGGTGTGGATAATATGTTCGGTACGCATATCGGACCGCAAATGGGTCCGATGCAGGATGAGGTGCTGGACTATGACGATGTTATGGAGCGGTTCCGTACCTATCTCAAATGGTTATGCAATCTATATGTGAACACGATGAACTGTATTCACTATATGCACGATAAATATGCTTATGAAAAAACCCAGATGGCCTTACACGATACCCGTGTGGAACGCTTGATGGCATTTGGCGTCGCCGGTCTTTCCGTTATTGCCGACTCCCTGTCCGCCATTAAATATGCACAGGTTCATCCGATTAAGGACGAGTCCGGCGTAATTGTCGATTTCGAAACAGTCGGTGATTTTCCGAAGTACGGCAATGACGATAACCGCGTTGATGAAATTGCACAAGATCTTCTGGTTCTCGTACACGAAGAGCTGAAAAAGACCCCGGCATACAAAAATGCCCGCCATACATTGTCGGCACTGACAATCACCTCAAACGTTATGTACGGCAAGAAAACCGGTGCCACACCGGACGGCCGCAAAAAAGGTGAACCGTTTGCCCCCGGTGCCAACCCCATGCACAATCGGGAAACCAACGGCGCTTTGGCCTCCTTGAATTCCGTTTCCAAGTTACCGTATTCTTCGGCCTCCGACGGTATTTCCAATACCTTCTCCATTATCCCGGAGGCTCTCGGAAAAACTGAGGAAGAACGGATACAGAACTTGGTTTCCATCCTGGACGGCTATTTCCTAAATGATGCTCATCACTTAAATGTGAATGTTATGAACCGCGAAACCCTTTTGGATGCCTATGATCATCCGGAGAAGTACCCGAATCTTACCATCCGTGTTTCCGGTTATGCCGTAAACTTCTGCAAACTTTCCCGTGAACAACAGCGTGAAGTAATTATGCGTACGTTCCACGAGGCAGTCTGATGGAAGGAAGAATTCACTCTTTTCAAAGTCTCGGGACCGTAGACGGGCCGGGCGTTCGCAGTGTCGTTTTCATGCAGGGATGTCCTCTGCGCTGCGCCTGCTGTCATAACCCGGACACCTGGGATGTGTCCGGCGGTCAAACCATATCAACCGACGATCTCGTGTCAAAAATCATGCGTTTTTCCGACTATTACGGGACAACGGGAGGCGTAACCGTTTCCGGCGGAGAGCCGCTACTGCAAGCCGCCTTTGTTTCCGAACTGTTTGAAAAACTGCACCAAAACGGCATTCATACGGCTTTAGACACCTCCGGGTGTATTCTAAACGATACGGTGTGCCGCCTTTTAGACGTAACGGATTTGGTTTTGCTGGACAGCAAATACGCAACCGACGAAGACTATCAAGCTTTTGTCGGATGCGAAAAGCAACCGGTAGACCGGTTCCTAGATATGTTACAATCCAAACAAATCCCTACCTGGATTCGTCGTGTCATCATCCCGGGACTAAACGACGATGACACATCCACAGTTCAGTTAAAATCATTATCCCTGCAATATCCCTGCATTCAAAAAACAGAGCTACTTCCTTTCCGAAAGCTTTGCCTGGAAAAATATGAAAGTCTTCATATCCCGTTTTCCCTGGCAAACACACCGGAGCCGACAGCCGAACAAATGCAGCATTTGGAACAAATTTTGTCGGCACACTGACTTCATACAAAAGCGAAATGGATTTCCATTCGTTTTCATTGACTAAAAAATACACTGATGGTATACTTTACCACAGTACATTATGGAGGTTTCACCATGGAATATTTGGATAAATTGGAACAGTTTGACAAGGAAGTCTATGATGCCTGTGCATCTGAGCTGTCCCGTCAACAACACAACATTGAACTCATTGCATCGGAAAACATTGTCTCCGAAGGTGTTTTGCTGGCTGCCGGTTCGGTTTTAACCAACAAATATGCCGAAGGATATCCGGGTGCCCGTTATTATGGCGGTTGCCAGTATGTCGACATTGTCGAGGATTTGGCCAGAGAACGCGCCAAGAAATTATTCGGTGCTGAATATGCCAACGTACAGCCTCACAGCGGTGCCAGCGCAAACTTGGCCGCTTTTTACGCCATGTTACAGCCGGGCGATACCGTCATGGGTATGGCGCTTTCCAGCGGTGGTCACCTGTCCCACGGTGCCAAATTCAACATTTCCGGTAAACACTTCCACTCGGTTACCTACAAAGTAAACGACGAAACCGGCCTTTTGGACTATGATGCCATTCGCGATTTGGCTCTTGAGTGCAAACCGAAGATGATTGTTTTCGGTGCCAGCGCCTATCCGCGTATTATTGATTTCAAACGTTGCCGTGAAATTTGTGATGAAGTCGGCGCCTATATGATGGTCGATATGGCTCACATTGCCGGACTGGTCGCCGCGGGTGTTCATCCGTCTCCGTTTCCGTATGCCGATATTGTTACCACAACCACCCACAAAACCATGCGTGGTCCCCGTGGCGGTTTGATTCTTTGCAAAGCTGAATACGGCAAACAGGTTGACCGTGCCGTGTTCCCGGGTGTTCAGGGCGGACCTTTGATGCACATTGTTGCCGCAAAAGCCGTTATGCTCGGCGAAGCTCTCAAACCGGAATACAAAGAGTATCAAAAACAAATTGTAAAGAATGCCGCTGTTTTGGCAAACGCTTTGCAGGAAAAAGGTATCAATCTGTTAACCGGTGGAACCGATAACCATTTAATGCTTTTGGACCTTCGTTCTCTTGGCATTACCGGTCAGGAACTGGAAAAACGTTTGGACGATGTTCATATTACCGCCAACAAGAACTCCATCCCGAACGATCCGCAACCAACCAACATTACAAGCGGTGTCCGTATCGGAACCCCCGCTGTTACTTCCAGGGGCTTTAAAGAAGAAGATATGTTACTGATTGCTCAGTGGATTAAAGATATTATCGACGACTTTGAAGGCAATCGTGACCGCGTTCGTCAGGAAGTCATCGCCCTTTGTGAAAAACATCCGATCTATTAACATCCAAGCCGGATGGGTATGGCAACCCATCCGGCATTTTCCATCAAAAAATTTTGACATTTAACAAAAAGGGGGGGTAAACTATAAGTTAAGATTTGTATTATTTGACAAAAAGAACGTTTCTTATTCTGTGAATTCGGAGGAAAGCCATGTTAAGAAAAATAGTTTCAGTTTTAGTCGCTGTCGTGTTACTCTGCTCCGCTTCTTTAGTGTCATCGGCAGAAATTCTCGACCCGGCCAGAACAAATCCTCGCACCAAGGATCTTGGATATGATTTGGATTCTATGAAAACGAAAGAAGAAGTCCTTGAAAACGGAGATGTCAAAATCTGGTATATTGACGATTCCAACAGCATTGACAACATCTGCAAGCGGGCGGAAACCGACGAAAATTTAAAACAACTGATTAAGGATACAATTCACATGTATGGTTCTGAGGGTATTCTCCCGCACGAATATGCACTGTATGACGGTCTTTGGGTAATAGACACCGCATGGGCGGAAGGTGTACCTTATTATCATTCCGGTGATGTCAACCTAGACCTTCGAATCAACTTAAAAGATGTATTGGCACTTCGTAAACACTTGGCAAATCTAGAGGTGCTGGACGATTTGTCTGAAGCAGACTGTGACGAAAACGGAACGATAGACCTGGCTGATGTTTTGAGTTTGAGAAAAAGACTTGCCAAACTCGACAAAAGAGATAAGTGATTATTTCAAAGGCGGGATGGGTTATATAACCCATCCCGCCTTGTTCTTGTTATTTTTCCAAAATATGGGAATACAAACGATATCCGTCAAAACTTTGCTGACTTTTATAGAAATGCGCCGCATCCTTTAAATCGGTAAATGTATGCGTATCATATCCAACAGGCTGCGTACCGTAATAAAAGACCATCGTCAACTCCGCCGTCGCAAATTCTTTATCAATTCCCACGGACAAGCGAACTCCGTCGTCAGCACGTTCCTGGTTTGCAATTGTCGGCTGAATCATCGTATTCTTACTCTCAACATATCCGGAAATATTCACCTGAATATTGTCTGCTTCCGGAACATCTGTATCACATACAATCAAGCCGGTAGCGTGTCCGGGAAGTCCTTCATAAGAAAGATTCTCGGAAATTCCGGTTTGCTGGTCTCCTTTATAATAAGATACACTTAAGACTGTGTCTTCTGTAACAGTTCCTGGATTTCGTATCTCCAAAAGCAAAACATTCTTGTTCTCTTCAAATGCTTTTACAGTCCACCAGGAGACCTCCGGCGATTGTAGCCCGGACAAATCTTCTTTTATCGGCTCTTTTTCCTTATTCGTATGACATCCCGTAAACACAAAAAACATACAAAGTACCGACAAAACACCGGCAATCCATCTCTTCATAAAGATATCCTCTTTCAAGTTAATTTTTCTTGACACTCCCCACGCCTAAAGGTGGGGGGTATCAACTCAGTGTATCTACAAACTCTTTTATTAAAGCCCCACATTCTTCTGGTTTCTGCTGGTAAATCATATGATCTCCACCAAGACATACAACCTTACAATTTCCAAGTTTATCAGCATATGGATATATGATATCATCTCGATATTGTTCAAGCATTGATAAATAATTCTCAACATATTCATCACTTGGATTTGTATCTATCTTCGCCATATTCAAATTGTTAATTTCAATTTGATGGTTAACCCATCCATAATACTCAATTAATTCTTCTCTGGTTAGTATGCCAATACTTGAGCATATATATAACTTAGGAATATCATTGGTAACGATTCCATTAAAAGCTGCCTGCGCATTGGGAGCGATAAGTCCAGATTCCGAAACAGGTGCTATGGAATCCAAAGTCATAAGCATTAAGGCATCGCTTAATTTCTGTTCCTCTTCACTGTAATTATCAGGAAGATGATAGTTATACTTTCTAAGTACATACCTAGAAAATCCCATCTTAGCTAAAGATGCTAAGGCTTTATCACCAATTGTTACTTTCTTTACTGGTTCCTCATTAAATGCATCCGCACAAAGTTCACTACCATCTACAAATACTATTGCTTCGATTTCCTCAGGATAATTGCTTTCCCAGTAGGTTGCATATGCGCCGCCTATCGAATGAGGCATAAGTATATAAGGTCCTTCAATCCCAGCATTCTTAAGAGCTTTTCGATAGTCCCGAACGATATGTTCCAAAGTCATTTCATTAGCGGTGTCATCGCTAAGTCCATAACCTGCTCTATCTATGAAAACTATCTTATTGTCCGCTTCCAGACATGCGGTCATTTGTCTCGCAGCAACGGAATAATCTCCGGTTCCAAGTCCGGCCAATCCTACAATAGTATGCTTTCCATTCTCATTGCCAAATATTGAAACATTTAACGAATAATCGTCAACAGATACCGGATTATAATATCCATTCTCTTTTAAGAGTTTAAACTCCTTCGAAGACTGAAGCTTATGATGAATAAATGTACTAACTACAAACAAAACTAGAGCTATAGCAAGAACAATTCCTATTCTCCGAATAATTTTTATTAATTTCTTAGATTTTTTAGCATTCATAAAAGAATCCACCCTATCAATTGCACGACAAATACAGTTTTTTAATTACTGTATCTTTTAACGATTGAATTAACAATTTAACGATTCTCAGAATGCCTGAAAAAAAAGGATTCTTGAGATATTGTCACCGCTTACAACATATTAATCATCAAACCTTATAACGATACCTATGAACCCGTAATGAACCTATCATCATGACATTTTCATTTTACATTCCGCCATTCGTAGTAATACCGTAGTCAAAGTATTATTCGTCTGCCACGATATGCCAAATTTTGCCGCGATACAGGCAGATAAAGGCTTTCAGCCCTCCGTCCTACCGTGGCAAATGAATAACACTTTTATCACGCTGTTTTCTCTCCTTAGATAAACCTGACTTATACCGAGATATGCCACCCCTTGGTGTCAAAATGCAGAGATATTATCCTGCCGGATTTTACCCTCGAAATCGGGTAAATCTTAGGATAAATTGGTACAGTACATCACTTAAAACGCTCAATTTGATGTACTCTTGATGTACTCTTGGAGGCCCTCTAGCCTCGGTTTTATCTCTTGCTGTTCTTTTCTTCAGGTTCCTGCCCGGTGACCTTCAGATAGTCCGCCATGGCATCTTCAAACTGCAGATGCGTATAAGTGTCCATGGTGACCGCGATCTCTGAATGCCCCATGATATACTGGAGGCTCTTGGGATTGATACCCAGACGAGCCATCTTACTGCAGAAGGTATGTCTGCACACATGAGGTGTGATTCTTGGCAGGGGTTCTCGATGTTCTTCATTATACTTGGCTACGATATGTTGAAAATAATGCTCCCAGTGCAGAGCGACTGTAGGCTTGCCGTTCTTATCCAGAAAGTAGAATCCTGAATGACCGTCAATTTATCATTACGAAAAGACGCGTTTCAGCACCGATACAACCTCTCCATTATTTAAGCCATATGCCTTCAACAAATTCTGGTCCATCGGTTCCTGTTCCAGAATGTCAATGAATCGCTCTATATCCCTTTGTACCGAGTCTGGTAATCCAATCACCTTATCGAGCATTAGTTCAGCAGTTATCCGTAAAATATCATGTTTGTGCTTCTTGATATCTTTGGTATCTACGCTTTCACCGGCCTTTTTGCGAGCTTTCAAATCCAGATAAGCCTTCGCCTTGAAAAGAATAATATACTCCGGTCTGAGAACGGACAGCCCGCTCCGTATTACCTTTCCGTCCAGCAGAGCTTTGTAATAATCATCATCAAGAAGAATCGCTGACAGACTGGAGATTTCATCATCAACGTGAATCGGCGTAATGCCTTCCGCATTCTTCAGTTCAAAATTGCTCCTGCAAAATAGCTCTATCATCTTTGGGAAAGAATCATCTTCCGGCTTATCAAAACGGTAGAACTGAGGTTTTCCTCCGTTCGAAGCCTTATTTCTGTATTTTCCTGCCAATATAAATTCCCAGAACTTTTCTCCAAATTCAGGAGTCAATGCTTCAATAATCAGAACCATATCAAGATCTCTTGTTGCTCTGAAGCTGGCATCGTTACTTTCAAAAACAATATCGCATGCTGCACCACCAATCAAAACATACTGATTCTCGTATTCTGCGAAATATTTCTGAAAAGTATTTAATCCTTTGACCATACATACTCCTCCAGCATCTCATCTACTGAAATAGCTGTTCTTTCATCCTCTTTTTCTGCTGATGTCAGTGACAGTTCCACACTGAGCGGATCCTGCGTACCCTTACCATCGAAATCTATAAAATAGCCCAGTTCCAAAATCACGCACCCAACATCATCTGTCAGTTTCACCTGCTTTGCGGCTTTAATGCCGAGATCTGTTATTTCTTTCTTGGTAACTGCATACGTAGGATACGGATTATCAGATAACAGCGAATACTCACTCAAGGCAGAAATACCTGCTTTCTTAATACAACCAGCATCTTCCCTGAGTACAAACCTGCGTATAACCGGATTTCTTAGAATACTCTTTTTCTGCTGCCAGAAAGCTTTCCGATCCTCTGGAACAGTTATAACCCTGGACTTTCCAATCATGTCAAGCATGGGAATGTTCAGATATTCTATCTCGTCAAAGCAACGGCTTGCTGACATACGAGAAATCCCCAAGCGCTGTGCCGCTTCTGTCGCTTTCACTTCTGTCCAGTTTTCATATATTGCTGCAAGCAGCATCTTCTGCGTCAAAAAGGAGATCTGATGAACCGGTGCTAACTCTCTGTCATGATCATTCGTTAGAAGATATCCTATAAAAGGGAGATATATCTGCTTTCCCATTATTACAAAAGGAATACCTTCCTCCATCAGTTTTTCTTTGACATAAAATGTTGCCTGGTCAAGGAATAAGGCACAGTTTAAACCTGTCAGCTTCTCAACTCGCGCGCGGTCTTTCCGGAGCATAACAAGGCCTGCTTCCTCCTTGGGATGAACGGCTGTCCACAGAGCTCCGTTTGTTTCAACCTTATAGATATTGTATCTGCCTTTGAATGCTAACGGCAATTTGGTAAACACTTCGATGTCTTCTCCAATCGTAACTTCTTGCCGTAATATTTTTTCCAGGTATTCTTTCATTACCATACCGCCTTTTATATTTGTAACTTATTTTATGTTACAAATATAAAATAATGCATTTCGTCAAAAAAGTCAATATCAAAGTCACACGCATCAATATGACAACCACACATAATTTGTGATCAAAATTATGTGTGGTTGTCAGTAAACAATTTATCCGATCATTCTCTGATCGTTGACTCTCTTTAATTCTTTCATTGCATTTTCAATTCGTTTTACAATGCTTTCGTAATTATTTTCTCGCATACCTTCATCATCAAAGATAAGTAATTTAATCGCATCACGAAGCTTTTTATCATCAACAATATCCTTCAAATAATACATATCAAAAATATCTTTATATCTTCTGCTATTTGAGCCAAATATTAATAGAGAAGACGACATGTTTCCTTATATGTTCCATTTTGAACTTGTTTCAGCAAAGCAAAGAAAGATTGAAAGTTTCCGTCAACCTTTCTCATGATTTGAGCTTCTTATAGTTTTCGTTATAATTCAAATACTTTTTCTCACTGAAAAAGTACTGACGAATATTATACGTTGCTTCATTAACGAGATTCTTGGCAATATGACAAAGTTCTCGAAGATTCCGATAGTCATTTTTTGTCAAAGACTTAACCTGTTGTTTGACAGTCAAATACATAGATGTTCCTCCTTCCCTCAAAATTTACAATGTAAGAATACACCTTTGCATGTGGAAAATTTTCCACATGACATTCACAAAAGGAAAGAAGAATCATATTTCGTTATTTGTTCACCCCAAAACGGGCGGCATTCATCTCGCCACCTTCACTTCGTTTAGAGGTGGGAATATTCTGCCGAATTTTTAAGATAACACTTTTGTCATGAAACATACTTCCCATTTTCTTTTTTTCGATTAACAAGAATAATTCCGACGGCCACAAAAGTAACTGCCACAAACACTTGCATTGAAAGTTTTTCTCTTAATAATATCATTGAGAAAACAACACCCAACACAGGAATAAGTGCATTAAAAATTGCCACCTGTGAAATCGGATGATATGAAAGAAGCTCATTATATATTGCAAAGCAAACTGCAGAAATCAATGTCAAGGCAATTAAGACGCTCATTCCTTTCCACGAAAAACTCCATTCAGACTTGACACCAGTTCCCACACCGACCCCGGCCATAAACAGGCCGCCTATCATCATGCTGATTCCGGTTGCCTTCATCATATTCATTTTTTTAGATACGACCCGTGTCAGTATTCCACCAAATGCGGAAAACAAGGTGTTTAAAACAATCATTCCATCTCCGCAGAACGTCACATCTCCAAAAAAATCTCCACCGGGATTAACATTCATAAAAACGATGCCAAAAATACCGCATAAACAACCTAGCAACTTATTTTTCGAAAATGAATCATCTGAAAAAAAGAGAGTAGACAAGGTAATCAACAAAAATCCACTCATAGAATCAATTACGGTTGATCTTGAACTTGGATTGTATCCCAAGCCAATATAAGAACACATATAGTGAAACCCTATGTTAACGAGTCCCAATAAAATAAGCCACCAGATGTCACTTTTTTGTTTCATGGAAAGTGGTTCTTTTTTTACAAAACAAAACAAAAACACAAGCAAGCCCGCAAGCAAAAAACGAATTCCACCAAACATGAGTTTCCCACCTAAATCCGAAGCGCCAATGTGAAACTCTGCATACCCTACTTTAATCAGTGGGTAAGCAAGCGACCAACCAAAAGCACAAAAAAGTGCAAAAACAGTCTTATATCGCTTGTTTGAAAAAATGTTCCCCATAAATCCTCCTGCACGGAAGTCACTTCATGTTAATTAGTCCAAGACCGATTAAGCACACAAAAATCCCGACCAACTTATTCCAACTCAATGGTTCCTTATACAAGAAAAAACCCACAAAAACCAAAAACACGGCCACCGCTGCCGCTTGGACAATTTGGGCAGTACTTACTTGCCAGCCGGCTTTGAATGCATAGATGTATCCGACTTCCAGACCAACAATAACAATTCCAAGTAAAAACGGAGCAAAGTTCAGTTGCTTATACTCACCGAGGATATTGGCATTGCGATTTAAAATATAGTACATAGCGAATGAGAACACCGCTCCGACAACATACGTCACCGTCAAAGAAGCCAGCGGATGAATTCCTCCCGGAACCTCTTTCGCACAAACCGAATAGAATGTATTGGAAAGAACTACCAATAAGATTGGCCAAATATATTGCATACAAATCCCTCTCTTAGAGTATTTTTGTCGTTACGTCCAAATCATAGCGAGGACGGCGCTCAGTGGTTCGCTCGCGGGGATATCCCAAATCCAAAAGGCAGGCAGGAATAATTTCCTCAGGAAGATCAAAAGCCTTAGCCATTTCCTCCGCATTAAATGCACGGGCCCATAAAGAGCCAAGGCCAAGCTGAGTAGCTTCCATCATCATGGAAGTTGCCACAATAGAAGCATCCATTTCTCCCGAAATATATTCCGGGCTTCCGTATTTTGCTGCCGACCAGGCGACGCTCTTATCATAGCAAATCAGCAAAACCACCGGCGCATTATAAATCATACGAGTAACCTGTCCTGCTTTGCTAAGTGCCTCAGGACTTTTCAAAACAAAAACACGCTGTGGCTGTGCATTAACGGCCGTCGGAGCCAAGCGCCCTGCCTCTAATATCAATTGCAGTTTTTCTTCTTCCACCGGCTTATCAGAAAAATCACGTACCGAGTACCGCTCTTTCATCAAATCCAAAAAATCCATTGTCTGTTTCTCCTCTCATTAATCCTCTCTTGTAGCGTATCGAAAATCATATACGGCACGCTTTCCACCGCCGTCAAAGGGGCGAATCACCACATTCTCCACACCTTTTGCCAAAGCATACGTACGGTTGACCGTATACAGTGGTACACAGGGACACAGATTTTGCAGCAGTCGTTCGGCAGACTCATAGTCCTCCTGTTTGCCGGATTTTTCGGCTTTTATTAAAGCCGTTTTATACGTTGCACTGTTAAGAGATGCCAGGTTATACTCCCCGTTTCCGTCAAACATGGAAACCGCATCCTCTATGGATTCCCCGATGGCCATTTGTGTCCCGATAGCCAAATCATATTCTCCGTTTCTCAGATCCCATTCCAGCGTAGCAGCATCCGTTGTTTCCAGCTTAAAATAAACATCCAAATTTTTCTGCCAAGACTGAATAGCCGCCTGGGCCAGAGCGACAGACACCTCATCGTCTTCACACAAAACCGTCAAGGACGGCAAATCCTGACAAGCCTTTTGCATCGCAGCCGGTTTCATACGGTCCCCTTGCATAGAGAGGGCATTTTCCGTCGTTCGGTATGGTTTTCCTTTCCACTGAATTCCCTCCGGGAAGAATCCTTTTGCCTGTGGCAGACCGTATTTACTGATAATTTCTAATATTTTTTCTTCATTCATTGCACTGCGAAGAGCACGACGGGTCTCGGCTTTTTGCAGTCCGTCTGCTTTTGTATTCATCCAGAGGCAGCAAATTGAATCATTCATTGTGACGGTCGACATTTGTTTTCGTTCCGCCAGTTTTATTTCTTCCGGTTTTATCGGCCCGGCCTGAAGGCCGCCCTCAACCAGTAAATCGTAGGGATTCTCTTCTGAACCGATTACATATCGTACTTTTGAAGGGAGAACCGAAGAGGCGTCCACATACTGTTCATTCTTGGATAAAATGCAGTATTCTCCATGACTCCATGCACTGACCGTAAATGGGCCGGAACAGAGGACATACTCGGTTTCCAAGCCGTAGTGCCCCTTGGATTTCAAAAAGAATTCCTGATTACATGGAGCAAACGGCAGTTCGGAAACTCGCGCCGGAAATCCAGCGTCGGGAGATGTCAAAGATACCTGCAATTTTGTATCCGACAGGGCCTCCACTCCCAATTTTTCAGGATTCTCTTTTCCTTTTATAATGGCATCTGCGTGTGCAATTCCGATAAACGAATCCGTCAAAGTGGAATACGTGCCGGGGTCAACCACCCTTTGCCAAGCAAACACAAAGTCCGCTGCCGTCAAAGGACTTCCGTCAGACCACTTCAGTCCCTCTTTTAAAACAAAGGTATAGGTTAGTCCGTCTTCCGATACCTTCCACGTTGAGGCCAGGCCCGCAATGACTGCACCGTTTTCGTCCAGGCGGGTCAAACCTTCCGATATCGCCGACAGTATTTCGACAGAGGCACTGTCAGACGCTACTTGCGGATCCAGTTGTTCCGGTTCACTTTTCATCGGGAAACGAAATCCCTGTCCGTACTTGGATGTTTTTGAGCATCCAAACACCGAGAAACACAAACAAAGAACCAGCAACAAAGCCAATATTCTTTTCACGCCGACACACCTCCTACGTAATTTTTTTACCTAATTATATATACCACAATTTTCAAAAAATGACAAACAAAACACGTGCCGAGAACATTTGTTCTATTTTGCCGTGTTTTTCGGCTTCTTTCACAAAAACAAGCCCCTTTCGACCTGTTTTAGTGCCTGCTATGTCAATAATCACCGCCATTTGTTGTGCAATTTGCCCAAAATCAACCACTTTCCCGCTTTTGACAAAGAAACCAATTTGCGCTATACTCCCCTTGTGCCTAGAAAGTTGCCCTCAAAAAGGGCTCATACACTCGTGTATGAAAAAAAACAAACGAGGTCTTTTTTTATGTTAGAACGAATACAGACGACCGGAAAACGTCTGCTGTCCAACCGACTGCTTTGCATGGCCATCATGCTGATTTTAGCCGTTTGGATGACCGCGATTATCGTCACATCCGCCGACGTATCTTTCGGTGGTGTCACGGCAGCCGCTGCAGATGAACCGAGCAATGTCTATGCGCTCGAGCCAAACATTCCCACATGTTTGGTGCACATCACGGCGGATGGAAAAACCATTCATCGCGATGTTCCGCTGAATACAGTAGAAAATGCCATTTCCAAGTGTGGTTTAATCCTTGGCAAAGACGACCAAGTTAAACCCGGTCTTTCCGATAACGTGGAAGAAAACATGGAAATCAAAATCACCCGTGTCGAGTACAAAAAGCAGGTCAAAACCGTAACGATTCCGTACAAAACCGTTTATCGTGTTTCTTCCGATGTACCCTCCGGCAGCAAAAAGATTTTGCAAAAGGGTATCAACGGTAAAAAAGAAACCGTCATTACGGAAAAATATGTGGACGGCAAAAAGGTTTCCTCCAAAACATCCAAAGAAACCGTCATTGCCAAAGCACAAAACGAGATTTGTTTAGTCGGAACAATCGGCACCTCACCTTTGTCTCCCTGCCCATTCTCCATTGACCTGGATGCCAACGGTCAACCGGTCAATTTCAAGTCCAAGATGACCGGCACTTGCACCGCCTACACCAGTGATCGGGGCAACGCCGGTACCGTCTGTTCAACCGGTCTCAAAGCTCAGGTTGGTGTGGTAGCCGTCGATCCCAATCAGATTCCCTATGGCAGTAAACTCTATATTGTTTCGCCCAACGGCAAAATGGTCTATGGCTATGCCATTGCCGGTGACTGCGGCGGCGGTAGCTTTATGTGTGATCTGTTTATGAACACCTATGAAGAATGCATCCAGTTTGGCAGACGTCCCATGAATGTCTATATTTTAGAGTGACAGAAGCGCCCTTTCGGGCGCTTTCTTTTTTTGTGTGAAATCGTTGTTTTTTCGTGCTTTTTTTGGTAAAATAATTTGGTTAAGGGAGGTGAAAATCCATGGCGAAAACAATCGCTGCCATCTCTACACCATCAGCCCCCGCAGGGCTTGGTGTTTTGCGAATTTCCGGAGAAAATGCCATTGCGGTCGCTGACCGCGTGTTTCGCCCGATTCATGATGAAAAATGTCTGTCGGATCTTGCCGGGTATTCAGCACTCTATGGCCATGTTTTTGATGAAAACGGTGACATCGACGACTGTGTCGCTTTGGTTTTCCGTGCTCCTCACAGTTATACCGGAGAAAATGTTGTGGAACTTTCCTGTCACGGTGGCGTTTATTTACTCCGACGTGTTTTGCGTGCGGTTTTAGATGCCGGCGCGGAAGCCGCCGAAGCCGGTGAATTCACAAAACGGGCATTTTTAAACGGGAAATTGGATTTAACCGGCGCAGACGCCGTTATGGATTTGATTGGTGCCGAAGGCGCTCTTGCCGCCCGGGTTGCTTTGGCGACAAGAGAGGGATCCGTTTTTCAAATTCTGTCAGACGTAAAATCCGGATTGGTTGCTTCCGCAGCCCAAATGGCCGCCTATGTCGACTACCCCTACGAGGATATTCCGGAACTCAAAAACGATCAACTGAAACAAACTCTTACCGACGGAATTGAAAAGTTAAATAAACTGTTATCCACTTTTGATGCGGGAAAAATACTGCGTGAGGGGATTGACACGGCAATCGTCGGTTCTCCCAATGTCGGAAAATCTACTTTAATGAATCGATTGGCAGGCTGCGAAAGAAGTATCGTGACCAGTGAAGCCGGCACCACACGAGATGTGGTAGAAGAAACCGTTCGACTAGGGGAAGTTACACTTCGTCTGGCGGATACGGCCGGCATTCGCGACACGTCCAACGAAGCAGAAACCATCGGTGTTCAAAGAGCTCTGCACAAGCTGGACAGTGCCTCTCTGATATTAGCCGTCTTTGACGGTTCCAAATCGCCAACACAAGATGACATGGAACTTGCAAGAAAAGCCTCCGAAGGAAATACCATTGCAATCATAAATAAAGCAGACTGTGAAAAAGTTCCGATGAACGAAATTACAAATCTCTTTTCCCGTGTTGTATTTCTATCCGCAAAAACCGGAGAAGGAATAGAAGAACTAACCCGTCTTGTTCAGGAAGCTACCGGGGTTGCCTATCTCAGTGGAAACGAGGCTGTCCTCGCCACCGAGAGACAGCGGGACGGTGCCCGCAAGGCGCTGGCTGCTTTGGAACATGCTTTAGATGGCCTGGCTTTGGGCATGACTCCGGATGTACTCGCCGTCGATATGGACGATGCCATCGGGGCTATTGCCGAGTTGACAGGTGAGAAGGTCAATGACACGGTCATCCAAGAAGTCTTTGCCAGATTTTGTGTCGGAAAATGAGCAAAATGGAAGAAAACAAACGACGGATTGTTCTGCTGGACGAAATTCGCGGTGTTTTGGTGATTCTTATGATTGCCTATCATTTCTTTTACACGGCCGGTTATCTCTTTTCCTATCGGTTCGGCCGGATGTTATTCCGCTTTTTCTCGCCTGTCGAGCCCCTGTTTGCAGGACTTTTCATTCTATTGTGTGGCCTTTGTTGCCACCTGTCACGAAACAACAAAAAACGAGGTCTCTTGCTGGCCGGAATTGCCTGCGGACTGACTGTTTTTTTGGCTATATGTATGCCGGAAAATGTCATTTGGTTCGGCATTTTGCATCTACTGGCCGTGTGCATTCTGCTTTATACCCTTTTACAGAAACCGTGCAAGGCCGTTCCACCGGCAGTCGGACTTATCGTGTGCATTGTTTTCACACTTCTTTTCGAACATTTTCCGTATGATAACGGGTTCTATATCGGGCTCGGTCCCTGGCCGATACTCAATCTTCCGATTTCCTGGACGGATATTTCCTGGCTTCATTTTTTGGGAATCGGACGACTGGAAACAGGAGACTTTTTTCCTTTGCTCCCCTGGGTCTTTGTGTTCTTTGCCGGCGTGTTTTTCGGCTTCTTGTTTTCACCGAAGACCTATCCGGACTGGACATGCAAAAGCCACGTACCGGCAATTGCCTTTATCGGGCGTCATGCTCTTTTAGCCTATCTTATCCATCAGCCGGTTCTGTATGGTGTTCTTTGGATTGTTCGGCTGGTTTCATAATTTCATTTTTTGTTCATACACTGTGTTCTCGGAATTTGTATACTGAGAATTGGAAATATTTCATTTCGGGAGTGAAATCAAATGATTGAAGTAAAAAAACTCGTCAAAAAATACGGATCTCATGAAGCTCTTCACGGAATTGATTTTGAAGTCAATGACGGAGAGATTTTGGGATTTCTCGGTCCGAACGGAGCCGGAAAATCCACAACCATGAATATTTTGACAGGATACCTTTCCGCCACGGCGGGCAAGGTTGTCATCAACGGATTTGATATCTTGGACAATCCCAACGAAGCAAAAGCCAGCATCGGCTATTTGCCGGAACTACCTCCGCTGTATCAGGATATGACCGTCAAAGAGTATCTGAATTTCGTTTACGACTTGAAAAAATGTAAGTTGCCCCGTGTTAAGCACATCACGGAAATCTGTCACGTGGTGAAAATCGACACGCACTATAACCGATTGATAAAAAACCTGTCCAAAGGCTATCGGCAGCGTGTCGGCCTTGCACAGGCATTAATCGGCAATCCGCCGGTCCTGATTCTGGACGAGCCGACGGTTGGACTGGACCCGACTCAGATTATCGAAATCCGAAACCTAATCAAAAACCTCGGGAAGCATCATACCGTGATCCTGTCCTCCCACATTTTATCGGAAGTGGAAGCGGTGTGTGATCGAATCGTCATCGTTAACAACGGTAACATCGTAGCCAACGGCACCACCGCCGAACTGGCCGACCAGTATTCCAACGACAAACGACTCACGCTGCTTGTTAACGGGCCGGAGCAGGAAGTAAAGGCCACTCTTTCCACCGTTCGCGGCGTAAAACTAATCGAAGCGCTGGGAGAAAAAGAACCCGGATGCTTTGCCTTCTTTATCACACCGGATACCGGTGCTGATGTGCGTCGTGATATTTTCAGCCGATTGTCCGAACGCAACTGGCCGATTTTGAGTTTAAAATCCAATCAACTCAGTTTGGAAGAAATCTTTGTTATGCTGACGCAAAACATTGCCCAAACCGAACCCGTAAAGGAGGGTGAATAAGATGAGTGCCATCTTCAAACGAGAGTTTAAAGCGTTTTTCAGTTCTCCCATCGGATATCTGGTCATTGCCGTTATGTTTGTCCTTTCCGGATATTACTTTTATGTGGCAAATCTGGAACTGGGTAACCTGTCTCTTTCCTATGTTTTTACGGCGCTGTTCAGTTATGCGGGATTTTTGGTCCTGCCGATTTTGACCATGCGTCTTTTCAGCGAAGAGAAAAAGCAAAAAACCGACCAGGCACTTTTGACCGCACCGGTAAACCTCACGGAAATTGTGCTGGGTAAGTTCCTGGCTGCATTTTTAATTTACATTATCGGCATTTCCATCACCCTCGTATACGGATGTGTTATCGCCACCGTTACGGCACCGGCCTGGATGACCATTTTTTCCAGTTATATCGGTTTAATGCTGTATGGCGGAATGATTATCGCTGCCGGTCTGTTCTTCTCCTGCCTGACGGAAAGTCAGCTGATTGCAGCTCTGCTCACCTTTGCTTTTGAGTTGTTTTTAACATTCTTTGATTATTTGGCAACCTTATTTGCCGATCACCAGTGGATTGTATCCTGCGTAAAATTCATATCGGTTACCGACCGATATACCGGATTTACCGCGGGCTCCATGCACTATGATGACATTGTGTTTTTCCTGACAATGCAGGCCTTGTTTTTATTCTTTGCGGTTCGTATTTTGGACCGTAAACGATGGAACTGAGAAGGGAGGAGAGTTAAATGGAAATGAATAAGCAAACTCCGGAAACCCCGGATTCCGTTGAAATCACCTCTGAGCCGAAAAAAGCAAAGAAAGTCCGCATCGGCGACGGCAGACGTTTCCGCTATGGAAGCACCGCGGTCATTCTTACGGTTGTTGTGGTCATTGTCGCCATTTTGCTGAATGTGGCTATTTCCGCCCTGGATACCCGCTATCCCATGAATTTGGACTTTACAAAAAATAAAGTACTAACCTTGTCCGACGAAAGTAAAACTTTCGCCAAGGCGCTGGACAAAGACATCAAAATCACCATATGCGGAGACGAAAAAACCTACAGTGCTCCGGATACCGGCTATGAAGAACTGGATAGCATTTTGTCCCAGTTGTATGCTGCCATCAATCAGTACAAAACGCTGAGCGGCGGTCATGTCACCTATGAATTTATCGATTTGAACGCCGACATTGCCGCGGCTGCCAAGTACTCCAAGATGGGTGCAGAGTCCGGCAGTATTATCTTTGAAAGCGGAGACCGGAATATTGTGGATGTTATGGATAGTTTCTACAGCTATGACGATAACTATCAAACCTATCTTTACTACAAAGCCAACGGTCAAACCTTTACCGGTTCCTATTCGTTCAACTCCCTGGTTGAACGGCAAATGGTCATTGACATCAATAAGGTTACCAACGCATCTTTGAAACCCGTTACCCTTTTGACCGGTCACGGAGAAGATGAAAATGTTATTACCGCTTTGACGGACCTGCTTGAAAACAACGGTTACGAAGTGCTGAAACTGGATATCACAACCCAGGAAACATTTGACGACAGCACCAATTTTGCCGTTATCCCGGCACCGTCCACCGACTATTCCGCCGATGAACTGAAAAAGGTTCGTACCTGGGTGCAAAACGATGGCAAACTGGACCATCAAATGCTGTACATTGTTGACTGCACCACCCACCTATCCAATTTGTCTGAATACTTTGCGGACAACTACGGTATCGAGGTTACTTCGGACTGGATCGTGGAAACATCTTCCTCCCGTCTGTTTAACTATTATGTTCAGTACACCTATGGCGATGTTGCCGACACAGAATACACATCAGCATCGGATAAATGGGTCAAGTCTCCGGTAACCATGCGTCTTAAGAATTTGTGGACGGACGACACCAAAGAAGCCAAGCATGTTGTTCCGATTGTTACATTCCCGGACACGGCACAGCTTTTGGATGTCAATGAATACATGAAATATGTGGAAGAGGCCGAAAAAGAAGGAGCCGATCCGGATTATCAGGTGGAGCAGCGCAAAGCCGACAGCTACCCGCTGATTGGTATGTCATATTCCAAAACCCAGCAAACAGTCGGCGACAAAACCGCCAGTTCCTGCGCTTTGGTTTGCGGAAGCTCTATGTATTTCTCGGGCTATTTGACCGACGCCGCCACCTCTAACGAAGACACATTCCTAAACGTCTTTAACGGACTGGCCGGCAACGAAAACACCGTCAGCATTCCCGGCAAATCCGTCACGGCCGAAACCCTGGACTTTGGCTCTGAAATGGCTAAAAAAGTCGTGGGTCTGGGCATCTTTACCATCGGCATTCCGCTGATTCTCCTGATCATCGGAATCACCGTATTTGTCCGGAGGAGAAACCTATGATGAATGAGCAAGATACGGAAATCAAGCAGGATGAGGTTTCTTTCTCCGAATCAACCATTTTCGATGCTCCCAAAACCATCGAGATAAAACAAAAGAAGCCATCCCGAAACAAAAAGACATGGCTTCTCATTCTGCTGATTGTGATAATTGCCGCCGTATTGGTCGGAGGAATCTTTTTGATTCAGCGCTTTCTTCCCGAAAAGCCCGGCGAACAAAGTGAAGACAGTATTGAAAGTTCCCTCCCCCAATATGACAGTTTGATTAACAAGGCCGCCAAAGGCCTTAATGGTATTCAGTCCTTCACCTGGGACTATGAAGGAAAATCATACTCCATCAAGAAAAACGAATCAAAAACATGGGAAATTGACGAGTTTGGCGATGTTCCTTATAACAGCGACGGAATCACCTCTCTTCTCCAGGATTTTGTTACGGTGTATCCCTGTTCTATTTTAAGCGAAGACGGAACTGCCGAAGAAATTTCCCTATGCGAACTGGGCACTCCCTCCGTCCATGTAAAAGTCTCTTATACGGACGGAGATACATTTGAGGCCAATTTCGGATGCCTGTCTCACGCAAATCAATCGGATTATTATATGCAGGTTGTCGGCGACCCGGCTATCTACTGTGTGGAATCTTACTTATATCAAGATGCCACCACCGACCCGGCAACGCTTCTGGCCATGCGTTTGGTGGAAGCTCCGAGTCCTGCTTCCGACGACACCACCGGTGTTGCCAAAGTGACCGCTATGACGTTATCCGGATCTCTTCGTTCAAAACCGGTTTCCATGCGTTATATCACGGCCGATGACCCCTCTTCCCTGAAAATGGCCTGCAACCTTTTAATCACAAAGCCTTACCTTCGTGCCAGCGATACGGATGCGACCGCCTCCTGGGATACCGACCTGGTTTCTCTAAATGCGGAAGGCGTCACCGCCGTCCATCCCACTGCCGAGGAACTGAAGAAATATGGTCTGGACACTCCTCACTCCGTTTGTGAATTGACGGTATCCATTCGTAAAACCACCGACGAAGACGGAAATGATTTGGAAACACCCAAAGTGTATAACACTGTCAAGCACACCATACGTCTAGGATCTCTTCGCGACGATAAAGATTATTACTGTATGGTTGACGATATAGATGTCATTTATGAGGTTTATGCCGAGGACGTACCGTGGGCTGAGCTTGCTTATGACGATCTGGTCAATGACAATCTGTTCCTTCGCTATATTACGGACATCGCTTCCATATCCCTTACGGCAAACGGAAAAACCTCCGTATTATCTTTAAAACATGGATCCTCCTTTGACGGAGAAACCTCCACGGCAACCCTGGATGCCACGCTGGACGGCAAAACAATGGACACAGACAATGTACGGGCGTTATATCGCAAACTCATGATGGTTCAGCGCATTGCCGGTGCCCCGGAAAATGCAGTAGAAAGCGGTACACCGACTTTGCAAATTACGCTGAAGCCGGTAAACAAAAATGATACAAACAATACCGATTTTTCATTTTATCCTTATTCGGCAAACCGCTATTTATGCAAAGGCTCCGATGGAGAACTCTATTTAGTGAAAGCCTCCGACATCGAGGAACTCCAAAACGATATTTCCAAATTTCTGGATGGCAAAAATCTATCATAACAAAAAAAGTGCAGTCATTTGACTGCACTTTTTCTTTTGAACTAAATTGTATTATGTGTCCGGTTTCTCACGAATGGAATCCAGTCCATCGGTTGATTCCGTCGCCGTTTCTATCGTGCTGATTTCAACATCACCCGAATCGGACGGTTTGACGGTTACATGAACACGAAAATATTGATCATTCCACTGGGCGGTAATATACGATTCACCAACTGCAACGGCCTCCACCACTGCATAGGTTTTGCTGGCGTGAAGCTCAACAAAACGATAATCGGAGTTCGAAAAAACAATACCGGATTCTGCGTCCGGGAACGGAGTCCAATCCTTCGTTTCTCCGACCGTCATCGTCATTTCATCATTGGTCGGAAGATCTTTAAAATTCAAAATGGTATTTGTGGAAGTAGTAGGGGTATTTTCTTCTTTATGGCAAGCCGTGCATACGGTAATGATTAAAACCGCTGCCACAAAAAAAGCAACAAAACGTTTTGTTTTCATACGATTTCCTCTTTCCTTTGGGATATATGTATTGTAGCACAAACGCATACAAAAAAGCAAGAATTCACTCTTTGAGTTTTGCTGCCGCCGCGGCACGCTCCTTACAAAGGTCCGCCCAGTGCGGCATTGTCTCAAGCGTGTCACGCAATTCGGCAATATAGGAAGAAATTTCTATGTGTTGCGGGCACATTTGCTCACAGGCGCCACATTGCAGACATGCGGCCGGCATTTTATCTGCCGGGAGTGCATCCATCTGCATAGAAGCCGTCAAGCCGCCTTCCACTCCGAAGTGAATATCATTATACGCCATCATCATGGCCGGAATGTTCAGCTCCATCGGACACATCTCCGTACAGTAACGGCATCCCGTACAAGGAACCGAGTCCTGCATGGTTTGCCCGAGGTCAACCAGCATTTGCTTTTCTTCTTCGCTCAGCGGATTCCCTTCCGAGAACGTCCGTATGTTATCTTTCATCTGTTCCAGATTGGACATACCGCTCAGGACGGTTGTAACACCGGGAACGGTTTGAAGCCATCGAAAAGACCATGAGGCAATACTTTCATCCGGCCGAAGCGCTTTCAGTTTTTCGTTATGCTCTTTCAAATCACACAGTCGCCCGCCGCGAACCGGTTCCATAACCCAAATCGGAATGTTATACCGATTCAGAAGCTCCACCTTTTTATCAGCCCCCTGCAGCGTCCAGTCCAGATAATTGAGCTGAATCTGACAGAACTCCATCTCATCACCGGCATAATCCAAGAAACGCTGCATGGTTTCCGGTCGTCCGTGACAGGAGAATCCCAAATGTTTAATGCGGCCGTTCTTCTTTTGTTCCAGGAAATACGGCAAAATGCCCCATTTCGGATCCATATAGACATCCAGCGAATTTTCGTACACGTTGTGCAACAAGTAGAAATCAAAATAGTCCACGCCGCATTTTTTCAGTTGTTCTTCGAATATTTCCTCCGGATAATAGGTGTCCGCTATTTGATGTCCGGGAAACTTATCTGCCAAAAAATACGAGGACCTGGGATATTTGGAAAGTGCTTTACAAATTGACCCCTCACTGAGTCCCTCGTGATACGGATAGGCCGTATCATAATAATTGACACCATGGGCCATGGCATAATCCGTCATTTCTTCCACGGCCGCCTGATCGATCTTTCCGTCCGCAGTTTGCGGGAGTCTCATGGCACCAAACGCCAGCATGGAAATTTGCAAATCCTCAAACGGTTTCGTAATCATTTCGCATTTTCCTTTCGCATCATTAATACTCTACCCTCTGTATGAAGCCATGCTTCCGCTTCTTTGTAATTCGGAAGAATTGTGGCTATTTCCGCATAAAACGCTTTTGAGTGATTCATATGATGCATATGACAAAGCTCATGAACCACCACATAATCCAGCACATATGGCGGTGCTTCCGCCAACAGACAATTAAAACTCAAATGATTCTGTGAAGTACAACTTCCCCACTTTGTTTTCTGGAAACGGAATCCGATTTTCACGGGATGTACGTCCAGTTTTTCTGCATAAAAAGCCACACGGGACGGGATTATTTCACGAGCCCTTTCCTCAATTTCCCCAAGTTCCCGCTTCGTATAGGCTCCGGCAGAAAGTGCCTTGTCCGCCTGCTGCCTCACATGCTCCTGCGCATGCAATATCCACTGACTTTTATCCTGAAGGAACCGACGGATTTCCGTTTCTTTTGTTCGAAACGGAGCACGTACCACCAGCTCTCCCGAAGGGCGAATTTCAATTGCCAAAGTACGGCGACTTGACCGAATAATCTCTACTGATTGTTTCATGTTAACAACTCATTTTGCGGGGTATCGGATTTTCCCGTCCCCATCGTTTCAAAATAGGCATCCATCACTTTTCGGGCCAGTTTTCCCGACCCGGTGGCCGTACCGTTTTCCATCACAACTGCCACAGCCACAACCGGATTGTCTATCGGGGCATAACCGATAAACACACCATGGTCCGAGCCGCCGTTGCCGGCCTCGGCCGTTCCGGTTTTAGCGGCAAAGGTATAATCAGCCCCCACAAAGAAACGGGTGGCCGTACCGTTTGTTGCCGTCAATCGCATTCCCTCTTTTAAGGTGTTCCATGTACTGTCTTTCACGTTCATTTGAACCGCCACTTCCGGCTGCGTCAGGGTTACGGTTCCGTCATATCCCAGCGTTCCGCGAATCAAGTGCGTCTTGTATCGCGTTCCACGATTGGCGATGGTACTGACATAAGTGGCAAGCTGAATCGGTGTAATCATATTATCCGACTGACCGATGGCCGCCTGAGAACTATCCGCGGGGTACCATTCTCCTCCGGCGGCTTCCCGTTCTTCCGGTCCGGCCAATGTTCCGGCCGTTTCTCCGATTTCAATTCCGGTCTTAACGCCAAGGCCGAAATCACGGCAGTATTTGTTCATCCTGTCGATCCCGAGAAGGCGTCCCATCTCACAGAAGAAACAGTTACAGGATTTACCGATGGCATAAACCACGTTCGCATCGCCGTGGTTGGCCATACAGTGAATCATCAAACCATCGCTTTGATAAGCCCGGTACCAGCTTCCGCAATAAAACGTATAATTTTTGTCAATCAGTCCCTCGTTCATGGCTGCAACCGCCATGGCCGGCTTGAAAGTGGAGCCGGGAGCGAAACCGCCGTCCAAGGCTCGATTAAACAGAGGATTGTTCGGATCAGAAATCAGCTTTCCGTAATCTTCATAATATCGGTTGATATCGTAGGGCGGCCAGGATGCGCAGGCAAGCACGCTGTTGTCGTGCAAATCCAGTACAACCGCCGAGCCGGATGAAATATCCGCTCCGCTTCCCGCACCGGACATACTTTTCATGTACTTAACCGTTTCGTCCAAGGACGATTCCACACGTCTCTGCAAGGTCAAATCCAATGTTAATACGACTGAACTTCCGGGTGTCGGGCTGGTCGTTTCTTCCTCCTTCAAAACGGTTCCTTCGCTGTCTTTCCAGAGCGTTCTTTCCCCGTTTTGTCCACGAAGGAACTCCTCGGCAGCCTGCTCGATACCGCTCTTGCCGATGGTATCATTATACGAATACCCCTTGTCCTTATACGTTTCATATTCCTCTTCGTCCAGCAGTCCCGTTTGTCCAATCAAATGGCATGCCGTTTTTCCGGTCAAATACTTTCTTTGAGGAACCAGTTCAATGGCAACACCGGGAAGCACCAAACCTTTTTCCTGAATGGTATAGGATGTGGATTTTGAAATATCCGATGCAAATGTATACTCGGAAGTCGGGGAAAACTCCCGCAAATGCATCTCATAGCGTACCCCGGCAATTTTTCGGGCGGTATCCCGTTTATAGAACCCCAGCTCATATTGTTCAATCAAAGCATCCATACAATTGTCTGCGGTGGCATATACGGCCAGACGCAGATATTTCTTTAAGTTTCGGATGGATGTATCGCGGTCTTTTTCAAAGGAATACGGTTCCTGTTTGGAGATGGGTAATGTATCAATCCATTTCTCGCCGGACTCTTCCAGCATGGCAATCATCGTTGCCAGTTCCCGGTTTATTTCTTTGTCTTCCGTCGGGAAATAGTTGTAATCCAGTAAAATCGCATAAGCGGTTTCGTTCACCACCATCGGCTCCAGGTTTCGGTCCAGAATTTCTCCCCGGGTTGCCGTAATCGGAAGCTTGGTTGTACTACTGGAATACAATTCATCCGTATACTTGTCTCCGTTAACGATTTGAATCGCAAACAACCGAATTCCGAATATAACAAAGACCAGCACCAGTAAAATACATAAAAAGAGAATGCGGCCCTTGCCTGAATTCTCATTTGTTTTCAGCACCGCATTCACCTTCTTTCTGTTTTTTTGTTAATCTTCGCGTATTTTTCGAATGCAAAAATAAAATATAGCGTAAATAACGGGACTGACAAGCAGTGAGTACAGTGCATTCGGTCCGTACACGGATGTCAGCATAAGCCATGGGTTGTCTTTTTCAAATAAAACGTAGTGAATTGCCCAATCTGCCACGACAAACAACAAAATCGCCGCTGCGCAAACCAGCATACCGGTAATGAAGTTGTTGCGCAAAACCAACCAACTGAGAATACCGATAACGGTTCCGAAAAACAAAAGAAGCAAAGCGGTGGAACCCATCAATCGGTCCGTAAAGATATCCCACAAAAACCCGGAAACGGCCCCCATCACACCGCCGCAAAGCGGTCCCGTAAACAAAGCAATACAGGCAACACAAAGAATCAGAAGCATGGGCTTTGCACCTGCAATCACCAAAGCGTTTGGGGCCATTTGCAATAGAGATGCCACGAAAACAAATCCGAGACACACAAGCCACTGCAGTGTTTGATTGTTGAAAAATCCGGAGAGAGAGGACCGGAACTGAGAAGACTTTCTCATTGTAAAGCCCCCTCAAAATCGGTAATAACAAATACTTCCGACACGGATAAAACATCCACATACGGCTTAATGATTGCCACCTTGCTGAGCCCGGTTGTTTCGGTGGAAACGCTGTCAATCTCGCCCACCAGAAGTTTCGGCGGATACTGTCCTCCATATGTAACCACAATATCCCCGGCGGTCATGGTCGCCGAACGGGCAATTTGGGTCATTTCCATTTTCCCGCTCTTGGCCAGTGTTAATTCATTAGACGTAATACCGTCTTCACGGGTTCGGCTGTCATAGCAACTGATTTGAAGGGCCGGATCCAAAATCGTACGAACCTTTGCAAAGCTGAGTCCTGCCTCATACACGGCGCCCACCAGTCCTGCCGGTGTGATAACCGCATCGCCGACGGACACGTCGTTCAACGTTCCTTTGTTGATGGCAAAATTGCCGTACGGGTCATTGGCATCCGCTGCAATAACACGGGCATCCACAAATGTGAAATCCGGGTTTTCCTCTTTCAGTCCCAAAAACTCTTTGTATAAATCGTTTTGTCTGCGAAGCTCATCCAGTTCCACCTGCTGCTTACGCAATTGATTCAGTTCCTCTTGAAGTTCTTTGTTTTCCGAACTAAGCACCGTTTTTGTTTCCGAACCGGAGAACAAGTCATGGACACCGGTGGACACGCGGGAAACAAACGATTGAATCGGGGAAAAAACAGAACCGGTTAAGGATGCGAATCCGGTTGTGGCGGCATAGATCATCATACCGATTAAAAACGCTGCCACACAGATCAACACCTTTGCACCGCAACTCTTCCAAAAGTGTTTCATTCCTTCTCCTCCTTTCCGAAAATAGGCAAAAAAGGGCAGACGCACTTGTCTGCCCTCTTACATTACGCTTTTCTCTGTGCACGGAAATTGCCAACCGCACCGAGTTCCAAACATTTACCGGTACCGTTAACAACACAATCCAACGGATTTTCCGCAATGTGAACCGGCATCCCGGTTTCACGGGAAATCAGGTTATCCAAGCCTCTGAGAAGAGCACCGCCACCGGTAAGCATAATACCGTTATCAATAATATCGGCAGACAATTCCGGCGGAGTGGTTTCCAAAGTAGAACGAATCGCATCCACAATAGAGGTAACCGGATCCTTCAGCGCCTCACGAATTTCTTCGGCAGTGATTGTGACGTTCTTCGGCAGACCATCCAATAAGTTACGGCCTTTGATTTCCATCGTTCCTTCATCCTCATACGGGAATGCGGAACCAATTTCAATTTTAATGTTTTCTGCAGTACGCTCACCGATAAGCAAATTGTATTTCTTTTTGATATAGGAAATAATTGCTTCATCAAAGTTGTCACCGGCCGTACGAACGGAGCGGGAAGCCACTACGTCGCCCAAAGAAATCACGGCGACCTCAGATGTACCGCCGCCGATATCGACGACCATACAACCGGCTGCTTCATCCACCTGTAATCCCGCACCGATAGCGGCAGCCATCGGTTCTTCAACCAAAGCAACCTCACGGGCACCGGCCTGACGGGCGGCATCTTCAACGGCACGACGTTCCACTTCGGTAACGCCGGACGGAATACATACAATCAAACGAGTACGCTTAAAGAAGCTCTGGCGAACGGCGCTGCGAATAAAATAGCGAAGCATTTCAGCCGTTACTTCAAAGTCGGCGATAACGCCGTCTTTCAGCGGACGAACTGCGGAAATGGACCCGGGTGTTCTGCCGATCATATCCTTTGCTTCTTGGCCGACAGCCAAAACTTCGGATTTGCGGACATCAACGGCCACAACGGAAGGCTCTCGCAACACAATACCCTTTCCGCGCATAAACACCAGCGTATTGGCAGTACCGAGGTCAATACCCACATCACATGTAAATAAATTCATATTTTCACCCTCATTTTCGGATTTTGTTCATAGTAGCATTTTATTATATAAAGTAAATAAAACTTTTTCAACTATATTTCTCAGAAATTTTTCAAAAATTTCCACAATTCTCCGGCAGGAAGTCCCATAACCGCATGAAAGTCCCCTTCCAACCGCTGAATGTAACGACAACCGAATCCCTGAATTCCATAGGCACCGGCCTTGTCCATCGGTTCTCCCGTTTGGATATAACTTTCCATATCCTCATCTGACATGGGAAGAAACGACACTCGGTTTTCCGACACAAAGCCGTCTTGTTTTTCCGGTGTGCAAACCCATACGGAGGTTAACACACGATGCGTTTTTCCGGAAAGCATCGACAGCATTTTGTAAGCATCTTCTTGACTTTTCGGTTTTCCGAGAACAATCTCTCCGGGAGCCAGCACCACCGTATCAGATCCCAAAACCACCGAGTCCGGATGTTTCCGAAACACAGCCTCCGCCTTGGAACGTGCAATTTGCAAAGAGGCCTCTTCCGGAGACAGGCTTTCATTCCATTCGTCTTCCGTTTCCGCCGGACATATGACCGTCTTCAGTCCAAGTCTTTCACAAATCTCTTTCCGACGAGGGGAGGCAGATGCCAGAACAATGGTTTTATTCTCCAGATTCATTTGAATCGTCCTCCTTCTTTTGACCGGCCTCCAGGGCCTCACGTAAAACATCCAGCTGTGTCATGCCGGGTTTTCCTTTAACGGCAATATACGGCTTACTGGTAGCGGAAATCAACACACGACCGTACATAGCTTTGGTCATTTTCATTCCAAGGTCGGTATTCAGTTCCCGCGTGTAGAGCAAAATGGCATCCGGAGATTCCTTAATCTCATAGATTCCGAGTTCCGCCGCCATATTACGAAGCAGCGCGACCTCTACGAGACCCTGTACCTCTTCCGGAGGTTCACCGAAACGGTCGATCAATTCATCATACACATCCACGGAATCTTCCATTGTTCGAATATCCGCAATACGACGGTATATTTCCATACGGGCAGCCATATCTTCGATATAGTCAGACGGAATATGTGCGGAAATCGGCAAATCAACCAGACATTCGTCCTCGCGCTTGACATTGCGCACACCCTTTTGTTCCGATACGGCATCTTCCAGCATCTTAATGTACAAATCATAGCCCACGGCTTCCATATGTCCGTGTTGCTGTGCTCCCAGAAGATTGCCGACCCCGCGGATTTCCATATCACGCATGGCAATACGGAAGCCCGACCCGAATTCGGTAAATTCACGCATGGCTTCCAGTCTCTTGGTTGCCGTTTCACTCAATTCCTTTCCCCGATGGAAGGTTAAATAGGCAAATGCACGACGGGATGAACGTCCCACACGCCCGCGGATTTGGTGAAGCTGGGATAAGCCGAACCGGTCCGCATCCTCAATAATCAATGTATTGACATTCGGAATATCCACACCGGTTTCTATAATGGTGGTGCACACCAAAATATCGATCTCCTGCTCCATAACCTGTCTCCAGATATCGGACAGTTCCTCTTCACTCATCTTACCGTGAGCATAGGCAATCCTTGCCTCCGGAATTTTTTCCTGAATTTGTCTGGCCACATGGGCAATCCCGTCAACACGGTTATATAAATAGTAAACCTGACCGCCACGACGCAATTCTCTGCGCATGGCATCTTCCAAAATGTTTAAATCATGCTCCAGGACGTATGTTTGTACGGGATGGCGGTCCTGGGGAGCCTCTTCGATAATTGACATATCCCGAATCCCGCTCATGGCCATATTCAGTGTGCGCGGGATAGGCGTTGCCGACAAGGTCAGCACATCCACATTCGGAGTCAACTGCTTGAGTTTTTCTTTTTGCTCGACACCAAAACGCTGCTCTTCATCAATAATAAACAATCCCAGATCCCGGAACTCAATATTTTGCGCAAGCAGACGGTGTGTTCCGACAATGATATCCACCTCTCCCGTTTTCAGCTTCTTCAGAATATTACTCTGTTCCTTGGGCTTTCTGAAACGAGACAGCATTTCCACCGTCACGGGGAAACCCTCAAAGCGAGACAAAATGGTTTGATAATGTTGCAGAGCCAGAATCGTCGTCGGCACTAAAATGGCGCACTGTTTTCCCTCGGAAATGCACTTGAAAGCGGCGCGAAGAGCCACTTCGGTTTTACCAAACCCAACATCACCGCAAAGAAGTCGATCCATCGGGACCGGCCGCTCCATATCTTGTTTGATTTCCTCCGTGCAGCGCAGCTGGTCTTCGGTTTCCTCATATTCGAATTTTCGTTCAAAATCATATTGCCATTCCTGATCCGAAGAAAAAGCAAATCCCTTGCTCTGCATTCTCTCTGAGTAAAGCTTGATTAAATCAGCGGCAATATCACGCACAGCCGAGCGAACACGGGATTTTGTTCGATTCCAATCCTGTCCACCCAAACTGTTTAATTTGATTTTTCCATCATCCCCGACACCCATATATTTGGATACCAGGTCCAGTTGTGTAACCGGAACATACAGCACCGCACCCTTGGCGTACTGCAGTTTAAGATAGTCCTTTTGGACATCTTCTATTTCCACTTTTTGAACTCCTTCAAAAATGGCAACACCATGGGTAGCATGTACCACATAATCACCCTTTTTGAGTTCCGAAAGACTGTGTAGATCCAATCCGCCTTTGTTTTTCCGAACACGACGGCCCTGCTTTTGGCCTTGAATTTTTCCGTGCGTGACAATGGCTATATTCGCATCCGTAAACTCCGCGCCGGCGGAAATCGTACCGCAGGATACCGTTACAAAGCGGGAATTCACTTCCGACGGGTTTGGACTGTACATGGCGGGGATTCCTTCTTCTGTCAAAGAAGATGCCAAGTCTTTCGCAATCTCCGAATTGGCTCCCGTCAAAACCAAGACCATCATTTTTCTGGCTGTAAAATCAGCCAAATCTTCTTGCAGGACCGACTGGTTTCCCGACCATACGGGAAGTTGCCGAGCCTGAACGGAAATCAGTTCCCGTAAACGGAAATCCGGTTCCGTACGGGCAAATGTATCCATCAACACACAACCCGTGTCTTGTAAATATCGCGCCAAATCCGTCCAGGACATCGTATGACGAAGAAGTTGCTTCCCAAATCGATTCGCTTCCATTTCGGACATAGCATCCTGTTCCAATTGCCACGACGCGTTATGGATTTTTTCTTTAAATCCATAGGCTTCCGAAAGCCAAATCAGCGGATTGTCCAGATATTCGAAAATCGTCCCGGGGCGGTCGTATAGCAGAGCAAAATAGACATCCGACGCGGAAATCAGCCCATCCGCAATTTTAGCCGCTTCGCTGAGCAAATACTCTTTGAATGCGGCGCTTCGACTTTTTAAGGTTTCGGCCAGGGCTACGATTTTATCCGCTAAAACTCCGGCGTTTTCCACAATGCGTTCGGTTGCCGGTGTAATCTGCACGGATTCCAGTTCTTCCGTTCTTCTTTGAGATAACAAATCAAAGGCGGCCAGTGTGTCGACCTGGTCACCCCATAATTCAAATCGAATCGGGTACGAAGACGCCGCGGGGAAAATATCCCAAATGCCGCCGCGCACAGCGAACTGGCCCGGTCCTTCCACCTGCGTACAACGCTCATAGCCCGCCGTAACCAATACGCCGGGCAAGTCATCCACGGGAAGCGTCTTCCCGATTGCAATTGTCAGAGTGTGATTCTGAAGAACCTCCGGTGGCATCACATACTGTGTTGCCGCCTCTACGCTCATCACCACACAGGTTATTTCTTTGTTCAGCAGTTTTGCCAAAACCTGTAAACGCTGCTGTTCAAACTCTCGAGAACCATATTGAAGTGGTAGTAAAGAAATTTCCTTTGTGGGATAAAAAGCGGCCGAAATACCAAGTGCCATCAAATCCTCTGTGAGTTTCAAAGCCTCGGACTCATCTCTTGTTAGAACAACACCGTATCGTCCGGTTTGCTCAAGAATAGAAGATGTATACATAGCCTTATGAATATGTCCGAGTCCCGTTACCACAGCCGGCAGTCGCCTGCTTTCAACAGCTGACAAAAGAGTAGTATATCCGCCGGATTTCTTCAATCCTTCCGTAATGACTTTCATGCATGCCTCTCATCGAGAATAACGATTCATTGCTTCGTCCGTTCTACCGGCGATGATCATTTCCGCGGCATCGGCAGCCATCCCCGCAGCCTTCGCCATTTCCTTCTTCTCCGCCTCCGTAAAACGGGATAAAACCCAGTCTGCCAAATCCATCTCCGGGTGTGGTTTTGCCCCGACACCAAGACGAATCCGCAGAAATTCCTCGGTTCCGATATAATCAATAATGTTCAGAAGTCCTCTTTGTCCACCTGCGCTCCCCTTACGACGAATCCGGACTGTTCCGGGATCCAGGGAAATATCGTCAGAGAAAACAAGAAGTTGCGATGCGTCCAGTTTATAAAACTTCATCGCTTCCAAAACGGCCGTTCCGCTTAAATTCATATATGTGTGAGGGAATAACAACAAGCAACGTTTACCGGCAATACGAGTCTCTCCGCAAACACCCTGGAAACGTTTGCGTACAATATCCGTTTGATTTTGCTCCGCCAGTTTCTGTAAAGCCATTAAGCCCGCATTGTGGCGCGTTCCCTCGTATTTCTTTCCGGGATTTCCGAGCCCGACAATTAAAAAATCAATCGGCCCCTTCTTTTGAATTCCAAACAATTTACTTCCTCCTCAAGCAGACACGGATTGGCAGGACAGTTCCCCGCCCCGCCTCTATCTGATGTTATTATATACTAAAGCCTCCTATATTCGCAACAACATTTGACCCCCCATATTTTTTTGGTATAATATTTAGTGAAATCATCCCCTGACCATCTTCTGATAACTCAACAAGGAGGGCAAAAAAATGAAGCACCTATACAAAGTATTCACAATTATCACGCTACTACTTTTGGTTATGTGCCTTTCCTTGGCAGTATCAGCCAAAGTATTAGACCCGGCGCGTGAAAACGGAATTGCCGAAAAAGCCGGATACAAACTTGATGAAATGGAAACCAGCAAAGAAATTCTGGACAATGGAGACGTGAAGATTTGGTATATTGACACCACAGAAAACCCGCGTGCGTGGATGGCAAGTCGTTTCCCCGAAATGTCAGATCCCGAAAGTTCCGAATACAAGGCAACTTACTCCTATTACTTCGATGTGAACAATGGCTGTTATTCATTTGTGGATGTTTACCTTGAGGAAACCAGCATTGACGGCATTTTGAAACAAAGGGTTTGCGGTGGCCGAGAAGGAACCAAGCGGGCTTGGTATCCCATCGGAGACACTGATTTAAACGGAGAAGTCAACTTGGCGGACGTGCTTTGTTTAAGACAAATACTGGCAGGTTTGTCCTCGCAAAAACTTTTCTATTATTCGACAGCCGACCTTAATCAAGACAAAACAATGGACCTAAAAGACGTTTTACTCCTTAGACGCATCATTGCAAAAATGGACAAAATTGATTTAACAATCAGCCGCGATCAAATTGAAAAAGAATTCGGCTGGGATTTGCTGTAAATCGTACAAAATCCTCACCCTGAGAATTTCTCAAGGTGAGGATTTTTGTCTGTTTGCCAATGGCAAGTCCGAAAAATCCCCTTCCTTGACTTTTTTAAAAAAGAAAATATAATGGAAGGTGGATTATTTTGCAGGAGGAAGGGACCACTTTTGGATTTCAGCGTTACAAGTATATTACTGGATCTGGCTGTTATCTTACTGGCAACCAAATTCTGCGGCCTTGTCACACGTCATATAGGTCTACCGCAAGTAGTAGGTATGATTTTAGCCGGCCTTTTAATTGGGCCTGCCATTGTTTCTCAGTTCGATTGGCCTTTTTCCGGCATTATTAACCCCTCAGAGGCCGAAATGAACGTTCTGCAAGCTTTTTCCCAAGTCGGTGCTTGCTTGATTTTGTTTTCAAGCGGTCTGGAGACCAAGTTCAGTGAACTGAAAAAAAGCGGATTAGCCGCCACACTGATTGCCGTATTCGGCGTTGCCGTCCCTATGTTGCTCGGGGTCGTAGTCAGTGCCTTGTTTATGGGTGGTTTTTCCTCCATGAAGAATCCGGAACTTTTGCAAAACGCATTGTTTGTCGGTTGTATTTTGACCGCCACCAGTGTTGGCATAACCGTAGAAACGCTTCGAGAACTCGGCAAACTCAGCAGTCCCATCGGTACTGTCATTTTGTCTGCCGCCATTATCGATGACGTCATCGGCATCGTGGTTCTCAGTATTGTTACCAGTTTCCAAGGTGGCGGTTCCATTTGGATGACCATCCTTAAAGTTATCGGATTCTTTATTTTCTGTGCCGTTCTCGGATATCTTTGTCGAGTTTTGTTCCGTTGGCTCAGTGCCAATCGTCCTCACAAACGGCGCACCAGCATTCTGGCCTTTGCCCTTTGCTTCTTATTTGCTTACTATGCCGAAGAATATTTCGGTGTAGCGTCCATTACCGGTGCCTTTATGGCCGGCATTATGATCAGCGGGCTCAAAGATACCAACTTTGTTGACCGCAAAGCACTGGTTGCCGGATATATGATTTTCACGCCCATTTTCTTCGCCTATATCGGTATCAGTGCCGACTTCAGTCAGTTTAAGTGGAGTTTGTTACTCTTCTCCGTTATCTTTGTAGTCGTCGGAATTCTTGGCAAGGTGCTGGGCTGTGCCGGAGTGGCAAAATCTCTTAAATTTTCCGGCAGCGAATCCCTCAGCATCGGCTTTGGCATGATCGCCCGGGGAGAGGTTGCCCTGGCTGTCTATGCATCCGGGAAAACACTGATTGCCTATGATACCACCGGCACGGTTATCGGAATCGATCCGTTAATTCCGACCATTTTTCTGATCTTATGTTCATCGGTATTGTGCCCGATTTTCTTAAAATTATCATTTAAACAAAAGAAAGCCGCACCGCCTGTTAAGGAAAAGCCCGCCCATCCTGACGATGACCTTTCCTGGCTTTACGGCTGAAAGTTTCGGAGGTTTCTATGAAACAAGTGCTCATTTTTGACACCACTCTTCGTGATGGTGCTCAGGCAGAGAGTGTCTCTTATTCTCTGCAGGACAAATTGCATATTGTTGAAATTTTGGACTCCCTTCATGTCGACTATATTGAGGCCGGTATTCCCGGCTCCAATCCGAAGGACCAGACTTTCTTTGATGCCTTAAAGACGGTTTCCTTACAGCATGCGAAAATCTGTGCTTTTGGCAGCACAGCCCATCCGCACAAGGCTCCGAATGAATCACGCAGTCTGTGTGCCCTGCTGGAAGCCGGCACCTCGGTGGTGGCTATCGTCGGAAAAGCCTCATTAAGCCAAGTACAGAATGTTCTCGGTATCACACCGGACGAAAACTTAAAAACCATTACCGCATCGGTAAAGTTTCTCAAAGAAGCCGGGAAAGAAGTCATCTTTGATGCCGAGCATTTCTTCGACGGATATAAGGAAAACTCCGCTTATGCGCTTGATTGCCTTCGTGCCGCTTACGAAGGCGGTGCCGACACGATTTGCTTGTGTGACACAAACGGCGGATCTCTCCCGTCTGAAATCGCCGACATCAGCAAAACCGCTTGCGATACGTTCACGGATACAACTATCGGCATCCACTGTCACGATGACATCGGATGCGCTGCCGCCTCCACAATGGCGGCCGTAGATGCCGGTGTCACCCATGTCCAGGGAACCTTCTTGGGCCTTGGTGAACGTTGCGGCAACGCTGCCTTGTCAACCGTAGCCCCGAACCTGGTCCTAAAATGCGGCTATTCCTGCAACATGATTTTGAACAAGTTGTACGGTGCCGCCGGTCGTATCGCAGATCTTTCCAACATCCGTCTGCGTCGCAGCCAGCCTTATGTGGGAAAATCCGCTTTTGCACACAAAGGCGGTCTTCACATTGATGCCGTTCAGAAACAATCCAGTTCCTTCGAACATGTAGATCCCGAGTGTGTGGGCAATCGCCATCATATCTTAATGAGTGAAATGGCCGGCCGCAGTTCCCTGCTCCCCTATCTGCAAAAGCTCAATCCGGATTTGGATAAAAACTCCCCGGAAACCATCGCGCTCATTGACATCATCAAGGCCCGCGAGTTTGACGGATATCAATATGAAGGAGCCGATGCCAGTCTGGAACTTCTCGTCCGTCGGCATCTCGGGCAATGGAAGCCCCACTTCAATGTCATTATGTATAAACTCACGGAAGATATGCCGGCTCCGGATGGATATCAACAGTCCACGGCTGTCGTAAAAGTCGAAGTGGACGGCAAAACCGAAATGGCCTGTGCCATGGGAATCGGTCCTTTGCACGCTTTGGATACGGCAATGCGCAGCGCTTTGTCTTCTTTCTATCCGGAACTGCTGTATATGCGTATGAGCGACTATCGCGTGCGTGTGCTTGAAACCAACCGCGACACCGATGCCACCACACGCGTTTTAATGGAATGTACTGACGGAAAAGGCTTTACCTGCGTCACCGTTGGTGTGTCCACCGATATTGTTGAAGCCAGTTTTCTGGCATTGATGGATGCATTTGAATACAAGCTTTCGTCCGACCAGTAAGAATAGAGGTTCCTATGAATATTCTTATACTCGTTATTTGCGTTATCGTTGGTCTCCTTATTGGATATCTATCCACCTCAGCCCGTCGTATCAACTGGGAAAAACCGGAAGGATTTCACAAAAAGAAAGATGATGACATGCTGGATGATCTCATGGAATACGATATGAGTATGGATGACGATGACGATCTGTTTTTGGAGTGAGATGCCCATGAAAAACAAGTCATATACTTCGATTGACCGGATTGTACGGCTGGTTTCCATTTTGGCTTTGCTGCTGAATTTTGCATCCGTTCTGGTATCAATCGGAACCAAAAAAATCAAAAAATGACAGAAATCGAGTAGGAGGGATTTTCTCCCTCCTCTCACACCACCGTGCGTGCCGTTCGGCACACGGCGGTTCAACTCAAAATTAAATATGTACCTTTTGGTAGTAATCGAAAACGCTGACTAAGCCACGCTTGGTCAGTTTTTC
>JAZUDZ010000056.1:0-4450 GCA_045639905.1 Acutalibacteraceae bacterium
TTGACCAAATCGCTTGCCGCCTTGTATTCCGAGTTGATAAGCAGCAACTCAAAGCGATCGCTTTCCACAATGGATTTCACTCTGTCGGGCAAAATCTCCTGCGGCACACGCGATCCGATAACCGATTCCAACCCTAACACGTACTTAACACCGGGAACGGCTTCCATTTCCGTTGTCATATTCTTAACGGACTTTGCGGAAAGGTTGCTGTCCACCAAAATCATATGCGTGGAAGCGATGTTGAAATCCTCCCGCAGCTTGGAGTTGGAAATAACGTAGTTCATATCCTCCGGCAAGCATTGGCCCATATCATAATACACTTCATCGTTGGCTTTGCTGTATCCGTAATAGGCGGGCGTAATGAGAATGGCAAACAAAATGAGAAACACCGGGAAGATTTTCACAAGTCCTTTCGCAAACTTGCCCATCGGCGGAATCAGCGAACGGTGCTTTGTCCGTTGCAGCGGTTTATCCAACACAAGAATCAGCGACGGCAGAACCGTGACACATCCGAGAACTCCGAGAAAAACGCCCTTTGCCATCACGATGCCGAGATCTCTGCCCAACGTAAAGCTCATAAAACAGAGGGCGGCGAAGCCGGCAATCGTGGTCACGGAGCTTCCGATCACGCTCGTCAGCGTTTCCTTGATAGCGACCGCCATAGCTTCCAATTTGTCCGTATACTGTTCGCGTTTTTCATTGTAACTGTGCCATAGGAAAATGGTATAGTCCATTGTCACCGCGAGCTGCAACACAGCGGAAAGTGCTTTGGTGATATAGGAAATCTCGCCGAAAACAATATTCGTTCCGAGGTTTAAGAGAATCATCGCGCCGATGGAAGTGAGGAAAACGAACGGAATCAGCCAACCGTCAAGAAGCGTTACCATGGCGACACAGGCAAGAAGCACGGCAAGCCCCACGTAAATCGGTTCCTCTTTTTCGCAAAGGTCACGCAAATCCACAACGAGCGCCGTCATACCGGAGACAAAACACTGCTTTCCGCAGACGGAACGGATTTCCTCCACGGCATCCATCGTCAGGTCGTCCGATGTACCGGAATCAAAGAACACCGCCATCATCGTGGAATGGTCGCTGTTGAATTCGTTATAGATCGAATCCGGCAGAAGCTCCATCGGAATCGAAAGATCAGCGAGCGAATCGTACCACAAGATGGTATCCACGTGGTCGATGGCTTCCACCTTTTCTTTCAGCTTTGCCACGTCTTTATTTGACATATCTTCAAAGATTAGAAACGTAAAAGCGCCCTTGTCAAAATCTTCGAGAAGTTCATTCTGACCGATGACCGTTTCCATATCTGACGGCAAATAGGTCAGCATATCGTAGTTGACACGGGTGGCAATTATACCGATAACCGACGGAATCATCAACAAAAGCGTCAGTATCAGTATCGGGATGCGGAACTTGACAACCGCTTTTGCAAAACGCATATCCGATATTCCTCCTACTAATAAAAATCACCTTATCATTCTATCGCAATATATCCACGCCAAACACGGTCGAGAACATACAGATGCCTAAATTTTAGACACGAGTCCAAAAACAGCCAAAAAATAGGCACGGATTGCTCCGTGCCTAAAAAATGAACTATTCGGTTATACCTGCCCCTGCAGCAGCGTGGCAAATTCTTTCGCCCAGTCCTTTTTAAGAAGGAAAATGCGGCGGATTTCTTTCGCGTATTCGTCGGTCATGCCGGTATTGAGCCAGTTGAGAACCAACCCGAAGCACACGCACTTGTAATAGTCGATTATCGTCCTTTTATCCACTTCGCCGATGGTTTCGTTGGTAAGCGCCGTGTTGACGTAATTGCTGACAAAAAACTCCGTCACCGTCATCAAGTGCCGTTCAAACACCTCGCGGTTGACGGAACGGTAAATATGCATAATCGCTCGTTTTCGGTGGGAAGCGAATTCAATGAGCGCGTCAAAACACTCGACAATCGTGGAAACCGACGGATATTTTTCGAGAATCTGCTCGGCTTCCTCTTTAATGATTTCTTCGATGAGTGCGGGAATATCTTGATAATGATAATAAAACGAATTGCGGTTGATTTCACATTTTGCCACAATGTCTTTTACCGTGATTTCGGAAAGAGGGTGCTCTTCGAGCAAGACAATAAATGTTTCTTTGATCGCTTTCTTCGTAAAGTTCGCCAATTCTCACACTCCTTTCCCATTGGTAGATACATTTTATCATAACAGCAATCAAAAATCAAGAGCCCTATGGGGAGGCTTGCAAATGCACATTTTTTCAGCAGACTTAAATGTCTTTTATAAGGGATTTCATTAAAATCTATATCTAACATCAAAATCAAACATCAAACATACGCTTGCCGATTTCTTATTTGGCAGGGTCTTAGGGATTTTCCCTAAAAACGCCTTTGGGGATACAAAGGCGATGCTTGTTAAGATAATGCCATTGGCTACAAGCGAACTTTGGGCACAAAGTTCAGTGCCATTATGGATAATATCGACACCGCCAACGGTATCAGCGATCTTGTTCCCATGCAAGACTTGTTCAACGAATGGCACGCGAAGAACACGAGTCAAAAGGTGCGCAATGTGTTCAAAAACAAAGGGATGTCGGGGAAACCGCTGACAACCAATCCGCCTTACGGCTATATGAAGGACCCGGAAAGAAAAGATGAGGTCTGGGTGATTGACGAGCCGGCTGCGGCGGTTGTAAAACGGATTTTCGAAATGTGTGTTGCCGGACTCGGGCCGACACAGATTGCGAAAAAGTTGAAAGCGGACGGGGTGCCCACTCCGGCGGAGTATTGGAGCAGCATCAAGCGCAAATGCGGAAACTTACCGGCGGTTAAGAACAATTGGTGTGCCGCAACGGTATCGGACATGCTGTCGAAGCAGGAATACTGCGGTGATACTGTCAATTTCCGTACCACTACCAAGTCTTTCAAGAACAAAACGAAGATTGAAAGACCGCCCGAAGAATGGAAAATCTTTGAAAACACCCATCCTGCTATCATTGACCGTGAAACCTTTGCTCTTGTGCAGGAGCTGCGGCAACATCGCCGCCGTCCGACAAGAACGGGAATCATCAGTATGTTTTCCGGTATTCTCTATTGTGCGGATTGCAAAGAAAAACTGTATTACAGCGCAACCGGCAACTACAAGCGTGAGCAAGCAAATTTCTTTTGCTCGTCTTACCGCAGGAACTCCGAAGTATGCTCCGCCCATTTTATTCGTGAAAAAGTCGTATATGAAATGACCTTTGAAGCGATGCGACGGGTTTTTAACATGATCCATATCTTCGAAGAAGAATTTGCAGAAATGCAAATGGCTCATTATGGAACGGAGAAAAAGAAAGAGCTTGCGGCAAAGAAAAAGGAATTGACAAAAGCAAAGAACCGCATCACCGAAATTGACGGCCTTATCCTCAAACTGTATGAGGATAACGCCAACGGAAAATTGTCCGATGAACGGTATGCCACGATGACCGAATCTCTGGAGCGAGAACAAGCAACTCTCAAAGCGGCAGTTCCGGATATGGAGATGTATCTTTCGGTTGAAACGGACAAATCGGTGGGGTTGCAAAAGTTCATCGAAAAAGTCAAAAACCTTACGGAATTTACCGAACTCACGCCGGAACTTCTGCACGAATACATCGAGAAAATCGAGGTTCATGCACCGCGTTATGTTGACGGAAAACGGGTTCAACTTTTGGACATCTATTTCAATGGTGTCGGCATTGTGCAAGAAATGACGCCGGAAGAAATGGAAGCCGCGTTCCAAAAGCGCTTGAAAGAAACCCAAAGCAAAAAAGAAACCCAAAGCAAAACGGCATAACCATACTGGCTATGCCGTCTCACAAAAACAATTATTAAGATTTGATACAAAGGCCCTCCCGTTGGGGCACCTTCCTTACGTAGGGTGCCCCGATTGGCTTGTCTTTTTATTTGGCGCCTCAAACAGGGCTCGCCTGCCTGCGGGCAGGCGTTCCGCGGCTCAGACCGTCCACCGGACGGTCATTCACTACCGCTTCCCCTTCGAGCCCTGCAAAAAAGATACAAAAAACAAAAATCCTACCACAATCGTGGTAGGATTCTCGTTTTGGCGCCTCAAACAGGGCTCGAACCTGTGACACCGCGGTTAACAGCCGCGTGCTCTACCGACTGAGCTATTGAGGCAAAAAAGTGTCGGCGTCTTCCTATTTTCCCGGGCCGTCGCCAGCCAAGTATTTTCGGCGCAAGTGAGCTTAACTACTGTGTTCGGGATGGGAACAGGTGTACCCTCACCGCCATCGACACCGACTATTCGGTTATGCTTGACACATACCCTGAGAACTGAATAAAGAGACGAATTGAAGAGGTAAGGTGGAAAGAACCGACGAAAGGGATACTTTCGTCATTGTGACACCGCATCAAGGTGTCAAATCAAAAATGTTTCGTTCATGCTTTTCACACGTTGGTCAA
>JAZUDZ010000057.1:0-3125 GCA_045639905.1 Acutalibacteraceae bacterium
GACTTAGCCACTACTGGAAAAATGGTACGACCACATTGAACGCCGTCCCATGGAAATACCGAAAGGAATTTGATATGCTTTTTGAACAGGGTTATGAATACTATACCGATCACGTTGTAGATAGTTTTCTCGGTAAGCTGAAAGTGTTGGGCTATTTTGTTCAGGATTCTCCCGAGTCGTTCCACGGATGGCTCCATGTGCTCGGCAAAAAGAGGCCTGTCATTGATGCTAAAATGATAGATGGACGATATAGTTATGCCATTAAAGCAGTGGGACTGAAAATATCCATAGAGTCCGAACTGGAAGAAAACCACGCTCTGGACGGCTATGGCTACGCCGCAGGGAAAGCACCTATGAAATTCCACGGGGGCGCTGTTAAAAGAGTCCGCATCTCAGACGGAAAAGAAGAAGCCGTCGGAACGTGGCAAAACAAATAGAACATATATACCCCTTTTGGGTGCAACAAAGCCGTCGAATAAACTTCGACGGCTTTTTGCTTATTATTACTTCAGAAGTATTATTAAAACTTGAATGAACTTGCATCTGCCGGAGTATCTGCACCGGATAGATCAACTTTATCAGAATAAGAATTTACGGTTATTGTGATAGAACTTGTTCCCTTGACATATACCGTTCCGTCAGCACCTACAATCGTAACACTATTTCCTTCTGAATCTGTTATTGTTCCTGCATTGAAAAGGCTGGAGACTGTGCTATTGCTGTCAACAATCCATTTTGAATTGGAAGTTATATATACGTTTGCGTATCCGTCTCCGCCGTTTCCGGCATGGGATTCATCTTGTATAATTGAGCCATTCAAAGTTGAAGCGTCAGTGAGGTAGAAATTAAGTTTGCTGACACTGTCCCAGAGCACTTTTCCTTCAAGCTTCTGCTTAACCGCAGTGAAGGTGCAGTCTGCCCCGTTCTTTCCGGAGCTGCCCCAACCACGGGCATTATCGTTTCCAAGACAAGCAAGCAGATATTCGCTGTCAGAGGAGGTTTTTATCTCCACGTCCGAAAGCAGAATGCGGCTTGTTGTATTTGTTGTGTAGAACAGTCCACCATTCTTTGACGTCAATTTACCGCCAAGCATCTGGAAGGTACCGGAACCCACTTCAGCATCGCCGGACATACTCTGATAAACGATCACAGTCCAGGTGGAGTCGTTTACATCCTGGTCCGGCATATTTCCTGTAAGATCACAATCAAATAAGTGCAGAGAGTTCTTGCCCTCAATGCATATGGCTTCTGAATTTGTTGCATTAAGCTTACTGTTCTTTACTGCAATATCCGCAGTACAGTATATAGCAGGCGAGCCGGTACCATTAGATGTATAGCTACCGCCATTCACGGTCATCGTACCGCCGCCTCTATCTGAACGGATTGCGGCTGCGGATGCGCCGTCTGTAGTAACATCAAGATTCTTGGCATACAGAGTACCGCCGCCTGCAACGTGAATGCCACCGGATGTATTCTGCTTAGTTGAAATCGTTGTGTCGCTGACGCTCACAGTTGAATTGCCGTAAGCAAATACACCTGCACCGCCCGCAGCATCAGTTGTAATTGTTCCGCCTTTGATATCAAGCTTGCCACCGGTTGCGAGGACCGCTGCTCCAACACCGTAAAAGCTGGAGCTGTCTCCTCCAGTGCTCTCGGCAGATGTTCTTGTTACAGTAACATCAGAAAGAGACACCTTTCCGTCTGTTACCAATACGGCGTTCTCATCTTTTCCTGTGGAGCTGATAGATTCACCTTTTACTTCTGCATCTTTGTTATAGCTGTTTACAGCCTCATAACTGGTGGGAGCTGAGGCCTGTCCGCCGGCACCTCCCATTCCCCCGCCAAGTGCAAGGGATTCTTCGTCAAATATGACAATCTTATCCAATTCACCGGATTCATTAAAAGTAATTTTCAGGATCTTTCCTTCTTCGATATCGGAAATCTCAGCTTGTGATTCTTCACCACTCTCACTTATAAATAGAATTGACGTATCTGAGAGAGTTATGGTTCCTGTCTCGCCTGTAGTTGTTAGGCCTTCCGGCTGACCGTTGCCACCTTCAGGCATCTCGGGTGGGGTCTGCTGACCATCGCTGCCTTCGGGCATCTCGGGCGGAGTCTGCTGACCGTCGCCGCCTTCAGGCTTTTCGGGCGGAGTCTGCTGACCGTCGCTACCTTCAGGCTTTTCAGGCGGAGTCTGCTGGCCGTTGCCGCTTTCGGGCATTTCGGGCGGAGTCTGCTGATCATTGCCGCCTTCGGGCATCTCGGGCGGAGTCTGCTGACCGTTACCGCCTTCAGGCATCTCGGGAACAGAAACCACTTCTACTGAAACGGTTTTTCCGTCTACCGATGTAATTCTGGCATACAGTGTATCTTCATCGGATGATAAGTCGGTGCTGTTTTGTTTTCCGCAGCCTGTCAGCGCCAGAGAAAGCGCTAAAACAAGCACAAGAACAAAACCTATTGATTTTTTCATGCTGTGTACCCTTTCGTTTGATGTTTGCTAACGTATGTAAAATACTACACCTGGCAAAGAAAACGTATGTTAAAAAAGGATGAATACAAGGTTAAGTTTTTATTATGAATTTAGTGTAAATACAAAACAGGGAGCACATCATTTTGATATGCTCCCTGTTTTATATTATCTCAGTCAAATTTTTATACTAGCAGCTTTTTCAAACATATGTTATTCAGAATAGATCCAACATGCTATCTAAATAGATTGCCTCACGGACGTGGATCTGATATTCCGGTTTAGTCAGATAGTAAAGCAGGAACTCCAGAATCAAGGCACTGCCAAGACCGCGTCCTTCTATCTTGAAGTTTGAGAATCCCATGGGGAGATATGTGTTTTGAATATCATCCGGGCCGATAAAGCTTGGATTGGCCATGGCTTTAGAGAATCGATATCCTTCATTCCCACCCGGTGCAACACAGATATGATCGGGGCAGTCTTCTCCTAAACTTTTTCGGCTGACATTCTCATAGCAGGCTTTTCGCTCATTGCAGCCTATCCAGCAGCATTCGTTACATAAGAACTCCACTTTCTCTTTCTGCTCGTGAGTGAGTGTCCCCAGCTTATCAAAGGCCTTATTTAAACGGAAGTCCGGCACCACATAGCGAAAATC
>JAZUDZ010000058.1:0-39506 GCA_045639905.1 Acutalibacteraceae bacterium
AGCAAAATAGTTATCGCCTTCATCAGCGGTTACCATATCTATATATGTGTACAAACCATATTCCGGGTTGCCGGTTTTGAGCTGATCATCACAACCAACATCGACGGTGAAGTAGAGTCCACCACCAAACGGGATGTCTCCCTGCTGCGCCAGTGCGTCACTCAGGCCATCGGGGATAATGTACGGATGACTACCATTAAGCTTGTAGGTGGTGGAATCCATGATGTATTTGAGAGCGTGGTTACCGGAACCGGCCGGCCACTCAACAACTTCACCGACGAGTTCGCCGTTTGCTATCATGACAGTACCTGCATTCTCTTCTTCGAAATCGATATTGTATACCAGCACCGGATTCCCTGTAAAAGGAATCGGTTTGTTTGTCGGTTTTGTGGTAGGTGCCTTTGTTGTGGTTGTGGTTGTGGTTGTCGTTGTTGTCGTAGTCCGTGGCCTTCCATAATATGCATCATTTACATCCGAATGAGCAAGCGGAACTTTTGTATCTCGATAGGTTAAAAGGCAATTTGTGACCGACTTCCAGCTTCCATGCCATTCAAGTGTAATATTGTCATAATAGATGGCTTTGCCGTTCATACCGGCGCCAAGGGTGCCGTCATCCAGCAAAGCTATTGCCCCGTTGGTCATGCCGACACGAGGGGTAACTTCATACCTGCTCAAAGAGAACCCGCCAGTATTGAAGGAACCGACACCCGGGTAAAAACGGCCTGTCTCGCCAGCAAAATAGTTTTCGCCTTCATCAGCGGTACGCATCATGGCATACATGTACAAACCGTAGTCGGAGTTGCCGGTTTTGAGCTGATCATCACAACCGACATCGACGGTGAAATAGAGTTCACCACCAAACGGGATGTCTCCCTGCTGCGCCAGTGCGTCACTCAGGCCATCGGGGATAATGTACGGATGAATACAATTAAGCTTGTAGGTGGTGGAATCCATGATGTATTTGAGAGCATGGTTACCGGAACCGGCCGGCCATTCCACGACTTCACCGACGAGTTCGCCGTTTGCTATCATGACAGTACCTGCATTCTCTTCTTCGAAATCGATTTTGTAGATGAGAGTAACGTCTTCAGCAGCGTTGGTAAAAGTGGCTACACTCATCAAAGAGATTGCAGAAACAATAACCATGATAATAGATAAAGTTTTTTTCATAGTTATTTCCTCCTTTTTATTTTTTGCAAACAGTATATTTTTTCATTCTACGCATTTCATTCTCAATATTGAATTGACCATCCTTTACAAGTTCATATCTCTTTTTAGTTTCGCTGAAACCCATCTTATGTGTCTCAATTTTGCTTATAAGTTTCTCGTTTTTTTTACATAAAAAATCAAGAACTTCCTCATATTTTGGATATTCTTCAGCACAAACGCCAAAATAAACTTCTCGTACTTGAGCGCGTAAAAACACCTTACCATCTACTGTGTTCCAACAAGGGTGCTTTTTTTCATTCTCGTTATAGAGCGCCCTCATTTCCTTTTCACCTCTCCATACGTTTCCTTTTTTAAAAAAACTATCTATTAACTCGTCCTCACTCAAACCGTTCCGACTCCTAAAAGTTTTCGTATACATTACCGGCTTTACTATTTCATTTTTCCATTTATCCGGAACATCAAAACAAACACAGCATCCTTGATTATTAGTATAATATGACCACATCAATACCTGTCTATACCCCGTGCACATACAAGCAATTCGATATTGTTCAGGATATCTCACACCCTCCCGCTCCAAGCAATCGTTAGCGTCTTTCAACGGAGTAGCGTAAACTCCAAAATCAATAGCATCCCTTAAGTGGTCAAGTTTCATGTACTTATATAATTTCAAGGTATCACCTCTATTCTTGCTTTTCCTACTCACTAACTGATAATGTACTATTAAAATATGATTACTCACTCTCGGCCGAGTAATCTCAAATTGTTTCAAAATTTTGTATAAGCCCTACACTTTGAAAACAATCCACTTCCCATATATTTCCCATACCAAACCACCAGCACATCTACATTCGGCTCAAATATGGTTTCATAATACAACAAGTAATAATATTTGCGATTTCCCTCCATCATACAAAGTACCTTGTTCATTATTATAGTCACAATATCGACTATTGTCAATAATTTGACCACATCATACAATTATTTTTGAAGGGAGGAATTGTATGATTAGCTATGAGCCATTTTGGAAAACTATGCGTAAACGTGGCGAAACTACATACTCCCTTATCAACACGTATCAAATCAGTAGTTCTACTATTAATCGACTGCGTAAAAACCAAGGAATCAGCACACTCACCATTAACGACCTATGCAAGATTTTGCACTGTAATGTTCAAGATATTCTTACATTTCATCCAGACGACAAAAAGCCTTGACAGATTTTCATCCGTCAAGGCTTTTTTACTGTTGATTTTTATGCTTTTCTCATATACCGGCACTTCGGATATGCACTGCATCCATAGAACTTTGTTCCCGCATGTTCTCCCTTTGTCGCCACACGTAAAACGAGCTTGTTTCCGCATCGTGGGCAGATCAGTTCTTCCTGAACTTGCGGTTCGGTCATCGGTTTCGGATTCGAATTCTGAATCGGTTCCGCTGCCGGCGGAGGACTCGGCTGCACACTCGGCTGAACCGGTGGTTTAGAAGTCCCAAATCGTTTTTCAATATCCGCAACATGTTGCAGTTTCACGGCTTCGTCCTGATTGCTCAGTGCCTCAAGCCTGGTGTAAAGTAAATCCACTTCCGTGTCATTAAAACGGTCCGGTACCGAGTCCCAGATATCACGGACCGTCGCATACAAACGATCTCGCTTAATAACACGAAGCAGCAGACTCGGATTGTATGTTACACTCTTTAGCTCACACCGCTCTGAAAACGCAATAATGGAATAGAGCGGCACGGTGTTACCAAGATACTGGGAAAGGAACTTAATGTGCGTCGCATTTTGCTTGATTGGGTTATAAAACTGATTCTTTCTCTTTCTTTTTAGACTGACCGTCCATTTATAATCCTGTTCTCTGCCGAAAATCCATCCGGAATAGTTCTTGCTTTCAATGACAAAGATACCTTTTTGCGTGATATACATCACGTCAATCTCGGATGTTTCTCCGTCGCCCTTTGGGATATATACATTTTGGAGGATCTTTCCTTTCCGTCCGAGAGCATAAACCCATTTTAATTCTCGTTTTGTATACCATTCCCCAAGTTTTCCAAGCCACACAGGGTTAACGCTAAGTATATCTGCAAGAGCATCCAAACATTTATAAATCAATACCAAAAGCAAAGGAACAACAATCAGGATATATAACCATGCCTTAGTTCCGATTTCTAAAACCAGCCAATTCATTTTTCTTCCCCCTTGTCAAAGTAGAACAAATCTTCAAATTTACAGTCAAGCGCCAGGCAAAGTAAGTAGGCAAGATACGCCGTCGGACAGAACTGCCCGGTTTCGATGGAACTGATGGTATTACGGGATGATCCCACAATTTTAGCCAGTTCCTGCTGAGAATATCCTTTCTTTTGGCGAAATTCTTTCAGATGATTTTTCAGTATCAAATGCGATTTCATAGTTTATCCCTCACGACAGCACCGTCATTATGGCAAACAAAATACTCAAAATAAACGAAAGAACACCAAGAATCCATTGGCCTTTCTTGTGAAACGAAATTCCTTCATACACACACTGTACCCCACAGGAAATCAGTGCCAGCGAAAGCAAACTCCATGCGATTTCTTTTTTCAGAAACCACTCGAGTAAAAACAGGCATAGCCCCGCAATCAGTGTGACCAGTTCCGCCACCGCTCCGCCTTTCAGTGCCACTCGGGTTTCGGCTTCATCCGACTTGTTTTCCGTTTCTGCAAGTTTTAAGATTTCTTTTGCATCCATATTCCCGGCCACCTTTCGTTTCTTATTATATCTTTGCCAAGTTTTCTTGTCAAACAAAAAAAGATAATAAATATCCACCCGCATAGCGGGTGGTATTTCATTTTCGGGCATAGCCCTAAATGTTACAGGCGACGCACAAGTGCGTTTTTTTGTTGGCCTGTCAGCCGCGCAATTTTCACCCCGACGATTTTTATCAATTTTCCCACCAACAAGAGCCTCAATATTTCTATGGTTTTTGATGCTTCTTTGAATGGTTTTCTACATCTTTTAGTGACATAAAATCTTCATTCCGCTTGTAATTACTCTTTTTGTGTGCTACTCTTTTCTCAACATCAACTACTTATGTTAAAAACCTTCCCTTTGGTTCAGTTGTGACTGGCAGGTCATATCCACAAAACCACTCGGGAAGGTTATTTCAACGGTAAACCTTTTTTGAACCACGCGACTATCGCGTGGTTTTCTTTTACAAAAATTGCGAACAGGAATTTTCCCGTTCGCAATTTTCGATTAGTCGTTATAATCCGGAATCTGTACGGAGAATCCGTAGTGTTTCCATTCGTACTGTTCTTCGTCTCCGCTGCGGGATGTCACGACACGACTGGTCAGGCTGATCATGACCTCGTCATTTGTGGGCGAATAGTTTCCGGCAATCAGCAGGTTTTGGGAATCCATGGCCCCCATATCGGTTTCTCCCATCACAACGTTGCCTTCCTTCCAAACGGCCGCCGTGTTATCCCACCGGAAGTCTTCTTTGTTCGTTTTGCCTAAGTACTCAACAAAGATGATAAAGTTCGGCGTTACTTCAAAGTCATTGGTTTCAACCACTTCCGGATCTCTGCCGAAACAGGTCCAGCGCACATCTTCTTCGGTATATACCGTTTTGCGGGAATACCCGGGAATCGAATCCTTTTTGAAATAGGAGGCAAACACGTTCACACTCTTGTCACTCTCAATCGGATTGCCCTTGCTGTCCAGCGAAGTCACCGACAGACGAGAGGAACTGGCATAATGGGTTTGGATATTTTTTCTTTGTTTTTCAAAAGCCATGACACCGGCGACACCGGAAATGATAATGGCGGCAGATAAGGCAATCGCCAATACTTTTGCCGGCTGAAGTCCTTTTTTCTCGGCACTGTCCTGATTCTTTTTGTCATATACCAGTACGTAGCCGCAAAAGAAAACCAGGGCGATGACCAGAGCCAAAAGAGAAACCGCTAAATAAAAACCAACATACAACATCGTGTTCCCTCCTTAGTTCTCTTCCGAAAGTGTCTTCGACTTCTTTGCCGCTGCCGTACAAATCCAGGCAATGAGCATACAAAGAATCAACGTTCCGACAAAAATGGCCGGATACCGAAACCCCTGCAAAGCCGATTCGTGATAGGTCCAGTTTTCACCGGCCAGAAAAGCAAACAAACGCCATCCGTACAATGTCGTCACCGCACTGCCGTTATATTCAAGGAAATACACAAACGGCTGGAAGAACATCAGCTGCCCGGTCAAAAGAGTGGCTGTCATTAAACTTAAGGCCGCCTTTGAAGATTTTGTCTGCACCTTGCTTGCAAACTGGTAAAAGAAAAACAAATAGGTTATGCCCCATACGGCATACGAAATCCACTTATTCGCAAATATCGTGTCCATCAGCAAATAGCCCATTGATACAAGCGATGCGACAACCAGAAGCACATCGATTACAATGGTTCCCCATTTTTTCATAAATATTCCCTCCAAAAATCTTTTTAGACAGTATACCATATTCTCCCTTTGGTTTTCTATTCTTTTTGTGACAAAACTGTCACAAAAACTTCACGAAAACAGAATGGAAAACCCGAATGTTTTTTGGTATGCTTAAGTCAAACCTAAGGAGGTACTTTCACATGGCTTTATTAACGGTTGAAAACATTCAGAAAATTTATACCACCCGTTTGGGCGGATCTCAGGTAGAAGCGCTGAAAAATGTCAGCTTCTCGGTAGAAAGCGGCGAATATGTCGCCATCATGGGTGAATCCGGGTCCGGTAAAACGACGCTGCTGAACATTCTGGCAGCCCTGGACCGAGCCACTTCCGGAAAGATCTATTTAAACGGCAGCGACATTGCCACCGTCAAAGAAAAAGAACTGGCCACGTTCCGCCGCGAACATCTCGGATTTGTCTTCCAGGAATTCAATTTGCTGGATACCCTTTCGGTCAAAGACAACATTTTGCTGCCTTTGGTACTCAGCGGTGTGCCGGCAAGGGATTTGGAAATCCGTCTGACCCCCATCGCCAAAACACTGGGCATTTCCGACATCTTAAAGAAATTCCCTTATGAGATTTCCGGCGGGCAAAAACAACGCACCGCCGTCGCCCGCGCCCTGATTACAAACCCCGACCTCATTTTGGCGGATGAACCCACCGGAGCTCTGGACTCTGCCTCTTCCGGCGATTTGCTTCGTATGTTCGAGCAGGTCAACAAACAGGGACAAACCATCCTGATGGTGACCCACTCGGTGGATGCCGCCTCCCATGCCAATCGTGTTTTGTTTATTCGTGACGGTGTCATCTTCCACCAGCTCTATCGAGGCAATCAGTCCAATGATGAACTGTATAAGAAGATATCCGACACCTTAACCATGCTGCGCGCCGGGGGTGACATTGAATGAAATCCGGTTTTTTCCTCAAAACGGCATGGAACAACCTGAAAAAGAATTATCGGTTTTACATTCCCGAAATTTTAACGGGAACCGGTCTTTTAGCCTGCTTTTATATCGTTTTAACCCTGGCACTGGATGAACGTCTGGCGGAAGTGAAAGGCGGCAGTATGATTCCGCTCTTTATGATGATCGGCGTCATTGTCATTGCGCTTTTATCCATTACGCTCATCTTTTATACCAACACCTTTCTCATGCGTCAGCGAAAACGGGAATACGGGCTGTACAACGTACTCGGAATGGAAAAACGCCATGTCGGCGCCATTCTGTTCTATGAAACGGCCATCAGCGCCGTCATCTCGGTGCTTTCCGGCCTTCTGCTCGGTGTACTTTTTTACAAACTCTGTTCCCTTTTGATTTGCCGTCTCTTAAAAACGGAAGTCGTCATCGGGTTTTATTTCCTGAAACCCTTTACGCTTCTTTTGTCCGGCGGTTTCTTTCTCCTTTTATACCTGGCATCCTTTATCATCAATCGGATCAGTCTTGCCAAACTCAACGTGGTGGATTTGCTGTCCAGTAAATCCGTCGGTGAAAAAGAACCGAAGGTCAAATGGGTTCTGCTGATTTTAGGCCTTTTGACACTGGGCGGCGGTTATGCCATTTCCGTTTTGACAACCAAACCGCTGGATGCCATTCTTTTGTTTTTTGTCGCCGTATTTCTGGTCATTATCGGCACCTATTTTCTGTTCACGGCCGGCTCGATTTTCGTACTGAAGGCCCTTAAGAAAAGTCCTTCCTACTATTATCAGAAACGACATATGACATCCGTTTCCGGCCTTCTGTACCGTATGAAACAAAATGCCGTGGGTCTTGCTTCCATCTGCATTTTGGCTACCGGTGTCTTGGTTATGCTGTCCTGTACCATCAGCCTATACGGCGGACTGGATCAGATTATTGAAACCACCTTTCCGCAGGATATGTATGTCTACGGAAACTACGACACGGAAGACGGAGAATCCGTACCGATTCCGGCAAAGGATATGGAAACCATCATCCAAACCGCTGCCGACAAGCATCATCTGGCCATTGAAAATTTCGGTCATCAAAGCTTTTTAAGTGTCGGCTACCGTCTGGACGGCGACACGCTAAGCATGAACCCAAATGACTCTTTTGTCGATTATTCCGATATCATTCTGATTACCTATATGACCGCAAAAGATTATGAAGCAAATACGGGCATCGCTCTAAACCTTCAAAAAGACGAAGTTGCCTATATGCTGACTTCCGACGAACGAGTTGCTTCCGTCAAACTTCCCAAAGCCCTTCATATGGAAGGGAAAACTCTCACGCTGAAAGATGAGCTGTCCACCTATCCGATTCAGGACCCCACCCAGATTTCCGTTACCGCCACCTTCGGTTTCGTTGTGGCCGATGATGCGGTCCTGCAGGAAATCGCCGATCTGCAGAAAAATGCCTACAACCTGAATGCCAGCCAAATCACGGACCGCACGGCTGTGACTTTTAAAGAAGGACAGGATTTGGATACGATCGGCCCCGCTTTCGAAGAAACCCTCTGGACAGACTTTGATGCCTACATCACTCAAAATATACCAAACGACGGATACGGGCTGGTCAAAGACACGATTTGGGCTGCCAGAGAAAGCCTTCTCAGCATGTACGGCTGTCTTTTGTTCCTCGGTATCATTTTAGGTCTCGTCTGTCTCTTTGCCACGGTTCTCATTATCTATTACAAGCAGATTTCCGAAGGCTATGAAGACAGAAACCGGTATCAAATCATGAAAAAAGTCGGCATGAGCGACAAGGAAATCAAGCAAAGTATTCGTTCGCAAACGCTGCTGGTCTTCTTTCTTCCCCTTCTGTTTGCGGGACTGCATACGGCCTTTGCTTTTCCGATTCTGAATCGCATGTTGCACATTTTCCTGCTCAGCAGCACGAATTTCTTCATTGCCTGTACCGTTGTTTCCTTTATTGTTTTTGCTCTTGTATATATTACTATTTACTCTTTGACCGCAAAGACGTATTATAAAATAGTAAACTAAGTTGCTTCGGCCACTCGGTTTCCCGAGTGGCCGTCTTACCCTTTCGGAGGTTTTTATGTATCGCATTTTTTTAGTCGAAGATGACGGCGCCCTGGCCAAGGCCATGCAGGTACAGCTGGAAAGCTACGGACACAGCGTCGAACATGTCCGGGATTTTCAGCACATTTTGGATGAATTCAACGCCGCAAAACCCGACTTGGTTTTGATGGATATCATGCTGCCGTTTCGTGACGGCTACTATTTCTGTACCGAAATCCGTAAAATATCCAAGGTCCCGATTGTCTTCATCTCCTCTGCCTCGGAAAACATGAACATCGTTATGGCGGTCAGCTGCGGCGGGGATGATTTTATTCCGAAACCGGTGGATCCCATGGTTTTGTGTGCCAAGGTCAATGCGGTGCTTCGCCGCACCTATGAAATGCGGGAAGGCGATGCACTCATCCCCTTTGCCGGCGGTTTTCTGAACCCGGCCGACAATACGGTTTCCTGTAACGAACAAACGGCGGAACTGACCAAAACCGAACTCCGCATTTTGAAAATCCTTTTGGAAAACCGCGGAAAAATCGTCACCCGTGACGCTTTGATGCTGGGTCTTTGGCAGGACGATCAATTTGTGGAAGAAAACACCCTGACGAAAAACGTCGGACGTTTGCGCAAAAAGCTTGAAGAATGCGGGCTGGAAGATGCCATCGTTACCAAATCGGGAAGCGGGTATATGATCAAATGAAACGAACTATTTTTACGGACTGCCTGAAACGAAACAAAAACATGCTGTTGCTGTTTCTCGTTTTTTCCGTTGTTGACGCTTTGATTTTCTGGCTCTATCGCATTCTCTTTGAGCCCTTTCTCTATGCGGAAATCTTGGCATTTTCACTCTGTCTTTTGCTGCTTTTCATCGATTATCTCCGAGAAAAAAAGCACCTTGAAAAGCTGCAGAATGCCAGGGACTTACTGAAGCCGGAAATGCTCCCCGCCCCTCGCGTGGGTTCGGAAGAAACCTATACGGATATGATTCAAGACCTTCATGAAAAAGCCCGGAATTTAACCGGCGCCATGCTTCGGGAAAAACAGGATATGCAGGACTACTACACCGTTTGGGTTCATCAAATTAAGACCCCGATTGCGGTAATGAAGTTAAAGCTTAAACCTGAAGACACCGAGCTTTCCGCAGAACTTTTCCGCATTGAACAATATGTGGATATGGCCCTCACCTACATTCGTCTTGAAAGCAGTCAAAACGATCTGGTCATTCGGGAATATTCGCTGGATGATTTAATCAGCGAGGTCGTCCGTAAATTTGCTCCGCAGTTCATCGGCAAAAAACTGAAACTGGACTTCTGTCCCACCGGTCAAACCATTTTAACCGACAAAAAGTGGTTTTTGTGTTTACTCGAACAGCTCATTTCAAACGCGATCAAATATACCGAAGCCGGCTCCATTACCCTCACGGCCGACAAACACTCCCTGACGATATCCGATACCGGAATCGGTATCGCCGCCGAGGATTTACCTCGCATTTTCGAAAAAGGATTCACCGGAATGAACGGCAGAACCGGTGCAAAATCCAGCGGACTTGGGCTTTATCTTTGCAAAAAAGCCGCCGATTTGCTGTCCATTCCCATTTCCGTATCCTCTGAACCCGGAAAGGGAAGTTCCTTTACACTGCAGTTTCCGAAACGGTCTTGATCTTGAAAAACAGCATTAGAAAGCCGTTTTTTCGGATTTCGGAACCAAATTTTCGGAAGTCTTTTTGGCTCCGCAAAAAAATCCTTGACAAAACACAAGGGATATTACTATAATCTAGTTGTTAAAACCGATGAACAAGAGGAAGTACGTTTCTTTACGAATTTCAGAGAGTCGCGGGTGGTGGAAATGCGATATTACGAAAGAAAACGGAATGGTCTTGGGAGGGCAGCCGAAACGGTCTTCGGACTTAATGGCTGACGGGATCTTCGTCCGTTATCAGAGAAGCATCTATGGTGGTAGATGAAATAAGCGGGTTACTGTAACCAATCAGGGTGGTACCGCAGGATTGTGAATTCCTGTCCCTCATACGTGAGGGACAGTTTTTTTATTTTCCGAATGCAAAAATTCGACCAGCCGCCACTGGCCACAAAGAAAGGACTTGTAAAAATGAACAAGTACACAGATTATCAAAACTATCTGAAAGAGCATCCGACCAAAGACGGATACTACGGTGAATACGGCGGCGCCTTCTTATCACCGGAACTGACCAAGGCCATGCAAGAAGTGGACGAAGCCTATCGTACCATTTGCCACAGTGCCCAGTTTATTTCCGAATTGCGTCGAATCCGCAAAGAATTCCAGGGTCGTCCGACGCCTGTCTATCACTGCGAACGTCTTTCCAAGAAGCTCGGCGGTCTCACGCAAATCTATTTAAAACGCGAAGACTTAAACCACACCGGCGCCCACAAACTGAATCACTGTATGGGTGAAGGGCTCCTTGCCAAGTTTATGGGCAAGAAAAAAATCATTTGCGAAACCGGTGCCGGCTCCCACGGCGTGGCCCTTGCTACCGCCGCTGCCTACTTCGGTCTTGAATGCGACGTCTATATGGGTGAAGTGGATATTGCCAAACAAGCCCCGAACGTCACCCGTATGAAACTCCTCGGCGCCAATGTCATTCCGGTCACCCACGGCCTTAAAACCTTAAAAGAAGCCGTTGACGCCGCCTTTGACGCTTATGTAAAAGAGTATGAGGACACCATTTACTGCATCGGTTCCTGCGTCGGTCCTCACCCGTTCCCGATGATGGTTCGTGACTTCCAGCTGTGTGTCGGCGAAGAAGCCCGTGACCAGTTTTTGGATATGACCGGTATCTTACCGGACGCCGTTTGCGCCTGTGTAGGCGGCGGTTCCAACTCTATCGGTATGTTCCTCCCCTTTATCTCCGACCCTGTGGAGATTTTCGGTGTGGAGCCGATGGGGCGCGGCACCGGTGTCGGTGACCACGCTGCCTCCCTGACCTACGGAACCAAAGGTATTATGCATGGATTTGAAAGCATTATGCTGCAGAGCCAAAAAGAAGGCGAACCGGATCCGGTCTATTCCATTGCCCCCGGTCTGGATTATCCGGCTGCCGGCCCGGAACACGCGTATCTGCATGACAAAGGCCGTGTGAACTACATTACCGCTTCTGACGACGAGGCTATGGAAGCCTTCTTCCTGCTGTCCCGCTACGAAGGCATTATCCCGGCTGTTGAAAGCTCCCATGCTTTGGCCGGCGCCATTCGTATGGCCAGAGAAAAACAATTCGGCTCTATTCTCGTAAACCTGTCCGGTCGCGGCGACAAGGACGTAGACTTTGTTGTTGAGAAATACGGGTACGGTGATGAGTTTTTGAAAAAGCTCGGTGACTAAATCCAACCAACCAAAACAATCCCGCCAAAGAAATCGATTGATTTCTTTGACGGGATTGCCTTTTTTCAAAAACATCGTGTGTTTGGCGTATTTAGTGCGTATGACGACGTTGACATGAATGGCCGCCAACTTTGTCTCTTATCTTTTTAAGCGATATATGCGGTTTTTATCTTCACCGATTGCCTCAACAATACCATCACCTACTAATCCGTAGAGGATCTCTTTCACACGAGATGTCTTTACGTCAAGTAGCGTTTCAAATTCCGAAACCGTTCCTTCCGGATTATCGGTCAAATATTCGATGATGGTATTCCTCTGGGTAATCGTTTTTGCCGTCAGCTTTTTGCCGTCGGTTTTTGCCGTCGGTTTTTTGCCGTCGGTTTTTGCCGTCGGTTTTTTTAATGGTAACAACAACGTTATTCTGTCTGGCTCATAGTTCTCTGTGAGGATCGGTTCAGCCCAGCCCTGTTCTTTCCATACGCGGAAAACATTCGGAATACCGCTACCGGCACGTTCGCCGACATCGATGAAGTTAAACATTTTCAGCATAGTGCTGTTTCTCGGGTCGGAAACGCCACCGCTGATGGCGGCATCCAGTTCAATACGTGAGTTACCCGGGTTTGAAAGAGTGATTACGTCGTGCTTCTTGATAATTACCAACCCACGCCTACCGTAATAGTCGGCATTAACCAAGCAGTTGGCCAATGCTTCACGCAGGGCCTTATGTACCGGTGTATCGTCCACACGGTAGATTCCTTCCATCTTGAAAGGAACCTTGATATCTTGCTGCAGCTTGTTGTAAACGCGGAAAAAGAAATCATAAACGTTTCCGCTCCAGTCGCCGGATGAGGAAATAATGCGGTCCGTCCAGCGGTTTTCCGGATCATACTGCTCCTGATAATCCAAGAAGTAGTTATTGTATTCACGGACAATATCGTATTCGTTTCCGAACATCAAAAGTCCCGCAGCGGTAGGGTGCTTTTGGCCATCGTCACCAATGCCAATAGCACCGATTTTTTGCAGAAATGCTTCGTCATCAAGCTGTTCCCAAACGTGTCCGGGCCTTGAGAAACTCATACGCTGACGATAGCCACGAACACTGTCCGTGTTGAATACGGAGAGGTCCATTTCCGAAAGAACCAGCATGTCCTGCGTTTTTACGGAGGCATCGCGGTACATGGCTTTCAGCTCTTCATCCGTGCAATGATAGTCGCCTTCGCCGTTTCGTCTGTACGTTCCGGAAACGGGATTGCCATCAATATAGACGGGTTTATATGCGCGATCTGCACGAGGAACATAAATCACAACGATATGATTGCCGTTAACCTCTTGGATTTCTATATCCTTTGAAGAAATCAAATTGATGCTTACTTTTTGAGGATTGTTTACGGTATCCCAAAATTCTTTAATGAGTTTTTCAGGCTCTGGAAGATCTACTGTCTCAAAATATTTGTCTTCTTTTTCAGCCACACCGAGCAAAATGTATCCGCCGAGTGTATTCGCAAATGCTGAATAAGTTTCCCAAATGCTGCTCGGCAAACCACCAAGCGCTTTTTTTGCTTCTATACGATTATTCTCCTTGTATTTTTCAATGTTTTCAAAGTTCAGCATCTTTACACCTCACTTCATCTTACTTCAGCAGTTCACTCTTCATTATTTTCTTTTGTCGTCTCTTCTGCCGCTTTAATTTTGGCAAGTTCTTCTGCTTCCAATTCTCGGTAAGCAACCTTGCCGACCAGCGTTTTCGGAAGATCCTCACGGAACTCAATATCATACGGGAGTGCATACTTGGCAATATGCTTACGGCAATAGGCCATTAGCTTATCCAGCGTTTCCTGACTGGCCGGGACTCCCGCTGCCAGTTTCACAAAAGCTTTTACCTTTTCCATCTTGTAAGCATCGGGAACACCGATAACGCAAGACATTTGGATAAGCTCACTGGCGTCCAGAATGTTTTCGAGTTGTCCGGGATAAATATTGTAGCCGGAACTGACAATCATTCGTTTGGCACGTCCATGGAAATAAATGAATCCTTCACTGTCCATCGTACCGAGGTCTCCGGTATATACCCATGTCAAGCCGTCGTCATGTCGGCGAAGTGTTTCCGCGGTCTCATCCGGATGATTCATGTATTCTTTCATCACCGTCGGGCCGGCCAAAAGAACCTCACCCTCTTCGCCAAACGGCACTTCTTTATCCGTACCGGGCTCTACGATTTTAATAAAGGTGTCCGGGAACGGAACGCCGATACTTCCCTCTTTAAACATATGCGGCGGTGTCAAACAGCAGGCCGTAACGGTTTCGGTTGTTCCGTATCCTTCGCGGACCTGAATGACGGCATGATGGTCATAGAGGAATTTATCCAGCTTCTTTTTCAGTTCAATGGAAAGACTGTCTCCGCCGGAGAACACGCCTTTCAGACAGCTTAGATTCGCCTTATCCATGGTCGGAAGCCGCAAGAGTGCCTCATACAATGTCGGAACACCGGCAATAAAAGAACACTTATACTTGGTAATCTGCTTCGCATAACTTTTGGCGGTAAAACGCGGAATCAAGATACAGCGACCACCTTGCGACAGCATGGTATGGATGCAAACACCCAAACCAAAGCCGTGGAAAATCGGCATGGCCGCCAGCATTCTGTCACCGGGACGGAACATGGGATTGGCCGCAATCACCTGCTGGCCGAGAGCGTTAAAATTCTTGTTGGTCAGCACAATGCCTTTGGTGGTTCCGGTGGTACCGCCGCTATACAGGATAACCGCCGGGTCATCCGCTTTACGCTCTACCTTGTAGTTATAAAAGCAGGATTTACCGAGTCTCAGAAAATCATTCCAGCGAATAATCGGAGCATCGTCCGGGATTTTCTGAATCTTTCTGGCTTCCGTCAGCATGTAGCCGGCTTTCACCGGTTTGGATAACTCGTCTTTTACACTGGCAATAATAATATTGACAACCTTGGTGTTTTGACGAATTCGTTCAAACTTCCCGTAAAACTGATCCAGCGTAATGGCCGTCACGCTTTCGGATTCGTTCAAATAGAACTCAATTTCTTTTTCAGCGGACAGCGGATGGATCATGTTGGCAATGCCGCCCACTACGTTGACCGCATAAAACATATACAGGGCCTGTGGACAGTTCGGCATGGCAATCGTCACGCGGTCGCCTTCCCGAACACCGATGGTTTTAAGGGAGCGGGCACACTTTTCCACCATCTGAACAAAGTTTCTGTAGGTGGTGGATTTCCCCATAAAGTCAAATGCGATATTTTTCGGATACTCGTCGGCAATTTTGCAAACGGCTTCAAACATGGATCCTTCAAAATAATCCAAATGAAGCGGAACACCGCCGAGATTCCCGTCCCATGGTGTTTTGCATGTAACCTTCGAATAATCAATTTGCGCCATTAGTAATCGACCTCTTCCTGCAGCTCTTTTTCCAGAAGTTCCGGATTTTCGAGCAAAGTTTTCAAAAGCCGCACCGTTTTTGAATAATAATACCCATCGGCCACCCTCTCGTCGATGGTAAGTCCCAGTTCTACCGTCGGTTTCATTTCAAAATGTCCGTCTTCAAAGAACTGCGGACGGTCTTTTATTTCACCAATCAGACAAATCATGGAACAGGTGCCCCAGTTTGTCAAATGATGATATCCGCTTTTCAGTTTAATCGACCCGAGATTGGAAAGCACCGCTGAAGTGTAATACGGATCGGTGGCAATCATATCCTTCGGAACCCAGCCGTGCTTATCCAGCCACATAACGGCTCTGACTCCGGTTTTGGAAATCCAGCGCGGTAACTTATTGAAGATATCCATCTGCTCGGTGGAACTGTCCACTTTATCCGAGCGGCAGGTTGTCACCTGTTTTTGAATATATTCATGTACCGTTTCCAGATTATCCGTCGGTTTGGAATGAATGACTGCCAGCGCCTCTGCCCCGTGGTCGGAAAACTGCTTTTTAACCACGAAAGACGTGGACACTTCGTTTCTTTGATAGAAATTGCCGTTCACAATAAAACGGTTCATCTTCGGACGAAGCGTAATGGTCTTCAGCACAGCCGTCACAATCAGCTGGAATAAATTATACTTATACTCCGGATTCTCGGCATTTCGTTTCGCCAAATACGCATTGGTTTTGGTCAAATCAACCTTAATCGAGACAAATGCCTCATTATCGCACCGGTTTGGATAGATAATACCGGTAATAAAGTGCAGCGAGTCCAGGTCACGAATTAACGTACCGTCTCGTCTGTCACCCCATCGTTTCTTTCCCATGGTTCTTTCCTCACTTATTTTTCGCAAAGTGCATCCATTTCCGCTGCGGCTTTTTTCAAGTCCTCAATAATGGAAACGTGCTGCGGGCAACGGTCCTCACAGCGACCGCATTCCAGACAGTTGTTTGCGTGATTGCTCTCGTTGATGCGAATCTTCCACCAGTTTTTGGAATGTCTTTCATCTTCATACATATGATACTCGTTCCAAAGTCGAAAATGCATCGGAATACGCACGCCGCCGGGGCACGGCATACAATAGCCGCATCCGGTACAGCGGTTCATAACACGGTCATTCAGGGACTTGGCGACCGAACCCATCAATGCCTGTTCCTCGTCACTCAGCGGCACAAACGGAGAAAAGGTTTTCAGGTTATCCTGCACCTGCTCCATTGTCGTCATTCCGCTCAGGACAATCTTCACATTATCGTGGGATGCAACCCAGCGCATCGCCCAGGAAGCATCGGATACATTCGGGTCTTTTTCCTTCAGGATAGCCGACACGGGGTCCGGGAGTCTGGCTAAAGATCCGCCGCGGTTGGGTTCCATAACGATTACGGGAATTCCCTTCTCCTTGGCAAGTTCATATCCACGGTCCCCTGCCTGCTCTTCCGTATCCATATAGTTATACTGAAGCTGGCAGAAATCCCAGTCATACAGACCGAGCATATGCTCGAACAAATCATAGTCGCCGTGGAAAGAGAATCCGGCATGTTTAATCTTGCCTTCTTTTTTCCAGGTGTCAATCACTTCAATCAGTCCGTAATCCTCGACCTTTTTCACGGTCTCGTCTTCCATATCATGAAGCAGATAGAAATCAAAATAATCGGTTTTCAGTTTTCTCGTTTGATTCTCAAAAATCTCAAAAGCCTGTTCCCGGCAGTTCATATCCCAAACCGGAAGTTTAGTGGCCAGATAATAGGAATCTCTGGGATAGCGGGACAAGGCCTTGCCGACAAACTCCTCGCTGGCACCGCCGTGATACATATAAGCCGTATCAAAGTAGTTGACGCCGGCCTTGATAGCCTCGTCAAACATTTGCATAGCCAGTTCTTCGTCAATATGACCGTCCACTTCGGGAAGACGCATACAGCCGAACCCCAGCAAAGACGGTTTCGCATTCCATTTTTTATCGCCACGATATTCCATAAACAGGGCCTCCTACAGCCTCAAAATAGGAAAGGTGTCCTCCCAACGAGGAAAGGACACCTTTTTGTGGAGCAGGCGATGGGAGTCGAACCCACCTTATCGGCTTGGGAAGCCGAAGTTCTACCGATAAACTACGCCTGCAAATCACTTTTCCTAGTGTACCACTTTTCCCTCTTGGTTGCAAGTTTTTCGAGAACATTCCATACACAAACCGAACAGAAATATTTTGCGACCAGACAAAGAAAAGCCGGAACACAAAAAAAGAAGCGAAAACGGGGCTGCCGTTTCCGCTTCTTCTAAAACGCTTTCCGGGTCATGCATACATACGGTATGTCAACCCATCTGTTTTTTTAGGGAACTAAAATATCACTTAAGTACTCATAGATTGTCTTGGTATATTCGGGAATACCGAACAAATTAAACAGGTCGAGAACCTCGGTCAAACGACCCTTTTCATCATAGGTGTAGGTTGTTTCGCCCTGTACGACGCCGCCCATAATCATCTTGAAGCAGGTCTCATTTCCGTTCTCGTCGTATTCGGAAATAATCTGGCCGAAGATTTCGCCGTCTTCGCCGTAATAGGTCAGTTCCGTCACGTCACCGAACTCGTTATACACCATTGAGTAGGCCTTGACAATATCGCCGCCGTCAACGCGAATGCTAACACTCTTCGGCTTTCCGGTTTCCTCGTCCATGTCATAGAAGTACTCCTCAACGGAATCAAACCATTCCCCGTCAGAATACTCATGGAACGTATACTTGCCGATTTGACCGTATTCGTCGTAATTCTCATATTTGGCATCCACGACGGTCGAAATGGTCTCGCCATCCTCTTCGTAATTGGTGGTTACGGAACGGGAAATGTCGCCGTTCTCGTTATATTCATCCTCTTCCAGTTCATAAAGGGTTCCGTCAGAGTTGAATTTTTTGCGTGTCAAAAGATTGCCGTTTGCATCGTAATTGTATTCTTCCACCACCCAGGGCTCTGAATACGAATCAGATTGAATTTCCTTCAAAAGATTGCCGTTTTCATCATACACATATTCCGTTTTTTCCACAAACGGCTCGTCACCCGCGAACGTGGTGATCTCTGTCAGGGTGTTTCCGTCTTTGTCATAGGTTGTCTCCGTTTTGGAAAACAGTTCTTTCTGCGGACCATCATAGTAGGTCACGCAAACTTCCTGTCCGGCTGCGTTTCTCTCATAGACTTCGGTGGACAGCAGATACCCGTTTTCGTCATATTCCGTGACAATCAAATCCAGGTCATTCTCGTCAACGACATGATAGGCCTGCAAGTACAGGATTTCACCGTTTTCATCGCAAAGATAGACCTTCTTATGAGCAAAAGCGTTCGTCGGATCTGCCGGCAATTCCGGCTCCACTTTGGTAATGACCGGAAGTTCCGGAACCATCTGGGCCAGGAATTTACGAATCAGCAAAACATCTTTCATATCAATGGCACGGTCTGCATTGACATCGGAAAGTTCGGAATTGAAGCTGTCCACTTCCAAACCGGCCAAATACTTGCGAAGCGTCAATACGTCTTTCATATCAACGTTTCCGTCCCAGTTTACGTCACCGCAAATCTCCGGCTCTTCGGAATACTCTTCCTCCGATTCAGAGGAGACATCCCAGTCTTCCGACTCGTCAAAGGCAGAAGTTTCCGCCGATTCCTCACTGCCAACATGGATGGCGGTGTCTGCCAAAACGGCAACGGAAATCGTCAGCAACAAAGCCAAAACCGAAATCATTGCCAACAAAATTTTACACGTTTTCATACAATCACTCCTTGAACTTTCTTAAACGTATTACGAAGTATATCACAAAAAAGAAAAAAAAGAAACCCTTTTAAGGTTTCTCTTTCTCCTTAATGGTGCTTTTGAGTATAATCGCCGTCAAAATACAGCCAATTCCAAGAGCCGACCACAGGGACAACCTCTCGTGATAAACGAGAACTCCGAGCAGTGTCGCCATCATCGGCTCGACCGTGGCCAAAATGGACGCTCTTGTGGCTCCCACCATTTCAAGACCTTTCGTATAGGCAAGATACGGAATAAACGCCGTAACAACACCCATCAGCAGCAAGGTCATCCAAAGGGCAAAATCGCCCGAATGGACTGCTACCGTATGGAGCATCGCTCCCGGCTCGCAAAGAAAGGCGGCACCGACGGCAGCGACTGTAAAGGCATAAGCCGTTACAGTTAAAGAACGGTTTCTTCGCAGCAAAACGGTGCCGAAAATACTGTAGGCCCCATAACCGATACCGGAAAGCAACCCAAAGACCACGCCGCTTAGGGAAACCGGCTCTCCGGACAACCCCGATACAAGAACACAGCCGGCAAACGCCAAAAGCAGTACCAGGATTTTTTGCAGTGTCAGGGGTTCCTTAAAGAACAAGGCGGACATCAGCATAATCCAAATCGGTGATGTATAGAGCAAAACGGCGGCAACCGAAAGATTGATTCGGGTAATCGCCTGGAAATAGCAAAAGGCGAACAACAGCAAACTGAATATGCCCATGGCCGCAGCCCACAAAAAATCCCGTCCCGAAATACGGGCATCCGCCCGGCGGAAAAGGCCGATTACAATCCAGTATAAGACGGCCCCTTCCAGCAGCCTTGCAAAAACGATCTGCATGGAAGATAAGCCATATCCGTCGGAAAGACTTCTCACAAACAGTCCCATCGTTCCCCAGAGGATTCCGGCCAGTAAAACCAGCAACGTTCCCCCTATTTGTTTTTTTGCCATGTGAGAGTCCTCCTTACAGTTTCGAGAAGCGTACGGACCCGTTTTCCTGAAGCCACCGCTCCAAAAGGAATGTCAGAACGAACAGTCCCAGCGTCCAGGAAAAAATGTAGGTCGTACAGGAAATCGTCTTCCATGCAAAATAGTACGGAAGAGCCATAATGGCAGCCAAAACCCAGCCGGTAAACAGAGAGCCCAGAACCGATAGATTTTGTTTAACCGGTTCCGACTCGTTATTCCAGGACAGTTTCGGGAAACAAACACCGAAAATCAGTCCCAGGGCCGCCGTAAACCAAATAAAGACCAAGATAAACAGAAGCATCAAGCACACCGTATCAAAGGGAATTTCAAACACAATTCCCACCAGCACGCCGGCCAGTACCGCCGGGACCATGTTCAGCTCAACGTGAAGACGCTCTTTCGCCTGCAGAATACAAAACGGGTCAATGGGAAGAGACTGCAAAATCCAGATACGCGATCCTTCTAGGGATATGGATGGTGTGGAAATCGTATTGGTTGCCACCAGCAAACACAAGATTCCCGTTACCGCCACCGGAAGCATTTCCATAAGGCCGGGAACTTCATCCACATAAATAAACATAACGTCACGAATCAAGTTCTTCCGGACCGTTACATAAATACCGATTAAGAGCAGGCCTGCCAGTCCGAGCCCATTATTCAGCACATAAACCGGGCAGGAGCAGAAACGTTTCCATTCTCTACGCAGCAGCGTTCTCTCCAGAGACGCCTTTCGAATACGGGCGGCGGAACGTTTGCCGACCGTTCGCTGCTTTTCGCTGCTGATGGAAAGCTTTAAGAATGTTTTGGAGAGAATAAGATAACAAAGGGCTCCCAGCACGACGGACAGGAACAAAAAGCCGAAGAACGAACCGGTATCTCCCGATGCCCCCTGCCCTGCCAGATAGAGCGGATAGGCCCATCCGTGAATGGCCTCGGAAACGGCAGCGCGATTTTGTATGATGGTTTCAAGAAGCTTATCCATTTGAAACACACAATAGTAATAAAGGGCGACAAACGAAACGCCCAGTACAATAATCAAAACCGTTTTTCCGACGCCGAGTTTGGAAAGCTTCGCAACCAAAAAGCCAAGAAAGCAGGTAAATACCGAAACAAAGATCGGAAAAACCAAACTGATCAAAAGCGGCAAGACCGCCGTCTTTCCGGATACGGTGTACCCGGGCTGACGGAAGGCCGCCAAACAGGCCGGAATCCATGCCACGGCCGTATACAGGAAGCTAAAGAACAAAACACCCAGCAGCCTGGACTGCAAAATGGTCTGTGGGGGAATCGGCAAAGACAAAAGCCGGTCATTATCCTTCGCCATATACAGGCTGGCATACGTCGAGAAAACGCTTCCCAGTACGCCGACCAGGGTCGTCAGGATTCCCACCATGGAGAAATACAAAGCCGGGAAGTCCGGCAGCAAAAAACGTGCCAGAGACTCGGATATTCCGAAAAACATAGCTCCGACGGAAAGAAGAACCAACACCACGAGACAGCCACGGGCCATGACAATCGGTTCACCTTTTCGTTTTCCGGTTTTCCGGTCCGTCAAAAATCCATAGGAAAACTGAAGCAGACTTTTTTTCAGCAGGATTTTCAGCATGGTATTCCCCCTTCCTTTTTTGTCGGTTTTGTTCCTTTTCAGTATACCATCTTTTCCTCCGTAGTCAAGGACACAGGCACTTGCGAAGCACTCGCAAAATCGGTATAATAGAACGCGAAACGGAGGGATTTGCATGGCATTTAACGACTGTGAATATTGCGCCTTTTTCGTAACAGACGACGAAACCGGCGAAGAGTTTTGCGATATATGCCTGGATGAGGATGAATATGCCGCATTCCTGACAAATCATTCCGAACGTTGTCCGTATTTCCGAAACGGCGACGAATATGAAGTTGTCAAACACCAGAACTAAGGAGTCGACTATGGTTATTTGCGTATACGGTGCCTCCCGCAACGAGATTGCACCGATTTATATTGAAGAAGCGGAAAAACTGGGAGAATTTTTAGCCAAAGAAGGTCACACCGTCGTGTTCGGCGGCGGCAAAAACGGCATTATGGGTGCCATTGCCAGAGGTGTCACAAAAGGAAACGGAACGCTCATCGGTGTTGCCCCCACATTCTTCCGCAGTCAAAATGTGTACTATGACAAGTGCACGGATTTCATCGATACCGAAACCATGCACGAACGCAAAAAACAGATGGAAGACATGTCCGATGCGTTTATCGTTATGCCCGGCGGAATCGGGACCTATGAGGAGTTTTTTGAAACCTACACCCTGAAACATCTCGGACGGCATAACAAGCCGATTTTGATCTACAACACCGAAAACTACTACACTCCCGTCATCGCTTCTATCGAGCACGCCATTTCCGAAGGATTTTTAGCCGAAAACGACCGTCTCGGCTACTCGGTAGTACAAACACCCGAAGAAGTAAAAAAGGCCTTAAACGGCTGATTTCGGCACAAACAAACAAAAGTAAAAGGAAGATCGATTTTTGTCGATCTTCCTTTTTTATCATTCAAAATAGTATTTAATTTGATCGTTCACCCAGCCACGGAAACGCAGGAACGCTTCGGGGCTGTGCGGATAATCCTTAAAGGTCAGCACACCGTGCTCGGTGAAGTTATCCATCTTCGTGGTGATGGCGCCTTTGGCCATAACGGTCTCCAAAAGCTGCAGGGCACGAATGTCCTGAAGTCCCTCAAAGAACACCTGCTCACGAATGGAGGTCAGCGGTTTGCCATCCGGACCCGGATACACGGAGAATCCGTCACCGGACTGGAATGCACAATAGGCATCTGTTACTTCATACGGATTGATGCAGTCCAGTGAGAACTGGGAATGCCAGAAATTGTAACCCCAATGGAGGAAGCCCTTTACATTGTATTTGTAGAGCTGGCAACCAAGGATACGGTTACGATACGAAGGCATGGCAATGAAGCGGTTGGATACACGCTGTGCCTGGTCGCAGCAATAATAGGTCCACAAAGGAGAAACACCTTTCTTCATAAAGTCAAGCACTTTATAAGTGGACGGAATCGGCTGACGGATAAGACCTCTCTCATAGAACTGAAACTCCGAAAGAGCGTCAATCACATGGCACTTTTTGAGGAGCTCACGAACAACGGCAGAGGCGGCTGCATATTTTTCAACGTGTTCCGCGTGGGGTTCGTCGGAAAGATGGAAGTATGTGTTATCCATCCAGTTGTGCTCACGAAGCCACGGGAGAAGAGCACGTAAGAACTGCTTTAAGAAGTTTTGATACTCATCGGATGTGGAATCGGTTTCCCAGCCGAAAATCTGGGTTTCTTTTCCATCCACAGTGGCAATCACTTTCGGCGCGTGAGCTGCACCCCACTGTGTAAACAGGTGAGACATTTCAAAATTCGGAATACCGGAATCCACGGCAAGTTGAATATACCGTTCCAGTTTATCAAAACCGAAGCTGTACTTGGTTCCGTTCTTTTCCACGTCCACAAGCTGTATGGTCATGCGCTGTCCTCCAACCAGAGTGTCCAGCGGAGGCGTGAAGATCGGTGTCAGCACCATGGAAATACCGTTGTGAGCGGCATGGCGCATATATTTGCCGAGGATTCTCCAGTGCTGCTCACTCCATGCGGGGCAACGATAATACTCGCAAAGGCAGTCATTATGAAGCCACTGTGTGAACAGGAGTTTCTGCGGCGGCAAGGTTGCCGGAAGAACTTCCAATTTAAAGACGTCCTCGCTCATTACCTGTCCGTCATTATCCGGATTCGGTTTGCCGGTCTCATCCTTAATCATACGCAGTTTGATGGAATAGGTTCCGGCTTTCAAGTCCTCCGGAATATCCACACGAATCCAAATGGAACGCCACTGCCAGGGCATCAAAATGAAGTTCTGTCTGAGGGGTTCCAAACAGTCCGGGAACAGGCCGGGCTTGGTGCGAAGATAGTCGTCATCCATTTCATAAGGATACGCAGGCACCTCGCAGGGAACGTTGCGAACATTATAAATCTGAATGTATTTTTTCAGCGGAGAATCCAGTTCAAAACGGAAGCGCTGTGTGCCGCATTCGCCTTCAAAATCACGGCAAAATGCAAGCTGAAAATTAAAACGCTCTCCGCGGAGAACGGCACCGGTGCGGTGCTGCTCGGCTCTGGGTTCTTCGTCAATAAAGACTTTCTCAAGAGAACTGAGTAACTTGGTCGTAAACATGCTAGAGTTCCTCCTAAATCAAGTGTCTCGTAATTCAAACCAAACACGGGTATGGTGAATCACATATCCGTAGCCGGCCGGGAAATCAGACGCCTTCAGTCGGCTGTCGAATTCCTCTAAAACGTTGTATGCGGTTTGGGCCGACTTCTTGCTGAAGTCAACACCGTTTCCTTCGCCTGAATCTCCAAGCTCAATACCGAACAGGATTCGGCAATTGGCTACTTTCGCAATAGACCGGCAATATTCGGTACTTCTTTCCAGTGCATCCGCGCTGGTACGATAAGACATCATACACATCGTATTACAGTTATGTGCCACAATCGTATAGAAGTCCGCTTTCGTTCCGGAATACTCGTGAATCGGAGATCCGGTATAATTGACTTGAATGCCGGATGTATAGTTGACACTCAGGTCAAGTTCCACATAAACCCCTTGCTGTATAGCCGGGACGACTTCGGGGAGCAAGAAGTTGTCAACATATTTTTGTGCATTGGCGGCACTGACTTTATGTTCAACATCACAGTGAATACCATACAGCCAATCGCTGGGATATTCCTGCTTATATAACAAGTAGTCATGGACAACGTGGTCCGTAAAATAGGTGTTATCCACCTCTTGGGACTTCGGATCATCGTACAAAACCGAGCAACGAATACCACGGCGCATAGCCGACTCAATAAACTCGTGGGTTTCCTGACGATAGTTGGCGGTTCCCATCAACGCGTAACAGTAATAATAGATTTCCGTAATACCGTTATATTTACAGAAGTCCAAATACTTTTCACGGGTTTCGATTCTAACGCCGTCTGCGTAGAACCACCACCAGGTACCGAGCGTTTTCGTGGTTCCATTGATTCCCGGAATGTTCAACTGCGGACGACTGGAAAAGTCAATCGGCTCATGATGCGTCGACTGTGTTGGAACACGGGAGTACGTCGGATATGTAACCCCTGTTGTTTCACCGGGTTCTGTTTTCTTGGTCGTTCCGGAAGGCTGCGTTGTTTTGGAAGACGAAACGGTTGTGGATGTTGTCTTTACGGTTGTAGTCGTAACGACGGTTCCACCCAGGTTCTTTATCGTGGCGGGATTAAAATCCGGATTCTGGATGGTTCCCGTCAGCGTCTTGTTTTTATCCACCAGCACCTCATAGGTGTAAGTTACTTCCGAGCTTTGCTCCACCGGTTCCCCGATAGAAGGATCTCCGACAAGCGATGCGCCCGGGAGACTGATGTAGGAAACCAGCTCGTCTTTGGATTTTTCAGAAGCCTTATATACGTTCATCGAAACCGTAAACTTGGCAAGGGTTCCGACAATATAATCCCAGGACTCCTGAATGGTATGCTCTTCATAGCGGGGACTTTCTTCCGTTATGCTAAGTTTCAGCGTAGCTGTTTGCTCCGCGGGTTTTTGTGTGGTCGTCGGGGTGTTGTTTTCGGTGGTTGTGCTGCCGGTGCTCGTTGTTCCGATTGACGGAAGCGGTTCCATATGGGCAAGGTACTTGCGAAGCAGCAAAACATCTTTCATGTCAACACTGACATCCTGGTTGCAGTCCGCAGCCATAATATCAATGTTATACTCTTCCACCATACCGGAAATATATTTCCGAATCTGGAGAACATCCTTCATGTTCACTTCATCGTCACCGTTTGCATCGCCGTTCACGGTTTTGCCGCTGACGAGCGAACAGCAGGAGAAGCACATCGTTGCCATAATGGTCAACACCATTAAAATTGATAAAACTCTATTTCTCATAGGGATATCCTTTTCCTTTTTTCTCTTGTCGCACAAGTGTATTTATTATACCTTCAAACGGCCTAAAAATCAATATTGGAACACCATTTTGTCGTCAAAAACAAAAAAAGAGAGAGTTGTTCCGAAGAACAAGCTCTCCCTCTTTGTCAGCTGGTTTCGACGGATTCATCCGGTTCATCGGTCGCACGCAGGTTGTACCAAGCCTTGACATAATGGATGGCCAGCCCGTATTTTACGACCGGTGGGTCGCGGTCAAGCAGTGTCAGCAACTTAGACAGTTGCAAATACATAAATTCTTGTGACTCCTCATAGAACTCCGTCTGTGGCCCGTCGCCGGCGTTGCCGGTTTCCACACCGTACACGATTTTGGTCCCCGCCCGATCGGCAGCCTTCCGAACCGGGTTGGCAAAAGTCATAATCTTCTTTGCCTCATCGCGATAGGCCATGGCGCAAAGCACATCACAGGAGTTGGCGACACAATCGATAAAATCCATCGTGTATGATCCGTCTTCTGCGGACACCGGATTTTTCGCTTCTCTGTACATGTCCGTAATAGGTCCTGTATAGGTCAATCCCCTACCGAAACCATTCCAGTTACAGCCCATATCTAATTCGACAATCAATCCGCTTTTTCGCGCCTCCACAACCTGCGGGAGCAGATTGGAAACATAATTCTGTGTCCAGGCTCTCCAGGTGTCATTGTTGACACGGTCTTTTGCGGTTGGCTCGATATCGATATGGATTCCGTACACATTATCGTCCGGATACTCTTTTAAATACTGCAAAACAAGCTTCGTACAATTGGAAAGGGTCGGATTGATAACATTCTGATTGTCAAAAAGAACCGAAACTCCCATACCTCTCCGATTTGCCGCCTGAACAAATTCGTGAACGGCCGCACGTTCGGTCTCCGTTCCCAAATGACTCATGCAATAGAAATAGATCTCCGTCACTTCATTCTTTTCAAGAAAATCCAAATAGGTATCACGTCCGTTGGCCGGTGTGGACATATAATAGGTCCACCACCAAACCCCCATCGTAATTCCTTCGCTCTTAACAAAGTTTATGCGGGGATCTTCGTGACTGATATCATATTTAGCCGGAATGGTCGTAGTCGTTGCTTTTGTCGTTGTCGGTTTAGAGGCAATGGTCCCCATATGCGCCAAATATTTACGAATAACCAGAACATCCTTCATATCAATGCTGCCATCCTGATTACAATCGGCATAAGCAAAATAAATCTCATTCTGGCTAATCATTTTACCGAGATATTTACGGAGAAGCAAAACGTCTTTCATATCAATTTGCTTATCGGAATTCACATCACCGAGAGCCACACTTTCCGCAAGCCCCTGATAGGAGCATAGCGACCCAATCAAAAGCATGCTGCAAAACAAAGCTATTAAACTGATAACAGAAATAAATTGTTTCATATAAACACTCCCTTTTTGCGTCAAGAAGCGAGGTCAGTGACCTCGCTTCTGAAACTCAAACCTCGGTTGTGGTAGTGGTTTCCGGAACCTTTTGCTCTCGCAAATTCTTCCAGGAAACGGCGTGGTGAATGGCAAGGCCCAAGCTTCCTTTCGGCGGATTGCGGTCAAGGTATGCCAGTAAGCGTGAAAGCTCGGTATACAGTTCCTCTTTAGATTCCTCAAAGAAGCTTACCTTATCGCCTTCTCCGGCATCCATCGTCTCAACACCGTACACGATTGGCGTCTCAGCACGATCTGCCGCCTTACGCAAGCTGTTTGCAAAGGAAACGATTTGCGGAGCGGTATCACGGTAAGACATAGCAACAATTCTGGTGCAGGCATTGGCACAAGCATCATTAAAGTCCATCGTATAATAGCCGTCCTCATCCATTTCCGGATGTCTGTTTTCTTCATAAGCGGCCGTGATAGGACCTTTGTATTTTAAATCGCGGCCATATCCGCCCCAGTTACATCCAAGATCCAGAGAAACATCAATACCATAGTTCTCCTGAACGGCAATGACGTCCTGCAGGAAATACGTAACATATTTCGTGCACCAGTTCGTCCAGGTAGCCGAATTGGTCTTGTCTCCTTTTGTGGGCTCTACATCGCAGTTTATACCGCCCACCAAATCATCCGGATACTCGTTGTAGTAATTCTTAATTCCGGCAGCGGTATTCAAAAGACTGTTTCCACGCAAAGACTGGTCATCATACAAAACATCCAAACGAATGCCTCGTTTTGTTGCCTCGGCAGCAAAACTGTGGATTTCCTGGCGTCCGCTGGAAGACATCATACGACCTGCACAACTCAAGTACATTTCCGTGACTTGGTTTTTTTCGAACAAATCAAGTAAAAGCGTACGGCTCGGCTCATAGGTACTGCCGAAATTCCAAATCCATGTACCGAGAGTAATTCCCTCTTTCTTGATAAAATCGATGTGCGGATCGTCATGGGAAATCTCATATTTCGGACTGGATGTCGGATTTACCGTAACACCATGCGTTGTCGAAGTTGTGGTTTCACCCGGCTTGGTCACGATGGTGGTCGACGGCTCCTCCGCCTTGGTTGTTGTGGTAATATCGGGTTCCTCTTCGGAAACCTCAATCGGAATTAATGTTCCGCCCATTCCGGCAATGTATTTGCGGAGGAACAGCACGTCTTTCATATCCACAAAATCATCACCGTTGGCATCGCCCAGCTCCTGTTTAATTTCCAACATGCCTGCCAAGCTTTTACGCAAAGACAAAACATCCTTTAAATCAATCTCTCCGTTTACATCCACATCTCCGCGATATATGGCGGAAGCCCCATCAACGGATTCCGTCTCTGAGGCTCCACATAAAACCATTCCCGAAAATGTGAGAAACAACGAAAAGCATAGGCAAAACGCCAAAAATCTTTTCATATTCCTGCGCATAATTCTTTCTCCTGATTATTCAAAATCTCCCGAATAGTTATCTCTTAAATTAATCCAAGACGCCATGGAATGCACGGCAAAACCAATCGGACAAGTAACTTTATCTTTAACACGTCTGCTGTTCAATTTTTCGATAACTTGAAGCAGGACGTTATAAGCACTATAGGTTGACTCTTCTGAGAAGTCCGCATGGACATTTCCGTCAGCCGACGGTGCCTCGCCGGAGACACCAAGCTCAATACCCATAACGACTTTGCAGTTATACTGAGAGCCGGCCAAAATCTTGTTATAAGCCAAACTCCACAAGGCTTCCATCGTATCACGATAGGACATCAGGCACATACAATCGCAATTGTTTGCGATAATGTTATACACACCGGTGATGCCGTTCAAAGACATATTGTCATAAGCGGAGCCTTCCCATCCGCAAGGCAAGTCAAGTTCGACCTTGATGCCTTCGGCTCTGGCTTTGGCGACCTTCTCGCCGATAAACTTGCTGATGTATGTGCTGACTAAGGTTGCACCTTTCGGTTCGATGTCGCAGTGAATGGCGTACAAATCATCATCCGGATACTCCTGACGATAGGTCTTGTAGCCATCGATTACTTTGTTCCAGGTAACACCTTCGCCGAGAGCATCTGTCTTATCGTCAAACAAAGCAGCCACACGCATGCCGTATTTGGCAGCTGTCTGGACGAAGGTATGTAAGGTGGCACGAGATGTAGTACCACCGTACAAGTCCGGATAGCACTCGTAATAAATCTCCGTGCACTGGTTCTCTTGCAAGAACTTCATATGGTCTTCATTAAGACCTCTGTACCACCACCAAACACCTAAGGTGTACGGGCTTCCCGTGATAAAGTTGATACGCGGATGATTGATATCAATCGGTCCGGACGGAACATTGCCGCCTTTGGTCGTGGTCGTTACAGGAACTTTTGTTGTTGTGGTCTTTTCCGTCGGAAGATCACCCATGTGTGCTAAATATCTACGAAGCATCAGGACATCTTTCATATCAATGCTGGCATCCTGATTACAATCGGCAGCAAGTAAGTCAAGGTTATATTCCTCAACCATACCGGCCAAGTATTTACGAATAATCAAGACATCCTTCATATCAATGGTGTCATCCATATTTGCATCACCGATAGACGTCTTTGCGGAGACCTTAAGCGGCGATACAACCGAGAAGGTCATTGTCATGGCAGCCATCATGGCCATAACCAATACAATAGCCAAAAACTTTTTCATTTTTTTAACGCTCCTTTAGCATTTTTGTTCCTTTCAGAACATACGAATAAGCAAATACGCTTTGCTTATTCGTATATGCTGAAACATACAAGAAGAGGAAGAAGTAGCAGGTCTTCCTCCTCATTGTATTTCTCCGTTACATTACCGGAAGTCCGGTGGGAGGGAAATCCCTCCCACGGACTTATGAACAAATAAATTGCTTACGCCAAATTATTTGATGTTAGCAATGCTTTTGCGGAGAGCCAAAACGTCTTTCAGGTTGACTTCGCCGTCGTCGTTGAAGTCAGCAGAAGCGGCAACATAGCCAGTCGGATTCATGCCGGCAATAGCTTTACGGATGATCAAAACGTCTTTCAGGTTGATTTCGCCATCAGCATTGGCATCACCCATGGTGCCCGGCTCGTCCTGGGACGGCTGCGGATCGTCTTTGGACGGCTGCGGATCGTCTTTGGACGGAGTTACCGGAGGAGGAGTGGTGCCGGTATAAGCATCATTGATGTCGGAATTGGCAATCGGAACCATGGTGTCCTGATAGCAGAGAAGAGCATCAGTGACCGGAGTCCAAGCGCCGTACCACTCGAGGGTGATATCATCATAGTAGATGGCTTTGCCCGGCATGCCGGCGCCGAGGGTGCCGTCATCGAGAAGAGCAATAAGGCCGTTGCCGGTACCGGCAACAGGGGTAACTTCGTAGTTGGCCAAAGAGAACTCACCGGTTTTGAAGGAACCGACACCCGGGACAAATGTACCGGTCTCGTTGGCGAAATAGTTTTCGCCTTCATCAGCGGTAAGCATCATGGCATACATGTACAAACCGTACTCGGAGTTACCGGTTACGAGTTCGTCATCACAACCAACACTGACGGTGAAGTAGAGTTCACCACCGGCCGGGATTTCGCCCTGAACAGCCAAAGCGCCGCCAAGAGCGGTAGGAACGATATACGGATGAACACCGTTGGATTTGTAAGTGGTGGAATCCATGATGTATTTGAGAGCATGGTTACCGGAACCGGCCGGCCACTCAACAACTTCACCGACGAGTTCGCCGTTTGCTTTCATGACAGTACCTGCATTCTCTTCTTCGAAATCGATTTTGTAGATGAGGGTAACGTCTTCAGCAGCGCTGGTAAAGGTAGCAACACTCATCAAAGAGATTGCAAAAGCGAGGATCATGATAACAGATAAAGCTTTTTTCATGATTGTTTTCTCCTTTTTTTGGAATGATTTTTTATGTTGGGGTTTCCCCTTCCTGCCTGCTACAAGAAGGGAAAACATTAACATACAAACGTATTTTCGTCATGCTTAATCCACCTTAAGTGGGAGCATTCAATTATCAACCGGATTAACTTATCCTATAAACGCATCAATAGAAGCATCCGGCTCAACCGATTCTTCCGGAGAAGGATCGTCTGTCTTGATGTTGGCCAAAGATTTACGCAAGGCCAAAACGTCTTTCATATCGACAGCTTCGTCTTCGTTCATGTCGGCATTCAAGGCATTAATAACGATATCCATTCCGGCCAAATTCTTACGCATGGCCAAAACGTCTTTCATATCGACAGCCTGGTCGCTGTTTGCATCACCGAGAAGCTTGGAACGAACAAGTGTCACTTTGAAGTTGTCGCAGTACATCGCCTTATACGAATGGACATAACCATCTGTAAACATAGCCAAGGCCGTATTGCCTTCTGTAAGGTCCAAACCGTCAATTTTGAAAACATAGTAGCATGTATAGAAATCCGGTTCAAACGGACTCATGTCGCCGGCAGTGCCGGAGGCATTGTTGGACTTCCAACAATAGGTCGGTTCATACTCATTGCCGTTGGAAACGAGTTCGCAATAAGCATATCCATCCGAATCACCAAAGAAATCCATCTGGAAGACATAATAGTCACCCTTCTGCAGTTTAGCCTGTTTCTTCAAAGCGTCCTGCATAGTCGGATTCCAGAACCAGATAACCGGATAATATGTACCGCCGCCTTCTTCGCCGTCATCTGCAAACCAGTTTTCTTTGTTGACACTGGATGTCGGAATATAATACCGATCCACCACGGTTTCGTTTTTCTTAATACCGGTTACAAAAGCCGTTTTAAACTCAGCAGCAATATCTTCTTTATAGTAGTTGAAGATGTGCTCCGGATTTTTTCCTTCGAAGTCATTCTCATACAAAACGGTGGCCTGTTTGCCGTCAGCTGTTTTTCCGTTTTCGTCGGTCGGCTCATACTCTGTCGGAGCAACGGCATAGTCGACATAACCGATACCGGATGTATCGCAATCTTTCCAGGAACCATGTTTGCTGAGTTTCAGGTTGTCGAGATAAAGAATGCCACCGGCCGGCAAGGTGTTTTCACAGCAGAAAGCAATACCGCCGCTGTCGCTGCCGGGCTGCGGAACGGAATAGGCCATATCGCCGTTAACAGCAGTCAAACGATATGTATAATGTTCCCACTCACGGCTGGCCAAATTGTGAATGATACCGGAAACTTCGGTAAAGTAGTTTTCATCAGAACCGTTTGTAAGCATAAACGGATAAACGTACGTGCCTTTTTTAGCACTCGGGCACGGTTTGCCATCCCAGCGGATGTCAACTTCGAGCTCATAATAGTCACCGTCGGCAAGCTCACCCTGAGCAGCCATAATGCCGCTGATGGAAGTGGGCCAAATGTACGGAAGCACACCGCCACGACCCGACATAGTGGCGGTACCGACCGGGAGTGCCAAACTGGCGCCGGGCTCTTCGCCGACATAATCATCCGTGGTTACATAACCCGGGGTTGTTCCCGCTTTTTTGTAAAGTGTGGTTGCTCCTTCTTCTTCAAATGTGAAGGAGTAGATGACATGCTCATCATCATCAAGTTCATACTCAGCAGATGCCGGAATGAAAACCAACATACTGGAAAGAATCAATGCAATGGTAAGCAGCGAAACAAGAACCTTTTTCATGACTTTTTCCTCTTTCCTTTTTCGGCAGACTCATACATATAAGTCTACACCTTATTTTCTTTGTTATTACACCACAAAACTAGGAAAAAGTCAACAATTCTTTGTCATATTTTTGACATTTTTTGCATAAAGTCCCTTTTGTTTTGTGCAACTTTAACAAAAGCCGAACATTTTTTTGTGAAAAAGAAAAAGGGACGCAAAAATGCGTCCCTAAAAACCATAGAATCAGGCCATATATTTGGCAACAATCGCCTGCATTTCAGGCATTTTCTGTTCCATATCGGCAACCAACTTGAACTGGGTGCGGCATCTGTCAAGGTTATGACCTTCACGGTGTACCTTGAAATACACATCTCCGTTCAAATAGTCCGTCAGGAAGCGGATGCCGCACTCATAAGTCATAAGTTTGGCACCGACAGCCAGGCTTTCCGCCTCAGCCGGAGTCAGGAATTCTTTGGCAACACTCAAATACCCTTTCGCAAACACTTCAAACAAATGGAGGCTCATCGAGATTTTGCTGAGATCCTTTTCATCCTCTGCACCGGTGCTGGCACCGAAGCGGATACTGTCACCGAAGTCATAGCAGGAGGCACCCGGCATAATGGTATCCAAGTCAATAACGCAGATACCGGTTCCGGTGGCTTCATCAATCAAGATATTGTTGAGCTTCGTATCGTTATGGGTCACGCGAAGCGGCAAAGAGCCATCGCGAAGTTTGCTGACGATTTCGGAGGCATCCTTTTCACGGGCCAAAGCAAAATCAATTTCGTCTTTGACAGATGCGGCACGACCGCATTTATCAGCATCAATGGCTTCTTTGAGCTGTTTGAATCTATTTTCCGTATCATGGAATTTCGGAATGGTTTCAACAAGCTTTTCAGCCGGATACTGAGCCAGCAAGCGCTGGAAGTTACCAAAAGAAACACCGCAGTTATAGAAGTCTTCATCCTTCTGAATGGACTGGTACGAAACAGTCTGTTCAACAAAGACATAAGCACGCCAGCTGCTTCCAAGTTCATCCGTATAGAAGCTTTTGCCTTCGGGAGTGCGGATAACCGTCATGGTCTCGCGCTCGGTATCACCACCGCGCTGGGCAATGATCTCACGCAGAAATTCGGTAACACCGACAATGTTGTTCATCAATCCGTCCGGATCGGTAAACGTATCGGTATTGATGCGCTGCAAAATAATACGGTATTCAGAACCGTCAGGACGACGGAAATGTGCCGTATAGGTATCATTGATATGACCCTCGCCGTAATGCTCGGCACCAAGATATTCATTGCCTTCGGCAAACTGCTTTGCAGCACCGTCGACATTAGGAGTAATATCCCAAAAACCCATGATTATTCCCCCCACAGATGCTCCGGATACTGACCGGCAGCAATTTTACTGGCAATAGCGCTGACAACGGCTTCCTTATCCTCACGATACGTAACACCGAACCATTTGTCATCGGTATGAAGCACTTTAACGGAGCAAGAGCCCTCGTCAATCATTTCCTGAACAACAAACGGGAGGAAGAATTCGCATTTCAGCGGATTGCTTTCCAAGTTTTCTTTCAGGAACTTCTCAAAACGAACCTGCAACGTATCCAGGAAAATCGGTTTAAAGCACCAGCAGTTCATCGAAACGATGCTGTTCTCGTCCACATCAACCCAGTTCTCACCATCCTCGGTAAACTGAACCTGGCCGTCACGACGCATAATCTTTGTGCGCTCAACAACCTTTTCGAGCATACCGTTGGCATCAACCTGGCAGATACCACGAGCCACATGACCGTTTTCGGTCAAGGTGTTTTTCAAAACATAACCGGTCATGCAATAATTGGTCGGATTCTCCGCCTCAGCGGTTTCGAGCCAATCGGCCATTTTCTTAAAGGCTTCGGCGCCATAATAGTCATCTGCATTGATGACGGCAAACGGGGTATTTACTTCACCGGCGCAGCACATAATGGCATGAGCGGTACCCCACGGTTTGGTACGTTCTTCCGGAACACTATAACCTTCCGGAACGTTTTCCAGACGCTGATAGATGTAACGAACATTGACCTTGCGGGCAATGCGGTTACCGATAGCTTCTTTGAAAGCTTCTTCATCGGGCTTTTTGATAATAAAAGCAATGTTGTCAAAACCGGCCTGAACAGCGTCATAAATCGAATAATCGATGATGAGCGTGTTGTCCGGTCCGACAGGGTCGATCTGTTTCAATCCACCATAGCGACTGCCCATACCGGCAGCCATGATTACGAGTGTTTTTTCCATGATACGATAATCTCCTTCAAATGAATTTCGGCGTTTTTACGCCCTAATTTCACTCGTACTATTTTACCAATTTTTTGTGATTATTTCAACCATTTCCCTTTATATTTTTTACTTTTTTTGTACTTTTTTCACAAAAAAAGAAAGGACTCTTTCGCACTGCGAAAAAGTCCTTTGTGTCTCATTGCATCAGGGCAATTCCTGCCAAATGTTTACGAAGTGTTAAGACGTCTTTCATATCCACAGCCAGATCCCGGTTTGCATCTGCTGCCTGCAGATTGATCTCATTGACCATACCGGCAATATATTTACGAACCAGTAAAACGTCTTTCATGTCAACGACGCCGTCATCATTTGCATCTCCGCGAAGGAAATCATCACTGACCTCTTCGGAAGAATCCACGGAAACTTCCGGAGCTTTTGTCGTCACGGGAGTCTTGGTGGTGGTCACTGGAACAATATCCGTATCCATGGAAATCTGAAGATTGTCGATATAGGCCCGCTGATTGACCATACTGGTCGTAAAATACAGATAAAATGCGCCGGCATCCGAATGGAACTTAATGTCTCTTCCCTTTTGAGAACAGCCCTCGGAAACCGTATACGTAAAGTCCAGCGTAACCCATTCCTTACCGGGAATACTCAAAGAACCTTCGTTGATTGTCAAGCCTTTACCGAGTGACGGATACCATTCGTCGTAGTTGTTCAACTGTTCAGCATGATAATCCTCGTATTCTCTTCCCTCTTTATCAACCGTTCCGTTGATGCAAAGCAAAACAAACGGATATAATTCGATGGTTCCCTCTTTATCACAATACAAATCCACATGGAATGTAAAGGTGTCGCCGGGATTAAATGTACCGTAGCTCATCAAAGTGCTGCCGATTCCGTTCGGCTGAATTCCGAAAAACGAACGGCCGGCATCAAGAAGAATTTCTTCACCGGTTCCCTCGCGTTCGCCTGGAAGTTCTTTAACCATAGTTGTGTGACCCACTTCCGTACGAAAAACGTTATGCGGACGTTTCTCTTCGAAGTCAGTGGAAAACACAACCGTGGATTCTGCCGAAACAAAAATCGAAAAACTTCCCATCATGCAAAGAATGAAAGTCGGAACAAGCAGAATTGACAAAAACCTTTTTATATTCTTTCTCATTTTAAAAACCCCTTTCCGTTGCCTTCATTATACCACAAAACCAAAACAAAACAACAAAAAAGCAAAAAGCAAAAAGCGGATAAGCCTTTCGGCTTATCCGCCCACTTATAGTTTACATTTGTGCCTTCAATATAAACTATGAATGTTAACTAATGTTAATTAGTGTTTGCGAGCAATGGTCAAGACAGCAGCGGAGCTGACAGCCAAAACGATGGCAGCAACCGGAAGAGCAGAACCAGTGGCCGGGGAAGCCGGAGCAGTGGTCGGGGCAACCGGAGCATCAGTCGGGTTCACCGGAGCTTCAGACGGCTGGGTCGGCTCGGTCGGCTCTTCGGACGGCTGGGTCGGATCAGTCGGCTCCTCTTTGGACGGCTCGGTCGGATCAGCTTTGGCAACGACTTTGATGGAACCAGCAGCGATAGCGGTTTCGATTTCGTTGAAGTCGCAGTCAATGCAGGAAGAAGCAGCCGGGGTACCGGTGATTTCGTAAACAGTGCCTTCAGCGGCGTCAGCCGGGATGGTGAAGGAAACGTTAGCGAAAACGCCAGTGGCGGTGCTGTTGGAGGTGATGTCAGACTGAGCGTCCTGGATGACGATCGGGTTGGCATCTTTGTTGATGAGCATGCCGTCGAAAACTTTGGTGTCTTCAACGTTGACGAGGGTCAAAGCAGCATCATAAGCGAGTTCGAACTGGAAGGACTGAATGCCAGCGTTGGCATTGGCAGTAACCGGAACAACGACGGTTTCGCCAGCAGCGCCTTCAACACTACCGATAGCGATATCGAAAGCGGCAGCGGAAGCGGAGAGGCAGAAGATGCTCATGACCATAAGAGCAGAAATAAGAATAGCAATTGCTTTTTTCATGATTTTTTTCTCCTTTTGTCGATTTGTCTGAATGAATCAGACGTTTGTTTTTTCTAACTTATATTTATCCGTACACAATGGCATCTTCAGGCACTAGAAAATGCCATCACGGATTAATATACCATATTTTACGCTTTTTTACCCTTCTTTGTCAAGAGGAAAGCGGCAGTACCGCCACCGGCGGCTACAACGGCTGCAATAACAATCCAGAGCCAGGTCAAATTACCTTTCTCAGTTTCTTCTTCAGCAGCCTTTGTGGTTGTTGTCGGAGCGACCTCGGTCACTTCACCTTCGGAAGCGGATTCTTCCAGCGATTCCTCCAAAGATCCTTCCAAGGATTCTTCGAGAGAAGCCTCAAGAGCGCTGATTTCGCTCTCATCCATCTCTTCTTTGGTGGTTACAACAATCTTTTTGCCATCAGCCGGGGCCACATTAAACGTGAGCATACCGGTTTTGGCATCGTATTTATAGGTCTTGGCGTCGACGACCTTGCCATCGATTTTAATCTCTTTAATGGCAACCGGGCAGTCGCCTGTTTTCTTGTCTTTCAAAGAGAACTCTTTGGTCTTGCCGTTACCGGTCAGACCTTCTGTCTCTTCCTTAACAACAACTTTCTCACCATTGGCGTTTGTCGCAACCTGCGTTTTCACCGGAACAGGTTTTTTGGTGGAAACCGGTTTCTTATTGGTGGTCGGTTTCGGAGCGGCAGTGGTTTTCTTCTGAGCTTTGGTTGTGGCAGAACCGCCGGCAATCATCTTATCCGAATCCTTATCCAAGTTATAGAGTTTGGACTTGTCAGTCACCTTCCAAATGGCCACATCATCGAGATAGTAGTCACCGGTAGTGAAAGCAACGGTTTCCATTCTGTTACCGTCCTCATCCAAACGATAGCCTTCCGCATCCTGCTTCTGGCTGGGTTTCTTAGCTTTGACATAAGTTTTGGACTTGGTAGCCATGGACAAACGAACGTTAGTCGTGGCAGCTCCCGGAGGATAGAGACCATAACTGACAGGACCATCGGCAAGCAAAGCACCGTAGTACTGTGTGCCACCCTTTACGAGACCGCCGATCAAAGTCCATGTTTTGGCAGGGACTTCCCAGTAGTCATCAAGCGGGATCCACAACTCATTGGTATAACCATACTGAAGTTTGGGCAGGAAGGTCTGAGCAGTGTCAGAATATACCCAAGCCTGGAAATAATACCAGTCCGTTGTGGTCGGAGAGGTTCTGGTATAGTTTGCTTTAATCTTCGAACCCATATCTTTTTTCGCAATGTTCGTATTGAAGTCGATAGAATACAGTTTGCACGGAGTTGAGGATTTATTACCATCAGCCGTACCGACACAGTATCTTGTGGAATCCAAATTGGTTTTTGCGGTTTTCGGATAGTTGTTCGTATACAGGAATGTATGCTCACCGGGTGCGGAATCATACACGGCGTTACGGTTATAGACGTGCAAGGCCTTACCGCTGCGAGCATGCGTACTGCTGAGTTCCAGGGATACCTGCGGAATGATGTAGTCTACCGCATCATCGCCGGAACCAAGAGAATCTTCGGTATAACCCGGATAAAAGCCAATTGATTCCGGAGTGCTACCGTCGTCAAAAGTTTCATACATAATGGTGTTGGCTGCACCTTTTGTCGGGCCCTGGGAAGTGTAGAGATACGGAACGGGATCCATCTCTCTGGCACTGGCACAAATAGAGGCCATCGAAGCCAAAAGGACAACACATGCTACGATTGAAAGTACTTTTTTCATTTTTCGTTACCTTCCTCAATCATAAAATAGTGTCTTGGCAACAGCGCATAGGTATACACTGTTCGTTTACTTTATAATACAAACCCATACTGTTGTCAAGCATTTTTTTTATTTCCTTATCTTAATAATTCGGCAGAATACTCCCACCTCTAAACGAAGTGAAGGTGGCGAGATGAATGCCGCCCGTTTTTGTGTGAACAAATAACGAAATATGATTCTTCTTTCCTTTTGTGAATGTCATGTGGAAAATTTTCCACATGCAAAGGTGTAT
>JAZUDZ010000059.1:0-35906 GCA_045639905.1 Acutalibacteraceae bacterium
GACCTTGGTTATCTTTCTAACCGGTGTGTAAAATTAACGGGTTGTGTTTGTTCTCTGCTTATTTTACGTTGTTTAATTTTCAAGGTCCTCTCGCTGTTCCCCTTTTTTGGTGGACAGCTTTGACATAATACTACTATTGCAGCATCTTGTCAACAACTTTTTTTGATTTTTTTTATTTTTTCGAAAAAAGTTGTTTTTTAACCCATTTTTAATGGATGGAGGGCTTCCCATTATACATATTTTGGATTGATTTTCAACCGTTCCCACGTTCTTTTCGGATAATTTTCGGAAAGATTCCTATATTTATATATATAATATATACATTATTATTGTGTGACCAAAAATTGATATTGACAAACGACATAAAACTGAATACTATTGATACATACAAATTAGCCCTTCGAAAGGAGTGAAAACAATGGCACTGGATACCATTAAAAAAATCTTGAGCGAGCAGTTTGACGTTGAGGAAGATACCTTGAATCTCGAAACCAAGTTGGTTGAGGATTTGGGTGCAGACTCCTTGGACGTTGTAGACCTGCTTATGTCCATTGAAGATGAATTCAACATTGAAGTCGCTGACGAGGACATTCTGACAATCAAAACCATCGGCGATCTCGTTACCTACATTGAAGGAAAAACAAAATAAGAAATATGAAACGAAAAGGCTTCGGGAATTTCCCGAAGCCTTTCTCTTTTAATCATTTTTCACATGAACATCCAGTTGATCGTACGGGATGGAAATTCCATTCTCATCAAATGCTTTTTTCACGCGTTCCATTACGGCGAAATAAGTTGCCCAGTAATTAGCAGATTTCGTCCAGGGACGGCAATACAGTTTTACGCTGCTGGAATCATACGAAGCAACCTCAAGGGTTGGTTTCGGCGTATCCAAAACCGTGTCAATGCCGTTCAGCACATCTCTGAGAATTTCCAAAGCACGATTATAATCATCGTTGTAGGAAATCGAAAACTCAAAATCCACCCGACGAATGTCTTTCTCGCTGAAATTCACAACAACGGCGGAAGAAGCAATACTGTTCGGAATATATACGACCCGGTTATCAAGCGTGACGATTTTCGTGTTAATGATGTGAATATCTTCAACCGTTCCCTCAAAGTCATTCACTTTAATGTAATCGTCCACCTTAAACGGTCTGGTCACAAGCAAAAGCACACCGCCCGCAAAGTTCGAGAGAGCTCCGTTGACAGCCAAACCGGCACAAACACCAAGAGAAGCCACCAAGGCGGTTAAACCGCTGGTATTTATTCCCAAATATCCAACCAGGCAAATCACTACGAGAATCTTTGCCGCAACGGCACCGACATTCACGAGTGTGCGGCCGATGGTTTTATCCATCTTTTTGGCATTGGTGACCTTTTTAAGGAAGTGACGCCCTATCGCATTGATAATTTGGAAGGAAATTAACAACGCAACCAATGCAACCACAAGCCGAATGCCGGCAGTAGTTGCCCACTCAAATACCTTATCTAGAACCTTTTCCATTTTTATTCCTCCTTAAATATCCTCAGGCATATAGTCCGGGATTGCATCTACTTTTGAAACAACAAAGCTGGCCAGGCGGGACGCATATTCCATACACTCGGGAATTGGTTTGCGGTGAACATACTGATGAACAAACCCGGCAGAGTAGCTGTCTCCGGCTCCAACCGTGGACCGCACCTCACAAGGAACAATGGGGCACTCATATTCAAGACGCTTTCGGCAATCTAAAACAAACGAACCACCTTCCCCCAGCGTCACAATAATAACCTTCAGATTTGTATACATTCCGGCCAAAAGTCTTGCAAACTGCTTGTGGTCTTCACACTCATCAAAATACGAAGATATGGCATCCATATCCTCTGAACTCATTTTCAAAATACTTGCTTCACTGATGGCAAACATGACCGATTCTTTGCTGCAAAACGGACGACGGACATTCAAATCCACAAACACGTGTCGAACTTTCTTCTCACGAATAAAAGTTATCAACTCTTCCCGATTCTTTTCGGAACGAAGAGCCAGTGTCCCGAAATACAGCAAATTGTAATCTTCCATCACCTGCGATAGCGGAATACAATCATAAGCCACATTCTCCGCCAGGTCGAAACGGGGGATGCCGTTTTCCGTCAGGGTCACTGCGCACGTTCCCGTTGAACGATATTCGTCCTGATATACATGTTGGCTGCAAACATGGCAGGCATCCATAAACTCAAGGCTCTTCTTTCCAAGCAGATCATTTCCGACTGCCGAGGCCATACACACATTATGTTTATGACGAGCCAAATGAGCCGCAAAATTCAGCGGTGCTCCTCCGATGCATTGTTTGTCCGGATAAATATCCCACACAATTTCCCCAAAAGATAAAACGTTCATAAACTCCTCCAAAAACGGTATATAATCATTATATGTTCAATGTTCTGCCATCGCAAGTCTTACAAACAAAAAAAAGAGCACAATACGTGCTCTTTCCCATTAATCATCATCATCATCGTCGTCGCAAATTTCGGACAGAACTTCATCCACCATATTCCACTCTTCTTCCGTTTCAATCGGTTGGAGATTTTGCGGGTTGGTTTCGTCAAAAATGCTGGCATATACGTTTGTATTGCCTTCCTCATCCAGAGTGTTATCCGTGTAAAGAATATACATCTTGCCAGTGATTTCACTTTGAAATGTCGCCAGCGCCTCACATTCGATCTCTTTTCCCTCTGCATTAATTACAGTAAAATCCAGCGATTCATCTTTCATTGACTCCACTCTCCTTAACTAGAAAAGTGTCTTTTGCCCTCTCAGGCAAAAGACACTTTCATACTGGTGGGAGAGGATGGATTCGGACCATCGAAGCCGAAGCAACAGATTTACAGTCTGCCCCCTTTGACCGCTCGGGAACTCTCCCATATGCCTCGCAGCGTGTAATACTTTACCATGAGAACACTTTTTTGTCAATAACTTTCGTTTAATTTTTTTCGGCAAAAAATTTTGATTTTTTCCTTGACATACGATTTGAAATATGATAAATTTATACACGTTCCGAACAAATGGGGGTATAGCTCAGCTGGGAGAGCGCTTGAATGGCATTCAAGAGGTCAGCGGTTCGATCCCGCTTATCTCCACCAAATGTTTGACGCCGTTTCTTAACCGAAACGGCGTTGTTTTTTTTTGCCACATCAAAAGAAGAATCCGTTTGCCGAAATCAGCAAACGGATTCTTCTCATTCTTCCGTACAAAACTTGAAAAGTGTTTCGTATTTCATCGAATATTCATAGGTATACCACCACGACAGATTTCCCTCACCATCGTAGCACTTTGCACTGATACGGTTTCCTTTATCATCATAGGCATAAAGTTGATGTGCGCCGGCCCTTCCCGCCTCATTATAAAAGACACAGGAAAGCTCATTCCCGTCAAGATCATATGTGTATGCCGTCCGTTCTTTTGTAACACTACTGTCTCCGTAGTAAGTCACCATCTTGCCCAAACGTCCCTCTTTGTCGTAAGCATAGATGTTCTCCCATTCTATACTCCCGTCTTTATGCTTGCAGGTTTCTTTTTTCAGTTTCCCGTTTTCATATGTACACGTTACGAATGTCTTCACTCCGTAGGATAGATATTCGACCGAGGAAACCTTGTCATTCTCATAGGTATACAGTTCCCTGTAAATTACTGCATCATCCGCGTCAAACGACTCCATTTTCTGGAGATTGTTTTTGCTGTCATACGTATAGGTTTGACGAATATACGGAGTACCGTCCGTTCCCTTTTGAGAATAGTTCATCGTATTTCCGTTATACACACATTCCTCTGTCCAACTGAGTTTCCCGTCCGCTCCATAGCAAAGCGTGGATGTTTTGCGGCCGCTGGCATCGTAGTTATACGTGTAGCTGTACTCGAAATCGTCATAATCAAAGATATCTCGATACTTAACATTTCCATTGCCGCTTAGCGTAAACTGCTGATAAACAGAAGCGTTTCCGCGTCTGTCAAGCATCTCTTTAACAATCAGATTGCCGCTGTCATTACAGCGAACCTGGCTCTCGGTTTTATAAACCGTTCCGTCACTGTTCATTTCATACGCTGTCATAACCACATTTTGACATTGCTTTTCAAATCTTTGCGGTGGCACCGTATGCGTGGGCGTATCCGGAGAAGGCTGCTGCGGGATTGTAGCAGAACCTAGGATAGCTCGCCTCAAAAGAAGCACATCTTTCATATCAGCGACCTTATCTGTTAAAACATCTGCCGCTTCTGCGTTATACCCCGGAGCGGGAAGCTTGGCCAAAGATTTCCGAAGAAGCAAAACATCCTTCATATCCACTGCTTTATCTCCGTTAACATCTCCGTAAATAAAGGATTCGGCAGAAATCGACCAGGAAACGGATTGCAAGACAGCCAACACCAGCAGGCAAATCAATCCCCTTTTCAAAACACGAATCACGGTAGCACCCCCTCTCCCGTACCATTATACAAGGAAACAAAAAAATAGCAAGTAAAGAAGGTCATCGTCCGAAAGAACGATGACCTTCTCAATTAAATTATTTTTTTGCCTGTTTCAGATTATACCAATCCCGGTGCTGGTGAACAGCTACACCAAAACCGCCGGTAGGATGGTCGGCGAGGAGCTTGTAATACACTTGCCCTAAAGCTGTATAACAATACTCTTTGTCCTCCTGAGCGAACTCGACAGACGGGTCGTTAAAGCTATACTCGCCGGTCTCAACACCGAAAAGCACTTTCGTGCCATACTCCATGGCGGCAGCATAAGCTGTAGCACCCAGGTTCCAAATGCCGCTGGCGGAATCCTGATAGGACATCAGGCTGATGCAGTCAACATTCGCACAAATGACATTATAAATACCGGATACACCATTCAGTGTGCAACTGCCACGCAAGGAACAGTTGACATCCATGGCAATTTTCACACCACGTTCTCTGGCTGCTGCAAACTGGGAAATCATGGTGTCCGCATAAACCTGCGGAGAAACACCCTCGACATCAAAATGAATACCGTTCATAACATCGTCTTTATAGGTGTTTACATAATCCAGATAAAGATCGGCAATGGTCGTCATTTCCGTATTACCCGCTGCGGTAATACTCTTCTTGTCGTCATATATCAACGAAACGGCCATGCCACGCTTATTTGCATTTGACACAAATTTGTGAAGGGTTTCTTTACCGGACGAGGAACCTAAATAATAATATCCATAGTAGAATATTTCATTAACTCCGTTCTCCTCCAGGAAGTCCAGATACATATTACAGAGAGTCGGATCGTCGGAATCATCCGTAAACCACCACCATGTGCCTAAGGTACTTCCATCCGCGGAATTGCGGAAATTAATAACGGGTTTCCCCTCGTCGTTGTAGCGATAATATTTCAGATATTCATTCGGGTCCTTTTCGGCGGAGCTGCCACGAAATACCGTAATTGTCAAGTGATCAATCTGGATATAATCTTTACCATAAAAGCTATCACTGTACAAGGCAAACCGTGTCGTTTGATCCAATAGCGGAATCAATTCTTTTCCCTCTTTGTCAGTGGCACTCGCTTCCACAACCTGACGGTAGGAGCTTCGTTCACCTTTGACAATGTTAACATTCTCGGCTTTATTGTTTGACCAGATTTGAACGCCGAACTCGGTTCCGTCATCTACAAAAAGACCGGATGTTGCGTAGCCACTGGGACCGGAAGAATACCCGTCAATCTTGATTTCATAGTATTCATTTCCGGTAATCAGGCCGTTTTTCTCCAAATCTTCCCGAATAGCCGCATCAATTTCTTCCCCGATTTCACCATCAATAAAACCAATGTACTTTGTAATCGTAACTTCTTGGTTTACATCGCCATCCCACAGCACAACCGGATCCGTCTTCTCAACAGGAGCAAAAAGAGTGGTTGTAGTGGTTGGCGGAGTTTCTGTTGTGCTGGAAGAAATCGAAGTCGGAATACTTTCCTCTAAAGATTCTTCACTCACGTCCGAGCATTCGGGCTCATCCACCATGTGAGCCAGGAACTTGCGCAAATACAGAACGTCCTTCATGTCAACGCTTCCATCAAAGGTTACATCTCCGGCCCGCTCATTGTCCAAAGCCGTCAAACCGGCCAGCGCCTTACGAAGGAACAAGACATCCTTCATATCAACGGATTCGTCACCGTTCACATCGCCCCATGCGGAAGCCCCAACTGCGGCCAGTGTCGAAAAAGATGCACAGAATATGCAACAAATCAAAACAACCGGCATCAATGCGGAAATCAATTTTTTCATCAAACTTACCTTCTTACTCCAGAACAATCGGTGTCGGCTCGGCTTTCATTTCTTTCCAAGTTCTGTGCTGATGAACAGCCAAACCGTATCCACCCTCCGGATGGTTGTCGCGGAGCGTATCGAACACCTTTTCAAACTCGGTGTACATATATTCAGCCGTTTCCTGAGCAAATTCTTCATAATCTTTATTGAAACTGTAATGACCGGTTTCAATGGCGTAGACAATACGGGTACCGTTTTTCATGGCGGCATCAAAAGCAACATCACCAATGGCCAGAATGTCTTCCGCCGTATCACGGTAAGCCATCAAGCACATGGAATCCACTTTTTCCGCAATGATGTTGTAAATACCGGTTGTGTCACCACAAGTTACGGTTTCACCACCATATTCGTTCCATGTACAGTTCAGGTCCGCTTCAACATGAACACCGATATCCTGCAGTTCATGCACATGGCAAATAAAATTGTCAACATAGTTTTGAAGATCGCTGGCTTTCAGGTGACGAATGTCCTGATCCTCATATAACTGATGCGGCTCAATATCAAAGTGAATGCGGTTCATATGGTCTTCCGGATACTGTTCCATATAGGCTTTAAAAGCATCTACAATCCATTTATGACCGCTCCAGCCATTGCAAATTTCAAAGTCATCATAAATGGCGGACACGGCAATCCCATGAGACAGGGCAGCCTGTACAAATTCGTGGGTTTCTCTACGTCCGGAAGATTTATTCATGTCATACATACAATAGTAATAAATCTCGGTTGTATGGTTTTTCTCCAAGAAATCAAGATATTCGTCGCGAAGTTTGGTATTATTACCATCAGCGGTATGCCACCACCAAACGCCCAGAGTACAGTCATCAACACCATCCAGGAATGCCAAATACGGTTTCCCGTCATCGCCATAACGATAGGCAACCTGTTTCGGGCCCGGAACATCGCTGGTTTCCTGGCTGATTTCGCTCTCTTCAAAGCTTTCTTCGGAGTTCTCCAAAGCAGGCTCCATACCGGCCAAATACTTACGCAGATACAAAACATCCTTCATATCTGTTTCGCCATCCAGGGTGACATCTCCGGCGTTTTCGTTCGTCAGCGTTGTCATGCCTGCCAAAGCCTTCCGAAGGGTCAAGACATCCTTCATATCCAGGCTTCCATCTTCGTTAACATCTCCCCATTTCGAGCTTCCGACTGCGGCGATCGAGGAGATAGAGGCGCAAAACACACATACGATCAGCGCCAACACCGCAATAAGAGATACTACTTTTTTCATACCCTATATTTCCTTTCTTTCTTCCGAAAAAGCTTTCATTTCGGATACTCGAAAGTATTGTATACCAAACACTTGGAAAACTCAAGGATTTTCAAAGCATCAACCGAGAACACACCCGCAAAACCGGTCTTGTACTTTTCTCCAAAATAGGGTATGCTTATACGTGGAAAACGGAGGTGATTGTATGCAGGAAATCACTCAATCTTTTTTGAATGAACTGGAAAGTCAGGGACTGAATTACAACGATGTAAAAGAAACACAAGGACGCGAAATCGTAAATTGCGGAGTTCACGGAAAAATCATGGACTATATGGTCTTATTTATTTTCACCGGAGAGCATGATGTGGAGATTGCCGCCATGCGTCTTGCCACTTGCCCGGAAAACAAAAAGCCGGCCTTGCTGCCTCTGATAAGCGATTTCAATGCCAAACATCGCTGGTTCAAACTGGTTATTATGCCGGATGGGTCTGTCAATTTACGGGCAGATTCCGTTGTTTCCCCGGAAACCTCCGGTGCGATTTGCATCGAATTATTCCTACGGGCAATGCCTATCATTGAGAATATACTGCCGGAAATCAATAAGATTATTTGGGCTTAATTGAGCAGAAACAGAATCCACGAATTTTTTCGTGGATTCTGTCTGTTTATGCAAAAAAGTTTTACTTTTTTACCTACCTTTTAGAGACGCTTTGTGCTATACTGTTACAAGAGAAATTACGGATGAAAAAAAGGAGTTTGGAGCATGGATTCATCATTAAAAAAACAATTGCTGATTGACGCTGCCAAAATCCGCATGCATGTCATAACGGGAACGTTTCATGCAAAAAGCGGACACCCGGGCGGTTCCCTTTCAATTACTGACACCCTCGCCTATTTATACCGTTGCATTATGAAAGTGAATCCGCAAAATCCGGACGATCCGGATCGGGACCGTTTGGTTTTATCCAAGGGTCACACCGCTCCGGCCCTTTACGGAACTCTGGCCTTGCACGGATTCTTCCCGGAAGAAGAAATCCCGCGTCTTCGCAAGGTAAATGCCATGCTGCAGGGACACCCGGATATGAGAAAAACGCCGGGCGTGGACATGTCCACCGGTTCTCTTGGGCAAGGTGTTTCCGCTGCAAACGGGATGGCTCTTGCGGCCAAACTCGACAAAAAAGCGTATCGCGTATTTGCCGTTCTCGGAGACGGCGAAATTGAAGAAGGTCAGGTTTGGGAAGCGGCTATGTTTGCCAAAGCCAAAAACCTCGACAATCTTTGCTGGATCATCGACAACAACAACCTGCAAATTGACGGTACCCTTGAAGAAGTCAACTCCCCCTATCCGATTCCCGAAAAATTAGAGGCTTTCGGTTTCCGTGTTTTTGAAGCAGACGGCCATGATTTTGATTCTTTGGAAGCAACTTTCAAACAAGTTCTCGCCAGCAACGGAACCCCCTGCGCTGTCATCTTGAAAACCGTAAAAGGTAAAGGCGTTTCCTTTATGGAAAACCAGGTTGGCTGGCACGGGAAAGCCACCAATGCAGAAGAATATGAAATTGCTATGGCGGAGCTTCGTGCAACGCTCAAAGCATGTGAGGAGGCGTAACCCATGGCTGACATGATTAAGAAAGCAACCCGCGAAGGCTATGGTGATGCCTTGGTAGAACTGGGAAAAGAACACGAAGACCTTTTGGTTATGGATGCCGACTTAGCCGGCGCTACCAGAACCGGAACCTTTAAAAAAGCATTTCCGGAGCGTTTCTTCAATGCCGGAATTGCAGAAGCCAATATGGTCGGCGTGGCCGCCGGTTTGGCCTCTTGCGGAAAAACCGTTTTTGCGTCCTCCTTTGCCATGTTTGCAACCGGACGCGCTTATGAACAGATTCGCAACTCCGTTGCCTATCCGCAATTGAATGTCAAAATCGCCGCTTCTCACGGTGGTATTTCCGTCGGTGAAGACGGCGCCACCCATCAGTGCATCGAGGATCTGGCCCTTATGCGTTCCATCCCGAACATGGTTGTACTGAACCCGGCAGATTACTACGAAGCCAAACAGGCAACCAAAGCAGCCTATGAATGGGACGGTCCGGTATTCCTTCGCTTCGGTCGTTTGGCCGTTCCGGTCATTTTTGAGGAAAACACACCTTTTGAAATCGGAAAAGGTGTTGTTCTTCGCGAAGGAACCGATGTCACCGTTATTGCCACCGGTCTTATGGTAAACGAAGCTCTCAAGGCCTATGATATGCTCAAAGCCGACGGCATTTCCGCCCGCATCATTAACATGGCCACCATTAAGCCGATTGATAAAGAGATTATTATCAAGGCAGCCGAAGAAACCGGCGCCATTGTCACCGCCGAAGAACACAGTATTTTAAACGCCCTCGGCAGTGCCGTTTGTGAGGTCGTGGCAGAAAACAAACCCTGCCCGGTGGTTCGTCTCGGCGTCGAAGACGTTTTCGGTACCAGTGGCCCGGCTTTGGAACTTTTGGAAGTTTACGGATTGACAGCAGAGCAAATTGTTGTCAAAGCGAAAGAAGCTATTGCAAGAAAATAATCAACCAAAAGCGGCGAATTCAATTCGTCGCTTTTTCACTAGCAAGGAGGCTACTTATGAAAACCATTCTTTGGGTTGGGCTCGGAGGCGCTCTCGGATCTATCCTGCGCTATCTCATCGGACTCATCCCCTTTCAGCAAAATGCCGTTTTTCCATATAAAACACTTGCCATCAACGTGCTTGGATGCTTTCTAATAGGAATCCTTGCCTGCTTGGCGCTGGGTCTCAGTTCCATCGACCCGGATTACTTGTTGTTTTTAAAAGTTGGGTTTTGCGGTGGTTTTACCACTTTTTCCACCTTTGCGCTGGAAACTACCGACTTATTTGCCACCGGAAAATGGATGGTTGCCGTTTTGTATTGTCTTCTGAGTTTCTTTCTTTGCATCGCTGCTGTATATGGTGGCGAGCAGATTGGGAACCATCTTATTCCGTAATCCTATCTATATGTCAAAAGGCTCTCGCTGGTTGCGAGAGCCTTTTTCAATCCTCCTTTCTTGAAAATTCGGGACGTTTGTAATATAATAAGGAGTAATTACATTAAGGGTAGGATATTGAAGAAATGGCTATGAAAAAATGGAGCCTCTCCGTCGTAGACAAGAACAGGTCTTCGGCCTTGGCAGAGGAATGCGGGATTGAGCCCTTTTTGGCGCTCCTTCTCGTTGAGCGGGGAATTGACACCCCCGAAAAGGTACAAGATTTTTTGTACACAACCGAACTCGTTGATGACCCCTTCTCTTTTGCCGATATGGATATGGCTGTCACACGCATCGGAGAAGCCATCAACAGCAATGAAAAAATATGTATTTTCGGCGACTATGATGCCGACGGGATTACGGCTACGGTTCTCCTTTACTCCTATTTAAAGGAGAAGGGTGCTAATGTCCAATACCGTCTTCCTTACCGTGAAGGAGAAGGCTATGGCCTTCACGAAAGTACGATTCACGAACTGGCCGAAAACGAAGTATCTCTTTTGATTACCGTCGACAATGGCATTGCAGCCATTGAGGAAGTGGAGCTAGCAAAACAGTTTCATATGGATGTGGTGGTAACCGATCACCATCTTCCACAAGACAAGTTGCCGGATGCCGTCGCCGTTGTCAACCCGCATCGTCCGGATTGTGAAAGCGAATTCAAAGGCTATGCCGGCGTTGGAGTAGCCTTCAAACTAGTTTGTGCCCTGGAGGGAGATTCTGAGTTTCCACTGGAAAATTATGCCGACTTAGTGGCCCTTGGAACGCTGGCCGATATCATGCCGCTTTCCGGTGAAAACCGTGTTTTGGTACGTCAGGGGTTGTCCCTGATTAATATGGAAAAACGTCCCGGGCTGGCCGCACTGGCCCATATTGCCGGTGCCGGCGGAAAGGAACAAACCTCTTCCTCCGCCGTATTCACCCTGGCACCGCGAATCAATGCTGCCGGACGAATGGGTGACCCACAAAAAGCTGCCGAACTGCTTCTGGCGACCGATGCTGCAGAAGCGGAACGACTGGCAGAAGAAATTCAGCAATACAATCAAAAAAGACAGGAAACGGAATCCGTCATTCTCAAAGACGTTCAAAGTCGTATTGAATCCCACCCCGAATGGCTTCATGACCGCGTTTTGGTTATTGACGGTAAAGACTGGTTCAGCGGCGTTGTTGGCATCTTGGCCGCACGCGTGCTTGAAAAGTACGGCAAACCGTGCATTCTTTTGTCGGAACTTCCGGACAAAGTGAAAGGCTCCGGAAGAAGTATAAAAGGATTCCCCCTGTTTGATGCCATCGCTTCCTGCTCCGACATCTTAAACTCTTACGGAGGACATGAACTGGCCGCCGGTGTCAGTTTAGATAAAGAGCATGTGGAAGAGTTCCGTACCCGCGTCAACCAATGGGCTGAAACCCATTTTCCGGAGATGCCCGACCCGGAACTGCATATTGCCTGCAAAATATCTCCCGCTGCCGTGTCTATGGATATTCTAAAACAAATACGTTTTTTGGATCCCTGTGGCTCCGGGAATCCGCTTCCGGTTTTTCAAATTAAAGATATGGTCATCCGCAATGTGCTCCCGGTTAAAAACGGACAGCATGTGCGTGTTACCCTTTCCAGAGATAAATACGAACTAACCGCCATGTGGTTCCATATGACGGAAAAAGAATTCCCCTTCGCCATTAACGACACCGTCAGCGTTGCCGTTACACTGGATCGAAATGACTACCGCGGAATTGTATCCGTTTCAGTCATTATAAAAGATATGATTTCCAGCGAAGAGGACCGAAACACCTGGCTGCAATCTCTTCATGATTATGATTCCATTTGCCGCCATGTTATCCCGCAAAACAAAAAAGATTTGCTTCCGTCTCGAGACACTATGGCTAAAGTCTACACATTCTTACGTAAAAACGGAGGATTTGAAGGGCGTATAGACGGCTTACAACGAAAGCTGCCCAAGGACTTATCAATTGCTCCGCTTCCGCTTTTAGTCGGACTGCATATTATGAATGAAGCCGGTGTTCTTACCGTGAAAAACCGGGGAAGTCTTACGGAAATAACCGTCCCGACTGTCACGGAAAAATCTGACTTAACCGCCACAACCATGTGGCAGGAACTTGCCTATATGTAATTTACTGAAAGGAGGGACTTTTTGTGATTACAAAAGAAGAAGTCATTCAACAACTCAATACAAGCATTGAAGAAAGCGGTCACGAATACGATCTCTCCGCCATTAATCATGCCGTGATGTTTGCCATTTTATGGCACGACGGACAGTTCCGTTCCTCCGGCGAAGAATTTGTTTGTCACCCGCTCGAAGTTGCCCGTATTTTGGTTAATCTGGGAATGGATAACGAATCCATCATTGCGGCCATTTTGCACGATACCGTAGAAGATACCGTTGCAACATTAAACGATATTCGGCGGGAATTCGGCACCGGCGTTGCAGAACTGGTTGATGGTGTTACAAAAATCGAAAAGATTGCTTTTGAGTCATGGGAAGAAGCACAGGCGGAAAATATTCGTAAAATTTTATTTGCCCTTTCCAAGGATGCCCGCGTTATTATTATCAAACTTGCCGACCGTGTTCATAATATGAGAACTATCGACGGTCTGCCCGAAAAAAAGCGTCTGATAAAAGCCAGAGAGACCATGGATGTTTATGCCCCGATTGCCCATCGTTTGGGAATGGAAAATATCAAGGACGAGCTAGAAGATTTGTCACTCCGAACGCTGGACCCCATCGCCTATAAGGAAATTGAAGACTACATTGAGTCCCGTGCCGGAGAGCGCAAGAGCTTTCTCGATCGAATTCAGGATAAAATTCGGGATAAACTGGTAGAATACGGCATTGAAAACCCGACCGTCACCGGACGACTGAAGAGCATCGCCAGCACCTACCGCAAGACTTTTATTCAAGGGCGTGAGCTGGAAGAAATCTATGACGTTTTCGCCGTTCGAATTATCGTAAAAGAAGTCACCGACTGCTATAACGCACTCGGTGTGGTTCACGATTTATTCCGTCCGATTCCAGGACGTTTCAAGGACTATATTTCCACACCGAAGGCCAATATGTACCAATCTCTTCATACCACCGTCATCGGACAGGAAAGCGTCCCCTTCGAAATACAAATCCGCACGCAGGAAATGCACTATACTGCCGAATACGGTATCGCAGCTCACTGGAAATATAAGGCCGGCATTGCCGGAGAGGACAGCCTGGATGAACGACTGAACTGGGTTCGCCACTTCGTCGAGATTCAGCAGGAAGGTACCGGTGATGCAGAAGAGTTTGTCCAAAACATTAAAACCGACCTGTCTCCTGATGAAGTCATTGCTTTCACCCCCAAGGGCGATACCATTTCCCTGCCAAACGGCAGTACTGTCATTGACTTTGCCTACGCCATCCACTCTGCCGTCGGCAACCGTATGGTCGGAGCCAAGGTCGACAACCGTATTGTCCCGCTTGATTACCAAGTACAATCCGGTCAGATCGTGGAAATTCTAACCACTAACTCTCCGGACCACGGCCCGAGCCGAGACTGGTTGAATGTTGTCAAAACCGGCGAAGCAAGAACCAAGATTCGCTCCTGGTTCAAGAAAGAACGCCGCGAGGAAAACATTACACAGGGAAAAGCAGAACTGGAACGTGAGATATCGCGCAATTTGATACATCTTCCCGAACAGAAAATTCAGGAGCTTTTGGAAAATGAAGCCAAACGGCTTCACTTTTCCGGTTTGGATGATTTCTATGCAGCCATCGGTTACGGCGGTTTGCAGATATCTCGTTTGATTCCGCATCTCAAAGATGCCTATGTTCGCATCCTCGAAGAAAACAACGACTTGGTAGAACCGGAAAAACTCCTGATCAAATCCGAAGACGATTCTCGCAGCCACGGTGGTGTTATCGTTGATGACATTCGAAACTGTGCCGTAAAGTTTGCTAAGTGCTGCAATCCTTTACCGGGCGATCAGATTATTGGGTTTATCACGAAAATGGGAACGGTCTCGGTTCACAATCGAAACTGCAACAATGTCCCGAAGGACATTCAAAAAGCGCCCGAGCCGACTCGCTGGGTTTCCTGTCACTGGGAAAACTCGCAGCGCGCGACCTTTAATGCTGCCCTGTATATTCGTGCAACCGACCGTCAAAATCTCTTGGCAGACATTTTGGGACAACTTTCCAATATGCACCTCGAAATCAAAGCCCTTTCCGCACGAAATCCCGACATCGGAGATGTTGTTATTGACCTGACCATCGCCGTAAACAGCGTAGAGCATTTAAAACAGGTAATTACCAAACTTCGTTCAATTCCCAGCATCACGGATGTTCAGCGCTAAGCAAAAGGAGTACTGTTATGCGAGTTGTATACCAGCGTGTTTCCGCCGCTTCCGTCACAGTTGACGGGACGCTATGCGGCACTATTGAAAAGGGAGCGGTTTTGCTTGTCGGAATCGGTCCGAATGATACGGAAGAAGAAAGCCGTCTCCTTGCAAAAAAATGTGCCGAAACCCGCGTGTTTAGTGACGAGAACGACAAGATGAACCTTTCCGTCAAAGATATTGACGGCGGCTTTTTGGTCATTCCGAACTTTACCCTTTATGGCAGCTGCCGCCACGGCCGACGTCCGGACTTTACCGGCGCAGGAAAGCCGGAAATGGCCAACGCACTTTTCGAACGTTTCAAGCTTCATTTACAAGAAAATGATGTCCCCTATATCGCCTCCGGCATTTTCGGAGCAGATATGAAGCTGGACATTCAAGGCGACGGTCCCGTCACACTCATTTTGGATTCCGAGGACCTTAAACCGAACAAAAAGGATTGATTGTATGTTTATAAAATGCATTCCCACCGGCAAGTTGTTCACCAACTGCTACCTGGTAGCGGACGATGAAAAGCACGGTGTTATCATTGACCCCGGCGATCATCCAAACAAGTTGTTGGACGAAGCAACCGCCGAAGGTGTTCAAATTGAGTCCATTTGGTTAACACACGGACATTTTGACCATCTTCTTGCCGCAAAAGAGATTATGGAAACCTTGAACATTCCTCTCTATGTTTCTCACCTGGACGAGGAAGCGCTTAACAATCCGGAACTGAACCTATTAGCCTATATGGCACCCAATCGCATTTGCGAACTGAAAGCAACCGACGTCCTTCACGAAGGGGACGTGGTTTACGCCGGCACAATTCCGTTCACGGTTTGGGAAACCCCCGGGCACACCCCCGGCAGCCTTTGCTTTGTATGCCCACAGGAGGGAATTTTGTTTTCCGGTGATACACTTTTTGATGGCGGATGGGGACGGACCGATTTACGCGGAGGCGATGAGCTTGCCCTAAAACATTCGCTGAATCGTTTGTTTTCTCTTTCCCGCCCCTATCATGTATATCCGGGCCATGGTGCGGATTTCCAGCTGGGAGACGACCATCTATGATTCTGGTAACCTTAGATCACGATTTTCACTACGAAACCGCTAATATTTGCCGGTTGTTTGTTCCCCATGAAAAAATCAAAATTGTCAAAGAACTGCCTCCTGTTTGCGAGGAACTTCTTGCCGTCACACGAATTACGGAAGACCATACAGGAGCTCATCTTTTTTGCCGACTGGAAATTGATGGTGAAGGAGAAAATCTGGAAGGATTTGTCCCGTCCGATCATCCGGCATACACCGGAGAATGTGAACTTCGATTGTCGACTCTTTTGTATCATCTTCTTTGCAGAATGTTTGACACAACACAAAGTTGGGGCGTACTGACAGGCATTCGGCCGGTTAAACTGCTTCGACAGAAAACCGCCCTTTTGGGAGAAAAAGAAGCAGACATTCTCTTTCGCGAAACCTTTTTGGTCAATGAAGCAAAAATGCAGCTGGCCAAAGAAACTTTGAAACGGGAAAACGCCATTTTGTCTCTTTCCAAACCAAATTCTTTCAGTTTATATCTGTCTGTCCCGTTTTGTCCGACACGGTGTGATTATTGTTCCTTTGTGTCACACACAACCGACCGTTCCATTTCCCTTATTCCGGAATATGTCACCCTTCTTCAAGAAGAAATCCGAGCAACCTCTCAAATTGCAAAAGATTTAGGTTTGCAACTGGAAACGGTTTATATGGGCGGTGGCACTCCCACCACTCTCTCCGCCAAACAGATGGAAGCCGTTTTAAAAGCCGTTTGTGATTCCATGGATATGACACATTTGCGCGAGTTTACGGTTGAAGCCGGTCGGGCGGATACTATCACCAAAGAAAAACTGGAGGCCATAAAAGCATGTGGCGTTCCCCGCATCAGCATTAACCCTCAAACCCTTCACAACTCGGTTTTGGAAGCAATCGGGCGGAAGCATACCGTGGAGCAGTTCTACGATGCTTATAACCTGGCAAAGCAAATCGGATTCGATGTTATCAACACGGATCTCATAGCAGGACTGCCGACTGACACGGTCGAAGGATTCCGGGAAACTTTGGACGGTATTATTAACCTACACCCGGAAAACATAACCGTTCATACTCTTTCCATGAAACGTGCTTCCAATCTGGTGGTTCGCCATCGTACCGATATCGGAAAGAAGGAAGAAACCCCTCAAATGGTTCAGTCTTCCGTAACTGCCTTGAGCCAAAACGGGTATGTTCCCTATTACCTGTATCGGCAAGGCAGGACCGTAGGCAATCAGGAAAATGTCGGTTGGTCGCTCCCCGGAAAAGAAGGACTGTATAATGTCTTTATTATGGATGAGACACATACCATTCTCGGTTGTGGAGCAGGAGCCGTCACAAAATTAAAAGAGCCTTCCGGCCCTTATATTGAACGCATTTTCAACTATAAATTCCCATATGAATACAACGCAAGATTTTCGGATATGCTTGAGCGGAAATCCGGCATTACCGATTTCTATAAAAAATACAATTAAAAGGAGAAAACCCATCATGACATTTGAAGAATTATTAAACAAAGCAAAATACGGAGCGGAAAAAGTTGGTCAAAAAGCCTCCGATTTATATGAAGTCACACGCTTGAAAATGGCCATTTCCGATGTTGAAAAGGAAATTAAAGAAAATTATGAAGGACTCGGCAGACTTTTGTACGACGGTCGCAAATCCGGCGAAGATATCGAGGAAATGATTGCCTCCTGTATTGCCAACATTGACGATTTGCAGCAGGAAGTTGCCATCCTTCGTGATCAGGTTTGCGATTTTAAGAATGTTCGCAAATGTGCCGAGTGCGGTGCCGTCAATCCCATTGATGCTGATTTTTGCAACAAGTGCGGCGCCCCGCTGGTTTCTGCTTGGACAGAAGTCACGAATGATGCAACGGAAATTCCCGAGGACGAAGCCGAATAACTAAGTATTACACAAAAAGCCCGTGAGAATTCTCACGGGCTTAATCTTTTACATTTCAATTGTGTCACCGTAGTTCCACAAGCACTGCTTCTTCCGAATCAAAATAATCACTTGTATCGCTGCTTAAGCCGCTTGCTTTCCATGCTTGTTCAAACGTAATAGAAGGCAAGTTACTCAAATAGACATATGTCTGCTCCTTTGCGGCATTATGCAGCTTACCGGAAATCTCAAGACGATATTTATAGGAAACGCCATCGCACATCCACGTGCCGTCTTTCATTTCCGAATATGTCTTTCTGTTTCCTTTTGTCGTATTCTTCACATTTCCGTTACTCGAGGATTGATTTTCAATAAACTGCTCCAGCAATAAAGAACAGGTATCATGACGTGTTTGCACTTTCTCGCCGGATGCGGAACCGCCCATAATACGGACACCGAAATATAAATCTTTCGGCATATCCACACCCCAGTATGATGCACTGTAATCACTTTGGCTCCAGTTCCAGTAGTGATTCTCTTCATCATATCCGACACCCTTTACGGAAAGCTCATCAAAAAAGACAGCAGTTCCGGAGGAATCCGTCAGTTTTTCCAGATATTCCGAATAGCAGTCCGCATCAAACGCAAAAAACATACTGTCCGCACTTACCATATAAGCCATAAGTTTTTGACTGTTCATTTCGGCGGCAGGGCTCTTAGTCCCGCCCACATATTGTGCCAGCGGCAGGTTTTCCACGTCAACTACGATTTTTCCGTCTCCGTTTAAATCGTCTCCATACTTGGCCAGTTCTTCTTCCATTCCCTTGATACTTTCACTTTCAATGGATGCCTTTGTGACCAGGGTCAGCATATAATCCGGTTTGACGGTTGTCACCATTTGGTAAACACCAATAAAAATAATCACCAATAATGCAATAGCGGCAAACACCCACCATTTATAGTAATACCAAAAGTTTTGAAATTTCTCTTTTGGAGTTTGCGGTTCCTCGGGTCGCAGGTCCGGTTGCAGTTCCTCTTTGGAAACACCCGCCAAAGCCATTTCTCTCGCCATGTAACACCCTTCCCTTCTCATAAACACTTGCTACACCTTAGTATATCACACTTTTTTGACATTGTGAAGTTTTGTGTAAAGTTAAAAAGCTTTACAACATTTTTGACCCATTCTTATGATTGCCTATTGAACAAAATCAAAAAAATGCTATAATAGTTAGACGTGCGACTAACAAATTGATTAAGGAGAATTACATCATGAAGAAAAAAGTTGGTTTTGCCAGCTCATTTGGGTTTATCATGGCCGCTGCCGGTTCAGCTGTTGGCCTCGGAAACCTGTGGGGCTTCCCGTACAAAGCCGCAAAAGGCGGCGGAGCAGCATTTGTTTTGGTCTATATTGCCTGCGTTATTTTTATCGGTGCCGTTGCTATGCTGACGGAAATGCTGATCGGTAAACGTGCTCACGCAAACCCCATCACCTCATACAAATCCATCAACAAGCACATTGGTTGGTTTGGTGTTATTTCCGTTCTGATTCCGTTTTTCATCACCTGTTACTATTGTGTTTTGGGTGGCTGGACTGTCAAATATACGGTCAACTCTTTCGCAGGGAACACCGGAATTGTCAGCACCTTCTCTGTGAACACATGGGAAGTCATTTTGTTCACCGTCATCTTTATTTTGCTTGCTTTGCTGACCATCAGCAACGGTGTTTCCAACGGTATCGAAAAGCTTTCAAAGGTTTTAATGCCCTGTCTCTTCGTTATTTTGATAGGGATTGTCATTTACTCCCTGTGTCTTGGCGATGGTGTCAAAGAAGGCCTGGAGTTTTACATCAAACCTGATTTTTCACAGCTGAACTTCAGTACGATTTTACTGGCTATGGGACAAGCCTTTTGGTCTTTGTCCATCGGCATGGGAATTATGATTACCTACGGTTCCTACTGCGGAAGTGAAATCAACCTGGTAAAATCTACCGGTTTAATTTGTCTGTGCGATACCGTCGTTGCTCTTTTGGCAGGACTTGCCATTTTCCCGGCCGTTGCACACTTTGATCCTTCCCTTTTAGACGGATCCAAAGGCATTGCCCTGATTTACATTATTCTTCCGGAAGTTTTTGAATCCATGGGCTTCATCGGCAAAATCATTTCCTTCTTCTTCTTTGCCATGGTTACCATTGCCGCTTTAACCTCTATCATTTCTCTGTATGAAGTTTGCACACAGTTTGTTATTCAGAAATTCCATGCAAAAAGAACCATCTCCATCATCGTTGTCAGCATTATTTGCCTGCTGATTTCTATTCCGATTGGTATTTCCCTCGGGCACGTCGGCATTTTGGAAGAATCCGGCCCCGCCCTCTTTGGTATGGACTGGCTTTCCTTCTTTGACGAAGTAACCAACACCGTTATGATGCCGATTTGTGCTTTGTTTGCTTGCATCACCGTCGGGTGGATCATTAAGCCAAAGAATGCCTTAGACCATCTGTCAGAGCACGGTTCTCCCATGCCGAACTTTATGCGTTCAATCTATTCTGTCTTCGTCAAGTACATCACCCCGATCCTGATTGTAAGCGTTGAAATCGGCGGATTAATTGACGAAATAAAGGCCGGCAAAATCGGAGTTGTCGTCACAGCATTCGTTTTAATGGCCATTTGCATTGCCGTCTATTATATGTTCCTCGTAAACATTGACACCGGTACAAACAAAGACGAAATACTCCCCGATGAAAAAACAAAAGATTAACTAAAAAAGGAACGAGACAAAATCTCGTTCCTTTTTTAGTCGTTTTCCCATTCAGAAAACCCGGACACGGAAAAAATATCCGCAATATTAATCGGGTCTTCGTCGACGAGTACCACCTGTTTTTTCTCTAAATTAATCTTTTGAAAAACACCTTCCGTGATTCGATAAGCCCCGCCGACTTTTCTGTCGTCCGGGCAAAACCATGTAATGGATATCGTCGGATGTTGATCCTTTATTTCTTCCAAATGTTGCAGTTTCCGGTTTAATCGTTCTATTTCACCCTCGTCCAATTCCACACGGCCATCCGTCAGTCTCCCCGTTTCGCCGATCAGTGCATCATATCCTGTCAGAGCAGCAAACGGAGCAAACTGGGCGGCCCTGTCTATCATGGACATCGAGGGTCTTCCCGAAACGGTCGGACGTTCCCGATTAATAATATCTTCATATGCAAACGTCATTGATTATCCTCAGGCTTTATGTCCGCCGATTTGCTCATTGCGGTCCTTGGCCGTTGCTCCTTCTTCTAAATTCATACCACGCAAAATGGCATTCTTTCCGAACTTCTTCTTAATTCCCAAAATAGCTTCCTGCCGTTTGTGCTCTCGTCGAAGTTGTTCTTCTTCCTGCTCCTGTTTCTTTTCCCTATCTTCATAATCCGTAAAGAAATCCAGTTGCTCGTTTTCCGGAGACGAAGACGGCAGCCCCTCCGGCATGATTTTTTCGGCAACCACATACATCCGGCGCACCAGCAAATTCGGATCTACAATACGGTCAAACAACTCCATCACCGCGTCCAGTATCAACTTGGTTGACGATGTCCGTCGATGAATATGTACGGTGCCGTGTGCACTTTTGGGAACCTGCCGGCCGTATCGGTCTATTTCAACCTTTCCGGAATATTTGGAATCACGAACCGGTCCCGCCAAATTGTCAATATCATATCCGACGGTCAATGTCATTTGATCGGTTTCCAAATGTTTGTCAACCAAATCCAAAACCAGCAGGTCCGTCATTTCCTTCATCACCAATTTGGCTTTTTCAAATGGATAGGGGCTTTGAAGCACCTGTCCGGAACTGAGGCTGTTGGTTTGCGGGCGAAATGCTTTAATATCGGCAATCGTACATGGTTCATACCCCCACGCATGGTCAATCAGCAGCTCCGCATTGATGCCGAACAAGCGGTATAAAAGGTCCGGGTTATGCGTATCTTCGGCCCCTCCCAAAGAGCATCGGGCCACATCCCCCATTGTATACATGCCATATTTTTGAAGCTTTTTGGCATACCCGTTTCCGATTCGCCAAAAATCCGTCAACGGACGATGGTCCCACAAAAGACGCCGATACTGCATTTCATCAAGCTCGGCAATTCGAACACCATCTTCATCCGCCGGCATCTTCTTCGCCACAATATCCATGGCAATTTTACAAACATACATGTTCGTTCCAACCCCGGCTGTGGCAGTAATCCCGGTCTCTTTCAAAACATCCCGAATCATCTGCATGGCCAGTTCCCGACCGGTCATATGATATGTGTTTAAATATCGGGTTGCATCGATAAAGACTTCATCCACCGAGTAGACATGCATATCTTCCGGAGCTACATATCTGAGATATATTTGATAAATCTGCGAACTGATTTGCATATAACGAGCCATTTGCGGCGGTGCAACCAAGTACGAAAGCTTTTTTTTGTTGTCCCGTTTGAGTTCGGATGCAATATGGGACTCACCCGTAAACTCTTTGCCTCCTGCAAGAGTTTTCCGCACCGCATTTACCTCTTTCACTTTTTGCACAACCTCAAACAGTCTCGGCCGTCCGGGAACCCCGAAAGATTTTAAAGCAGGGGATACCGCAAGACAAATCGTTTTTTCCGTTCGTGTCGGATCGGCAACCACCAAATTGGTGTCCAGCGGGTCCAGTCCTCTGTCAACACATTCCACAGAAGCGTAGAAGGACTTCAAATCGATTGCAATATAGGTTCTGCTTTCCATTGTCCTTCTCCTCTCTTTGACTTCTTTCAGTATACAACAATCCGGTCACAAATTCAAGAACATTTGTTCTTTTCATAATTGGATTGGAATTTCCCGATCAATGGTTAAGGTGTCCGGAGTCACTTTGCAGTCCAGTGCCAAAACATTTACCCCCGCCGACGCAACCTGACGCAAGGTCTCTCCGAATTCCGGATCTGTTGCATCATTAGGAGAAAAAACGGTACATTCTTTCATTTGCAAGACAATCAGCAGGTAGGCCTCGTACCCTTCCTCCTTTGCCCTCAGAAGTTCGCGAAGGTGTTTCGTTCCACGCAAGGTCGGTGCATCCGGGAAACGCGCAACACCATCCTGTTCCAGTGTGCATCCTTTCACTTCTAAAAAAATCCTGCGATTTCCAGCCCGAACAAAAAAATCAAAACGGGAATCACCAAATGTTTTCTCACGAAAGATCTCGGCCCCGAGACCAAAAAGATTTCCCGCCTTCAGCCATTCTTCCACAACATCATTGGGAATTTGAGAATCCATATTCACAAGCAAATCAGGCTTTCCCTGTCTTTTTTTCATAACCGCAATCAGGTCATATGCGGTTTTTCGGTTTGGATTGGAAGATTTTTCCAGATAAACCGTATTTCCCTCTTCAAGCAGTTCCCGGCATCGACCGGTATTCTTAACGTGAACCGTTTCCGTTTTTCCGCCGATTTCCACGTGCGCGATGAAACGGTTGGGGCGATCTCGAAAAACCCCCTCACATATTTGTTTGTATTGCATACATATATCACCCGATTTTGATTATACCACAATTTTACGGTGTTTGTTTTTTTTTAGCTTTTGTGCTATACTTACGCAAACATAAATTATAGCAAAGTGAGATAGTACAATGCCTATTGTTTTCACGATACTAAAATGGATAGCTTTCATTGTCGGCGGAATTTTGGGAATGACAATTCTTTTCTTTCTCTTCTTTTTTGCCTGCTGCTTGCTTATCAGCAAAAACCGGGAGTATGAACATGATAGTCCGTTTTACCGACGGCTTATGGATTGCGCCATCGCTGTCGTTTGTTTTTACGGTCGCATTCATATTCACACCAGTGGAATGGAAAAACTTCCGAAAAGCGGTCGATTCCTTTTGGTTTCCAACCATTTGTCAAATTTTGATCCGATTTTAACCTGGCGCGTATTCCGAAAGCATCAAATTGCCTACGTTTCAAAGCCGGAAAACTTAAAAATCCCGTTTGTTGGCCGTATTATGCGGCGCCTTTTGTGTATGAGCATTGATCGTGAAAATCCGAGAAATGCCATGAGTACCATCAACAAAGCCGCTGTACGGCTGAAAAATGACGAGGCGTCCATCGGTATTTATCCGGAAGGAACCCGCAACAAAACCAATCAGCTTTTATTGCCGTTTCACAATGGTGTGTTTAAAATTGCTCAAAAGGCCGGTGTACCGATTGTGGTTATGACCATCAAAGGAAGCAACCTTATTCACAAGCAGTTTCCACTGCATGCTTCTCCCGTATCCATTGACATTTTAGATGTGTTATCCATCGACTATGTCAAAGAGCATCGGAATACAGATGAAATCGGAGAACGTGTAAGAGCTCTATTTGAAACAAGTTTGCAACGTTAACAACAAAGAAGCAGAGAATCGTTTGAATTCTCTGCTTCTTTTCTTGTTTACGAATCTTTTTTCACGGGTTTGTCATTGAACACAAATGCCCTTTGTATCACAAAATTAACAATAAACAAGGACATTTCGACAATCACCTTGGCGATATACGGATTGATCTTGCAAATCGTAACAAGCAAGTACAAAAGAAGTGTATTAATGCTTAGAATCAGCACTACATTTCCTATATACTTGATAAGACTCTTGGAAAGTTTCTCGTCGGATTTAAAAACCAGTTTGTAGTTTATGAGGAAATTCACCGTTGAACTGCAGCATCTTGCCAAAATATTTGCCAGTGTCAGCAAATGCGGAGGCAAAATGTTGAGAAAGATTGTATAGCAAACATAGTCAATCGCAAATGCGGTTAGGCTGGATAAGGAAAAACGAAGAATTTCCCGATAAATAATAAAGGAATCACGAATGGGATGGAAATGGCTGCCCTGGTTATCATTGATATAAATTGTTTCTATCGGGATTTCAATCATCGGAATATGGTCATGCGCAAACCGCATGAGTACATTCATCTCATACTCATAGCGATAACCGGACACCCCCATCATCAGCTCTAGGAAACGTGATTTAAATGCACGCAAACCGGTTTGCGTATCGTTGATTTTCACGCCGGTGGTCAAATGGAACACCACACGTGTCATACCGTTCCCGAACCGGCTGCGAAGGGGACTTGCCTTGGACTGTGTTCTCCCGCCGAGGATTAAAGCTTCTGGATTCTCTTCGCATTTTTCACATACACGAATCGTATCCTCAACCGTGTGCTGACCGTCGCAATCCATCGTAACAATCGTATGGTCCGCTCCCCGATAGTTTTCGGCAATATGTCGATATGCCGTTTTCAAAGCATATCCTTTGCCGCGATTATGCTTGTACGAGATAACTTCGGCATATCCTTTCGTTCTTTCAAAAATGGAAGCGTACTCTTCGCCGCTGCCATCGTCAACAACCAGTACGTAAAATCCGCTTTCGCACATGGTTTCCGCTACGACTATTAACTTTTCATCCGGTTCGTAGGCCGGAATAATCGCAATACGCAAAAGACGGACCTCCTTTCGGTTTGTTCAACGTCTTATTATCTCATTTTATTCTAAATAAATCAATATTTGTATTTTTTTTTGTGTTTTTGTGGTATACTTTTTCTAGTTTCATTTTGAAAGGATGAAAAACATTGAAAAAAGGTAATCCTATTGCCCTTCTGCCAATCTTGGTATTTGTGGTCCTATACCTGGGACTCGGCATTCTGTTTGAATATGTGTTGCATATTGAAATGGGCTTCTACAACATCCCGATTGTTGTTATTTTCTTAATCGCCCTCCTTGTCGCATGCTTACAAAACAAAAGCATTAACTTCGACAAAAAACTGGAAATCATGGGAACCGGTGTCGGTGACAAGAATATTATTACCATGCTTTTGATTTTCTTGTTTGCCGGATCTTTTGTCGGTGTTGTCGGACGTGAAAGTGCGCAAAGCGTCGCCTACTTTATGTTGTCCATCATCCCGCCACGATTTGCCGTTGTTATTTTATTTATCGTTTCCTGCTTTGTATCCACAGCCATGGGAACGTCCGTCGGAACCATCACGCTTCTTTGCCCCATCGCCGTTGCCGTCGCCACGGCATCCGGTTTTTCCGTTCCGTTCTGTGTGGCATCCATTGTCGGAGGCTCCATGTTCGGTGACAACCTCTCCTTCATTTCCGATACAACCATCGCCGCTTGTAACGGGCAAGGTTGCCAAATGAAAGACAAGTTCCGTGAAAACTTTTGGATTGCCCTCCCGGCAGCCATTGTATCTTTAGTGGTTATTTTAATCATTTCACTGTCCGTTGAAAAACCGGAAGCTGTCGTGCAGCCATATGATCTCATAAAAATTGTCCCCTATATACTCGTTCTTGTCGGCGGTATCATTGGACTAAATGTTTTCCTTGTGCTGATTGTCGGCATTGTTACCGGCTCTGCCATCATGCTGGCTACCGGCAGTGTTGCTTACACCGACCTTCTTTCCAATATGGGCAGCGGTTCTTCCGGTATGTTTGAAACCTCCATGGTCGCCATTTTGGTTGCTGCCATGTGTTCTCTTGTCCGGGAGTACGGAGGCTTTGATGCACTTCTTTACGGTATCAAAAAAGTTTTCAAAGGCAAAAAAAGCGGACAGCTCGGCGTTGGTCTTCTTGTCGGCTTGATGGACATTGCCACCGCCAACAACACGGTTGCCATTGTTATGGCCAACCCCATTGCCAAGGAAATGTCTGAAACCTACGGCATTTCCCCGAAGAAAACAGCGTCCTTGCTGGACACCTTCTCCTGTATCTTCCAGGGTATTATTCCCTACGGTGCGCAGATGCTGGTAGCACTGTCTGCAGCAAAAGCCCTCGGCCAGTCCATATCGGCTTTCCAGGTTATCCCGTATTTGTTCTATCCGTTCGCACTTTTCCTCAGTTCTCTCATCTTTATTTTCCTGATTCCCTCCAAAGAAGACAAAGCAGAGACAAACTAAACCAAATTCACACAAACAAAAAGCTGAAAAGGAATCTTCATTCCTCTTCAGCTTTTTTCTTTTAGGATGTTTTCGATATTTAATACTGAAAGGTTTGCTCTTTGGCATTTAACACCTTCAAATACCGCTTTGCTTCCTTTCGGGCCGCAGATGCAGATAATTCTTTGTAATTGCCGCATTGCTTTTTGTAGGCACCATACACCTTCCCCTTGTGTTCTACCGTGTCTGAAAGCGCTTTTTTCAGTACGCAAAGCACTTTCTCCGGTGAAACATCCCGAGTCAAAAGATAAAAACCGGTACGGCATCCCATCGGTCCGAAATAAATAATTTGCGGTCCGATTTCGGAATTACGGAGTAAAGTCGCCAGCATATGCTCAACCGAGTGCATCGTAATCGTATCCATATACTCACCGGCGTTCGGTTTTCTTGTACGCAGATCAAACGTTGTTACATCACCGTCAATTCGGGAAATATAGATACCCGGCTCCAGTTTGTCATGGTCCACGGTAAATGATGCTATGGTTTTCATGGCAAATCCCCTCTCTCATTCTGTCATCATCTTGCAAATGAGTTCACTGACTTCCGACGGATTATCCAGTGTGAGACCGCTTACCAGCCGGGCACTGGCATACAGCACTTTTGTATACTCCGCCAGTTTCTCTTTATCGGTTTCAAACAAATCCTTCACTTTTTGTGCAATCGGATGCTGCATATTCATTTCCAGCACAAGTTCCGCTTTGATGTGTTGTTCTTCACTACCCGGCATTTTATTCAGTGCCTTTTCCATGCCGACGGAAAGCTTTCCTTCGCTGGAAAGACATACCGGATGGTTTTGCAGTGCGCTGGTAAAACGAACATCCGTAACAGCATCGCCGAGAGCTTCTTTCATGAATGTCAAGACATCCTTGGCACTTTCATTTTCGGCCTTTAATGTCTCTTTTTCCTCATCTGTTGTCAAATCCAGTTCATCCGCGCACACATTGACAAATTCTTTTTCGTCATACGTCCGAAGCATTTGAAGAGCAAACTCGTCAACATCTTCCGTCAGATATAACACTTCGTAGCCATGGCCGACAACCGATTCCACCTGGGGCAGAAGAGAAATCTTTTCCAGTGTTTCCCCGGAAGCATAATAGATCTTTTTCTGGTCTTCCTTCATACGGGAAACGTATTCTTTCAGTGTCACATACGCATTGTTCTCCGAGGATTTAAACAGCAGCAAATCCTGAAGAACATCCTTGTGCATACCGTAATCACTGTACACACCCCATTTCAGCTGCATACCGAACGCGTCAAAAAAGGTTTCAAACTTTTCCCGGTCTTTCTCCAGCATTTTGGAAAGCTCGCCGGCAATTTTCTTTTCAATGGCCTTGGCAATGACTTTCAATTGACGGTCCTGCTGAAGCATCTCACGGGAAATGTTCAGCGACAAATCCGAAGAATCCACAAGACCGCGAACGAAACTGAAATAATCCGGAAGCAAATCTTTACATTTTTCCATAATCAGAACACCGCTGGAATACAGCTGTAAACCTTTTTCATAGTCACGGCTGTAATAATCAAACGGAGCATGCTTCGGAATAAAAAGTAAAGCAATATAGTTCGAGGTGCCTTCCGCCTTCTGTCGGACCACTTTCAACGGCGCCTCAAAATCATAATATTTCTCCTGATAGAAGGAAGCATATTCTTCCTCGGTAACCTCTGCCGTTCCCTTTTTCCAAATCGGGACCATACTGTTTAAGGTTTCATCCTCTGTATGGGTCTCGTATTCGTTTTCCGTTCCCTCTTTCAGATGCTGATGACTGCAAAGCATCTTAATCGGGTAATGAATGTAATCACTGTATTTTTTAACCAATCGCTGCAGGGTATACTCTTCGAGATATTCGCTGTACTGTGCCTCTTCCGTGTCGTCTTTCAGCGTCAAAATCACGGTTGTGCCCGGGGTTTCTTTTTCGCAAGCCGTAACAGTATATCCGTCGGCTCCGCTGGACTCCCAGCGATACGCTTCCTCTGCCCCGTATACTTTGCTCTCCACCACGATGGATTTTGCAACCATAAAAGCCGAATAGAATCCGACACCAAACTGACCGATAATATCAATTTGCTCTTCTTCGTTTTCAGGATTTGATTTAAAATCCAAAGAACCACTGCGGGCTATCGTTCCCAGGTTGTTCTCTAAATCTTCCTTTGACATACCACAGCCGTTATCTTGAATCATAAGTGTTCCGGCTTCTTTGTCTGCTGTCAAACGAATTTCATAATCGTCTCTCGTCAAGGCAACGGACGAATCCGTCAGCGAACGAAAGTACAATTTGTCAATTGCGTCACTGGCATTGGAAATCAGTTCACGAAGAAAGATTTCCCGATTGGTATAAATAGAGTTGACCATCAGGTCCAGTAGTTTTTTGGATTCGGTTTTAAATTGTTTCTTTGCCATAGTTTTAATTCCTCTTTTAATGATTTACGCATGAAATAGGTTCCAGGGATACTGACCTTCCGGCGGAGAAATCTCTACGAAATACGTCGGTGTCTTTATGGAACAGGACCATAACGCTATAGGACAGTCCGGAATGGATGAACCGTATTTTCGGTCGCCCACAAGCGGATGCTTCCGATGGGAAAACTGAGCACGAATTTGATGCGTGCGCCCGGTAAACAGTTTCACTCTTACTCGCGCAAAGCCTTCCGACTCCCCAAGGACGGAATATGCCAGTCTGGCAAGGCGAACACCTTTACGCTCTCGCGCAACGACATACGTCTTGTTTTTTAAGCGATCCCGAAACAGAAAATCTTCCATCCGGCCGTTTTTGTCCTCGAAAGAACCTTCCGCTATTGCTTCATACTCTTTCTCAAAAGTACCGTCTTGAATCTGCTTGTTTAAAACGGCAGCGGTCTTGCCGTCTTTGGCCAAGACCATCAATCCGCTCACCGCCTGGTCCAACCGGTGAACTACGAACAAGGAGGTATATCCCTGCTGCTCGAGTTTCTCGAGAATCGATCCCGGGCCTTCACCACAAGACAGGCCTACCGGTTTAACACAAAACAGCGTGTGCGCATCTTCCTGTACAATTGTAATTTTGTCTGTCATAGCGTTAACCCCTCTAACTTGTATATTGTACCACCGCCACACTGTAATTTCAAGAAATGTAGCCTGTCTCTTACGGAAAACTCTCTCACCGCTTAAATGGCAAATCCTGTGTTAATTTGGTTGAAAAAAACACCTCTTTGTGATAGCATACAATTACCTAATTATGCCAGTCCATTAGCCTTCTAAGAAAAGAGGATTTTTCATATGCGTATAAAGCAAGTTTTGGCAACCATACTTGTATGTGTTTTGGTATTGTCACTTTTTGTCGGATGTAACAAAAACCAGGCCGACAAGACTCCTTTGGTCGTTGCTTGCGAGCAGCTTGAGACAACCTATTCCCCGTTTTTTGGGGATGGTGACTCCGACATTTCCCGACTTGTCGGTTTACCGCTTTTTTCCAAAGACCGTTCCGGTGCGGTTGTTTTAAAAGGTATCCAAGGCGAAACCACGACCTTTAACGGAACGGAATATACCTACTTCGGGCCCGCCGACTGTGTCATTACCGAAAACAAAGACCAAACCGTTTCCTATGAGATTACGCTACGGGACAAAATGAAGTTTTCCGACGGGTCGCGAATCACTGCCGACGACTTAATGTTTTCCATGTATGTCTTGTGTGATCCGTTTTACAACGGTCCCTTCACATTCGGAAAGCTTCCCATTGTGGGGCTTTCGGAATACAAGGCCGATACCAGCACAAAATTCCAGGCCATCCTAAAGGCCGGGAAAGATAACACGGATTTTTCTCTTTGGACAGAAGCCGAGCAGAATGTTTTATGGAGTGAAATCGAAACGGCCGGCAAGTCTTTCGTGAAAGAACTTCTCGCTTTTTCTCAGAAAAACAAAACCGCATCGTCCTATGCCGAAATGGCCAAATCCCGTCACTTTGACATCAGTGGAGAGGTAACGGATTCCGCCTATTTTGCTGCTCTTTGTCAATATTACAACGGTGATTTGGAAAAATTATCGTTATATGAAAAAGTCCATTCTTCTCTCTTTGATTTCATTCCTTCCTATAAAAATCTGCAAACGCCGATTATTGGCAAAAACAGTGCAAAAACCATCACCGGTATTCAAAAAATCGGTGATCTCAGTGTCAAGGTGACGCTTGCGGAAAAAGATCCGACAGCGATTTACCAAATGGATTTGCATTTGGCTCCGTTCCACTACTTCGACAAAGACAATTCTTTTGATCCCGAAAAAGAGTCCTACGGTTTTTCAAAGGGCAACCTTTCCTCTCTCAAAGGAGAGGGGATCACCCCGCCCGGCGCCGGTCCGTATACCGTCCAGAAAGTTACGGATACGGATCTCACCTTACAGGCAAACAAACACTATTATCAAGGTGCTCCCACTATTAAGACCATATGCTATAAAGAAATGATGCCGACCTCCATCATCTCCTCCTTACAAGATGGTACCGTATCTATTGCCTCTACTTCTTTAAGCGACTCCGTTCTAAAAGAAGTCAAAGAATCCAACGAAAACAAAAAACTTTCCGGAAACAAAATCCAGTCCGGTTTTTATGCCATCGATGGATATATCTATTGCGGATTAAATCCTGAACGCATTTGCGTGGAAGGCAATCCGTATTCTGTCGCTTCCAAGAATCTCCGAAGGGGTCTTGCAACGCTTCTGAGTTTTTACCGTGAAAAATCCATCAAGGATGCGTTCGGTGACCGTGTTTCTTTGATTGAATATCCTATTTCAAAAACATCTTGGGCCTCTCCCGACCGGGCCGACAAAAGTTATCGTACCGCTTTTTCCACATCGGTCACCGGAAAAGATATTTACTCGTCCAAGATGAAAGCCACCGAAAAAGAAAACGCCGCAAAAACAGCGGCACTGGAATTCTTTGAAGCTGCCGGCTACACCTGCAAGGACAAAAAAATTGTAAAAGCACCGAAAGGCGCAAAAACCGAATACACTTTGTTACTCCCGGCTGCAGGAGACAAACAGTATCCTTTGCTTTCCATGGCACAAAACACCGCAAAAGCATGCAAAGAAATGGGAATAACGCTTCATATAAATTTTGAAATGACCGGCTCGCAGATATGGGAGTGCCTGTCGAAAGGTACCGCCGATCTTTGGGTCAGTTCCTGGGGCGTCTCGGAAGAGCCAAACTTATATGATCTCTATTACGCTGATGTCAAAAACAACCAGGCAAACCCCGGCGTTTTCCAATATGTCCACAAAATCGCCGACTCTGATTTGGATAAGGTACTGCGTGATGCGACATCTCTGGATTTCGATGCCAGAAAAACAGCATACGGTAAAGCACTGGATATGATTGTTTCGTATGCCACTGAGGTTCCGCTTTATCAAGAAAATCATGCTGTATTTTTCAGTGTGACCGCTGTGAACAAAGACAGTATCACTCCGAATATGACCCTGTATTATGACTGGATTAGTGACATTGTTCACCTGACAACCACATAACCGCAAGGAGGGTTTCCCATGAAACACGTTTTACGAATACTGGCTTTCACCTTATTGATTACGTTTTGTCTCTGCGGGTGTTCCAAGAAGCCCGCACAAAGCAACTCCGATTCTTCCGAGGCCGAAGAAATCCAAATTTCCGAGCTGACAAAAAAAGAAGCAAGCCAGTTTGCCAAACTCAAGCATCAATATTTCACCATTGACAACAAACCGGAAAAAACCGTCAAGAAAGAAGAAGTAAAAGTGGCAGAAGACGGAAGCTTCTTCGACGACTTCAATGGCGGTATTGACCCGAAAATCTGGGGGCTGGCCACAAAAACATGGGGTGGCGGAAACCATGGGGTCATTCCGGATAACGTGTACTATACGGAAGACGGCGTTGTTGTCTTAGCCAACAACGGAGACTGGTATGGCGGTCCGCTCAACCAAACAAACGGAGACGATGGCGAGGGCGGAAAAAGGACCGGTGCTTGTCTCGTCAGCCAAAAGCAATTGGGTCCCGGCTCGTATGAAGTACGGATGAAGGTTGCTCCGCAAATGGGCGCTTGCACGGCCATGTGGACCTTCTACTGGACCAATTGGGACAATCACGAAATCGACATTGAGATTCCGGCGGATAAGCAAAGCTTTTTGAATTCTCAGTTTGTTACCTGGACAACGGAAAGCGACTACGTAACAAAAACGAAAAAGCCAACCTTCTTCCATAACGACGGCGAGTGGCACACCTATCGTTTTGATTGGCATACCGAACCCGAGAAAAAAGTTGACTTCTATGTTGACGATGTGTTTCAGGTAACCATCAACAAAGAGATTCCCACCCAAGCCGGTCGACTGTGGCTCGGCGTATGGTTCCCCAACGGATGGACGGGAGTTCCCCTGTTTGACACATCCTATATGCTGATCGATTCCTTTAAGTATACGGCATTTGATGAGGAACACGAGTTCAAAAGAAATCTTTCCGCCTATACGAAAAAGGATTCCTATCCCTCCGAACCGATTCAGCTCCCGACCAATAACTTTATTTCCAACGGAGATTTCGAAGTCGCTTCTGAAGCATGGATAATGACCGAGGGGGCGGAAATCGTTAAAAACCCCGATCGGGAAGACCAAATGCTTCGTCTGTATGAAGGATCTTCCGCCGAGCAAAAAATGATTTCGGCCGTCCCCGACTCCGATTACTTGTTTACAATGCTTTCCGCCGTTCACGATGGAAAGGTTACCCTATCGGTTGATTATCTTTCTTCCGTTATCGGCAACAACATTCTTTCAAGCGAATCTTTTGATTTTGACAGTAGCGATTTCAACGTTAACCAAACAAATCTTCACACACCGAAAGAGTGTACGGTTATTCGATTTAAAATCAGTTCCACCGGCAAAACCGCTTATGTGGATGATGTGTATCTAACGCAGCCGAATCGAAACGATTTTCATATTATCTACTAAATCTATTACCACTGAAAAAGCGGTGCAGAGACATTCTCTGCACCGCTTTTATCCTTAGCGGGAAAGCGGGAGAAATACCTTTTCGGTACTTCTCCCGCTTTTTTCATTTTCGTTTCTGTGGATTATTTCTTATTTAACAATATCGAACTGACCGCAAGGATACAGCTGAGCCGTCAAAGAAGAATCCAGATAGTAACGTCTAACACTCAAGGTCGTGCTCGTTACATTGACAACCGTAAAGGAAGAATCATAGGCATACGGAGCCGTTTCGTTTTCCAAGGCATCTCTCATAAGACCGGCTTCTTTGTAGGAATAATACACGCCGTCTTTTTTGTAGATTGTTCCTTTGTCGCCGGCCTTCAGGTCATCGCCCAAACCAGAACCGGCTGTCTGCATGTAAATCGTGCCGCCCGGATTGTTGTAGACATCCACGCCACTTGTCACAACCGGAGAGGCCACTTTTGCACCATTGTTCAGCGGATAAGTGGTGTAATAGTCTTCATTTACGTGAGCACTGATGCAAAGATCCACACCATATTTGTCAAAAATCTTCAAGGCATCACGGCTGGAGCCGGACAAATCACGAGCCGAATGGCAATAGAAAGGCCAGTGAAGCATAACCACTTTAAATTTCTTGCTCTGGTTGGCGCTCAAATCACTTTCAAGCCAGTTAAGCTGAGTGGCATCCAGACTGCCATCATGACCGGAGTCAAGGACCACAAAGTGAACATTGCCATAGTTGTAGGAATAATAATCAGCACTTTGTACCGTATTGTTGAAGTATGTCTGGACTTTACCATTGTCATGGTTACCGTTTGCCACAAACCACGGATGGCTGGCAAACAAAGAACCAACATTGGCATCGGTATATTTATCATTGGTGCCATTGATCATGGATCTCCACATAGACATAGTTCCCTGTCCTTCGTCGCTGCAGTACACAAAGTCGCCGCCACTGGCGAAAAATTCTGCATTCGGAGCCTTGGCACAAGCGACACTGAACAGCTTGTTGATACCGGTATATCCGGCACCGAGTTCAGGCTGCGTATCAGCTGTATAGATAAAGGAGAAATCTCCGATGGTCTGCTGACGAGTTTTAAAGGTATATGCACGGCTGACAACACCGTTGCTATCCGACACACGGTAGGTATAGGTGGTGTTGTATTTAAGTCCGGAGTTTCCAAGATCTGCAGCGGCTTTGTAGACATAGGTCTTTGTGCTGTATGTCAAGCTGCCACGAGTTGACCAGTCATAATAGAATGTATAATTCGACGGGTCATAACTGGCATATTCACTGGCACTGGTAGCCCCGTTTCCAACCAAAGTAACCGGGATGGTGGACGCGCTGCTGAAATCAGCACTAGATCCTTCAACATACTGAATTACCGGACTGGAAAGCTGATTAAAGCTGTGGAAGTTAAATCCAAGAGAAGTACAATCCGAATTATGATAGGTCAGCGTTACAAGGTCAATGCGCTCCGTTCCTTCGGGATCATGTGTCAATGTCAAATTGGACTGAGACGGGGTAGGCGGAGCTGTGGGATTCGGATCATCTCCCCCACCACCGCCACCGGTACCGGAAATCACCTGTCCGTTACAGGTGATATTGGCTTCCTTGTAACTCGGATGATGCACTTCACCGGTCAAGGACTTGTTGCTGTCCATAACGACAGTAAAGGTGTATGTAATGTCCGGCTCGCCTTGCAAGGTGTCTTCGGTATTCGGAGACATAGCCTTGGTGGCAGTTCCATTGATGTTTACATAGTTGTATACATCGTCGATGGTTTTATACTGAATCGGGTGATACACGGCCGGCAAAACAACTTGGATTGTGGCTGTTTCACCCTTGTTAACACTGACAGAGCCCGATACCGTGCTGGTATTATACTTATCCGTGTCAACTGTCAAACTCAAACTGAGAGTCACCTGATCGCCACTCGGCTGATCCTGAGACTCCTGAGACTCTTGAGATTCCTGGGATTCCTGAGACGGCTGAGTCGGCGGTGTATCCTGAGACTCCTGAGACTCTTGGGATTCCTGAGACTGCTGTCCCTGGGTGGTGGTCGGTGTTACAACCGGAGTGTCACCACTGCCGTTGCTGGTAATAATGGCCGAAGTGAAGTCCGGATGGCTGATGGTACCGGTAACGGATTTGTTG
>JAZUDZ010000060.1:0-29248 GCA_045639905.1 Acutalibacteraceae bacterium
AAACGATATTTGTGTGGATAGCCCACATGGAATAACAGCCGTCGGGCCGACGGTGGTTGCTCAGATAAAAATGAGAAGCTCCCACTTCTATATAGCTTTGCTATTTAAGTGGTGAGAGTAGGTCACAGAAAGTATGGTAAAATAGGACCGTTGCAAAAAACTTATTTAGGAGTGATCCAAGTGAAAATGACGAAAAAAATGATGGCGGTGCTGCTGGCAGCCCTCTTTATCTGCACCATGCTGCCGCTGTCCTCTCTGGCCCGCTCGGCCGGAAAGATTGATGCCGCCCTTCTGGGAGAAGCCTCTTTGGAAGAAGAGTCCCCGGAAGAATCCCCGGAAGAAAGCGGCGAAGAGGAAGAAGGATTTGTCTTCGGCAAAACCTACACGATTCCCTATGAGGAAACGACGGTGTTTGAGTTTACGGCAGACAAAACCGGCCTCTATGCCATCTTTGCACAAAACGAAGGCGGAAGCTTTGGCTACAACAATGTCGATGTGTATGACAGTAATAGAGGCAATGTGGATAGTGCCGATGTCTATTCCACTTACCGGGACATTCTGTTTTTGACGGGCGGGATGACCTATACGCTGGAGGTTGAGGCGAGAGTCTGTGACATTTCGGTTCGTTTAGAAGCTTGTCCGGTGCAGTCCATCACCCCGGGTTTTGAGGGGACCGTGAAGATTAACGAGGAATGTTCCCAAAAAGTATTTATCTTTACGGCGGAAAAAGACGGCTTGTACGCTCTGGCTTCTTCCAAGACAATCGGAGATCCGTGTATGGAGTGCCGGGATGAAGAATGGAATTATCTCCAGGATGCCGATGATTGGTACGACAGCCATAATTTCTTTTTCATGAGAGAATTCGCAGCCGGAGAGACGGTCTATTTCCTGGCGGCAAGCTGTCACAATACGGACAACTATCTGTTGTCTTTCTATGAGATGAGTGAACCCACGGACCTCGAAATCGTACAGCATTCGCACTATAACGAGGCCTATGTCGGGCAGTGGGCCAGTCTTGAAGCGGTCTTTTCGCCCGCTCACAGCTACAGCGACGTTAGCTGGTCTGTCAGCAATGAAGAAATTGCCGGCCTGTGGGTTTATGACGACGGGGTGGATATTGAATACCTGAAGACCGGTACCGTCACCGTGACCGCGACACTGCCAAACGGTGCCGAGGATCAAATGGAAATTACGGTAAAGGAACCGAAGCCCATGGAACTCGAAAAGCCGTACACCTTCTCCATGAGCATGACAAGTCTTGGCCAACAGGCGAACTTCACGGCGGAAGAAGAAGGAGAGTATTATTTCATTATGGATTCGCCGTGTCCGGCTTTGTTCTCCACGTCATATAACGGCAGTTGGTGGTCCTGTGAAGGTACGCACGAAGTGATGTACCGCAATATGTCCGCCGGAGATATCTGCACCGTCACCATCGATTCCTATGCGTACGAGCTGATGGATTTCGGTTCCGGTATGGTTCCCGTCACCGTTACGGTGTTTAAAGGAAGCGACCCGACGGGCCTTGTGCTGAAAGATAATTTCAGAGCAGGCAAACTGGATACGGTCCGTTTGTATAAGGAATATGAGTGGCGTCCCCGTGTGTTCTATGCTCCTTTTGCGGAGTCGTCAACGGATGCATTCACACTCAGCAGCAGTGACAAGAACGTTTTCACGATCGACGGTCTCTATATGCAAGCCGTCGGTGTCGGTTCGGCAGAGCTGACGGTCGAAGACACGATAACCGGTCTTACGGCCACCGTTCCCGTTGAAGTTCTGGACTTTCCGGAAATGAAGGTCGGGGAGCCGGCCACCGCGTTTTGGACGCCGGACTGGTCCACCGTGGGCTCTTTTACCCCGACAGAAGACGGCCGGTATCAGTTCTATGCCGACATGAAAAACCCCGCATACGGCGGTTTGTATATCGACAACGGTGACGGTAGTTTTTCGGAGGTTATGTTTACCGAAGGAGAAACGGACGGCAGCAAAGGCACGGCATTTTTGGCGGCGGATTTGACAGCCGGAGCCACCTATATATTCAGTGTGGAAGGGGATGACGCGAGCTCCCAAAAAACGGTGCAGCTTTGTGTCGAGCAGGTGGAGGATCCCATTGAAGAGATTCTGTTGGCTTCCCTGCCGAGTAAGACCTCTTACTGTAACGAAAACGTGTACAGTCCGAACTTTGACGGCCTTCAGCTGAATGTCAAATATGCGTCCGGAAAAGAAGAACTTTGGAGCTTTGATCCGGCAACCGGTCTCGTAATCGGAGACGAGCAGCTTTCCTATACGGTGGACTGGCCCAGCGGACCGGACGCGACGCTCACGCTTTTCACCGCGCAGGCGGCGCTGAATTTACCTCTGACCATCACGGATGAAAAGGACATTATTTCCGTCATTTCCGTAACGGTTCCGGAGCCGGTGGCGGGCGGAATGCCGCAAAAGCCCCGGTGCGAGATTCTGTACGACATTTATACCGAATGGTCTTCTAATGACGAATCTATGCTGCGCAGCAGCTTTGAAGCCGGGAAGTTCTATTCGCTTTGTGTATCCGGTGATTATGACTGTGACAACTACGAGATTGCTCCGGATGTAAAGGTAACCGTAAACGGTGTTCCGGCGGATTTTGTCGAAGTTTACGACGAGTATATCGACATTTACAAAACATACGAAGTTCCGGAGCCGACCACCACCACCACGACCACCACCACCACGACCACCACCACGACCACCACCACAACAACCACGACAACCACCGCCACGACGACCACCACCACGACAGAGGCTCCGACCACCACGACGGCCGAGGTTCCGACTACCACGACAGAAAACATAGTGACGCCGACCACGACCGTTTCCGATGAGTCCGCCGACGTGTCCGAAGATGTGTCGGAAGATGTGTCGGAAGATGAGTCGGATACGTCGGATGAGTCCGAACCGTCCGAGCTGGTTCTCGGTGACGCCAACGACGACGGCGCAGTGGATATGAAGGACGTCTTACTCCTTCGTAAATACTTAGCCGGTATCGAAAATACCATCGATCAGCTGAACGCGGACGTGAATGTCGACAAGTCCCTTGACATGAAAGACGTTTTGATGATTCGCAAGTTCCTGGCTCATATGATTGAGAAATTAGGCTAAACAAATTTTCAGGCGCGCTCTCGTTTGGAGGGCGCGCCTCTTTTGGTCTTTCTTCGAAAACGGGGATTGTATACGGAAAAGGAAGTATGGTAAAATAGGACCGTTGTAAAAACTTATTTAGGAGTGATCCAAGTGAAAATGACGAAAAAAATGATGGCGATGCTGCTGGCAGTTCTCTTTGTCTGCACCATGCTGCCACTGTCCTCTTTGGCTCGCACATCCGGAAATTTGGATGTGGGTCTCCTCAAGGAGGGCTCTGCGGAGGAGGCTTCCCTCGAAGAGTCTCTGGAAGAATCACTGGAAGAAAGCAGTGAGGAAGAAGAAGGCTTCGTCTTTGGCAAAGACTATGTCGTTTCGTCTGATGAAATGGGCGTGTTTGAGTTTGTTCCCAAAGAAACCGGACCGTATACCTTTTATGCAAACTGCGAGGTAGGGGGTACCTATTCCTGGGCCTATCTGGAGGAAAACGGAAAACAGATGAGCTCTATGTATCTTTACGACCAGAGAATCAATACCTTGTATCTTACGGCCGGACAAACCTATACGCTGACATTAGAGCCTAAGTACGGCAGTATAACGGTACGGATTGAAAAGGATCCGGTCAAAACATTGACGGTCAATACCACCGAGAGAGTCCGATTTGGAGAGCAAAGTCAGTGGCTCTTCTATACCTTTACGGCAGAAAAGGCGGGCACCTATATTTTGCGTTCTGCCAATTATACGGGGGACCCGGTTCTTGATGTCTATGACGAAAACTGGGAGTTCTCTAAAAAGTATGACGATACGGACTGGGATGTATCCTTTGAGTATGTAGGAGAGCTTACGGCCGGAGAGACCGTCAACTTTGAGATCTATATGTGGAACAATGACAGCGGCATGTTCGATCTCTGGTTTTATGAAGCAGCCGAGGCAACGGGTGTTCAGATTGTTCCGGCCGAAGCGTCGGATTTAGAGGCCCGCGTCGGAGGTTTTTGCATGTATACCGCAAACCTCCTTCCGGATACGGCTTTGGGAGGGGCCACATGGTCCGTCAGTGACGAAGAAGTGGCCGAGATTACGGACAGCATCCCCTTTGGCTGTGTCGTCCGCTATTTGAAAACCGGTACCTTTACGCTCACCGCCACCCTTGCAAACGGCGTGAAAGAGGAAAAGGAAATAACGGTTAAAGACGCTAGATGGATGGAACTTGACCGGGAATACACCTTCTATCCGGGCTCTTCGTATCCGGTGGATTCGATGCTGTTTGTGCCGGAAGAGGAGGGGGAATATCGCCTTGTGTTTGACGCTCCCGTTCCGGTTGAAGTCACGGCCATGAGCCCGGACAAGACGAAGGGCGACAGCGGAGTTTTCGGAGGCACGGTGTTTACATCCCCCTCCGGCACCCCGTGGAACATTATGGTACACTGTGATCCGGATGTATTGTCATACTATCGTTTGAGTGAGTACCCGGTTACGGTTAAAATCACCAAACGACAGGACAATGACGGCTATATGGCGTTTTCCGTTGCAGGAAAGCCGGTTTCTCCCGTCATTATCTATGCAGGAGATCTGTGGGGGCCGCGCATACGCTATTCTCCGTACGGGGACTGGCAGGCGGACGAATCCCTTACATTTAAAAGCAATAAATCGAGTGTTGTGAATCCGCAATACGATTACTGGGCCACCGAGGAACCCGGCAAAGCTATCGTGACGGTGACCGGATCGAAAACCGACTTTTCATCCGAAATTCCCGTGGAAGTCATCACCCCCGCCGACCTTATCCTCGGCGAGACGGTGAACACGATACTTTCGGCCGACGAGGCCACCCGGAGTGTCTTCAAGCCGGAAGCAGACGGTGTCTATCAAATTTCTACCGCGATACAGGGGAATACGCCGGTTTTTGCCGATTTGTTCGAGGTGGATGCGGATGGTATGGAAACATACCTGGGGCCCTTCGGAATGGAAACAATCGACGGAAAGACCCAGGCGGTCTTTACGGCGTATATGGAAGTCGGCAAATCCTATTTGGTATCGGCCGGCTTTGATGACTATCACACGGACAAAACCGTTCCGATAAAGGTGGAGAAGGTGGAAGATCCCATCGAGGAGATGCTGGTCGTCTCTCTGCCGAACCAGACCACATACTGTGATAACTATTTGACTTTGGAGGATATTCGACTGGATGGGCTGCAGCTCAATGTAAAGTTCACATCCGGTAAAGAAGAACTCTGGACCTATGACCCGAGTACGGGTCTTACGGTCGGCGGAGAGATCTTAAACTACCGAATCGACTGGTCGGAGGAAGAAGATGAAGCCACCCTTTGCATCAGCAGCGGCTGTGCGGAGGTTCAGATTCCTTTGACGCTGACAGAGGAAAAGGATGTCCTTCCTGACCTGCACTTTACGGTGGAGACCCCGGTTGTCGGCGCGATGCCTTCGCAGGCTGTTTGCTCGGATGGAAAACGTTGCTGGACCGAATGGACTACAGACCGGTCCTGGTCGGGCCTGGCGTTTGAAGCCGGCAAAAACTATACGATGGAAATTATATATGAGTATAACGGCGACCGCATGACGGTGGACCCGAACATGGAAATCACCGTGAACGGCGCCCCGCCGCAGGAAGTCTTCTTTGATTCCGATTGTATCAGAATTTGCGGCGTGTATACGGCGACAGAGCCGACCACCACGACGACGACCACAACGACTACGGAGCCGACGACAACTACCACGACCGCGACGGAGCCGACGACGACCGCATCCGATATCGTTACGACGACTGGCAGTGAAGTGACACCGACCACCACGACGGAAACGGTTGTCACTCCGACCACCACGGCTGCCGGAGATGTGTCGGAAGACGTGTCCGAGGATGAATCCGGCGATCAGTCGGACGAATCCGGTATTTCCGAACTCGTGTACGGTGACGGAAACGGGGACGGCACCGTCGATATGAAGGATGTCTTATTACTCCGTAAATATCTGGCAGGCCTGGCCGACGAAATCGATCAACTGAATGCCGACGTGAATGTCGACAAGTCTCTTGATATGAAAGACGTTTTGATGATTCGTAAGTTCTTGGCTCATATGATTGAGAAACTCGGAGCCTGAAATCAGACAGTATATATCAAGTAAAAAATGAATCCTCTACCGAAGGAGAAAATTCTTTCGGTAGAGGATTTTTCTATCTCACATGGAAAAACAGAAAATTTTCCAAGCACGTGAGACAGTCCGGCATCACCGTGCCGGCACGGAGACGGATATGTGCCCGTCCACAGGTGACTTTTTGTGGGATTCTCCTGCCCGGAGTGTTCAAAAAGCGAACACGAACAATATAACCGAGAAACAACATTTTTGAGTCAAAAAAACAGAGCCTTTTGCGGCTCTGTTAAATGTCTTTTGCCAGTTCCTGAACGGTTTGGTACCGTGCGGTGGGGTTGATGTGCGTGCATTTGGCAATGATTTTTCCGACTCTGCCGTCGGCCAGTTGCTTACACGGATGCTTTCCGGTCAGCATGACATTCAGGAGAATGCCCAGCGCGTAAATATCGGTACGGCGGTCGGACTGGGCGATGCCGAGTTGCTCGGGTGGCGCATAACCGATGGTGCCGATTTTCACCGTGTCGGTGGAGGCGGAGTCGGAATAGGTACGGCTGGCATTGAAGTCGATGAGTTTGACGATGCCTTCTTTGGAAATCATGATATTCTCCGGCTTTAAATCCCGATGGACAAAGCCCTGCTCGTGGAGCAGCGCCAGGGCGTCGCATACGTCGAGAAGCACCCGTCGGGCACCTTCATAGGTATATAGGCCGTCCTCCAGTACGGAGGCGACCGTAATGCCGTCGATGTATTCTTCCAGCACAATTTGCCCGTCTTCGAGATGGTACGTGTCGTAGATAATCGGAAAGTTTTCGTACCGGATGGTTTTCAGAAAATCATAGGCATCCACCGGCTCGGGGTACTGGCGTAAAACCAGATGCCGGGAAAGGGTTTTGTGCCGTAAAAGAACCGTCAGGGAATCATTTTTGGTGGACAACACCCGGACTAAATCATAGTCGGCTTTTAGGTTTTGTCGAAACGTCTCACAGGTCATGAAGGCATCCTTCCGTAGTCAAGGGCCAGGTCGTAGACAAGGCCGGTATCCGAGAGTCTTTCTATAACATAATAGGTGATTAAAGTATCGGCGTCGGTAAACATCGAGAGGGTCTTGGTGGAAATCATGACGCCGTTTTTTATATCCTGCTCATAGGTTTCCGTGCGGCCGAGAAGGTCGGTGTAGTAGGTGGGGAACGGTTCGCTCATCGGTTTCTTCGGATAGACTTTTTCGTTGGCAAATACATTGTCGATGTCCGTGAAAAAGGAGTTGCCGACGCTTTGCACAATGGCTTTGATGAGGGTTTCTCCGTCATCAAAATCCTCGGAGTGCAAGTCGGACAGATAGGCATGGATTTCTTCTCCTTTATTATAGAAGAAAACCGACAGGGTGGCGTCCTCTAAGGCAACCGGAGCGACATACTGTATCGTCTTATCTTTTCTTGAGTGCCGAACATCCGAAAATTCTTCCGGGCTCCACAAATCGCCGAGTTCCAAAACGGAACTGACGCGGGTGGCAGCCAGAACGAACTGGTCATAGGAACAGAGAACGGCATGTTTTTTCGTATACAAAACCGTACACAGGGTCCCAATCAGGATGGCGATGATCAGAGCTAAAACGAGAGGTAAAATCCATCTCTTTTTTCTTTTTTTCGGTTCTTCCGGATGGGGCTCTTTTTGAATGAGGGTGGGATCTACCAGGGAAAACATACAGTGAGGGCAAAACTGGGCCCCTTCCTGGAGGGGTGCGTTACAGTTTGGACAGATACGTGTCATCCGAGAGTATCCTGCCCGTATTCGAAGAGAAGGTTGTTGACTTCTACGATACTCAGCTTCTTAAAAAGTCCGTAGATGACAACCGCATCAAAGGGGTTCTTTGCATACAATGGTGCATAACCGGTCTTTTTCAGCATTTTCTGTGTTTCGTCGCAGTCCAGATGCATTCCAAACGCCAGGCACAGTACTTTTTCCCGTTTTGGGTGTGCCTTGATGCCGGAGATGATCTGATAAGCATACACTTCACTCATCTCACTGTTTTCCACGATGTCGGACTTATTAAGTCCTTTTTCGGTGATGAGATTTTCCAGATATTCGCTGAGTGAAACGACGGCCAGCTCTTCTTTGTTTTCGATGTAGAAAGCCTTAAAAGAATCGAATTCTTTCAGTTCTTCCAGTAGTTTTGCGGTGTCTTTTTCCAAGAGAATCCCTCCCATACTTTTTTATGATACCACCACAAAAAAGGTAGTGTCAATGACAAAAAAATTATGCTGACAGCATACGATTTGCAAAAAAATAAGTGCTAAAATTAACAAAAAATAGGAATGATTCCCGTTTGATAAAGCTTTCCCGGGACGATTGTTTACAAAATACTTCCGAAAAGGAGATGGGAAAATGGACGAAAACAATAACCAACCCAATGATAGGCAGAACTCCGGGCCTGAAGGAAACAACGGAGGAAAGCGGGATATCGGTCAGATTCTGACCAGTCTTGCCGTCGTTGTGCTGATGCTGGTGACTCTATTCGGCGGCGGCAGTTGCCTGTTTGGAGGAAACGCCAAGAAATCGGCCGAAAAGTATGTCGGCCAACAGGTGTATCAAACCTACGGCGCGATTTGTGACCGATACCAGACGGAGGTGCTGTATAGCCATAACGGAGACAAACTCGTTGTGGTGAATTTCTATTTGGACGGCAGCCACTCGGCCGATGGCTCCTATTGTGTATGCTGTATAAACGGGAGCGCCTGTAACAGCACCGGTCTTATGCCCGCCTACTATTCGTACAAAGGAGAACTGGATTCTCTGAAAGTAATATTCGGAATTTAAAGAAAGAAGGAAAAACCCATGAAAAAACTATTGTCCGTAATCGTATCTTTGCTACTGGCCGTGTCCGCTTTCGGAACTGTTGTGATAACAAGTTCCGCGGCGCAGGGGGCCCTGCTTTACAAAATCGACTTTGAAGAAGAGAATGCAGGTACTGTCATGAAAGCAAACGGCGAACTCGTCGGTGAGGTTGTGGAGTGGCCGAAAGGGTCCGGCAACCACGCCCTTAAGTACGTTATGGATGCCACCACCTACAAGCGTAACGGTGTTCATCCGTATATTATCCCCGATGGTCTGAGTGATGCACTGGCGCAGCAGGGCGAAATCCCGGCCGGTGGGGAGCTCTATTTCACCGTCGATGTCGGTTGTGATAACGAACTCGTAACCGGTAACTCCGAGTATGGTTTGTACATGTATGCCATGATGCTTACCGCTAGTGAAGGCGAAAACTTTTTCGCCAACGAGACGACCGGTACATTTGTTCCGGGTGTCGGCTCCTTCAAAACCGGTGAGTTCTCTTTGAGCAACTACGAAGTTACCCCTGTTGCCGGTACCGGCAACGGCCTTATTGCTCTTCTCGATGACGGCACCCTCGGCGCCGGTATGTATGGCAGAGCCATCTATTATGACAATATCACGCTCGAGTGGTACGGAAACTGGAAGCCGATTACCAATTGTCTTTTAACCTATCTGGATACGAAAGTTCCGCTTGCCCATTCGGACATTAATGATGCGTATACCGGAAGTGTGGTTCCCACCCAGCCGAAAACCACCACAACCAAGCAGGGAAGTACGCCGACACAAACCACGAAACCTTCTTCTGCGCCGGCCAAACCGAAGTATTACACCAGCAGTCAGCTTGCGGTGTCCGCTGATGATATTACCGTGCGGCAGGGGGAATCCTTCGACCTTCCGATATATATCGATAATAATCCGGGGACGGCCGCCGTGAGTATTGCCTCGGAAATGCTCTTCACCGGTGAAAAGTTGGCCGGCGAATGGGGATTTAATGTGAATGATATTACCTGGGAGAACAATATTTTAAGCACCTGTAAATGTCAGACATGGGATAACGGGCATTACGGGTTTTTCCTGAAACTGAACGGCAAATATGCCATCAGTGACAACATTCCGTTTACAACCACGGGAAAAATTTGTACCATTCACTGCTCGTGCCATGAGTTGACACCTCTTGGTTCCTATACCTATTACTTAAATGTTGATCCGGCAGGTATTACACCTCAGGGGGAAATTACGGACATATTCCATACGACCCTTCCGTTTACCATTAATGTCGAAAAGGCACCGGATAAAGTGCATACCTTTGAGATGAAGGGCGGTGACGCCTATACGGATGCGGGCGAAACCTTTATGTATCCGCTGTATATTACCAAAAACGAAGGTGTTTCCGAGTTTACGGTTGACGTTAAGTATGACAGCAATGCGTTGACATTCAAGAAAATCGGAAATCCGCAAACAGGGTTTACCGATTTGACTTTTGAAGCGACGCCGTCTGCCGGAAGCGTAAAGATTCATGCGAAACTGAAGAGCGGCACCTATGTAAACAACAGCTCGGTCGGCGTTCCGATTGCCTTGCAGTTCACCGTTTCCCAAACGGCGAAAAAGGGAGAGTATCCCGTCAGTTTGTATATAAACGGAAGAGATGTTTCCGCCATTGATTGTCTCCTGGTACAGCCTTTGGTGTCTCCCGGTAAAATCTGTGTCGGGACAAAAGGAAAACTTCTCGGTGATGCCACCGGTGACGGTAATATTGACATGAAGGATGTCTTGTCCATCAGAAGATATTTGTCCAAACTCGGTTCTATTGCTTCGGAAGAAAACAGCGATGTGAATACCGATAAGAGCATCGACATGAAAGACGTTTTGATGATTCGAAAGTACCTGGCTCATATAATCACGGACTTTGTAACGGCTTCTTATGTGACGGATGCATATTCCTATTCGGTCCCGTATTATCAACCCGGTACGAAAAAGGTGGCGGGAACCAATTCCGTACACATTCCGCAGCTGAATTTCGGCACATCGGAGTCCAACTCTCTTAACAGAAAAATTCTGTCTAAATACAAAGGTGCGTATGACAAGCTGAAAGCGGGAACGGACAGCATGTATCGCTGTGAGATTTCCTATACCTCTTACGTGAGTAATAATCTGGTGGCGGTGGCGGTTTACTCCGAGACCGGAAAATTGTTTACCTCCATGGTGACGATGGAAACCGATTATTACTACTATTCCATTGACGAGGACCGCGAACTGACATTTATGGAGTATTTGTCGGCCTTGGGGCTCAGCTACGACGACCTGATTGATTATTTGGAAATGAAGAACGAAGTGAATTTGGGATACGGGGAATATTTTGGCAAATATGACCCGAATGTCATGTCAAAAAATCCGACCGGTTCCTATCCGGTTGTCATTCTCGGTATGGCCGGCGATGCCCGGAATATGCAAATGACACTGGCCCGTTATGTGGACGGTATGTTTACGGGCTATATGCAGGAAACACATAAGATGGGCAGTTTCTTATAAACCTTGATTCGGCAATATACAATTGTTTTGAGAAGCTATACTTCCGCAAAAAGAAATTTGCGTGAAATTGCCGATTGATTGGAGTATAATGAGAAAAACTAAAGTCCACAGAAAAGGAAATGATGATGTATATGAAAAGAACTCTTCTGATTTTACTTACTTTGTGCCTTCTGTTGAGTATATGCGGCTGCGCTAAAACCGAGCCGAATGCAAAGCCCGGGGAAGAGTCATCTGCTCCTGCCGTGACGACCGTAAAAACGGCAGAGCCGACCACGACCGTTCCGACTACAACGAAAACGCCGACCAAGAAATTGTCCGATTATACGGTAAAAAGAACCGGCACAACAACGGATATTTTGAATGTTCGCAGCGGTGCGGGAACGGATAGCCAGATTGTCGGGAAACTTCAAAAAGGGGATTCGGTTACCATTGCCGGTGAGAAAGACGGATTTTATAAGATTCGATATATGTGGGAATCCGAAGACTCTGGATCAGGGGCCTATGCCTATGTTTCGACCGATTATGTGAAGGAAAACAAAATCTCGGCAGAAAAACAGCTTGTAAAAAACAAGGTGAACGAATCCATCCGATACACCGATGCGTATGATCAGACAAAGGTGGGCGAATATGTGATTCAGTTCCCGATGCTGACCGTTGACTCCGCCAATGCCAAGGCTTTTAATGAAAAGATCAACAAAGCCTATCAGCCGTACCTCGTCAAAGCAAAACAAGAGAGCCCGGACACGTATTTTGCCGAGGTGTCCTACGAGGTCTTCCCGTATAATTCGGTGGTGGCAATTGTGGTCAGTCATCGTGACGGGAAACCCTATACCGATATGGTGACGAACGGATGGGAAGCATATTACTACGATGTGGACCGGGACAAGGAACTGAGTTTTGAAGAATATCTGTCCGCCATTGGCACGACGTATGACGATGTGGCAGCGGCTCTTACACATCAAGGCGGGATTCAGTTGGAACCGGGAGAAACCATTGTGCCGTATAACCCGAATCTGGCGAAAGAGACCCCCGAAGACGGTAAGTACAAGGTTTCCATTGTGGGCGCTGCAGAGGACGGCGAGTATTTGAATATTTTGTATATTCGATATGGCGCATTCTTTGGAGGGTATTCTCAAAATATGATTGTGCAGGGAAGTTTGTTCAATCGCATGTAATATCGGCGTATGATTTTCGATTAGAAATAATGTTTGAGGGACTCTTGAATGAGATAATTCAGGAGTCCCTCTGTTATTTGAAAAACTTGCTCAAAAGATTGTCTTGTGCTGTTTTTGGCACATAGAAGGGGTGCAAAAAGTATAAAAATGGTGTAAAATATATACAATAATTTCTACTGTCGTAGATTACTATTGTAGGTAGGATGATGGGACACATGATGTCCCTCACAAATAGAGACCGGCATGATATAATGAGGGAGTCCTAAAGGCAAGAAGGATTCCCAAAAACGAAGCCAATTTGCCGACAAAGCAGAGTACGAATTGAATGGAAGGAGAATTAATTAATGAACGAAATCAAATGCCCTAAATGCGGAGAAGTATTCCAGGTGGATGAGGCCGGATATGCCCAAATTTTGAAACAGATTCGTGATCACGAATTTGAAGAGGAACTGTCTCGCAGAGAACAGGCACTCAAAGAGAAAGAATTAGCCAATATGAAGCTTGCTCAGGCAGAACAGGAGAAAAAACTGGACCAGCTTCAGGCAGAACGGGATCGACTGCTTGCAGAGAAGGAAAAAGAGATTATGCAGCTTGTCGGTTCATTAAAAAATGCCGATAGCGAAAAAGAACTTGCCGTGACGAAGGCAATCCAAGAGAAAGAAAAAATGATTGCCGATAGGACGGCGGAAGTTGCCCGTTTGCAGGGAGAACTGGAACTTCAGAAGAAGGAACGGGCCTTGAGTGAATCCAATTTGACCGAAAGATTCAAAGGGGAGCTGGCTCTTCGCGAGGAAGAGATAAACCAACTTAGAGATTTTAAAGCTAGACAGTCCACAAAAATGGTGGGAGAGAGTTTGGAGCAACATTGCCAGACAATCTTTAATCAGGTTCGTATGACGGCGTTCCCGGATGCTTATTTTGAGAAGGATAATGATACCAGTGGTGGGACTAAAGGCGACTTTATTTTTCGTGACTACAAGGACGACATAGAATACATTTCCATTATGTTCGAAATGAAGAATGAAATGGATACAACGGCTTCTAAACATAAGAACGAGGACTTCTTTGCGAAACTTGATAAAGACCGAAATGAAAAGGGCTGTGAATATGCCGTATTGGTAACTCTTTTGGAGCAAGACAGTGAACTATATAACACAGGTATCGTCGATGTTTCTTACAAGTATCCGAAAATGTATGTGATTCGTCCCCAGTTTTTCTTGCCTCTAATTTCGCTTCTTCGAAACAGCGCCCAGAATGCTTTGGAATATCGAAAAGAATTACAGGTTGTTCGTAATCAGCAATTGGATCTGGTTCATTTTGAGGAAAACATGCAAACCTTTAAGGATGGATTTGCACGCAACTTTGAACTGGCATCCAGAAAGTTTGAGGAAGCCATCAAGGATATTGACAAGACGATTGATGCATTGCAAAAAACCAAGGAGGCTTTGCTTTCTTCCGACCGGAATTTGCGTCTTGCCAATGACAAGGCACAGGATTTGAGCATCAAGAAACTCACAAAGAACGCACCGTCCATTCGCGAGATGTTTGAAAACCAGGAATCTTAACAATCAAAAGCCCGGGCAATGGCTCGGGCTTTTTCCTATATAGAAGAGATTTCGAGAAGGGTTTTGGTTGTGTTTTTTTTGGTTTTAGTTCATAATAAGATTGTATTCTAAGAAAGGACGGGTCGACATATGAAAAGATGTATGGCAACAATATTGTTAGTTGTATTGCTGATAGCTTTGTGTGGTTGCAGTTTATCGAACAAACCGGAAAACCAGGAAGAATCCAAGCCCGTCTATGTTACAAAGCCTACAATTGCAATCCCCGAATCAACGAAAGGTTCCAAGTTTAACGGCACTTGGTGTTGCGATCCAAAAGGTTCGTTTGAAGGTACCGAGATTATACTGACCATTACGTATGACGGCAACAAATTGTTTTTCGATCGGGTGTCAAAAGATAGCAAGGGGACAGAGCTCGAACATAAACAGTATAGAGCAGCATATAAGCACGGAGACTTCGTAAATGTTCCGGAAATCCACGGGAAATGTGAACTGGCCGACAATTGTCTCTATGAGGTGTTTGCGGAATCCGGACAGGCGAATAAGTTTGTAAAAGTAGACGAAGACAAAATCAGAAAAGAAGTTTCAAAGGAAGTATCATGAAGTCACTAACAATATTTGTTGATATGGATGGAACCATCGAAAAGCTGATGGACGTGTGGGTCAAACGACTCAACGAACGGTATAACCAATCGGTAACCGTTGACGAAATCACCGAGTGGGATGTTTCCAAAGCCTATAAAAACTTAACCTTAGATCAAGTCCTTTCCGTGATCGACGACGATGATACACTATGGGCGGAGATTGAACCCATGGAAGGTGCCGCCGAAGTCCTGCAGCACTTTATTGACGTTGGACACAAGGTGTATATTGTGACTTCCACGCCGTATAAGTCGATTAAGGCGAAAATGGAAGATTTATTATTCCGTTGCTTCCCGTTCATCGACTGGCATCATGTTATTATTACCCACAATAAGCAACTCTTATCCGGTGACATTATGATTGACGATGCATTGCACAATCTAATTGGCGGGCATTATATGAGAATACTGTTTGATGCGCCGTATAACCGGGATGTGGATGATGACAAGGAAGGATTAGTCCGAGCGCATAGTTGGACGGAAATTAAAGAAATCGTGGATAATATAAGTTAAAGTGGGCTGGGGTCTTGTCAAGGGGCTCGGCTCCTTTTTATGTGTAAAATTTCGGACATAACATAGTATATAATATAACCATCCTAGAAAGAAAATGTAAGCGCAAAGCGTTTACGGAACTGTTAACGAAAGAGAGGCATTTACTATGTTGTACGAAGATTTGAACAAGAAAAACAACCAAATTCAAAGGGCACTTGATTTTGCTGAGCAAAACCAGCTGTTTGAAGAAGAACCAAGAGATGCGAACCCGTTTGAAAACATTTCCACTCAAGATGTAGGCCTGCTGATACTACTTGCTCATTTTAGAGATTTTTCAGACGGAGTTGAGAAAACGAATATTGGAAAAGCTATGGATTTCTCTTATGCTACTATGGAAAATCTGCCCGTTTTTCTTGGTATCCAGTTTTTTGCTGAACTTGCAAAAGGGTTTTCCCTTGAGGAATCTATCACGACTATTGCAAAAAGAATGTCGGCATTTTTGACATTTTTGGCTGCAAGTCAGCACGGATGTGAGATTTTTGTTGTTGAGCCAGAAGATTATGAAGATGTTGACGATGACACAACATGGGGTGGACTTTATGTGGAAGTTGGGACAAAAGATGTGAAAGTCGACTTTCTTCCAATTGCTCGTGAGTTCATCGCTTCTGACGGGGAGGGAGTTTGCATTCTGGTAGATGGATTAATTGATGCGTATCAGTTGATTACCGGCGTAAGACTCGACCAGCTCGGTTTGAAGAATGTCATGCTCAAGACCAGTGAGGAATGAGTTAGAACGAGAGTAACAAAGGACAAGAGATTTTCTCTTGTCCTTTGTGTTATGTGCGCTGTTTTTGTGCCAAAATCGTTCTTTTTCATGCGTGTACTTTTATATATATTTATGCTATAATTATTTAAATATTTATTCAGTAAAATGAGGAGATCGTATGATAGTCTATCAAGGCATAAAAGAAAACTTCATACAAAGCGTGGAAGCAGATACGATTGCGCCTCAGATTAATGCAAAAGTATTTGAGAAAACCCATCGTCATGTATCTCCCAAAGAATATGAATCCTGGGAAAATTCCATGCAGTACATGTATAAGGTGCTGAATGACAGAAACATTCCGGAAGATGTGGGAATCGCCATTGAGTACAACATTCCGCAGACATCCAAACGGGTTGACTTTATGATTTCCGGATATGATGAGAACCGGACCGGGAATGTTGTTATTGTAGAACTGAAACAGTGGCAGGAACTGACTGCCGTACAGGGCCAGGATGCTTTGGTTGAGACATTTACGGGCGGAGCAAAACGACAGGTGGTGCATCCGTCTTATCAGGCCTGGTCTTATGCGAGCATTATCAGGGACTATAACGAAATGGTCTGGTCCGGGAATATCGAGTTGTCTCCCTGTTCCTATTTGCACAATTATCAAAGGAAACCGAATGATCCTTTGGATGCCGAACAGTATACAGAGTATTTGCAGGAGGCGCCGGCTTTTACAAGGGGAGAAGTGGACAAACTTCGCTCCTTTATCAAAAAGAATATCTCTTACGGCGATAAGGCCAATCTTCTTTATCAAATTGATTCCGGCAGAATCCGTCCGTCGAAGATGCTACAAGATGAACTGAGCTCCATGGTAGCCGGCAATCGGGAATTTACATTAATTGATGACCAAAAGGTTGTCTATGAAAATACATTGAACAAAGCCAGACAGAGTGCTTCCGACAATCAAAAACGGGTCGTGATAGTGGAAGGCGGACCGGGAACCGGGAAAACGGTGGTTGCCATCAATCTGCTTGCCCAACTTACAAATGATGGTCTGTTTTGTCAGTATGCATCAAAAAACAGTGCACCGCGTAATGTGTATGCTGCCAAGTTAAAAGGAACATGTCGGAAAACACATATAGATAACATGTTCAAAGGATCCGGCAATTACTTTGATTGTGAAGAAAATGTGGTGGATGTGATTTTGGCTGATGAGGCGCATCGGCTTAACAACAAGTCCGGTATGTTTCACAATCTCGGTGAGAATCAAATCAAGGAAATTATCGGTGCATCCAAATGCAGTGTCTTCTTTATTGACGAAAGTCAGCGAGTAACAATTCAAGATATCGGCAGTATTGCTGAAATCGAGAAGTGGGCAGCTGATTGGGGTGCTGAAGTATCCCATATGAAACTAGATTCACAGTTCCGCTGTAACGGTTCCGACGGATATCTGGCATGGATTGACTATGTTCTCCAAATTCGAGAAACTGCGAATACGGATTTAGAAGACATCGATTTTGATTTTCGTGTTGTAGATTCCCCCGAGGAACTTCGCGAGATGATTTTCGAAAAGAACAAGAATACAAATCGTGCAAGACTTCTTGCCGGATATTGCTGGGACTGGATTAAGGAAGGAAAAAACAATTCCGATGTTCATGACATAGTGATTGATGACTTTTCAATGAGTTGGAACCTTGGGAACAGTTCTACCTGGGCAATCGACGAGAACTCGGTGAACGAGGTCGGTTGCATTCATACATCTCAGGGTCTTGAATTTGATTATGTCGGTGTTATTATCGGCCCGGATCTTCGCTTTGAAAATGGGCGTGTCATTACGGATGACTCTAAACGTGCATCCACAGACCAGTCATTGAAAGGGATTAAAAAATTGCATCAAGAGAATCCCGAAAAGGCGAAACAAATCGCGGACGAGATTATTCGGAACACATATCGCACACTGATGACGCGTGGGATGAAGGGGTGCTATATATATTGCGTGGATAAGCAACTACAAGAATACTTCAAGGAAAAGTTCTAAACAATATTGAGTGTAGGTCTTGGTTTCGGAGGTGAGTAAAATGTTTTTGCCTGAAAGTGAAGGGTTGTCGATTCAGTCATTGTCGCGTGTTTTTTCGGACATGAGTGAGTCGTACAAGATATTCTGGCTTAGAGGGATTCTCGATATTATCAAGGCAGGCAAAACACACGCAACCTTCGACGAAATCATTAACCATATGGTGACGGATGCATGGTATATGGTTTCAGAATATCATTTAAATTTAGGACCAGCGGATACGCTGGAAAAACTGGTTCTGTACACACAAGAAATCAGTGGCCTGAAACCATCGGCGAAAGCACAGGATGTGTTGGCGTTTCTTACAACATGCAGCGATACAACATTGACAAGGTATAAAAGCACATTGACGCTAAATGTTCCATATCGTTTTCATGCTCCGTTTATGCCGGACTTTCGAGGTAGTGCATGGAATAAAACGGCGGATGTGATTGGTCGAGTTAATGGGGATACAAACCTGATTTATCGGTTTGGCGGTGGTGCCGGACTTGCCAGAACAATTGAGATTTCAAACGAGTGGCAAAAGTATTTTGAAATTAATCAAGCGATTGTATCCGGATGGCTTGAGTACAATCTGATCATCTATTTACAAAGGCGAAATCCGAGTGTTCCCGGCATATCGAACAAATTAGCGCCCCCCAGTGAAAGGAAAATGGAAAAGGCCAAAAAGTTCTGGAAGAGCGTTATAGAATACAAGCCGATTATAAACATCTACGCTGGCGATGGCAGTGTTATGTCCAAAACCGACATTTCCCTTGATCACTTTGTGCCGTGGTCATATGTTGCACACGACGAACTTTGGAATTTGGTTCCGACAACCAAAAGCTTAAACAGCAGCAAAAGCAACGGTCTACCCAACTGGAATCGATTTTTTCCAGCTTTGTCCGATATCGAGTATTGCTCATATCAAGCAATTTGGACATCAGATCAAATTCATGCAACATTTGAAAAGTGCCGCGCAGAACATGTAAACAGCAACGAAGCAAACAGCAAACTATATATTCCCAATTTGACAAAATCTGAGTTTGCAGGACACTTGGAAGACCTGATACGGCCCACATACAACGCGGCGAAGAACCTTGGTTTCGGAGAGTGGTCGGTATGAGCGAACGAGAAGACAAAACGATAAGCTATTACAATGAGCATGCGGCTGATTTTCAAAATTCAGTCAGCACGGCTAATATGAATAGCATGTGTGACCGTTTCCTTTCCTATTTGTCCAAGCCCGCACACATCCTTGATTTAGGATGTGGAACAGGCCGTGATAGTTTATATTTTTTAGATCATGGTTATACAGTACTTCCGATGGATGCTTCAGAAGCAATGTGCAAAATCGCATCGAAAATAACTGGGCTTACAGTCAGACAGCTTCGCTTTGAAAATCTCGATTATACGGACGAGTTTGATGGTGTTTGGGCATGCGCATCCCTGCTTCACGTTGAACGTGAAAAGCTACCTGCGATATTACGGAAGATAAACAAAGCGCTTAAACCCGGTGGCATATTATATATGTCGTTTAAATATGGAGAAACCACCAGGAAAAAAGAGGGACGTTTGTTTACGGATATGACGGAAAAAGATTTATTTTTTCTTTGTAATGAGTCCAACGGATTTGAATTAGAGGATTATTATATTACAGCTGATGTGAGACTGGAACGAAGCGATGAAAAGTGGCTGAATATCATAGCCAAAAAAATGAATGACAACAATTGAAGGCGCAATTTCAAGTATTAGGTCGAGGTTCCCTAAATATATGCTTTTGCCCAGCCAACACTCCCGTCGGCGATTCTCAAACCATGAACCGTCCGATGTGCGAACACAAGATAGATGTTTCTAAATAAGACAGTAATTAATCGAATTTTTGGCCCCAATAATTAATACGAAAAGCCAACCGATTTCGCGCAAATAAAAGAAATTGGTTGGCTTTTCCATTTAAATGAAAACAAATAGATTATTTTTATCGATTATGTGCTAAATATGGCACATAATAGCGAGGAAAGTATGTTGATTAATCCTTAGAGAAAACTTATACTATAAATAAGAGTTTGGCCTCTAAAAAGGGGGCATACTTTATAGTGTTTTCGTGGTGTATATCTATGACAAAAGAAAAAAGACCTCGAAAAGAGGTCTTCTTGAAAGCACACACTGTGCAGCCGGTCTAGGCCGACGATTTGAGTAAACTTTTATTTGAACTCATAGTGCAATTCCATAGGGATTGGAATCTTGAGTTGAGAATATCATATAGAAAGGAAGTTGTCAATATGAAAAATCAAAAATATTATCTCGGATTGGATATTGGTACGGATTCAGTAGGATATGCTGTAACGGATGAAGAATATAATCTTTTGAAATTCCACGGGGAACCGGCTTGGGGTGTGACGCTGTTTGATGCGGCTAGCCTTAGCGCAGAACGCCGTGCTTTTCGAACTGCCCGCCGTCGTCTTGACCGTCGGCAACAAAGGGTCCAATTAACTCAAGAGTTATTTGCTAAGGAGATTACCAAAGTTGACCCTCAGTTTTTTGTGCGTCTTCAGGCGTCAAATCTGTTCCGAGAGGATGCAGGTGAGCCGTACGCTCTATTCAATGATGATGATTTTACGGATAAGGAGTATTACGAAAAATATCCGACAATTCATCACTTGATCTTTGACTTGATGACATCTTCGGAGCCTCATGATGTCCGTCTTGTATATTTAGCATGTGCTTGGTTAGTGGCACACCGTGGCCATTTTTTAAACAACATCAATAAAAACAACTTGTCTGAAATTAAGGATTTTTCCGCATTATACAAATCATTTGAAGAGTATTTTATCCAGAATGATTATGTTCTGCCCTGGACGTGTGAAGATGCGGACCGTATCGGAGATGTTTTGAAAAAAAAGCAGACAGTCACGGCAAAGAGTAAGGAATTGCTGGCCTTATTGTTTCCGGGAACGAAACCCTCTAAAACAGCAGAGGAAGATTTTCCGTTTAGTCGAGAAGCTCTTGTAAATCTTCTAGCAGGTAGAAAAGTGGAATTAAAGGCGCTGTATTCTAATGATGAATATAGTGAATTCGGTTCGGTGGCTCTTTCCATGGATGATGATAAACTGGCGGAGATACAAGCCAATCTTGGTGATGATTTTGAATTGATTACAACTGCCAGAAAACTGTATGACTGGGCAGTTTTGTCTGACATTTTGGGCGATAGCGAGTGCATTTCAGAGGCAAAGGTCAAGGTGTATGATCAGCATAAAGAAGATTTGAAAAATCTGAAAATACTGATTCATAAGTATTGTCCTGAAAATGTTTACAAAGAAATGTTCCGGCAAGTTGTAAAGCGTGATAAAAACGGTAAAGATGACAAGAGTGGCAAAGAGATAATGATAAACAATTATGTTGCTTATGCTTATCACACAGACGAACCTGCAGAGAAATCAAAAAAACTGAAAAAAATTAGTAATGACGATTTTGGCAAGTATGTTTTAGAAGTGTTCAAAACATTTACACCTGACGAAAAAGATGCAAGTCTCGTAGAAGATATAAAAAATCGAATATCGTTGAACACTTTTATGCCAAAACAAAAAAATACCAATAATCGCGTTATTCCGTACCAGTTATATTGGTATGAACTGAAAACCCTTTTAGATAAAGCTGCCGGTTATTTGCCTTTTTTACAAGAAAAAGATTCAGAGGGGCGTTCTGTACAGGAAAAAGCATTGTCGATTATTACATATCGAATCCCTTACTTTGTCGGACCTTTAAATCGCAACTCCGAATTTTCGTGGATTGTTCGTAAAGCAGAAGGGAAAATTTATCCGTGGAATTTTGAAGAGATAGTAGATCTGGACAAAAGTGAGGAGGAGTTTATCAGAAAGCTTACAAATCGTTGTACCTATTTGCCGAGTGAGACGGTTTTGCCGAAGGATTCACTGTGTTACCATAAATTTATGGTGTTGAATGAAATCAATAATCTAAAAATAAATAACCAACGGATTCCGGTAGAACTGAAGCAGAGAATATATACCGAATTGTTTATGAAGCGTAAAAAAGTTACGCTTAAAGCCATCAGAGATTTTCTTATGTCAGAAAACCAGCTTGGTAAAGACGATATGCTAGATGGCGTGGATGTTGAGATTAAGTCAAACTTGGCTCCTCAAATTGCGTTTAATAGATTGCTTGCATCCGGATTGTTGTCCGAGCAAGATGTAGAAAGAATTATTGAGAGATCTTCCTACGCGGAAGACAAGGCTCGTGTTGCCAATTGGCTCCGAAAAAAATATCCTTCTTTGCCAGAATCGGAAATTAAATACATTTGTAGTGTCAAAATCAAGGATTTTGGCAGGCTTTCTCGCGCGTTTTTATGTGACATTATCGGGCAAGTCGATGGGGAGGAGTATTCGATTCTCCAAGCCATGTGGGAAACGAAGTACAATTTGATGGAGCTTTTGTCGGATAAATTTACATTTAACGAAGTTGTAAAAGCATGCCAAGAACAGTATTATACGGAGAACAAAAAATCTCTTTCTGACCGACTTGATGACATGTATGTTTCCAATGCGGTTAAACGACCGATTTACCGTACATTGGATATCGTAAATGATGTTGTAAAAGCATTTGGAAAGCCGGAGAAGATTTTTGTTGAAATGGCTCGAGGAACATCCGAAGACCAAAAGGGAAAACGTACTAAAAGTCGGCGAGAACAAATCATGGATTTGTATAAACAGTGTCGTGATGAAGATGTGCGTGAACTGAAGGCGGAACTGGAAAGAATGGGAGACGCAGCTGATAATCGACTGCAAAGTGAGCGCCTCTTCTTGTACTATATGCAACTTGGAAGAAGTATGTACAGCGGGACTCCGATTGATTTGGAAAAGCTCAGTTCGGATTCCAAAATTTACGACATTGACCATATTTATCCGCAGGCAATGGTCAAGGATGATAGCATTCTTAACAACAAAGTACTTGTTTTGTCGGAAGAAAACGGAAAGAAATCCGACGCTTATCCGGTCTTCCCAGAATGGCAAAAGAAGATGTTCGGATTGTGGACCTACTATAAAGAAGTTGGTTTGATTACGGAAGAAAAATTCAAACGTTTGACTCGAATTACTCCCTTTTCTGAAGACGAAAAATGGGGGTTTATCAATCGGCAATTGACCGAAACATCCCAATCTACAAAAGCGGTTGCAACATTACTTTCCGAAAAATACCCGAAATCGGAGGTTGTTTATGTTAAGGCTCGTCTTGCGTCTGAATTTCGTCAAGAGTTCGATTGCCTAAAGTCGAGAGTATTCAACGATCTCCATCATGCCAAGGATGCATATTTAAATATTGTTGTTGGCAATGTGTATTATACAAGATTTACAAAAGAATGGTTCTTTAAGAACATGGATGGTCGCTACAGTATCAAAACGTCGACACTTTTTTCAAAAGAAAGAGTTGCAAATGGAAAAGTGATTTGGCGTGGGGAACCAGATATTGCTAAAGTGAAAAAGGTGCTAGGAAAAAATAACGCACATTTTACAAAGTATGCCTTTTTCAAGAAGGGTGGCTTTTTCGACCAAATGCCTGTTCCTGCGAACAAGGATTTAGTTCCGCTCAAAAATGGATTGAACACAGAAAAATACGGTGGATATAACAAGGCGGGGGTAATGTTTCTTATTCCTGTGCGATATAGTGTTGGCAAAAAAAGTGAAGTTTTGATTATGTCTGTCGAAATGCTTTATGGGAAACGCTTTTTAGAGGATACAGCTTTTGCAAAAGAGTATGCTTTCTCTCGCCTAAAATATATTTTGGGCAAACAAGTGGATGATGTTTCCTTCCCGATGGGAATGCGGCCGTGGAAAATTCACACGATGCTATCACTCGATGGATTTTGCGTGTGTATTGCGGGTATTGGTAGCAAGGGAAAGTGTTTGGTGGCTTCCCCTGTTATGCAGTTTTCGGCCTCGCCAGAATGGAATACATACCTAAAACGTGTCGAAAGATTCGTAGAAAAGTGTAGCCAAAACAAGAATTATATTTATGATGAAAAATTCGACTGTATTACCCCTGAAAAAAATCTACAGTTATATGACCTTTATCGTGAAAAAATGACAAAGAGCATTTACAGAAAGCGTATTAATAATCCGTCAGAAGTTCTAGAATGCGGTAGAGAAACATTCATTGCTCTTGACGTAAAGAAACAAGCACAAGCTTTGCTGTCAATTCACGGGGTGTTTGGACGTGTTTCCGGTGGGTGCGATTTAACTTTGATTGGCGGAGCCGGCAAGGCGGCCGCGACGGTGAATTTTAGTTCAACAATATCCAACTGGAAAAAGCAATACTCAGATGTTCGTATCATTGATCGGTCAGCATCAGGTTTGTGGGAAACAAAATCCGCTGTCAACTTGTTAGATTTAGCATGAGCTGGCGTACAGTTGTTGTTTCAAGCCAGGCCAAGCTAGACTATAAGATGGGATATCTTGTAGTCCGAAGTATGGAAACAAATCGTATTTCAGTCGACGAAATTGCCATTCTAGTATTAGAAAATTCGGCAATTTCGTTGACGGGGAGTCTTTTGGAAGTGCTGGTTGAAAAAAAGGTAAAAGTAATTTTTTGTGATAGCAAACATAATCCATGCGCGGAACTGGTCCCTCATCACGGAAGTCATGACAGTTCCGCTAAAATCCGAACTCAGGTGGCATGGAACGAGGATGTTAAAGCGTTAATTTGGCAAGAAATTATTTCGGAGAAAATTCGAAAACAGGCTACGTTCTTGCTAGAACTAGGAAAAGATAGAGAGGCGGAACTCCTGTACTCGTATATCGGGCAAGTGGAAATGTTGGACGCCACCAACCGAGAAGGACACGCCGCAAAGGTATATTTTAACGCTTTGTTTGGGATGGAATTTACTCGCAGTGAAGAAAACCCAATTAATGCAGCCCTTAACTATGGATATAGCATTTTATTGTCTGCATTTAATCGGGAAATCTCAGCAAATGGGTATGTCACGCAACTGGGAATTTTTCACAACAATATGTTTAACCATTTTAACTTAGCTTGTGATTTGATGGAACCATTTAGAATTTTGATAGACCGATATGTTGTGGCAAATCTCCCAAATGAATTCGGGAAAGACGAGAAACATCAGCTTTGGCGCATATTAGGGGAAAAAGTAATCATAAAAGATACACAACAATATGTGCAAAACGCAATTCGGATATATACTCGAAGTGTTTTTGATGCTCTTAATGATTCGGATCCGTCGGAAATAAAACATTTTGAATGGTGCAACGACTTGGGTGCTAATGTTGATATATGAGTAGTTATCGATTTATGAGAATAATAGTTTTTTTTGATTTGCCTACAGAGACTTTGGAGGATAAACGGAATTACAGAAAATTTCGTAAAGCTTTGATAAAAAATGGTTTTATAATGATGCAGGAATCAGTATATTGCAAATTGCTGACAACAAGAACGGTGGAGAGTTCTGTAAAGAATATGGTTCAGAAAAATCGACCGGAAAAAGGTGTTGTTCAAATGCTATCGATTACGGAAAAACAGTTTTCCCATATGGAATTTATTGTGGGGGAGTGGGATAACGATATAGTTGATACTACTGAAAGGTTGGTGATTTTGTGAAATATGTACATCCCGCAATCGATGCCGTGTTCGATACAAATGATGAAAAAGTGAATACACTTGTGATAGAAAATCCTAATTTTCTATACTCTATTTTAGAAGATTTGAGCAATCAAATATCTGGGCTGAATGGAGACTCGGTAGTTTCTGAAAATGGGGTGGTGTTAAGAACGGATAAAAACATAGAACTCTTAACACAATTTTTCCCTTTTGACATAAACAAAAAAACATTGCTAAATAAAATTGCTTCCGAACTTGAGAAAAAAGCAATGAGTGGAGAGTTTTATTTGGAATCAATGGAAATCGTGTCAAATGTAGAATCTTTTTTGCTCAATCTATCGATTGATTTTGCTTGTGACATGGTTTATACCAAGCTAGATATTGGCTCTATTATTAAAAGTGCCGGAATTGAAATAAACGACAACAAAATGGGTTTGTGCGAACGAATTATTGATTATATGGAATTAGTTACAATGTTTGACCGAAATAAATTATTTGTTACAGTTAATCTTAGAGCATTTGTTTCTGATAAAGATATGACATTGTTTTTACAAACCATAAAGGGCCACGGGTTCGCTTTACTAATGATAGAAAATCGAGAGTATACTCTTTTAAATTATGAAAAGCGGACCATCGTGGATTCTGATATTTGTCTAATTCGTTAATGAAGATATTCCTATGTGCACATTCTCGTACCGATTTCATAGTCGGTTTGAACTCAAATGTTAAGATTTGGGGTTTGAGAGTAGTGTAATTTCATAGGGATCTCAAACAGAGAATTTCGGCGTCATAATGTTAATACTGTTTGAGAGTAGTGTAATTTCATAGGGATCTCAAACGTTAATGCCATACCAGCACCTGCAGCTGCGGTTTGAGAGTAGTGTAATTTCATAGGGATCTCAAACATGTAAATCACCGTAGGTCTATTTGGGAATGTTTGAGAGTAGTGTAATTTCATAGGGATCTCAAACAGTGACAAAGAAATTCGTAAGAAAATAGTTGTTTGAGAGTAGTGTAATTTCATAGGGATCTCAAACACCGTTTAGCGCCGAGATATTTGAACGCTTGTTTGAGAGTAGTGTAATTTCATAGGGATCTCAAACGGAACCGAATCGAGGAACGTGTCGCTACCGGTTTGAGAGTAGTGTAATTTCATAGGGATCTCAAACCCATCGCATCGGCTGCATCGTGTACGAATTGTTTGAGAGTAGTGTAATTTCATAGGGATCTCAAACAATATCTTTGTTTGCTGTCTGCATCGGCAATGTTTGAGAGTAGTGTAATTTCATAGGGATCTCAAACTGGTCAGGTTCACGAAGCAAAACAAAGTAGGTTTGAGAGTAGTGTAATTTCATAGGGATCTCAAACCGCTCAATATAAGGAAGCCGCCAATATCGGTTTGAGAGTAGTGTAATTTCATAGGGATCTCAAACATATTTCTCGTTTCGTAAAATGCTACTGATGTTTGAGAGTAGTGTAATTTCATAGGGATCTCAAACCATCAAGGCACCGACTCCGACAGGCGATCAGTTTGAGAGTAGTGTAATTTCATAGGGATCTCAAACCTATTATATAAAGGAGAATTTGTCATGGATGTTTGAGAGTAGTGTAATTTCATAGGGATCTCAAACATGATTAAATTAAAAGATTTACTTGATAGTGTTTGAGAGTAGTGTAATTTCATAGGGATCTCAAACCGTCATAACCGGATAAGGTAACTGATACCGGTTTGAGAGTAGTGTAATTTCATAGGGATCTCAAACGTTTAGAAGTGAGATTGATCACGTTTGTTGGTTTGAGAGTAGTGTAATTTCATAGGGATCTCAAACTTGTCGCAGACCAAACAAATGACAGTTACCGTTTGAGAGTAGTGTAATTTCATAGGGATCTCAAACACACGATGCTCGAGATGTTCCTCGACGGAGGTTTGAGAGTAGTGTAATTTCATAGGGATCTCAAACCTCGGCACGTTGTTTCACTCTTGCTTAATGTGTTTGAGAGTAGTGTAATTTCATAGGGATCTCAAACTATACCTTGCACCCTTGTACAATTGCGGATGTTTGAGAGTAGTGTAATTTCATAGGGATCTCAAACTACTGCGGACAAATATCCATATAGACAACATAGTTTGAGAGTAGTGTAATTTCATAGGGATCTCAAACCGAAGTTTGTAGTTATAAGAATATCGTTTCGTTTGAGAGTAGTGTAATTTCATAGGGATCTCAAACATGTTGGTGCTGTAAACTGCTGACTGCCGAGTTTGAGAGTAGTGTAATTTCATAGGGATCTCAAACAGTCATTAGACAAATTATTTTATGGTGGCGGTTTGAGAGTAGTGTAATTTCATAGGGATCTCAAACAATGTCATTCTTCTCCGCCTTCCTCACTTCGTTTGAGAGTAGTGTAATTTCATAGGGATCTCAAACTTGATGATGTTTCAAAGAAAACAGGTAATAGTTTGAGAGTAGTGTAATTTCATAGGGATCTCAAACTCTGCTCATCGGAGATGTGACACCCTACATGTTTGAGAGTAGTGTAATTTCATAGGGATCTCAAACTTCGACGTATAAAGGACCCGTTTGGCAATCGTTTGAGAGTAGTGTAATTTCATAGGGATCTCAAACCATCTTGTCCCTATCACAAGTGGTGTTCCTGTTTGAGAGTAGTGTAATTTCATAGGGATCTCAAACCGTCATAACCGGATAAGGTAACTGATACGGGTTTGAGAGTAGTGTAATTTCATAGGGATCTCAAACTGCAGCCATGTCGATATCGACCAAAAAAGTGTTTGAGAGTAGTGTAATTTCATAGGGATCTCAAACCGATTCGTAAGCCTCATTATCATATGCTTTGTTTGAGAGTAGTGTAATTTCATAGGGATCTCAAACCACGAGACAAGAACTGCAACGATGCTCTTGGTTTGAGAGTAGTGTAATTTCATAGGGATCTCAAACGATGGGATTGGTACGGCCACACGCTGGCTAGTTTGAGAGTAGTGTAATTTCATAGGGATCTCAAACTGTACTTAACACTGTTAAAATTGAGAGCCGGTTTGAGAGTAGTGTAATTTCATAGGGATCTCAAACCATAAGTATTATGTTCAAGAAGAACATAACGTTTGAGAGTAGTGTAATTTCATAGGGATCTCAAACCTTATAGGTCTCTGTTGTTACTCTTACTTCTGTTTGAGAGTAGTGTAATTTCATAGGGATCTCAAACCTTCGTCCGTTCCGTAAGGCCCGGAAATCAGTTTGAGAGTAGTGTAATTTCATAGGGATCTCAAACGAACAATGTTACATTTAGGTGTGAATGTTGGTTTGAGAGTAGTGTAATTTCATAGGGATCTCAAACTCAAAACTAAA
>JAZUDZ010000061.1:0-6407 GCA_045639905.1 Acutalibacteraceae bacterium
CACAGAAGTAAATCTTACAATTACACCTGATGCGGGTTATGAAACAGATCAGATCACCGTTGTACGCGGCGGAGTAACTGTAGTTGATAATAAATTCAAGATCGGAACCGCAGATGTAAAGATCAGAGTGACCTTCAAGGCGATCGTTCCTTCAGCATACGGCATCATCGTCGAAGCCGATGGTCATGGAACGGCAAAGGCACAGGTCGGTGGTGCGGATGTAACTTCAGCAGCACCGGGAGCTGCTGTGACACTCGTTGCCACAGCAGACGATGGCTATGCCTTCAAGGAATGGGAGATAGTTCGTGGTCTGGATTCTATTACAGGCAACAGCTTCACCATGCCTTCCAAAGAAGTGAAGGTAAAGGCAATCTTCGAGCGAGTTTATAATATCACGCTTCAGACAAACGATCACGGAACTGCCTCTGCAACAGTCGGCGGACAGATCGCTACGACAGCGGCAGAGAATGCCGAAGTCACTCTGACCGCAACCCCGGCTGAGGGTTATCAGTTCAAGGAGTGGAAGACTGTATCCGGCGGCGTAACTGTAACAGATAACAAGTTCACCATGCCGGCGGAAAACGTAACTATTAAGGCGGAATTTGAACCAGTAGTTCCGGTTACATACATGGATTGGGACGGCACGAAGCTCGTTGAAAAAACCACTTCTGATTATACTGAAGTGACCAATTCTACCACCACGCTCGACGGCGGCAAGTTCTACGTTGTCAAGAGTGAAAATGTCGTGATCGGCACCCTCACCGTGACCGGCGACGGCGCGGCAACTCTCATTCTTTGTGACGGCGCAAAGCTAACCACAACGGGAGACAATACGAATAAAACCGCAGGAATACAGGTTGCATCCGGTAAAGCGCTTGTCATCACTGGACAATCTGGATGCACCGGTGAGCTGACAGCAACTGGCGGAGTGCGTGGAGCAGGCATCGGCGGTGGTGACAACGGTGACGGTGGAACAGTAACCATCAACGGCGGAACTGTCACTGCAAACGGTGGCGAAAACGGAGCAGGCATCGGCGGTGGTTATAACGGTGACGGCGGAACAGTAACCATCAACGGGGGAACTGTCACTGCAAACGGTGGCAAAAACGGAGCAGGCATCGGCGGTGGATACTATGGTGACGGCGGAACAGTAACCATCAACGGCGGAACTGTCACTGCAAACGGTGACATATTCGGAGCAGGCATCGGCGGTGGAAACTATGGTGACGGCGGAACAGTAAACATCAACGGCGGAACTGTAACAGCAACTGGCGGATACGGTGAAGGCATCGGCGGTGGTTTTAATATGAATGATACCGGCACCGTGAACTTTGGCACAGGAGTTAACTTCACTATCAACGCTGGTGATGATATTATTAGCCCAATGACTACTGCTGAATATTCAGCTAACCATAGTGCGGCGTATGTCAGCATTGAAGAATCAGCAGCACCAACCAAAACAGTCGCTGATATCCTTCCGACAGAATTTCCAAATGAAGATTTTGACAAATTGTTTTATGATGACGAGTTACCATTAAATCCTTGGGTAAAAGATGAGAACTTCGTTTCTTGTGTGCTAGACTATTCCACTTCGCAGGATGTAGCTTTAATTAATAAGGATAATTTAATGGATTTCATTGGCTGCGACCTTAATGAAAAACTTGTAAAAGGCGATAATGAAAACACCTGGGTATGCACTAATACCTATGGAACATTTACGTTTGTAGTGGAAGATGGTGCATTTACACAAATTACATTCAGTGATAACGTTGGCTCTTCCGACTATGAAAGATTCGACGGCACATACACCGCACCAACAGCACCGACAGAATACACCGTCACCTTTGCAATTGCAGAGCACGGCGCGGTATATGACGCAGCAACGTCCGGAAAAAAGGTCACAGAGATTAGCGTAGCAAGCGGCACTGCTGTTTCTACCGATGGAAACAAGATCACCATCGGCGATACGGATTACTATGCGGTAGCAGATAGCGGATATAAATTCAAGGAATTTTCCGGAAGCGTACCCGAAACGATCACCGCGGCAACAACCATCACGCCCGTGTTTGAAGCAGACACTCTCTCCGACGGCTATTATCTTATCTACATTACAGATGATACGACAATTAACGATACGAATTCTTCTATGAAACTGACGGAAGATGCAACTGTTCCCGGCCAGTACAAACTTGACTGGACGTTCACCATTGGAGAAAAAATCAAGGTTGTTAAGGTAGAAAACAATGCCATCGCAGCTTGGTATCCGGATGGCCTGGATACCGAGCATACAATCACAGCACAAGAAGCAGGAGAACGTACACTGCTCTTCAGCACAGAATATAAGAACGAGTGGAGTGCATGGGGCGGATACTTTAAAGTGCAACCGAAGGTCGTTATCCATACCATTGAGGATGTCCTGAAAGCGGTTAAAAATGAATTCCCGACGTCGTTTGACAGCGGATGGTACAATAGTGGCAAATACGATAATGAGTACAAATGCTATACGAAATCGGGAAATCTTGTATTTGATTACGATTACGGTGAAAATAAAGTCTCATTCGCTCTGGACAGCGCGGTGACGGAATCCTCTGGCGATTATACCTTCGCCAATGAAAACGCTGCGCTCACGTTCAAAATGACGGATGGCGAGCTGACCGGCATTGCGTTTGAGTATGTGAATATAAGCTATCAATATTTCAACGGCACGTATGTTCCACCGGTAACCATGACCATCGGCGAGATCCTTGCAGAAGTTGACGGCTTCCCGGCAGCCACAAAGGAAAAACCGATACCGGATAACGCCTATATTGCAGTGGGCGGCTTCAAGGCATTTATTGACGGAGACTCGCTGAAGTTCATGGATAAGGACGGCGGCAGCAAGAGTATTGCGCTGTCGTGCGTCGCAGAGGATCAGGACTATGCGTTCGTATACACGGAAGGCTCCGGCGACGATGCCGTGACGTATGCATTCACGGAAGCGTACGGCCCGTTCCTCATTATGCGTATGGGCGAAGATTCTGGCGAATACTACAGCCAGGCATTTACGGTTACATTTGATATGAAAGGACACGGTACACAGATTCCTCCAAAAACTGACGTAGCCTTCTACAGCAGTAGCGAAGATTTGCCACAACCTGAATCCGTACAGGACTATAAATTTGATGGTTGGTATGCAGATGAAGATCTGGAAGATGAAGTGAAAATGATTATGGGAGACACCACCGTCTATGCAAAGTGGACGTATGACGGTCCGGTCGATTATCTTGAGTGGAATCCAGCTGCCAAGAAGATGGAAAAGAAGACCGTTTCCTGCGGAACGGGTGAGGGCCAGTATACGTTGCTGAAAAGTAGTAATTATAGTGCTACGCTGGAAGCCGGCAAATTCTACGTTGTGAGTGATGATGCAACCATTCATGGTGGTATCGTTGTAGAGGGCACAGAAGAGAAACCAACATATCTCATCCTTTGCGACGAAAAAAAGCTTACCGTTACGCTTAGCGGACCTAGCTCTCAATATAATGCTTTGATTCAGGTAACTGCAGACCATGCTCTAAACATCTGCGGTCAGGAAAACGGAACTGGACAGCTGTCTGCAGATCATAGTAGTAATAGCTCTTATGCTGCCGCTATCGGTGGCAACGATGGACATAATGGAAAAGCTGCAGATTGTGGAAGTATAACGATTAACGGAGGCATTGTTGAAGCAAAAAGCGTATATGGTGCAGCTATCGGAGGCGGCACTAGTGGAAACGGCGGCACGGTGACCATCAACGGCGGAGACGTGACTGCGCGTGGTGGTAACCAATCACCTGGCATCGGCGGCGGATATCCGGTAAACATTGAAGACCCGGAAGGTACAGTAGTTGCCTACGGTGGCAATGGTGGAACTGTAACCATCAACGGCGGTACTGTGAAGGCTACTGGTGGCGCTGGTGCAGCAGGCATTGGCGGATCTCAAGAGTTTAAAACAAGTTGCATCGGTGGCGGCAATGGTGGAACTGTAATCATCAACGGCGGATCGGTTGAGGCTGTTGCAGGAGAAGGCGCAGAGGCTATAGGTAAGGGCAAAAGCATCGATAGCGGCAGTCAAAATACATCCGGAACAGTGGAATTTGGCGAAGGCGTGAACTTCACTATCAATGCCGGTGCTGATAAGGATAATACCGAATCAAAGACTACTGCACAATATTCAGAGGACCACAGCGCGGCGTATGTCAGCATTGAGGAATCAGCAGCACCAACATTCAGCACAGTAGCGGATATTCTTGCGACAGTTACCTTCCCAGTAGGAGGCTTAGATGAAGAAACCTTACCTATGGACCCAGATAGTGCTTGGGTCAATCAAGAAACAACAGATTACATTGCATATGTAATGCAAAAGGAAGATTTAAATAAATATTGGGACTATGAAACCGAAGATCACTTATTCTTTATAGAAAAAGGATTAGGAACTGGTGAGGACGCTATACCATTAAGCACAGAAGTTACAAAAGGAACTACACAAAATACTTGGGTATGTGAAGTTGAAGCTTTGGATTGGACAGTTACATTCACTGTTGATGAAGAAATATTGACTTCCATTCAATTTGAAGGCAGCAACGGGGGCCAAAAAGACGGCACCTACGCACCGGCAGCAGTAACATTTGAAACAGTAGAGGATATTCTAAAGACTGTTCCCAATTTCCCAAGTGGTGAATATTATGAGGCCCCTGGAAATGCATGGATAAATAAAATTGGCTGCAAACTGTATCTGGACACAGCGATGGAGGCTTTAGTAGCAATTAATGGGAATCAGACTGAGGAAGTTGACCAAGCAACATCCGTAACTAAAGATGGCACAAATTGGACTTGCAACAGTATTGGTACTACTTTTACATTTAATATGACGGATGGAGTCCTGGCATCGGTTACTATTAGTGGATCTTCAAATGGCGTAGACGGCACATACTACGCAGAGGTAATGACGCTTCAGAACATTATCAGCACATATTGTAGTGACTTCCCGACAACCGCAAATAAAGGCTGGAAATGCAGCGACCATGCTAATAATTCTATGTACATTAGTAAACCAAATGGGAATGATTTATATTTTAAATATGATTTAGGTGATTTCTATAGTACAATGTCGATAAGCCAACTATCTCCCTATGCGGGCAAAATCAACGGCGGCTATGAATGTGAAGGGGGCGGTCTTTTGCTGCACTTTAATATTCAAGATAATAAATTAGTTTCAATTGAGATTGTAGGTCCAGATTTCGTTGCTGGCACTTACACAACGGCAGCTCCGGCAAATATTCAGACAATAGGAGATATTGTTCTGTGGGCCGCTGAATATCCACTAAACACACGTGACTGGAATGGCTCTGAAACTAATAATACTATGTATTTAAGTGCGGGTGTGCTGAATTTAGACTCTGGGGAAAAATTTTGGTGTGTTGATCCTGATGAAAAAGTGGCCATCTCCAACGGAAACTATGTTTGGAGTGATAAAGATACCGATGGAACAATTACCTTTAATATGACCAATGGTATTCTGACATCGATTACAGTTGCAGGGTTTGATGACAACCGAGCTTATAGCAATGATACATACACCCCACCGGCAGCGGCGGTTTCGACAATGCTCACGCTTGGCGTTTCCGGCGGCCAGACCCATGATGCTCCGATGGCTGAAACGGAAGTAAGTGAACCGACCGCAGAAGTGTTCGAACCGGAGTTCGAGCCGGAGAAGTTTGAGGAAGCAAAGCCCGAAGAACTGATCGAGCCTGCGGAAGCCGTGGCAGAAGAAGCTGCTCCGTAAACCGCGTCAGAGAAAGAACGAAAACAATATCAAATATCCGGGCGGTCTGTAGCCGCCCGGATAATGGGGTGCAGGAAAGGTGTTGTAGACAAATCTGTAGACACGCGGTGATGAAGTGCTCAAGAGTACAGGAAGAACATCGAAGCTTCAGAACCGATCGAAGACTACTGCTGCTACGCGTGATTCCCATGACATGAAAGAGGCTTCAGAGCTGCGGCTCTGAGGCTTTTTTATTGAAGAAATGTCAGCTATCACTTTCTTTAAATAGGTTTCCGGGATCACCCATGCGCTTTTTGCGAAAATGTCCCGGTTTCAATCCAATGTGCGAATTTCGTGAAAAAACGTCAGGGAACGGTAGATCCGTGCCTGTTCTTCTTTACGTTTGCCAGCCGTGTTTATAAAAAAACAATGAAAAACTGCCGGTTTCTCAAATTTTGGATGAACCGTGTTCTGATTTGTGGTATATCCCGAGTTTGCCACTTGTAAAGGTTGAAACGGAGCCCCTGAGGGCCCCGTTTCGCCTTATAGATATAGGGTTTTGCGCATGAATAAAGGGTTTCAGAGTTTTGAAAAAATGTACCTACATTTATGGACCTACATGAAAATC
>JAZUDZ010000062.1:0-4174 GCA_045639905.1 Acutalibacteraceae bacterium
GGAACGGTTATTGCCTGCGGGTCAAGTCAGATGGCAGAATATCCTGACAGCGATTCGACGCAAGGCTTTATTATGGGGACGGTTTCCGGTAGCGAAAACGAAACAATAAGCGTTCTTGGGGCTGATGGTAAAGAAATTATCAGTAAAGAGATTCCTTGTTCCTTTACTTCCGTCATCATCAGTTCTCCCGATATTGCCGTAGGCGATACCGTAACCTTAAAAGTCGGAGACACCGAATCGGAAGTCACCGTCAACAATACGGAAAGCAACGGTATGAGTGGCTTTGGCAATCAAGGCGGATTTAACCCCGGTGACAGAAACGGACAAGACGATTCCTCCGGTCGGGACGGTCAAAACCCGTTTGAGAACAAAGATGGCAATACTCCACCGGAGTTGCCAAACGGTTCGGGTGAAGGCGGAACAATCCCGCGAAGACCAAACGAAGACAATAATCCGCCGCAAAAACCGGACGGAAACTTCTCCGGTGGTGATATGCCCGAAGGACAGAATGGCACACCCCCTGAAATGCCGGACGATGAAAATAAGGGAGGAATGCAAAGACCAAATGACACCGGACAGGGCGAAAACCGTAACGGTATGTTTGATCCGTCTGCAAACGACAAACAAGTTCAGGACGGTGATTTCAGCGGCAGCAATAATGCCGAAAAAAGTCACGATCCAATGCTAAACGGCAAGAATAATACAGACAATAAAACACAGGTGCCCGGAGAGCAGCCAAATATGCAAGGCGGCGTATCACAGGCAACATGGATTTTAATCGGCGTTTCCGCGATTGTCCTTATCGTTGGGCTGTTTATTGCACTCAAAAAGAAATATTAACGAAAATAGTAGGAGGCTGTTGCATTCGCGTTGTAGCTGTTATCTTGAAATTTCAAGAGTTTGTATTATTATAGTCAAACTTGATGAAATAATAAGAATAATCTATGCTCGGCTTCGAATTTGGCAAGTGTAAAATGCCCGTACATCTTGAAATTTCGGGATTTCTGCGCTATAATTATTTATCAGCAAAGAAAGCGTCTCGCTTTCAAAACAATGAAACCCTTTCGCCGAAGTCTCCAATTTAGTCTCCATTAAGCCGATACATCATGGTAAATTATAATTCAATATGGGAAATGCTAAAAAAGAGATATGACGGAATGGTAAGGTTTAAGGCGTTTTGGGACGAAAATATGAAAGTTCTTTTTGTATCCCGACAATGAAATCAATTGAGTGATAAATATATGAAAAAGAAATTGACAAAATCCAGAAACGACAAAATGATTTCCGGCGTATGCGGAGGAATCGGTCAATATTTGGAAGTTGATTCCACGTTTGTCCGTTTGGGCGTTGTGGCCTGCTGCTTTATTTCATGCGGTACAGTCCTGATCGCGTACATTGCCGCGGCGCTGATTATTCCTTATGAAGACCAATCTTATTATAACTGATGAAATCCCCCGAATACTGTTGCTATGGTACTCGGGGGAAAATCAATTATTTTTGCCGAATTTTTGAGATAAAGAGCAACGGGAGACTTGATATGGAGAAGAACATCCTAAAGAAAACGGTTTCGTCCATTAAACAAAATTTTGTTACAGACCAGGTTTTTTGGGAAAATGAAGTACAAGCAAATCTTTTGGTTTTGCGGTATTTGATTGCCAACGTATGTTTGATGCTGGTTGTATTTTTCCTGAATTTCCTTGGGGTTTTCGCGATTGATCTAAGCCTCGTAAAGAATATGTTTATCGGGTTCTTTTTTGCTTTTCTGATCCCCATTGTGGCATGTGTGGCCGTAAAGGGAGAGAAAAGATGGGTGAAATATACCATGATGATAGCGGTAATTGTAGCTATGGCTTACGTTGACCGTGTTCTGACTTTTAATGTTCCCTTAATCATTGCTATACCGGTTATTCTCAGTTGTCGCTACTATTCGGGTTCTTTCACCATTCAAACAGCGGGGGCTGTTTCCGTTGCCTTCTTTATTTCGGCTTATGTGGGTGCCAAGCGGGTTATCGGAATTCCGGACCAGAATTTCTTTAGTGAGGATTCGTCCGAATATATCCGCAGTGTCATGATTCAGTCGTTTTTGCCGAAGTGGCTATTATTTTTGCTCTTGTCCGGGGTTTGTTACGCAATAGCACGATGCGGTCGTAATATGGTACTGAAACAAGACACCATAACCAAGTACAATACACGAGTGGAAACCGAATTGGAGCTTGCCAATAAAATCCAGCTCCAGGCATTGCCGCCGCTGTCGGTTTTGTCGGAAAATGCAGGAAAGCAGTACGATTTGGCCGCAAAAATGAATCCCGCAAAAGAAGTGGGAGGAGACTTCTATGATTTCATCGAACTGGAATCCGGCGATATTGCTTTGATGATTGCCGACGTTGCGGACAAGGGAATTGCAGCTGCGCTCTATATGATGATGTCCAAATCTTTGCTGGAAACCAAATTGATGACCAATACTTCTCCCGGAGCAGTTCTCGAGGATGTCAATCGACAACTTTGCGAAAAGAGCATGAAAAACATGTTTGTAACGGTTTGGCTGGGAATTTTGAATCCCAAGACGGGTAAACTGGTTTCTGCAAATGCCGGACATGAGTATCCTGCCATCAAGAGAAAAGACGGTAGTTTTGAATTATACAAGGATAAGCATGGCTTTGTTCTCGGCGGAATGGATGGCATGATTTATGCCGAGACCGAAACCCGGTTGGAGCCCGGCGATATGCTGTTTGTATATACCGACGGTGTTGCCGAAGCCAACAACGCTTCCGGTGAGCAATTCGGACTGAATCGGATGCTAGCTTCTTTGAATGAACATTGTGACGGGACAATGGATGAAATGATTCACAAGGTAAAAGAAGACATTGATGTGTTTGCAGGCGATGCGCCGCAATTTGACGATACAACTATGTTAGCAATTAAACTGCTGAAAGCGGAAGAGTGAGGATGTAACATGAAAGTTCTTGATTTTAAAACAATTAATGAAATGCATATTGACCCTGTTGACTTTTACAAATGGTGTGACGAGGTTTGGCAGATAAAAGAGGAGTGCATTTTGCCGGCAAAAGTGAAGATGTGGCAAGGAAACTCGGGCCGTTATATCACAATGCCGTGCGTGTTGCCTCAGTTGGATATAGCCGGTGTCAAGTTTATTGCACGAAATGTGGATGACCGCGATGGAATCCCGGCACGGAATTCCAATATTATGATTCAAAATTGTTCGAAAATGGGACTGCTTTCGGTGTGTGATGGTATTTGGATTACCAATATGCGTACCGGGGCAACTGCAGCGCATTCCTTTTTGAATTATAAAAAATCCGATACCAAAACCATGGGAATTATGGGACTTGGTATTGCGGCAGACGCGTTTATGCATTTTGTGGGTCATCTTTATCATGAACCGTTGACGATAAAAGTGCTGCGGTATAAGAATCAGGCCGAAGAGTTTATTGAGAGAAATTCCCGGTTTTCACAGTTTACTTATGAGATTGTGGATACATATGAGGATATATGTTCGAGTGACGTGGTGGTTTCCGCTGTGGGATATGCCCGTGACTGTTTTGCGGATGAGAGTGTATTTAAGCCGGGATGTCTTGTGATTCCGATTCAAACTTCCGGTTTTCAAAATTGCGATTTGGTATTTGATAAGCTGATTGTGGATGATTTTGAACATGTCAAATCCTACCGTTACTATGACCAATTTAAGCATAAAGCTGTGGAAGTCAGTGCAGTGGAAAAGGGCGAAAAACCGGGACGCACTTCCGACGAAGAACGCATTTTAGCATACTGCGGCGGTATCGCGCTTCATGATGTGTATGCAGCGTATAAGGTTTATTGTTTGGCTTGTGAAAAAGGTGTGGGAATAGATGTGGATATGCAATTGCCGACCACTCGTTTTTGGATTGAGCCATAAGAAATTCTTTAAAAGCAAGTTGCATATACAAAGAAGAATCTTGAGTGTGCCGTTTATCTTAAAAAATCGGCAGAATACTCCCACCTCTAAACGAAGTGAAGGTGGCGAGATGAATGCCGACCGTTTCTGTGTGAACAAATAACGAAATATGATTCTTCTTTCCTTTTGTGAATGTCATGTGGAAAATTTTCCACATGCAAAGGTGTATTCTTACATTGTAAATTTTGAGGAAAGGAGGAACATCTATGTATTTGACTGTCA
>JAZUDZ010000063.1:0-59071 GCA_045639905.1 Acutalibacteraceae bacterium
GAATCCTATACGATAGAGGCGACGTGGACACGCCTGTAAGAATAAGGGTGGCCTGAAATCAGGTGGAAACTTAAATACCAAACTTCTTAAACGGAGCCAAATGGCTCCCAGAAGCCCCCACTTCAAGTGTTAACTAAGTGGCGGGTAGTTCACTGTTGATTTGTGACACTAACTTAAAGTGATATCGATTTTCCCTAAAAGAAAATCAACAATATTAAGATGTGCTATACCATCTCTTGAATAGTCAAATCGATCCAATGACAATACATATTTTGGAGCCGCATCACTTATTGGTTTAAAGGCGCCAAATTCTCTCTCAATAGTTTCCTTCGCCGCAAGATAATAAGCCACTTGAATAAAACATTTTTTTCGACCATTGATTACAACAAAATCAATTTCTCCCTTATAAGTTTTTCCGGTAAACACTTCATAATCTCTTGAAACTAGCTCATTGTATATAATATTTTCCAAAAAGAAAGTATCTTCAAAATTAACCAGATTAGTATTAATCATTCTAAAACCAGTGTCTACAGCATATTGCTTTTCAATATATGACATCGCTTGTTTTCCTGCGATATTAAATCGCTTGACTCTATCTACAAGACAAGCTTTTTCCATCTTGTCCAAATATCGATATATTGTTTTTTTATCTAACACTTCCTCATTTTGCTTTTCAAAAAATGTTTCAATGTTTGAACTTGAAAATTCACACCCAGCATTTGCCATAACATAACTTGCAACTTTTTCAAAATTCTGCCGATTAATTCTAGACCTATCAGTAATGATATCTTTATCGAGTATTCCTTTGTATGTTTGGTCCAAGTATCTTTTAATATCACTTTCTTTCTCAAAGGAGAAGCGTAATGGAAAACCACCCCAGTTAATATAATTCATCATAAACTCGTCCGGCGAAATTTGTCTTCCTATAGATGTAATATATTCATAGCTCTCAGCAAAAGAAAATGGCATTATTTTAAATTCTACGCATCTTCCAACTAGCAGTGTTGCCATCTTTCCTGACAACAGTTTTGAATTACTGCCAGTAATAAAAATATCGCAGTTTAATGTTGCCCGAAATGAAGCAAGCACTTTTTCAAAACCTGACACATGTTGAATTTCATCCAAAAAAATCAGATATTTTTTCTCATCTTTTATTTGTTTTTGGATATATTTATTTAACTTATCTGCCGTGCGAATTTTTTCAAACGATAAATCTTCAAAATTAACTCGAATAATATGCTCTTTATCAAAACCATTTACAAGAAACTCTTCCTCTATCTGTTCAAGCAAAATAGATTTTCCGCATCTACGAACACCAGTTAGAACCTTAATTAAATCCACACCATAAAATGGTCTTATTTTTGCCAAATATCGTTTTCTTTTTATATACACTTAATCATCACCTCTATGTATTATTATATACAATAAGTGCCACAAATCAAGATTATTTCTTCATTTGTGGCACTTATTTTCAATATATTAATCCTCCTGCTGTTGTTGTGCTTCTTTTCTCTTAGCAAGAATCGAAGGGATGTTTTTACATACGACTCCGGCAAAACACTTTCTCTCGACGAATTGATGTTGTAGCTACAGGCGGGGGAAATTGTGATATTGCACGAAATCAAGATCAATGATAAGAGGACGCTTGTACTTATCCATGAGCAGATTGTTGCTCATATCCGAATCAAATGCGTTATCCAGTCGTATGTGTCTCACATATCGGCCTTTATGCTACCACCATCTGAACACAGAAGAATGTTTTGCTGTTCTCGTAGCAATTCTATGTCATAATCAGGAAATGATTTTCCCATATCGCAACTCCCCTTTCTAGTACATAATTGACTCTATATCTTTTTTACAAGAAAAAAACATGTAAGGTCAAGCAGTTATTAATAATTTTTAATCAATCCAAAAAGGTGCCAGCATATCGTCCTCTTTTTTATTGGACAAATGTCCAAAGTTTCCTGCAAAAATTTCTTCCACCTGTTCTTTACGAAAGGTATAGGGGACAGTCTCTGAAGAAAGATGCTCGGAAGAAAAAATCTGTGTATTCACATATGCCCCGGTCTTATCTTTTTTTGCATTAAAAAGTTTCAAATAACTTTCAATGGTTTTTACATTTGAAAGTAGTCCCGCCCTGTATAATCCGACAAACATAGCGCAGCTTCTAGCTTGACTGCTTAAGGAAACTGTCGCCAAGTCCGAGAAGGCGGTGTATTTACCTTCTATTATTTGTTTGACAAGGTTCACATTTCTTTCTTCAAGCAAGGCATTCATATATATGTAGTTGTATCCCAGTACCGTGTGACATGGCAATTCGTCACACATGCAAACACATGACATACCGTTAGAAAATTCTCGCACTTTTTTCTTACTTTCATTTCCGCAAAGCATCAAGCACTTCTCATAAGGGCCGTAGTGGTTCTGCCCATCAGAAAAAACTTTGCTTGAATGATACACACTTTCTACCGAAGACACACCATGATGTTCAACGCCATCAAGGGTTTTCTTTATTTCCTTCGGCAGGAGCATCGCACTCAATGATTTTCCCAACAAAACGGTTGAAGCTCTGGAAACCTCCAAAATCTTAGTGTCGGGAAATGCCTGCAAAAAATTGTTGTGCAAACTGATTTCACACTTTCTCTTCTGGCTTAATGCGAATCCTCCAAACCACTCCATTTGCACTTTGACCTCGTCGAAGTAAGGGAATTCCTTTTTGCCGATATAGACACTTCTTGTAGTCATTTTATCCACCCCACACAATGTATTTCGGTCGGCTATGATGAACTGATATAAAATTACCACCTCCATTATCCAAATTATTTGTAAATTGCATCGATTCAAAATTTTTTGGATATTCACCGTAATAATATAGTTTCAAGATATTTAATTTGCGCTGGATATGGAGAGAAAAATATGAAATTTTATGAGTATACATTCTTGGCAAACGACTGTGCCCTCCCTAAAGCAAACCGATGTGATTCCCTTAAGTATAATAAAGAACATGCTGACCAACACTTCCTATTCTTAAGCAGGTGTGAATCCGGAGAAATTCAGGTGATTGGTGGGATTGTCCGTAATTCCCCAATCAATTTGGATGACCCTTCTTGTTTGAAAACCATTTTTTCAGAATTCTTTAGTTCAATTGGTGCACCCATCAAAAATCTTAACTATACGAAGTGCACCGTTCAAGAAATCACCTGCAAAAATTGCTGGAAGGAGCTCATGACAAATGACCTGATTTCCTGCGAGGAAACCGACTGGTTAAAAACATTCTATTCGCTCGATTTTAGCTCAGCCGTTCCTTTTTGTAAGGAGGAAATTTATTGTTGCAAAAACAATAATGAAAAAGAACTGCTAGCAGAATCCGCTCCGTACACTTCCCTTCATGATGAAATTGAAAGAATTTTGAGCAGTTGTAATGATGCAAAAAAATGCAATATTCAGGTTACTCATTATTCAATAAACGGGGTCGATTACAAAGACGTTCTGGACCCCTTGATAGATGCTCTCATCCTTGGGAACCGAATCAAATCTAACCGAATAATCACTGTAACACTCCCCGAATTTGAAACCGGTTATGACATGATCCGCACGCTGAGAAAGGCTTACCACAACGCTGAATATCATTCGGCAATTATTTTAAAATTTAATTTCTTACAGACCGATAAAGGCACACTGCCGATACAAATGATTGCCAATCTTGCGCGTCAATACCAAGACTCCGTGCTAACTATCATTCTCAATTTAAACAACAACAGTCAGCGTTGTTTCTCTGAAATGAAAAAATCGATGAACTTCACAGAAATTGATTCAAAAATGGACAACATCAATCCACAAACGGCAAAAAAGATGCTTTTTGAAAAAGCCGAACAGTTTGGAGTATCTCAAGATAAAGACTTGTTGACGCTGACACAGCCCAAGTACTCTCAACAAGAAATTGACGATTTATTTGACACATGGCTTGTCAAAAAAAGAGAAGAGCTTTTTCCTCAATATCAACAAAAAAAGCAGATTGGAGAATCCCAGGAAGAGCCACTGCAATCTTTAATCGGACTGCAAAGCGTAAAAAATGACATTTCAAAAATTGTAGCCAGTTTTGATGCAAAAAAACTTCGAGAATCTCGAAAAAAAGCGACTGCAAAAGCACACTGCAACATGGTGTTTTACGGCAATCCCGGCACGGCCAAATCCACGGTAGCCAAGCTTTTTTCAAACATTTTAATTGAGAAAAAGATTATTGAAGGAAAGTTCATTGAGGTAAGTCGCTCGGACCTTGTACAGCCGTTCCAGGGTGGAACATCCAAAAGAGTCAAAGAATGCTTTGAAGATGCCATTGGCGGAATTCTTTTTATAGATGAGGCATATTCGATTTATAACTCAAATCAAAAAGATGACTTCGGATTTGAGTGTCTTACCCAGATAGTATATGAAATGGAAGAGCACAAAAACGATGTTATCGTTATCATGGCAGGGTACAAGGATCTTATGAATCAGTTCATAGAATCAAACCACGGTTTAAAAAGTCGGATCGACTTTGAAATTTCGTTTCCGGATTATGATAATGAAGAACTATATCAAATCTTTGAACAGATGGCCAAAAAAGAAGAATTGTTGCTCGACCCGCTAGCCAAGACCATATTGCTTGAACTTTTTGAGAAAGGTCGTAAAATTGAAGGGAAATCTTTTGGAAATGGACGTTTTGCTCGCAAAATCTTCAATCAGGCAAAACTCAATCAAAGCAGTCGAATTATGAACTCTGAAAACGTCTCAAACATATCAGATGAGGAACTGCAAACTCTCTTACCTAAAGATTTTGAAAATCTATCAAACGAACTGTTTGATGAATCGGAGAAACAACACCAATTTGGATTCTAAGCAATATTGTGACGCTTTAAAATTTGTAGGAGCAAGCATTTCCCTTTCAAATCAAGACGATGCCAAATCCCAGCCGCGTCACTCAAAAAACAGAGCAGCTTATTCTAAAAAATAGTCCCCATAGCCTAGACTTATGAAATCATAAAAATTCTAAGTCAGTGCTATGGGGACTATGTCAACCTCTGTGGGTTTAATCAACCTTTTCTACCACTTCCGCAATAACGCGCCCAATGATTATAAGAAGATTATCTAAATCGATAGTATCCAACAATTCGAATCACACACATAAAGACAATCTGCGAAAATGACAAAAAGAGTATATATATGTAAAGAGCATATACCACACTAATATCTATCATCGCCAAGCAAAAAGCACTATGGAAAATTACCCATAGGATTGCCGGCGAGGCAACTATTGTATGGATCGGCAAGGCACAAGCCATACTCTCATAAACATCCTGTGATATGGCAATATTCATGTAAATTGCGAATAAAAAAGCCAAAATAAACAGCCACTGTGTTACAAAAAATCCTGCACTTGAAACAATCCCCGGCATAAGAAACAGCAAGTACCGACACCATTGAAATTTACTTTTTTTCATGCAAAAAACACACTCCCTAAAGTAGCGACAAAGGATAAAACTATTAAAATTGTTTGACCCAAGACAATATAATTGGATACCTTTTCCATATTTCTTTCAAGCTTGCGTTTTCTCCTGCAGTCATCTTTTCCTGTGAGAATTACATACATTTTAAATCCATCCAGCCCCGGTAACAAAGCAATGTTTGACAAAGCCAGTACTATATTCAAAAATCCGAATCCAAGCGCAATTCCACCACCGAACGGTTCCAAAAGAAAAGCCACACCTGCCAAGAATAAATTCATTTCCACTCCGGCAGCACTTAGTTGCAGAGGAAAGTATACCGATTGCTTTTCGTCCTCAATTCTTGGGCGGATATATGCTCCGAAGAGCGGGAACAAAAGTATACCGGCTTCATATACTTTGCCGCCGGGTCTTCCCCATTCTGCGACCGCATGGCTAAACTCATGCAAAATAAGAGCTAGAAAAAGTCCTCCATAGATTCCAATATTGTAGCCATCCCAGCATATTTCTCCCCAATTTTTTTTAAGATTGATTATCCCGACAAACAATATCGGTAAACATATCACTGCGAGCAGAAGAGAACAAAAAAAGCAAACATAACGCGTTTTTTTAGATACTTTCATATGGGAAAGATTGACCAGTGGGAAAATCCAGCTCAAACCATCATCGCTATAATATCGCTTTGTGCGAAGAAGTTCATCGGCTATGAATGTATCGATAAGTTCATCTGTTTCACTCAATGCAAGAGATGTTTGGACAGATGCAGGATCGGTCTTCCCATCCATGTGTGAAAGCAGCACATATTCGTCATTTGAAAGAACATATGTCTCATAAGGAAAGTCAGACTTATCAACCGCTATATAATTGCCTTCTTTGTTGGTAGAAAATTCAATCCAACTGTTTAACTTTGGATATTTCATAAATCTCTCATCCCCCGTATTGTTTTATAGTTGGATTATAACAAGCAGAATATCCCAAAAGGTCCTGTGTTGTTGAACAACACAGGACCTTTTGACCGTTCAATTTGACTATAAATAAGTTTTGATTATTTAATCTTGCTCTTTCTTTTTTTGAATCCACATTGCAGGACGTGCACCAACAACTCTACAGTCATTCGGAAATCCTTTTTTCAGAATATCTCCATCAGGTGAAACAACCATAATCATGTTCGCTGTTTCACCATAAGACCCAATCCAAGAAAAGTTTTTGTCCGGTCTATTGTTTTCCGGAACATATCGCTCAAACTCGGTAAGGTTGAAAATAAAAAGCTTGTCTTCTTTTACTTTCAATATCCGACTCCGCTCTTCGTCAGAAAACGCATCTTTATAAAATTCCGTATTCAGCCATTTTCTCAAATAGGATTCTTCCCATGTAACAGGACTTCCATCAATTGAGAACGGCGTCCAGGAAATGGCTTTCTCCGCATAGACCAATGCTTTTTCGTCGTCCTGGTCAAGAATAATCCACTCAATCGGGAAAAAGTAATCTTTGCAGTTCGGATTATGAACATAACCCATATGCATTGTTTCCAATATTTTCACCCTCCTCACTTATATTTTGTTTTTGCCCAGAGTGCCGGACGAACACATATATCCGGCTCACTCACTTTGCATCCCATATAGCAAATGTCTCCGTCTTCGTCAACCAGCACCGCGTGTGTCGTTACATTCCCCGCGTTTCTAAGCCAGTAGAATGTTCCTGTCAGTCCCTCCGGATACACAGTAACATTTAAAGCACCCTGTATCTCAGCATACTCTGTAGCTTCACAAACACAAGCTAATCCCGAGGAACGGTATTCATTCATTTCTTCGCTGGAAAGAATAAATACTTTGTCTTCCGTTGCCTTTCCGGAATCCGTGTAATACACCGTATTAGCTGGGGTTTTGATTGTACTGGCAACGATAGATTTTTGTTCTTCTTGCGAAAAAGCGGCATGAAAGAAATCATGGTTTAACCATTGACGCAGTGTACTTTTTTCCCAGGAAACATGTATGCAGGCCCTGTTGTACGGCATACAAACAAGCGCCATTTTGCTTACAAGTAAAATGGCACCGTCGTCTCTGTGGTCTACGACATCCCATTCGATAGGTAGTTGAATTCCCTCTTCGGTTTGAGGAAAAGATCCCAGCCAAACAGTTCCCATATAATTCTCCCTTTCACAAAAAAATCCAAAATAAACAAAGGCTCTGATGGACTTCTCTAGTCCTAAGTCAAGACGCTCCGAACTTGAAACTCGCAAGGACACTCAAAAACTCTTCACCATATTTTTCACTTCTAAAAATAAAAAACGCTTTTTTATTAACGAGAAACAGCACAGTCGAAGATCTCTGTTAATCCCACCACCATTATGGTTGATTCTTTATCCCAAACACATAAAAAAGTTCCCACGTGATAATCACATGGGAACTTTTTTGTTACTCAATTTGAAAAGCATTTGCAAAAAGATCTGGATCAAACAAATTCTCGTCAGCAACCAGTTCAGAGGGCTTCTTGTTTAGTTTTTTAGGGTCTACCGCACTGGTCATCGCCACTACTGCAGGGAATTGTGCCAGTGCTTTATCAACAATAATTTCCGCATGGACGTCTTTTTTGTCAATAATATCAAGGAGAATCTCAATGTCCTTAATAAAGTCGGCACAAGACGCATATCGACCTTCGCTTCCATCGCCATCCTTAGAATAATAGAGTGCTTTACAAAGTGTTTTTGAAAGGATATCACACGCCCCCCTATATTCCGGGAATGCTTTTTTTCTCTGCTCTTCAATACGTTTTGAAATGTATGCTTGAACATCGGATAGTGTGTTCGTTGGTTCATTTATCGGCACGGGCTGATATTTCCCAATCGTTATGCTATCGATACTTTTTTCACCAAGAAACATCTGAAAACACATAAGCGCGATGGAATAAATAGCTGCCCGCTCCCAGAAATCGGAGTCTATTTTAATATCAAGGTTTTCTTCACTAAATATACATTTAATTTCCGGTGCTGCGTACGCTAGTGTTGACTGCATTTGTTCAATCTCAACTTTTTCAACATCTTGATACGACAAAGCATCTAAAAATATAGCAAATGTTTCCTCTAAAGTTTTAAATTCCAGCGGGAGATAAATGTTATCCGGTTTAAGATCAAAATGCATCAGTTTTTGATAATGAATTCTCACGTCAAATGTTTCCAATATCTTTTTGGTAAGAAGAAAAACATCTTTTAAAGGAAGCGGGGTTTTCTCATTTAGATAATTCTCAAGCGTCATCCCGTACGATGTATCAATCAGAACATATTGTGCTAATGTACCCTCAAACCCTTCTTGACATCGAACCTCGTCCGTGATGTTTTTGGCAGCAAAAGCTCGAAGAGAGTTATCGCCAAAAAGCCTTTTTGCCTCTAGACTTCTATCAACTTCGTTTTGAGCTTCCTCTTTTTGCTGGTTCGCAAATTCTTCAACTTCCTTGTCGGTCCCTTTTGCCGTCAGTTTATAATATCCTTCTCGTTTGAGTTCAATAGGCGAATGCTTTGGATAGTATTCTTTGACAATCGCATACAGGAAGTCATCTCTCCCCTCTCCGACCTGAACCGTAACATCATAAATCAAGGCACTCGCTCCTACATCGGTTCTCAAGCGGGTAACAACAATTTCATCTGTTAATCTTGTTCTGTCCTTGAGTGGTACTCTATTGTTTTCAAACTTCATTTTCACCTATCCTTTTTGTTGCTTTATGCTTTCGTTGATTTTTGGACTTTCGATGTTCATTTTGACACTTTTAATTCATAAATCTTCCGAACCGGATTTTCCTCTTGATAATCCAGAAGAGCAGCATTCCACGCAGCTAGTGTTCTCCATGTATCCTCATTAGAGCGCACCCTCTCGGGGAAGAATATATCGCAAAATGCCTCCGCAGCGTCTTCAGTCCAAATGACATCATTATGCAACAAGCCAATTCGTTCCATGATGGAATTGATTTCTGAACGTGTAATCGGCTCAAACTCATTTGATGAGGCTAAGCCACTAAAATCGCGTCCGGCTAAAACAATAAGGAGCGTCATCAAACTCACATTTTGAACCCCTGATAAAACATTTTTAATAAATTGTCTTTTTTCCGTTTTGACACCTTTTTGGTAGTCCTCATCCTTACGCAAAAGAGAAATTTCCATATTTCTTGCATTCACTCTCGTAAGGTGTTCCTTGTCTTCCGGCTTTCTATCATAGATGTTCGGCCAAACAACTTCTACCAAATCACGAAACAATGGGGCAATCAGCTTGTCATACAAAACCGCATAATCTATTGAGTACGGATAAAAATCTTCTTTCTTTAATGCATTTATTGCTTCTACCAGCTCAGCACGGGTGGCATCTTCGGTCGTGGCATTGCCATCGCTATTAAAAATCATGGTTTTGTCTTTGAGCTTCGTGAGGTAACACCTATCAAGTGAGCAAAGGAATCCATTTGTCGGATTTTGGCCGGGACGTCCCGTCAAAACAAATTCATCTTGCAAGGCCGCCAATAATAACTTCCCTTTTTGTATAGCGTGTGTATCGATGCTTTCTTTCGCCTGCTTTAACTTTTGAGTGTAAGCAAAAAACAAACGACATTCCCGGTCCCAAACTGTTTTTCCAGGATGGTTGTTTTTAACATTTTTATAATGCATTTCCAGTTTTCGCAAACATGAATCAACCGAATCTTCTCCAGTAAATTCTTTCAGAGTGTGAATATAAAATCTCACGTCCTCATCGATGAACTCCAAAATGCAACCAGTTAAAGTTTCCCGTGAATAATAGGCCGTCTGAACATATTTTTCATAACTGTTAGCCACTTGCGTAAAGTCACTTAAAACTTTTTCTCTATCGGACTCCTTCCAAATCTGCCTCAGTTTTTTTTCAAACTTTTCTGTTTCTTTAGGGTCCGTGTATTTACGAGATTTATCCCTGTTCACAAAGTAACTTTCCCGAAGTTCCTCATATCGGGAAATCTCCATAATGGTATTCGTGCCAAGGTTATTATCAATTTCTGCCATTATGTTTTCTAAAGAAACATCCAATTGACCAATGTCATTACTTTTCAGTACATAATAGTAGGCTAATTCCTTCGCATTACGCACATAAACCGGGCGCAGATTATACGCGTTTAGTTTTTCATTCGTTGCAGCAAGCCCTTCTCCGTGTTGAACCGCATAATTTAGAATGTCCTCTCTCTTTTTGTCATCGGTGCGGTTAATACGCTCCTCAAGAAGAGCAACAAACTCATCATCCCGTACACGATTTTCTTCGGTTTTGGACAGCCCCGGATACATCCACTTGAGAAAATAATAGACAGCTAGATTCTCTTCGTAAACACCGGTTAATGTTGCAAATGCTTTGGAAAGAGCCTCAGCATCTACCAATTCCTCGGCGTTTTGAGGATGTATTAAAATTTGGATCTCTTGGGCCCACTGGTCAAGGGCACGAGCATCCTGCCTTGCTTCCCGTTCAAGAAGCCCCCTCACCCCATCCAGGAATGTCCACCAGTCAGCCCTGTCATCGGAATCACACAGTCCCATTAATTGAACGAATCTTTCTCCGCCTGATACAACATCTAAAAGTGCATTTTTAATCTTTATACGTTCGCAGTTCTTGTCCGATAGATAGTAATAGGCCAATGCGGCACCCGGTTTCGCCAAGTTGAGATACTGCATGACTCTATTCCTAACTTCGCGGCTCTTATTTTCGTTTGCCCTTTTTTTCCTGCCAATCTCTCCACCGTCTATTTCCCCCCTCCTTATTTGCTCGGCGAGCATACGGTCGTAAAACAACTGTACTTCCTGTGAGTCCTTTGACCTGGCCAAACTTCTGTTATTGTTAATATTGGTTTTACTTCTTTCATCGATATTTTTGACCAAGAGGTCAAATCGTTCATCTAACCGATGCATCCCTTCCCGAGTATCACACAAATAATAATAAGCAAAAAGTTGAACCAGACCGAGATTTTCTATTTCCTGTGGTATTTCTATATTGGTACAGTTGCCGTTTATTTTTTTCTCTATTTCGTTGCAAATCTCTGTAACAACGGTTATAGATTCTGCTTTCTTTCTCTTAACGGAAGCTTCAAGCATCTTATTACATTTTTCTATTGCCTCAATATCGGCAAGTCTTCCGCCGGGAACCCGGTCACCATCTTCCCTAGCACGCAAAATAAAATACACAGCCAGTTCAGCAGGTATATTCAAATTCAAAGATGCGTAGCTTTTCCCAAGCAGTTCTTCGTTCAATCCCTCTACCGTCGTGTCAACATTTTGCGAAAGGGCATTTGTAATAATAGAAGTCCTTTCGTCTGGGTTCTTGAAAATGACGGGGAGTCTTTCCCTTATAAACTCGTCCCATTCTTCTACCTGGGTCATGTTTTGTAAATTTAAGGAATCTGCGATCATAGAAGTTTTATCGTCTGAGTTGTTGGGAATAATAGCGTTGTTTTTCTGCATAAATGGTTCCGCCTTTCTGAAGATGTTTTTTTCATTATATTTCTTTTTTTTCGTTTCTTCAAGGTGAAATCTGTTTGCCAGACCACATTTCCTCTGTGTTGTAAAGAGATATGAGACACTTTTTGCAAAATGAAAAGCAAGCGTATGATATTATGCCCACCTATGGTTCCCGGATATGGAATACATATCCAGCTTAATTAGGTGTTGGATATGTCTTTCGGGAAAACAAGCTAAAAATTTCTCACCCACCCATTGAACCTTCGTGCACATTACTGTCTTCATACTCCTCCATAATATTCGACTCCTCCTCTTTTGTCTCATTCTCGAGCGATTCTTCGAGTGATTCTTCCTCGGACGATTCGTCAAACGACTCGATTACGGCAACAGATATTTCAGAAGTGCTTACTACACTTTTTTGTGGTTTGTGAAGAGCAATCACACAACCAATTACAATTAGAGCAGTCATAACCAACAACACAACTCCTGCCGTAATTACCTTTATAAGCAATGATGGATTCGTTGTCGTTGCTTCTGTCAAAGTGGGATGCCCCTCCTGATGTACGCTTTCTGATTCGGGAGTATCAGCTGTTACCGCAGATGTCTCGTCATTGTCAGAGTCATCAAACCGTATGAAAATACAGCTAATATCGTCACCAATATGTCTCTTTTGAATGTGTAGATTCTCAATAGATTCGGCAATTTCCGTTTTAGACATGTGAAAAAAATCGGCAAGAAGGTAGGCAGCGAAAGCATTATTCTCGGGCCTCAAAAATGCGTCTGAAAAGCCGTCGGTTGCGAGGCATATCCCCTGAATTTGATTTTTCGGCAACCGAATTAGACGAATTCGTTCGTCTTGAATCTCATTGCCCGCCTCGTACACGCACCCATCCGGCGAATTGTCCGGATAGCTCAAAATGGAACACCCGGCTCCGTTGCCTTGAAGCTTCATAAAAATACATCCGTCGCCCGCGTGAACCACCCATAGACCATCATCCATTTCAACTGTGGCAAGCAAGGTAGACGCAAAATCCCGACGATGGGTTCCTGCATGAGCTGCCACTAGTTGATCTAAGCATAGATCGATTTCTTGAATAATGCCCTTTTTTATTTCGTCGGTTGATGCCACCTGCAAAAGCCATTGACAAGCATCCGAGACAAGGAACTCACTCAGCCAATTCGTCAACGTTTGAGCCCCAAGTTTACCATAAATCGAATTCGAAACTCCGTCCGCTAAAACAGCGACCCGAATAGTATCCTTGTCAACAATGGAAAGGGCGTCTTCGTTTTGACTGTGGCTTTTCCCTTGCTGAGTGAAACTAATACATTTTCCGTTCATACTCTAATCCTTTCTCTTACAAAAACAAGCAGGCGATTACCATAACCACTGTCGCAAGCACAATTCCACCATACAAGAAGAGCGGCTTTTTCCAAGCGCCGTGTTCAACAAACGCATTCCACGACTCTTCTAAGTCGGCACACATAGGGGTTGTGCCTCCAAAATGATGGAGAATCGCTTCTTTAAGCTTTGTATCAACCGCTTTTAAAAAGCTCTCCTTTTCTTGTTGGATATCCCTAGTGCTCACCTTTTCAGTCGGAGGTATATACTGTGGCTGTTTTTCCGACAAGCTGGTACCCTCGACCTGGTCTGACGTATCATCTTGAAAGAAAGAGGAGTCCATCTTTTTACCCACTTCGTTCTTCTCGGTGGTTTTTGGGAACTTGCCATTAGGCAGCACAACCGTTTTTGTGGGCGTATCTTTAACCGTTTCTTTTAGTGTTACCACTTTTGTTTTCGGTTCTTTCTCACGCTCGTTCCGTGGAAAGTCAGTCGACCAATCTTCATACAACAGGTCATGATTTTCCTCTTCGACTTTCTCCTCAAAAGGGTTTTTCAAAGCAAAGAGAATGCTGGCAATATCGACCGGCGTTCCTTCCATATATGCCTTTTTAAAGAGGTGTGCCAGTGCCGGAGAAACGCTTTGAAGCTCTCGGAACCCATTTCTATTAACCATACAAAGTCCGTTTTCCCACTTGTTGATAAACAGCTTGGAAGGCAATATAAAAGCAGAACACGCAAGTGACAGAACCGAATAGGAAAGCTCTACATGGCTATATCGAAGGGATGTTTTCACATACGAGGTCGGCAAAACACTTTCTCTCGACGAATTTATGTTGTAGCTACAGGCGGGGAAACTGTGATATTGCACGGAATCAAGATCAATGATAAGAGGATGCTTGTGCTTGTCCATAAGCAAATTGTTGCTCATGTCCGGGTGCAAAACCAATCTTGACGACAGGAACATGACCGTTTCAACAAGATGACAAACCCCGTCCTGATTGCCCTTAAACCACCCCTGGCGATAAGTGATAGGAGTTCCCTCAAAATTCCGCATTACGAATCCGATTGGCTCGTCAAACGTGTTATATACAATCGCTTCCGGAAACGCCACATCCGGATGACGCAAAGTTCGGTCATTGACCATCTGACTCACTTTGTCAACGCTGAATTGCTGCTTGGTAGAATCCCAGATTTTAACGCGCCATTCGGGATTGTTTTGCGAGACAAAAGTGAAACCTTCAGCACCGGACTCACAGGTGCGAGCGGAGGGTATACACTCTGAGTATGTAACGTCATTCAATGTAAAGAGAACAACATCCCCGTCCTTATGTCCGTGGGTCGCTTCCTTTCTGTCAAGGCCTTCCATGCCCACGTGACGACGGCCGGCATATGAGGACACATACGCGTCAATAGATGTATATTTGCCCCCGTAATTGGAACTGGCCAGATAGACATAAATCTTTTTGAAGGGGGTGTTTAACAAGGCAATATCCGCAGCGCAGCTCTGAAAGGACACCATCGGGCTAAGAAATACGGTGTCGTCCTCATGAAGCGTTTGCAAAAATTCAAGGAACCCAAAAGAAGGAACCTCTTCCAGCTGAACAGGTCTTTCTTTCAAGGCCATCTTTACTGCGTCCCACGCCTCTTTGCATCGGCAAACATCAACCTGACTATCGAAAGAATTGAAGATTAACAAACAATCGTTGTCAAACTCCCCGTCTGCTACCAGCTGAAGCATCTTTTCACAGCTCGCCTCATTCGTCAATGTCTCAATCATCATTACTATATTTTTGCTCATTTTTATACCTCCAAAATGTCAAAGGGTGTCGAAGAACGTTCGGAAATTTGTTACCAGGTTTTCTGAGTATTTTTTGCATTCTCTTTCATACGGGTCCGCAATCTCATCATCCATCATGTTATTCCCGTTGCCGGAAGCCTCAACCACGTTTGAAGCCTTAGCAAAGAGATCGACAAATCGGTTAACATTGTCGTCGTCTTCTGAATTTTCACCTAAACCCAATCTATAGCCACAAAAACTGCCCTTAGAAGGGTTATGGATCAAGTTCAAAAGGAACCCTTTCACGTTGTCAATTTCACGTTGCAGTTCCTCGCAACTCAAGTTCCGGGAACATGCATCAGCTTCCAAGCGACGCTTATCAACAAATTCATGAATTTGCTGTTCCGTCAGGTTTCGCTTGAAAAGAAATTCGACTAAAAGCGCATCATTCTCGACAATCCATTCATCCATCTCTGTGCTTGTTTTTTCGTCTGTTGCGCAGGAGTCCCCGAGCAGCAAAAAGCAAGGAATAGTATGAACAATCTTTTTGGTATTCAAAAACCGGTTCATTACCTTGCTGGCCTCTTTAAGCTTGTCGACGCCTTCATACAACGGAGAACAACCGAATGGGCGTTTTAGCTCCTTAAAAATATTCTTGCAGTCAATGTTGCAAGGATCATCGCAGCAGAGCTCAAAACAGGTGCCTTCATGTGCGACGAAAACCTCGCACAAAAAATTCACACCGGTGACATTCGCCAACTTCTCTACTAACTGTTCAAAAACTCGACAAACCGAGTCTTTGAAGGTTGTGGTAATACCGCTCCAGTCCAAAAGAAAAAACAAAGGTATTACGACGGGGTCAAAAGGCGAAACATCCTTATTCGCCAGCTCGTGCAATTTTTCATTCATTTTCTTCATCGTCAAAATCTCCTTCAGAATGATTTCTCATAGTATGTAACGTTTTTCGGTTCAATGATGACATTGAACAGAATCCGAATAATAAACCATAACCCACAGCGGAAGAAGCACCATCGGAAAGTCCCGGTGCAACGACACCTGTAAGGGGAATAAGGCCGAGCGACCCGCCAATATTCAACACAAAGGCTATTGCAATCACACAGCACGCAGAGATAGAAAGGAAGGAAGAGACGGTTGATTGCTGTTTTATGTTATTTTTTACAGCCAAAGGCATCAAAATAAGCAGACAAAGAAGCAACAATACAGAAATCGAACCAAAGGCTTGCCCACAAATGGATACCACCAAATCCGAATTTCCCGCTGTCACCCCGGACATTACATCTATTTTATTTGAATTGCCAAACAAACCACCATTTTGAAATGCAGCTGCCAAAGCGTGCCGAGCCTGGTATCCGTAATCTAGATTGTTGAAAACTTCAACCCCGGTAAAAGAATCCAGCCATCGCCCTGAATCACCTGCCCAAGAACCAATCCGGTATGCCGCCGTTGCACTCACTTTTAATACAAGCTTAGAAACAAAAATAGATCCGGCCACTATAGCAGACGATACAATAAAACTAGAGCTTTGAATGAAGATCAAAAGCACAGCGGCAACACCAGCTTCCACAAGGAAGCCAACATCTTTAATTAACACTCCGTATAGAAGCGCGACTACACAACTGCTTACGATTAAGAGAAGGTTTTTTGAGTCGAAGAACTTTGTTTCATACGGGAGCAATAAAACGAGTAAAAAAAGTACTTTGATGAGTTCTCCGGGCTGAAAGAAGAATGATCCAAGAGAGACCCAACAACGGGCTCCATTGATAGTCGGAGCAAATATGATGTTTACTATGGCGAGAAAAACAAGGAGAAAAAGTGAACCAATTCGAAGATATGGTAATAAGAACCTGTTCCTGGATATGATTGGAGCAACCAATTGAACGAGTAAAATCAATCCGGTATATAAAACAACGCCTAAAACAGCATCCTTGGAGCATACAGAAAACAGGTTTGGTGCTGCCGCTGCGGGATACATGACAGCGTATATATAGAAGGTCAGCAAAATCCCTACTATAGACTCCAAAATCGGAGTATGATCTGCTCGAAGAGTATAGTTCAAAACGAGAAACGCCACCAAAACGAGGTACGGGACAGCGACAAAAAATGAATGCCATCGGAGGGTATCCTCGAACAGGCGAAACACAATGTATAAAACAGCCCATAGTAGTGACCATTCTCTCGATTTCATACAGTTTTCCAGACGTGGGACAGAAAAAGTATAGGTGTGACCGGCCACGGCATACTCGCCAAAGTGGGTATCACCTTGCGTTTTGCCACAATCATCGATTTGAAATCCTTTTGTTCCGTCAAAAGAAACAACAGCCTGTTTCCGCGAAACAGAGCCCTCCGGAAGACGAATATCGTTAACAGGATCACGCCCAATTGTCAAGTCCAAGCAATCAGATTGGTACTCTTTTCCGGTCTTTTCGTCGTGCACGACAGGTGAATACTTGACATTTTTATTGCGATACAGGAACCGAACTGTCGATACAATAAAACAGACCAGCAAAGCGTCGCAAATAAGGTTCAAAAATACCATCACAAATCACTCCTTCAGTGTAATACAGTCAATCACATCACTCGTTACCATTTTCGCATTCAAAGTCTTTTCTCCATATTCTAAAAAGGTTAGAATCACATAGGAAGGCATATTTTCATCCATCAACCCGGTAGTGAACCAGCAGTGGGAGCGATCTCCGACTTCCGCAGTTCCCGTTTTTGAGAACGCAGTAAATGAATAGTCTTTCTCAACTGCCTCCCACGCCTCAGAAGCAACGGGTTCAAGTGCTTTTTGAATATAAAGCGCCGTTTCGGTTTTCATAATAGACGCCAAAGATGATTTTGTATTTTGATACATACGAATCTTTGACTGTTTTCCACCATTTGCAAGTGCGCAATAATAAGATGCCAAAGAGAGGGGCGCAATAAGGTCTTTTCCCTGACCATTCGCCGTCCATTTTAGGTTCTCTTTGGCGTCAATGGTCCCGCGAGATATCGGAAAATCCGCCGACGGATTCAGCACACCGCATCGCTCAGCAAAACCGTTTAAATCCGTAGGTGTAAGAAATCTAAATGCCAATGTCCCTATTCCGATGTTACACGACTGATGAAGGGCTTCCGTCAAATCAACATGACCATGTGATGTTGATTGAAAGCAGCGAATTTCACCGTCAAAGCCATTACAATTCACTACAGCATTTGAAACCCCTGAGGCATTTTTTTCGAGCATGCATGCTGCCGTTACAGGTTTAAAAACCGAGCCCGGGCAGTATAAAGATGTCGCTTTGCATAAATAGCTACCATCCTCTGGGTTTTCGGGCTGGTGGAGTGGGTCCAGGGAGGGAGTCGAAACCATCGCTTTTATGGCGCCATTTGTGTAATCCAGTACAACAACACAGCCATTATAGGGCGATTTCTTAAGTGCCTGATAACAATTCACCTGCAGTTGGCTATCAATGTTCAATTTGATTTCTTGAGAATCAACGCTATAGCCCGTAAAAGCCGAGTGATGCACCATATTATCGTAGTTGATTCCGCCTAAAATCGAGTTGGGAATGGACTTAAAATCGTCACCTGTAATGTGAAAAAATGCCTCTCGAACAAGCGGGTCTTCATGAAATTCTCCGTTTGTGTAGAGTGTCTCCCCGTCTGCTGTCTTGATTGAGACATTTTCAACGGCACATGTCCGAGCGAACGACTTCATGTAATCATCTATATCCTTATGCCGTTTACACAGTGTCAGCGCTGTTAAAACTAGCAAGCCAACAAGCATAAAAGTAAATACGAAGATACAGATTCTTTTTCGTTTTGATCCATTCATATTACAACACCTCGTTATTCATTTTATTAAGTTGATTATCCCAAAAACAATCTTCTTGTTTTTCTTTTCCTTCAAGGAAACAAGGACCCCATATGAGATTACTGTAAGTCAACATTTTTGTCATAAAGGCACTGGTATTTACCATCGGTCGAGGTCCAGTCCTCGTGAAAATGTCCGCTGTACCAATGTTTGAAATTCACCTCATACAAGAGCCATTCCAGGTATCCAGTCAGCTCCATATCATGTCCGTCCGGCACGAACCCCATCCTTAGAATCATTTCCTTCGGAGCCGTATGCGTCAGAATATAGTCCACATGCATGTGGTGGTCCATGAGATTCTTTGTTGCCGTTTTGTAGTCCGCATCGGTGGGAATCTCCTCCGGCCACCAGGAAAATCCTTCCGTCCTCATATGTTTGTCTATGCTATATGCACCACCCATGGTAAAAAGGGTTTTCCCTTCAATTTCAAAGATCTGACCGCGCATCAAGTGAAGAATGTTCTTTCGAATCCTGTGAACGGTTCCGCCGTGCCATACTTCTTCGGGATAAGCAAAAATTGCCGGAAAATTCTCGTGGTTTCCGTCCACAAACAATAGAGTCGGTTTAACTACGACCTCGATGAAATCCAGTTCTTTTTTTTCATTCTCATCGCCAAAAAAAATGAATCCGAAATCACCGCACACAATCATATAATCCTGGCAGGACAAATCCTGCGAAAGTGCTATTAACTTATGTAAATCGCCATGCAAATCGCCTACAATACGGATCATAATCCATTCCCCTCCTGTTCGTTCAGAACAGGAAAACGGAATTGCATCTCATTTTTTGCCCGTTCAAGTTCCGGATAAAATAATTCATATTCCACATCATGAAGCAAATCTTCGATGCGTCTATAACAGTCTTTAACAAACCAATTGGCACGACGTTTGTATCGAATCACAAGTGAATACTCTGCAAACGCGTAGCAAAGATGAACCGCTTTTACCAGCTCCGGATAGTGTTCCGCATGCATTCTTGTCAAAGATTTTTCTAATTTCTTGCAATAGTGGAGTGCCAAAACGTTCTGATCGGTAATCAAATACATACGAATCAGTTTAAAACAACAGTTAAAAGCCCACGGATTCTTTCGCATAGATTTTTTTAGAGACCGAAACGCCTTGCCATACTTCTCATGCACATAAAACTGAGCCGCTTCAACCAATTGAAACTCCTTCGGGCGATACCAAGCAATTCTGTCGCTCAGTCTTTCCCGGTTACGATGGTTAAAATCATCCGCTTTTGCAAGATACGATATGCAGATTGCAAGCTCTTCCGGAGCCACATCCATATTCACGAGTTTCTCAAACATACAAGCTGCTTTATCCATATGGTCCAAACAACTATGGCAGTGAAGTGCTCTGGCAAGGTAAGTAGATGACTCAGGAAATTCCCGCACACGGCTGTCTAGAATTTGACACTCCTCTTTGCACTCGTTTGTTTGATACTCGTCCATATCGGCACGAATGCTAAACAGATACTCATATTTTCCCATATAGTTTCCCCCATTCAAGTGTTCAATTTTAGGTAGTTTCAGTATATGCTCTTTTTTATCCCAAAAACCGACTACTGCCCATGCTACCTTTTTGGGATATTTGTCCCTCTATATTTGAACCAACCCAACCTACTGCTTTTGGAGGAAAAATTATGATTATATTAACCTCGTACGGCTTTCGGAATCCCATAATCGCGGAAAAATTAAAAAGCATTGTACAATCAGAAAAAACAATCTTGATTATTCCTTTTGCCGGATTCAATCACAAAAACACAGCAATTCGAGAAACAGATGGATTGATTTCTTTCGGGTTTCGTCCAGAGAATATTCATGTTTTAGACAAAGCAAATGCCGACACGTTTTATCAAAAAAATTACGATTATATTTATGTTCCTGGAGGTGACCCCACGAAATTACTGCATGGACTACAAAAACTTCAATGTACTGAAAAAATAGCAAAAATGGTAAGAGAAGGGACCTCTTATATCGGTGTTTCCGCCGGAGCTGTTATAGCCACATATAATATTGAATATGTGACAGGTATGGAATGTACAAGTCTTCACCTTGACAACTATAGAGGCCTGGGACTTATTAACAGTTATGTCATTTGTCATTCCGAGCATTTTGAAGACTCCGTACTTGCCGCAAGTTTGACAAATCTCCCCAAAAGAAGGATTTTAAGAATCAAAAACAGCGAAATACATATTATCGACTCTGACACCATATAGCTTATGATTAGACAAAGATAGCGGGCCGTACCTTTTGACAAGGCACGGCCCGCTATCTCATATTCAGTTCCATCTTTCCCCTTCAGAACTACCCTATTATGCCATATTTTTCATACAGTTTATTAGAATTGAACCTCAAAAAACAAAGTGGATGGTAGGTTGGTTTTTGGGATATTAAAGAGCGCATAATATCCATATAATTACAAAAATGAAAAGGAGAATGCGTCATGGTAAACCCTTATGCGAACACCATCCCCTTAACTGATCTGCTAAACATCCCTTCTCATGAAGAATCGACCATGTCATCCGAAGAAGCCCTTGTTAAATTGCTGAATAAAACCGGTATGGTGAACATGCGTGAACTGGAAAAGATGACCGGAAAAACATGGGCCGACATTGTTGACGATCTGAACGGTGCCATCTATCAAAATCCGGAACCATTTAAAGACGGAACCATCCCGTATACTCCCTACGAATATTGGATGGTCAGTTCCGTTTACTTGAGTGGAAATGTACGGGAAAAACTATTTTTGGCAACCATTTTGAACAAAAGATTCAATGGCGTTTTCCAAAAGAACATTGAAGCTTTAAAAGGGAAAATCCCGCCTGACGTTCCAATTGATGAAATAAGTTTTACCGTCTGGCCATCCTGGCTTCCGGTTGAAGATTTCGAAGATTTTCTGGTCGATGTTTTTCATTTGACGCAAAAACCTCAAGTCATTTTTAATGAGTCTCTGCTGACTTATAAAAATATAGTCCCAAAGAAAGCTAAAACATCAATGCAAAATACCGTCACCTATGGAGTGCGCACCAAAAACTCAGATGGTTCCTATACCCAGGAACTGTATGGGACGGATGTTTGTGAAATGATGGCCAACGGAAAAGTCGTAAAAGTATATGATTACACATATGATAGGAATACTGATACTTTTGAACAGCACGAAAACCCGGAAAAAACCATAATGGCGCAGCAAGCTGAAAAAGCCATCAACAAGGAACTATTCGACTGGATTATGAAATCTCCTTCACGAAAAGCACAATACGAAGGCTATTATAACGCATCTCTGGTCAATTATAATTCCCAGCCCTACGATGGCTCGTTTTTGACACTTCCCGGATTAAACCCGGCTGTCAAATTATATAACCATCAACGAAATGCCGTAGCACGCATTTTACTGTCCAATTACAATACGCTTTTATCTCATGATGTTGGGTCCGGGAAAACGTATATTATGCTTATTGCCGCCCATGAACTGCGGCGAATGGAAAAAGCAAAGAAAATCATAATTGCAGTACCAAACGCGGTCCTTAAAGAAACCGTTAAAATGTACCAGTATTTATACCCGGAAGATAATGATTATATCGCGATTTCTCCCAGTTCTTTTATTCCTGCCCGCCGAAACAAGGTGCTGCAGGACATTGCCGATGCAGACTCCGCACTGGTATTTATTGCCTATTCTTGTTTCGATATGATTCGAATGTCAAAATCGCATTATGAAAACAAAATGGGAAATGAAATTCAAAAGCTTAAACAGGAAGCAAGCAAAGCCCCCACCCCCTGGGAGCAAAAAGCACTTGAAAACAAAGCAAAAAAGCTTTCTAAAAAGTTATACACTTTTTCTCAAACAGAATCTGATCCTCCTTGGCTTTCCTTTGAGCAGCTTCACATAGATACAATTTTCTTAGATGAAGCCCACAATTACAAAAATATTGGAACCTTTTCCCGTTCTGACAACATTATCGGACTTTCCAGCAAAGGCAGCAAAAAATGTGTCGATATGTATGAAAAAGCTCAAAACGTAAAACGACTCATTATGGCAACGGGAACGGCACTGGTAAATTCCATTACGGATTTATATACGCTACAGCGCTACCTGCAACCAAAAGTTTTGGAGGCAAACAACCTGGGTAGTTTCGACCTCTGGATTAATGTTTTCGGACAACGCGAAATCTGTGTCGAATGTGATGTGGATAGCAATGCGAACAGTCTGAGAATCATGACAAGATTTACTAAGTTTCATAATCTTAGTGAACTCATGAATATGTTTTCCTTGGTTGCGGATTTTCACCATATTGAAAAATCGGAGGAGGAAAGAGACCTTCCAAAATATGGTGGTCCAATAAATGTCACCGTATCTCCGTCACCTATCCAAAAAGCCTATATTAAAAACCTGTCTACCCGCACGGATGCCATTCGCGCAAAGCAAGTTCCGAGAACGGAAGACAATCTGCTAAAAGTCACCATTGATGGGCGAAAAATCGCAATTCACGAAGGACTTGCGAACTTATCATATAGTGACTTGCTGGAATTGGGATTAACCCCTCAACAAATCTTAACGGACGAAAAAAGTCCTTCCAAACTTGATGTTTGTGCCGATAAGATTATGGAGCTCCATCAACAACATCCTGACTGTGCTCAAATTGTTTTTTCAGATATCGGAACGCCAAAGAATAAGTTCAATGTCTATGACGAATTACGTGCAATTCTTGTCAAACGAGGTATGAGTCAACACGAGATTGCTTTTGTTCATGAAGCAACCACCGAAAAAGAACGCAGCAAACTGTTTGCCGACATCAACAAGGGCCTTCTAAAAGTGGTCATTGGGAGCACTCAAAAGCTTGGCGTCGGGGTAAATGTTCAAGAAAAACTCATCGCTTTGCACCACATCGATGTTCCATGGAGACCGGCCGATATGACCCAGCGAGAGGGGCGCATCCTAAGACGCGGGAACACCTGTGATGTCGTATATATATATCGATATATTACCGAAGAAAGCTTTGACGCCTATTCCTGGCAGCTTTTAGAATCAAAACAGAAGTTCATCAGTTCCTTTCTCTCCGGTGTAAGCAGTGAACGAGAAGCGAGCGATCTCAGTGACTTAGTCTTATCGTATGCGGAAGTAAAAGCACTAGCCATCGGCAATCCTCTGATTAAAACACGAGTGGAAGTCGCCAATCGACTCGAACACGTCCGAATAGCCTTTCGCAATCGCCAAAAACAGCTTTTTGAATACCGTTCGATTGCTCAATCCGCGCCAGATAAAATTAAGGAATACGAAAGACTTGCAGAGATTGCTGCCAAAGACGAAGAGTATTACAGCCGACATCGAGAATCCATTCCCAACGACGATCGAATTTCTTTTGGAGAAGAACTACTTGAGGCACTTGGCGAAAACAATCGCATGCCTTATGAACGTCACTTTGACGATTACCAAGGTTTTTCGGTTTATTTGCCGGCAAATATGCAAGAGCATGAATCTTATATCAGTCTGCATTCTGAAAATGGCGGAAAATATCTAGTCAATATTCCTGCCGACAAGACACCACTTGGTTGTACAAAATCCATTGATTGGGTTTTAGACCATCTTGACGAGAAGAAAAACAGCCATATTCTTAAAGCTAAAAATACAAAAGAGCAGTTGAGAGAATCCACCGTCGCATTGAATGAGGGTAATCCATATGAGAAGCAAATTGACGATTTAGTGGAACGGCTCAACGCAATTGATACACAACTAGAACAAAACGCAAAAATGGAGGACAACGATGATGAATTCCCTTTCTAACATTCCGGACCTTTCCCTACAGGATGCCATAAGCGCAATTACTTTACTCTATGAAACTACTATCAAGAATCACATCCCTATCCGCACAGTTCCCAGTGTGTTTTTATGGGGTCCGCCGGGAATTGGTAAATCACAAGGCGTCAGAGAAATTGCAGAAAAGCTTCACGCTTCAACAAATCGTACGGTCACGATTACCGATGTACGTCTGCTACTCTTTAATCCAATTGACTTACATGGCATTCCCGTCGCAAACGCCGACAAAACACTGGCTATTTGGTTAAAGCCGCAGATTTTCCAAATGGATGCAAGTGACAACGTTGTCAACATTCTGTTTTTGGATGAGTTGTCTGCTGCTCCGCCTGCCATACAGGCTGCAGCCTATCAAATTTGTCTCGACCATAAAGTTGGGGAACATACTCTGCCTGACAACTGCGTTGTCATCGCTGCCGGCAATCGCACCACCGACAAATCTGTCGCCTTTACCATGCCCAAAGCTCTCGCCAATCGTCTCTTGCATTTTAATATTTCGAGCTCTGATGTTTCCTGGCGGGAATGGGCGGAATCTCATGACATTGACGAGCGTATTATCGAGTACATTAAATTTGATCCATCTCGTTTGTATGTCGAGCCGCAAACCTCAGACCTTGCATATCCAACACCTCGCACCTGGGAAGCCGTAAGCAATATAATCAAAATCCTGCCAGACCTATCGTCCCCTCTCGTACTCAATATGGTCAGTGGATTAATCGGATGCGATGCGTCCTTCGACTTTCTAAGCTTTTGTAAACGTTGCTACAATTTCCCGTCAATCGAGGATATAAAAAGAGGAAAGTGTCAGGATGCGCCTACCGACGCAGAGTCTTTATACGCACTTGTGTCTCTTCTCGGTCAGGTCATTATCCGACCAACCACCTCTGAACGAGAAATCTTTAACATTTGTACATATATATCCCGCTTCCCAAAAGACTACATTTCCGTTTTCATCAATGACATAAAAAACGAGAAAAACATATATCCCCAGCTTGCTTTATGCCATGCCTTTCAAAATCTCGTCGCTATGATTTAGGGGGGATAACTTTGAACCCATCAGAAAAATATCAAAAAAATGCAAAACGCGTTCTTGAGTGCCGAAGCAATCTATTACAACAGCATCCATTTTTCGGCAGAATTCTCCTTCATTTGCCTATCTTGTTCTCCGAAGAGGGAACGGCAGCGACCAATATGCAATCTTTGGTTTTTGGTTTAAATTTTGTCGAAGAACTAGACGATGCACAACTTGAATTTGTAATGCTTCATGAAGTTTCGCATTGCGTCCTTAAGCACTGCACAAGAGGACAAAACCGTCTGCCAACCTTGTACAACATCGCATGTGATATAGTGGTTAATTCGTTACTTCTTGATTTTCTAGGAGTTGACGAAATGGAAATCGGCGGGCAGAATGCCATGCATCTCACTCCGGATGGGCAGGAAGGCCGACTTTTTACCGCAGAAGAGGTTTACAATATGTTATTATCTCAGACGACAAAAAGCCTCTTTCAGTACCTGGAGGGATTTGATTCACACGAAGAATGGCAAACGGTTTTTGGAAATAAACTGCTCGAAGAAATCTGGCGAAAAAAAGTCAAGGAAGCCGCACGTAAAGCTGCCGGAGATGTGCCCGCCGGTTGCAAAAGATACTTTGAGTTTTATGACAATCCTAAAATTGACTGGAAGCAACTTTTACACGACTTCGTTCAGCGCAAAGACTATGACTATACATTCACCCCACCAGACCGTCGTTTTCAGGATGATCTAATACTCCCTGCATTCAATGAGAATGTCGCCGGCTACACAGTTGATAATGTTTGGTTTTGCGTAGATACATCAGGATCGATTTCGGAGAGGGAACTGTCTATCGTCTTAACAGAGATCAAATCCGCCTGCAATCAAATCGAAAACTTATCAGGAAGCATCTCCTTTTTTGATACCGAAATTACTCAACCCATCCCTTTTCATCGTGCAGAGAATTTCGAGCAAATAGAACCCGTTGGGGGTGGAGGGACCAGTTTTCATTGCATTTTTGATTCGATTCAAGAATTTTTCTCGGATCAACCACCTCGATCCATCATCATTTTAACAGATGGGTGTGCCACATTTCCGTCAGAAGAATCCACCATGAACATTCCCGTTCTATGGATTATCATTGAAAACAAGATGGTTGTTCCCCCGTTCGGAACTTGCATTTACCTAGAAGGCCCCTAACGAAAAAACAAGGCTTGCTATCAGTACAGCAAACCTTGTTTTTTTATCTGCTTTCTTTTATTGAGCGCACCACCATCAGACTTGTCCACACGCCTCAACAATGTCTTGAAGCATTTTTTCGAGGAGCTTTTTATTACGCCCCAAATCTACGATGCGGGCTTCTTTTTGGTCAAATTCCAAATCCATAATCTCGAAATACTTCAATAGCGCGTCGTAAATATCCTCTTCGCAAATACTTCCTTTTTTACATGCTGCACGATAGTACAACAATTCACACTGCAAAAAGAAAATATTCATCTTCAAACATCCTTCATATTCAGCAGGTATGTCGGCTCCGGCCCCTACAAGAGCCTCCCCAAAATCGACGGCTGATGCTAACTTTCCTTTTTTTACTAAAACTCGCTGAAGAATGACTCCGCAACCGAAGTCTGGTTTTTTTGCGGCAATTCCCTGCAAAAGAAGCATTTCAGCTTTGGCGGACGCTCCCCAATATGCTTGTATTTTCGCATTCAGTCTACAAACACGCCCGTCGTCCGGAAACACAATTCCACACCAAGAAGCTATTTTCTTGACCTCTTCTTTTGCTGCCTGGCTGAAAAGCAAGTAATCAATCAAATAATCAAAAACAAAAAACGAATACTGCTTCCAAGGAAAATCATAAAACAAAGCGTATACTTTCTTGGCTTCGTTGGACAAGCCCGACACTGCCAGCAAGCATAATTTCGAGGCAAGCAATTCCATACTATCCGGAAACTTTGTCAGCCCGGCATTAACGGTTTCCAGTGCTTCAGAAAGGGTTTTCTGTTTGCCGACATTTTCCAGAATTTCAAGCACATTTTCAAAATACAAACAATGTTCAGCACCACCGGCAAGAAGATTATTCTCCTTCGGGAGCTGGTCGATGGCAAACATTTCACGAATATGTTTCATGGTCATTCCTCCATAAAATTATTTTCATATGTATTGTATTGGTCTCAATATCCAAAAAGTAAGAAGTCCCAGTTTTTGGGACCTCTTACTTTTTGATTTTAATCTGTTAATTGTCCTTTAAACTTTTCGGTGACAAGGAAGATAAAAGATCTTTGCTAATAAACATAGCCGGGCGAACCACGTTACTCTCGCTATTTGCTTCATCTCCATGAATATCAAAACTTCCATCAAAACTTACATACATAACTGCTTTCTCCGTGTCACCCGATGTCCGCGTCCACCAACTACTGGTAGACTCCCATTTACCTTCTCTGCTCTTCGCCTTTATATTTTGGCTTAATGCCGCACCATTTACAACGGCTAATTCTGTCGGAATACACAGGCCTCCACTTCCTTCATAAAAACTACCATCCTTGAGAAACTGAACAATCTCGTCATAGCTAAGCAGAAACACATGGTCGACCGTTTTCTCTCCGGAGGATGTACAATAATCCGGATTACGTTCTGTCTCGAGAGTTGTTGATAAAATATACGTTCGTTCGTCGGAGGTGAATGACTGCTCTAGGAACTCTCCGTTTAGCCATTCGCGAAGCGAACAAGTTTCCCAGGACACGACGCTGCGTTCCCCACCGTTATATGGCTTCGTATCCAAAGCGCGGTCGGCTATAATAAGGGCTTTTTCATCATCAATCGATAGAACACGCCACTCAATCGGCAATGGCTGCCCGTTTTGATGTTGCGGATATTGGCCAAACAAAAATGTCTTCCCCACCGTAGACTGTGTATCTCTGTTATTGTCTTCATCCTCTTCGGCGTCCTCAAGTGATTCTGCGGCATGTTCAAAATCCTCAGCAAGCTCACGAGGCATTCTGAACTTGATTATTCCGCCGACTTTTTGAACTTTTTTAAGAAGACCGTCACCTGCACAAAAATCAATCCAAATTGCGGGCCTAACACCAATCGGCATACTCGGCACTGCCCCCTGATGTTCAACATCTCCACAAGGCCCAACGTATGCGTTTAAATAACGCTTGGATGCCGGAGAGCGAAGCCAATAACTGATGCCACCTGCTCTGCGATGTTTTGAAAAACAGCAATATGCTTGATAATGGCAAGGCATATATGGCGATGGACTTGCTGCCAAATCCTCATACGAAAGCTTGTCAATTTCATCCAAACTCAGAAGAAAAACTTTATCCTCCGTCGTTTGATGCGGCCCAAAAAAACAGGGGATATTCCCCGGTTCAAGAACAGTCTTCAATATTATTTTTTTTTCATTCGTATCGAATGCCTGCTCTAGGAACTCCCCGTTCAGCCATTTACGAATATCTGACACACCCCAACTTATATCTCCCATAATGTCGCTATGATATGGAGATAGAAACAGTACATATTCCGACAAAAGCAGCGCTTTTTCTTCTTTGATATCCACCGCTTTCCATCGGATGGGTAGTCTTGCTCCATTTTTGACAAATTTATATGCTCCAAATTCAAAAATATCGCCTTTTTCTATATTCATTCTTTTCTCTCCTTTTTCTTGTCGATTTGATATTACTATATACATTTGAATATCCCAAAGATTTTCCTGAACCTGGTCAATGATTTCTGTCTCTTTTTTGCCTTTCACCTTTGGGATAATGAATCTTCTACAATTTATGTAAACAAGGAAACTTTTCCTCAGCGTTCTTGTTGAACCATTTTCACACCTGCCCAATACCGTTATATCTTTGCAAAGGAGTCATTTAAATGGAAAAATGGTACGAATTAGATGGAGCTCTTAACAACTTAAATCAGAATGCTTTTTTTCTGGAAAAATATGCATTAGACGAAGAACTTCCCTCGTCATTAACTGCAAAAAAGGTCACTAAAAAGGCGAGGGATTGTTCTTGGGCAAGAAAACGAAAACACAAAAAGAAACTTTATCGCAAGTTCCTTTCTGGCAATCCCGACTTGAACATCCCCTCGTTAAATGGGATGCGAGCCTGTGGCGCCATCTACCTTAATAGCTCCACATTCTATGAGGGCTACGGATTCTACGATTCTCGTCAGAACTATGATTTTAATTGCACTAACAACATATATCTTTCTCAAAGGGGAGACCTTCGTATATTCCACGGATTATCTTTTCCGGTTGCCTCCGGATCTTTCGCCTTATCAAAGAAAGATAAAAACGTCGTAAAAATCACCAATCGACGAATTCGTCAAAATTGCAAAAACGAAGATGATTTATCGTCTTTCTCGCGCTTGAAAAAGCTCTACCAACCCTATGATCAAGAAATGGCTGCATGGTAATCATTTTCTTTGCTTGTTTGAATTCCCTATGTTTTTATCTCGTAAAACAATCTAAACATCTTGAAATATAAAAGAGCAATTCACTGAAGAAAACTTCAAATGAATTGCTCTTTTATCGAATGGTAGTATCTTGTCCCCCAGAAAAAGTGGATTCTTTTTCCATGAACCTGTCCGATTTCTATGGTTATTAAGATTGGGCGATATCTTCTTTCTTATTTTTCATCATCAAATATTGCCCCATACTGTTTTAATATTTCCTTATCCTTCTCGGAAACTGGTGTTGCCCCAGTAAGATTAGTGTTGGTCAAATCTTTGTTGTAAATAAAAATCGTTTTCGACATATGAGTGCTTATATCAAACACTATAACTTCATTATCTATGACAAAAACACATTCATTTCTTCTGGTTGCAAAAACATATTTTATATTTGAAGAAATATTAACTGAAAAAAGAAGTGAACACTTCAAGCCGGTATTATCTTTTGAAATAACATATACATGTGTGTCACCATTGCCTTCTTGACTATAGCATATCGGCATATTGGGGCAGCTTGAGGATAGCCCCATCACATTTTCAACTTCAACTATCTGAACAGTATTCGCAGAAATATCAAAGTATACCAATTCACCCTTTTGGCTGTTACAAAGGCCTATGAAATCATTTCCTATTTTTATAAGTTCTGCCAGACCTTCTAATGATGTGATATTCTCATAGCTTTGGCGACAATAAAATGAATACCCTGTTTCCCCTAGCTGGTAAAATGTAACAACTCCGCCCACAAAAGTAGCAACAATATTTGTATCTTTAACGAATTTGTATTTGTCGTACTTTTCGTTTAGGTCAATTAGCTTTCCAACTTTATCCGTGTTGAGATTATATGTCCAGTATACCAGCTCTGAATCAGTTCCAAACCAATAATAAACAACATTATTCAAATTATAGAAAAAAGCCCCTTGCTGGTCACTGCGCTGACGTTTGACATATAAATCATAAGACCCCGCATCAAAAATCCCTGAATTATTAACTGGTTTTTTTATTGTAAAGTCATCGTCACATACCCATATGGTGTCGGTAATGCAGTTGGAAATGATACTTGGACTTACGCTTAATATCTTCCAATATGCCGAGCATATATCGGGAGAAAGTGAAACCTTATACTTCCTTTGCCTCCTTTGTGCCTCAAAATTTGCTTTTAAAAATGAATCGCTGAAACATTTAGAAAAAGCCGTTTTTTCGATATTGGAATTTAAGATAGATGTCTTGTTGTTTTCCAGGTTTATCGACACAATGGCATCGTCTGCGCCTCTTGTCATAATAACCAAACGGTTTGTGTCTGCAGTGATTAATGCATTTGCAACTACAAAACCGCTATGAGGGACCATCTTCTCCCAAATAGGCACATCTTCTTTGTAGCAAACAATGCTTCGGTAATCCTTAATAATACGATAATTATTATTAAAACAAACAAGCTCGCCCAAGTATGTAAATGATGAAATCGGTTGAAATGAATCTCCGAGCAAAGAGAACTCATATAGTGACGTGTCTACCCATATAGTTATCTTTCTATCGCGTAAAATAGCCTGAATTTCATTACAGTTGTTAAGTAATTCCGGTATTTCTACTAGTACATACTCTTTTGCAATAATATCGAAAACAATAAATCGGCGCTCTAAAAAATTTCCAATAACAACAAGTATTTTTTTGCTACAATAATCTATAGAAGCACTTAAAAATTTATACTTGTAGTATTCATAGTCGAGCAAACCCGCATTCTCGTCGCCTCTGTTTTTTACACCGAAAAAATCCATATTATATGTACTGATTATTCCATCACGAATAACACCTATATAAGACGAGGTTACATATATAAGATTTTCAGAGTCAAAATAAAAATCTAGTACTTTATCAAATCCATAGGTTGGGTCACTATCCAAAAGGATATTCGCTGCATCTAAGTATGATAAAGAAGAGTTGTTGTGACGGCCAGCAGGCTTAACGGTATGCCATAGAAGCTCAAGCATCCACTTTTCCTTATGATATAATGATGGTTGTTCTTCAATTCCTTTCTTTATATTCTCTAAAATTGAAAGTTCTAACTCCACTCTTTGATTTTGCAAATATGATAGTTTATTGATAAGTGTTCCCTCAACTATTTCGTTGATAGATTGAATAATATAATAACGATCATCTGAAAACAATGCGATTTTTCCCGAATGCTCGACTATAGCAAATACTTTGTAGAATATGCGCGTTACTTCTTTTTTATTGCTGACCAAAAAAACAATGGTACCACAACGAGCAACAATACTATTATCCGGTAATGCGTACAGCTGGTTGATTGCCGTGCCGGGATTTTCGAACATAGACATAGAAGTGGAATTGGAAGAAAGATCCACATTATACTCCGGATTTCCCACTATATAAAGATATTTAAAATTTTTTGAATCAGCGTCTATAAACACTAAGTTTCCACGTTCCGTACCATGTACAATCGTCCCGTTAGATAAACAACATGTGGCTGAATAAAAAACATCCGTTTCACTATCGGCGAGCTCCTCAAGCAGCATACCACTTGAAGCATCATAAATGCGGTCTTCGCTATTCGATGTTAGAACCAGCTTTTGACCCATTAACAAAAAGTCAATATTAGGAGTCTTGAAGTTAATTCGATCACATATCCGATATACAAAACTTAAGTCGGAGAAACTTGCATTTGAAAGGTCACAGTTTACGATATGGTGAATTTCTAAAAAGTCAACTTCAGTTAAATTCCGACTAGACAAATCCAAATGATTTAACGTATCGGACATAGTTGCAAACAACTTAATAATGTTTTTGTTTAATATTACATTCCTCTTTAATGCTGGATCTGTAATTGAGTTGTTAAGCCTAACAAAGTATTCGGAAGCTGCACTTTCAGATTCAAAAGACATAACATAATACCAAATTATGTTTTCGGGCAGTTTGCATGTAAGGACATCCAGCACAGTATTATAATTTGATTGCTGTTCATGCAGGTAGGATGCACAAAAATAGTCGCGATAGTTTTCATGAGTTATTTTATAATTACATAAATCATGAGAAATCGGTACAACTATTCCCGCTGGATATAAGATCTCTTGACATATTTTATATATTGCTTTTTCGTCAATGTCATTATACCTGCAAATGGGATTTGCAAGTACCTTCTTCATCACTTCACTTTCTATGTTGAAAGATAAGCATTGGCTCTTCGCCAATTCAACACATATCAGCGGAAATATTATGCTAAAAACCTGTTCTATGTTATCTTGATAGGACTCTTCTCCGAAAATTGCCTTCTTTTCAACTTTTGGTAATAATTTTCTTTTTGTAAATTCAAAGTAATGATTGAGAAGGGCATACTCATTCTTTAACGCGCTTACTGAGCAATCAATCCGGTTAAATAACGAAAGATAAAAAGGAGTACGCAACCATTCCGGATATTGCGAGCCTGCAAGCCCAAGGAATTTACTTGCTTTTAATTTTTCTAGAAGAGACAAAGACACATGAACGAAGGTTTTCTTTTTCTGTGCGTCTATATTTTCGGTTCGACTAGATACAATTAGAGATACATTTGAATATTCTGACAGGATTCGAAGCTCAGGAAGGAAATTGATTTCCTTGCCGGATTCGTTGATGCCATCAATCATAATAACAAATTGATATAATGAATCATTTGCATTAAAAACCAGTCTGTCATAATTGGCGATTAATAATTTAGTAGCATCATCGGTAATACAAATGTTTTCTCCATAGTAATGCTCAGCAAGGTATTTTCTAATACCATAGATATCGGTTGAGCATAACGCTGCCGGCACATAAAGTGGAATCAACTTTTTACCATTTACAGTTATTTTTTTGTTAAGAATTCTTCTATACAGTTCCACAACCGCAATCGTCTTGCCCGCGCCCCCAGCCGAACATAGCAAAATGTTTTTTTCATTTTGTAGCAGTTCTATCGCATATTCTGGAAAAACTTTTTCCCTTTTCATATTTCGGCCCCTCCTTTCTAAAGCATAATCATAACAAAACCTTATGCGCTAGTATACTGTCATCAAGCAATTATTATCACTTAGAGTCATCTAATGTATCAGCACCATATGATTGTAATATTTCTAGCTCTTTTGAATTTAAATTGGTATTTTTAAAAGATGAGCCCGTTACGTTTTGAAGATACGGATACAAAGCCTGCATTTTCTCAGTTTTTATGTCATAAATGTGGATAATCTCACTATCAGCCTCTTTCCAGTATATCTTGTGTTTGTGGGCGTGGATATTCGATCCATCGGGATATATTTTCAAATCGGTTTTTCTACAACTATGATTATTGCCTAAAATTGTGACTTCGATTAACTGGTGTGAGTTAAACGCCCAAAATAATACTCGATTATCGTCTAGAACATCTAAAAACAAGAAATCGCTTTGTCTATCATCAAAAACCGGCTGCCATTCTATTTCCTTGCCCTTCAAGTCAACTTTTAATATAAACCAGTCCCTTTTGTTTCCCAACAAAAATGCCAAAGTATCAGCATTCCTATACACAATATGGGCCTCAAGTTTATCAAACCCAGTCGAGAACTCTAGACACCTCTCCCGTGGAAAACACCAAGGAATATCTATGTAGGATTGACTATCTTGACGGCATGAAATCAGATATATAGCATTTTCTTCTAACCAAAGAAATTCGGATGTCTTTTCGTAGTATACTCCCATCATATCTTTTCCATCTACCGCTTCAATTGAAAACAGTTCGCGAAACTCCAGCTGCGAATTTAGCAAAATACAAAAAAGTTTCTTGTACAAAGTTCCATCCTTGAGGCACTCTCCAATAGTGACTAATGATTCAGAATCAACAAGATGAATATACTTACACTCAAAACTATCAATCAAAGCATCGCTATTTTTCACAGGTGGAAAACTGTATGGTGATTCCGATAATTTGAAATACTTTTGATACTGGTCTCCTCGTAAGATATAGACAATAGGCCCGTTCAGAAGACCATCTGAGAAAATAACATCATTAAGTTCCGTAACATGAAACCTCATCATAGCATGATAACCGCCATGCTCGTACGGGGTCTCTATGCTTCGTATAGATATTTCCTTTTCTTCCAAAGAAACCACTTTAGGAAACGGACCCCTGTTAGCAAGAAATTGGTGACTTTTAGTATGATAAAAATCTATAGTGGATTCTTCATTGCAACGCTTCACCCAAACCATCTTTCCGTTTGGATTTATTCGGCAAATGACTTCTCCGGAAAATACAATAAAATCTTGTTTATAAGTAAAAATATTTGAGTACCAATCCATTGAGAGTGGAATAAATCTTCCTCTTACCAGAAGGTTTTTCCCTTGTCTTTTAAAAAGCTGGATTCCTTCTTCACACGCCACCGCCACACGATTTCCATTGGACAAAACAAAATGGGGGTACTCCATCGTACTCGGATATATCCACAAACAAATTTTTTTCTCGACAGGCACTGGGTCCGTAGTTTCTTTGGTGTCCAGATCAAGTATTAACAAATGGCCCACCTCAAGCAATAGCAGTAATAGTCCAGCCTTTTCATCAACCCAGTCGGCTCCCACAATCACATTCTCCGTAAAAAAAACTTCCTCTTCTTTGAAAATGACTGCCTGCGGTAAAACTAGAACCAAGTTATTTTGATATTCAAAACAATACCTTGGCTGAAGACAACCGCCCAATAGAGAATTGCCAAAATTTCTGTTGAGCTTTGTATGATTAAATAGCTTTCGATACTCATCCTTCTCCATCGTATAGCAATTCTTTTTAAACTGAACTATAAAGCATTCCTTGTCTTCGTCTAGAAACCAAAAACATTGATTCCCGTTTCCGCCAACATCTAAGGCAAAAGCGATTTCTCCTGTAATGCCCGCATCCATATCATATGCAAAAAGGTGGCCATCACTAGAAGCATAACCAGTCCCGTTGATATAATGAGGCTCCCACCACATTTCCTCACTTCGAATAATTCTACTCGGAAGGTTAGAGTCAACCGGCTGGAATTGAATGTAATCAACGCTAGGAATAGCCAAATATGGTTGACCCAGATAATCAACCAGCCACAAACTTTCTAAATCCTCGGCGTCAATATCATACCGTTCCGTCATCCGACCCGTTCCAGGATCAATTCTATAAGCGTAGTGACTCCCCGCGAGCACGCACACATCATTCTCGACAAAAAGTCTTCCCTTTTCTTTGGAAAAACACATAGACGACCCTATCGGCAAATATTTTAAAGGTAATGATTCAGGTCCAAACTTTGAGCCGTCAAACACTGTGTTTTTTATTTCATCAAATGAGCAAAAATCACTGTCCGTCAAATTACGATTTGCAAAACACTCGTTTTCAATTGACGGTCCCGCATATGAAAACAGTTTAACCGCGTTGGCGTTTAGTGCTGAATCAGATCTTCTGCTCGCATCTCTGCCAATATACTCATTCAGTCCATGTAATATCTCGCTTCGATCGGTATCAAGACCTTGAACAAAAAAGCGAAGCGTCCCTTCCGCCACCTGGCCAGAAAGCAGTTCCGATATCTTGTCGAATCCGCTTTCATTCAGTCGCAGCATATTCTCGGCCGCAAAATAATCCAAGAAGATTTGGTGAGATATCCTATAAACAAATGACTTCGAGTTATCATAATGCGCCAAGACTCCCAAAGGACATAATATTTCCTCGCATATTTTATAAATTTCTTTTACTCCCAAATCATAGACCTGACCAATAAAAGCATCAGCGATTTGCTTAATAAATGCTGTATCCTCCAAAGAGAAGTCCATCCTCATAGACTTCATCATTTTTGTACAAAGAAGTGGAAAAACCTGACTTACTACGGCGGTCATATCATCATAAAAATTGCCGCTCTTATCGTCGTCATTTTCCTTCTTAAAAATGGGTTTCCTTTCCGTTTGGTGTATTAATTTTCCCACAGAAAAATCAAAATATGCATCGAGCAACTGAAATTCTGTGGCGAAGTCATTGCTTTTCAAATGGGCCCTTTTGATTAATGTAATGTAAAATGGTGTACAAGCCCAGTTTGGAAGTTTGTCAATCCACGGAATTGTTTTGTTGACAATGGTTGACGGCAGTGTTGAAAGGGATACAATCTTGAAGTTATTGAATTTCCAGTATTCACTGACCAAGTCTCGACCGGATACGACAACACTCACATTGCAGTATTCCGCCAAGTGATTGATTTCCGATAAAAACTGAGACCCAGACCCTGTCTCATTAATTCCGTCTATGATAATTACAAACCGATATGGCACATCGGTATTATTTAAAACCATACTGTCGTAGTTGTCTATATACTGAATAAAGTCTTTTTCACTATATATTCCCACTCCGTAGTAATTCCTTGCCAAGTATTTTCGAATTCCATAAGACTCGATTTTACACGCCGAAGCAGAAACATAGAGAGGAACAAGCTGTTTCCCCCTTTCCACAAGGTTCTGAGCCAATATTTTTTGATATAAATGGACCAGAGAAACACTCTTCCCGTAACCTCCGCCGGCATGCAAATATACATTTTGCCCCTGGCAAATTAAATCCAAAGCCAATTCAGCAAAGGTCATACTCCGTGCTCCTCTCGCATCTTTTCTTTGATTTTCATTATCGCATATTGGTCCGAAGTTTGCAACCGAATGACGGTGTTAAAATGGAGGAATGGCCCTCCTTCAAGAAGAGGACCATCCTTTTAATAATTGATGCGTCAAACCCGCTAAATAACCATCCACTTTTTTATCAAGTATCTCAATTTCGATAGAATCGAGATACTCATTTGCCTCTTTTTTCCAAAACTTAAAATCGTCTATCATAGATTTCACCGCTATCGGTGTCACCTCTTCAAGTTCCATTTTATCAATCAAAAGGCAATACTTTGAAGCGAACTTGAAGTATTCGGACTGTAAAAATATTAACTGGTCCGGGAAACGAATACCAACTTGGCACTGAGAAATGTATCGGCTCAGTTTAATGACTTCCTTATACTTCCCTTGAGAGAGTAATCTTTTTTGTAAAAGTAAGGCACAACTATCGGCGTTTGCACATTCTTTTACCGCAGTCCGCAGAGCCTTTTCACTTTTCTTCATTTTCTTCTGTTGCTTGTAAAACTGCGATTCAAGGCTATACACCTCCGGCTCATTTGGATACCACTTTTTCAGATTGCGCATCATTACCTTGATTTTGTGATAATTCCTGTCAGCATTTAGGATGAGGTATGAAGCCATATTCATGTGGCTTTTTAATTCGTGCTGTTTAAAAGGGATCGCTTTTAGCTTTTTGTATAAATCTGCCGCTTCTTCATTTTCATGCAAGACTCCTTTTATCAAACATAAATATGACAAAAGAGTCACACTTTCCGGATAGAAACGCAATCCCTTCTCACAAACGATTTTCGACTTACTGTGTTCGCCTTCGCCGAAGAGCCACTCAACATGAGCGACAACACGAGTTTCCGTGTCCAGTTTGCTCACCGACAAAAGCGGATCGGAAAAGTAATTTTCATAATCATCTTCATCGTCATCTTCAAGTAGGTCGTCCATTTCCATATCCATTTTTTCGTCATCAAAAACATCTTCGATTGATTCCCATAAAACTTTCTCCATAGGTACACCCCTTTATTTCTTTAATCGTATTTTTTTACAAAAACGGGCTTGGCCATGAGATATGCGCCAAATTGAAAAATCCATTTGATCCCGAACAACAATGCCCGAAAGAACCGGCCCAAACACTTCCGCGAACTCACGGTTTACCTTACAATCCTGTTCGGAAAACTCGGCCCCATAACAAATATGGCTATGCCAAAGCCCGACAATATATGGCTTAAGCACCCTGTTCGAACACAGTCGTTTGATTTCTTTCGTATGCCATTCACCATCCAGGTGAAATTCCACCTCGGATGGCGACGGCATATGAGAAGGCGGTATAGTGGTTTCCACAATCAAAGTCGCCCACAAAAAGTGATATCCCAGCAAAACCCCACCTGTTTCGAAACAAGTGTCTTTCACCGCTTTGCGAATTTTTCGGATTGTGGTTTTCGTCACCAATATCGCCATTCTAATCATCCTCTTTTTTACTTTTTCCGAACCAGGTAACTGTGGCCGCATTTTTCGCACTTTACATTTGCGATATCCCCACGGACAAGCATCGGTCCAGGATACATCCAACCACAACGAGGACAATAAAAATAATCACTCTTCATTGTCAAATTCGGAACCACTTTCTTTTCGCTCTTTTTGTTTTTCATTTTTCATCTCTCCTTTTTTATTTTCAGATCTCCAACTCATTGGAAATCCTGATTACTTGTTTCTTGCACACCCGATTCAACAAAAACCACACTGATAGCAGATTCAACTGCCTTACATAGTGTTGGGAATCTACTTTTTAAGTTGGTTCCCTCAATCACAACGGTTATATATTGTGATATTTCCCGGATGATTGCGATAACATCCTCTTCTGATGTTGTTTTAATGACAAACGAATCTATATCATTTAGGTCTATGATTAAAACTTCCGCCCGCCCAGAATCTACACGTTCTTTTACTTCCGCACAATAATCCCGCCCTGTAGCTGTAAACAATTCCGTGCCGGTAAGTCGCATTTGTTTCACGCACGGTGGGAGCAAACTTTTTATGAGCCTTTTGCGTTGCTTTTCCGATGGATAACCCGTCAAATAAAGCCGAGCCGTATTTGTTGTTTCCGTTAAATGTTTCAGGTATAATGATTCTATTCGTTTGATATCTATAGCCGTAAAGACCAAACAAAGAAACAAAAACAGACAAAACAGACAAACATATCGAAACATATCCTGATATGATGCCGTGTGAATGTATTCATGAAGTTGCTGCGAGTATGTAATCTCAAAAAACCAGTGGTTTTTCCCCAAATAGTCAAAATAATTATTCAAAAAAAAGATTCCGACCGTCAAAGCGCTGCCAAGCCCCGCCAAAAGCAAGCCTTGTCCCCATTTGGAAGAAGGACGACTCCCTCTATACAAAAAAGCAACAGAAAGTGTAGCCACTCCATACGTAATATATTCGTACCTTCGACTCACATCTTCCAAAACAATTCCCCAAATACACAGTGTCGCAGTCAAAGCAGCTAAAACGGCAAAAATAATCCAAGACTTTTTACGATTCATACAACCCCTCCTTCTTCTTTGTGTTAAGTGTACTATCGTTAATATCCCAAAAATTATTTGTTATCTGTTGTGTCTATCTCATCATCAAAAATCCCCAGGATTTTTGCGCATTCCCTTTCCAGATCATCCGCATCCTTTAGCCTCTGACGTTCAGACTCTTTGTAAAGCTGTCGGCACTTGTGAAACGCGTAATCCCCGGAATCGATTTTGTGAGTCATAAGTTCATAAAAAACCGGCCCATATAACTCGAAAACACCTTCCGCTTCTCGAATACACTTCTGTATTTCTTCTTGAACTGCTTCTTTTGACGGAAAATCTCTACCGATTATCTTGATGGTAGCCTCATATTCAATAATTGCGGAAAATAGATTGACAGATAAACTACCTTGTTTCGGCCTACATAGAATATCACTGTTAAGCCTCGCCACCAGACCTAGGGCAATAAGCAGCGCCTTGTCATCCAGCCGTTTCATGTCCGATGAACACATCTTTGCATCATTCGCCTCTTTCCGTTCCTCATCTTGGCAAACAAAGGAAGCCCGGAATATAATTTGCCTTTTTGAAACAACAACAGAAAAAAGCACATTTTCTAGTTCAAAATTAAAACATCCCAGTTCTTTATCAAAAGAATATAAAATCTTGTTCCTATCCAGCACTTTTTTAACATTATCCGCTAGACAATCAGAATACATCTTCACTTTTTAATTTTCCTCCTACGGACGCCGGAATCCCGGCGTCCTTTTTTATCTTCCGTGGTTTTCTCCTGCTTTATTAAGACATCCGCATGATATGCCGGAAGTGTACACATCAAGCATCAATCTTACAAAAATTTATCTAAGGATTTGGCCGTATCCGAATCGGATAAAAACATGTATATCGCCCGATTCTTTTTTGCTATATCCTCATTGAGCGTGCCGTCTGCGTTGTGGTCCTCAACACGAAATTCACAATCGGCCGAACCTAATCCCACACAACGAATAAGATCTGCTTTGACACCGTTCTTCACGAGCAGTTCTTTAATCGTTTGGCTTCGTTTTAGAGAGAGCGCTTGGCAAGCTTCGGGGGAACCGACTCTTGCCGTTGTTCCGGCAATAATTACTTGTTGATCTGTATGGTTTTTTAAATATGAGATGACCTGCGCCAACTCGTCAGTTGCGCTTTTGGGATCCATTAATTCCGCTTTATCCGGTACAAACTTAATAGTGTCTTCATGAAACGGAATAAAAGAGGTGAAGTCCAGTTCATCTTTTGCAAAATTAACAACCGATACAGAGGGAAGTGTGTCGTCATGGTCCCCTAAAAGAGGTGTATCATCAAACTCAACGTGACAGCCGCCTCTTTCAATGATTTCCGTCCATAATGCCTTCAGTTTGTATCGATAGGAATCCGGGAGATTCTCTTGCTCACCGGCAGTTGCACCGAGCCCTATCCACTTGACATCTGCAACATGACTTAATTCCGGCAATGCATGGTTCTTTTCAAGTAGGTCGGCCACAATTTTCGGATCTGTATCCAGTTTCTGGATATCCTTCATGTCAAGCACACCTGTGGTGCACAGACCTGAGTCTACTACCGTAATATGATTGGACAAGCCGGACGATGATAAACTGGCGGCTGCTATTTTAATGGCGCTAAGCGTATCCACTTCCGGACTGGTTGCTTTGGCAAGAGCGAATCCGGTTAAGACTTCCTTACATTTCGCCTTTGCTTGTTTTAGTCGATTGTCGGCCCCAAGATCCTTGGCCGGGGCTACAATATCGACCGTTTTGAGTTGGCTTACATCGCCTTCTGACAAGACATACGATATCTTGCTTCCGTAGTTTTTACAGAGGTCTAATATCGGTTGATAGAAAACCTGCAACAACTCGTCGTTAAAAGCCGGGAAGTTCTGATGGCACGTGCCAAGAACATACGCCTGCCCAACAGGGCCATCGTCCTCACTCTTACCCATGCACCCACAAAGCATCGTACAAACCAGCAGGCAAATCAGTAATGTCGAGAGTATTTTTTTCATTTTTATCTACCTCTTTCCTTTATCGGTCGCTTAGTATGGCTTCCCATTCTTCGTCCGTATAAGAACAAAAACTTCCATCGCTGTCTCTTGACGTTTTTTGATCAGACGGAGCAGGGATCGGAATATCGTGAACCCGCGTGGGAATCTTCCGGTCCTGTGTAGGGTCTGGTGTCGAATCAGTATGGACCGCCTGTTGTTTATTCAAAACCAGCTTCACGGTATCACCGTTCGCATTGTTTGGAAAATCACAGTCGCGATAGACAGGGGGGACCGGAGATGTTTTCAAAAGGGCACTGGTCCGCTTTCTCCATTCATCGTCCTCCTCTTTTGTTGGCAATTCAGGGCGAAACGGTATATGTCTAGTTTCAGCCGTCTTTTTGCCGACCAGGTTCGCGAGCTCGTCATACTGAGTGCGAACAGAAGCGTCAGGGCCAATCTTTTCAGAATCCGATTCATGGGACCGTTCGATCACATACAGAACCCCTTCAACGGTAGAAAGTCGTTCTTCGAGAGCTTCCTTAGAGCGTTGGATCCTCAACTGCTCTTGAGCGCTGATGGTCTCGGTTGCATTATCACACAGTGCCTTGTTGTATTTGATCCACCATTCTTGTTGATTCTCTGCATGTTTAGCCCGATACATTTGAAGAAGCTGCAATTCTTCTTGCGCAGCGTGCTTGACGGTTTTGTTCTTTTCCAGAAGGTCTTCCAAAGGAGTACTCGTTAAAACGCCGCAAAGAAGGCTGCAAATAGTAGTAGCGGCCGGTATAAGCGACGAAAAGAGGGCAGCCAGTGACACGGCATCGTGATTGCTTTCGACCGCATCGGACAGCAAGGTACTCATAGTCAAAACCGCAGAATCCAGGGCCGTCGGTTCCTGAAAAAGAGCATCCTCTGTTGCCATAGAGAAAAAAAAGAACGGAACGTAGATAACCACAAAACAGGTAACGGCCAAAAACCCCGAAAAAAACACTTCCGGCACTCGTATCAGACCATCAACGACTTCTCGTATTTTTCGGCCAAAAAGATAGACCGGCAAGTCCAGGCAAATGGCCGTGACAAGCGAAAAAATCGCCAAAAGATATTTGTTCTCCTGCAGCACCATAGACCATCTGGTATACATGGAGACCAGGTCAGACAGAATGAACAAAGCCGTTGCCAACACTCCAACATTAAAGATGTCGCAAAGTTTCAGTCTACGCAGATATTTACACCGCGCATGATGTGAGCACAAATCTTTTGTTTTCATCGTTTTCCATTCCCCTCTTTGATTTTTTGCAACCGCTGAATCTCTTTGTCATACTCTTCAATTTCCTTTTTTAAAATGGGAATTTGCCCATCAATATAGGCCATGATGGCGGCAGAGATGGTATGGTCCTGGATTTTTTGAAGGTTTTCAATGTATTGATGAGCAACCGCTGCTTTCTCAAGTTCAGAATCGGCTTTAATGGTCTCTACCCGACGGTCGAACATCGTTTCATCCACGTTCTGAATTCTGCCCCACCCCTCTCGCTCAACACCAATGGGATCAGACCCGTCGCTCGTAAATTTTGGAGTACTCTTAAAGTCAACAGGAATTTGTGGGTCCATCGACGCGACGTCGTCAAATATTATTTGACGTATTTTTTTTATTGCTCTTGTCATAGCTTGTCACCTCTTGTAATTTTCAAGTAAACGCTCCGCATCCAACACCATATTGGCCCCACTACTATATGCTTCCAAAACCAATTTGGTTTTTTCGTCCAAAATATCGATACGAGAGTGAAGCGTGTTCTGACGTGCTTCAAGTCGTTTTTGCAACGTGAGTAGTTCCTCCTCCACATTCCGTCGACTTGCACGTTTCTCGACAATGTTTTTTGCCTTTTTACGCCGTTTGTAGTTTTGCAGTGGTGATTCGCCTTCATTTTCCGGCTTCGGCTGCTTAGACACAGCTTGAAGATCTGCGTCAAGGTTTCGGACTGTCTCCTGGCATGTAGCAAGTCGCTCAATGATATCTGCCGAAAAATAATCGTAAAACAGTTTCTCTTTTTCAAGAAGAATCCTGTACCGATGCAGATATTTTTGAATTCGATTGGTTTTCTGCTTGGCGTCACGTTTCCCGCAACGTCGTACTAAGAATTTCGGCATATTGCTGACTGAACCAACACCGGCCCCCAGCTGATATTGCTTTAGTGTCATGACCGTCACTCCTATCATAAGTTACCCTTATCATACAAGGCGCTTTATCCCAAAAAACTGCTTGCGAGTTTGGAAATAAAGTTTCTATGTCTACACTTTAAAACATTCGTTATCCCAACATATAAAACCGTTTCGAGCACAGCCTTAAATGTTTGGATAAATAATTATGTATAATGCAGTTAATCTCAAATAAAAGGAGCTTGAACAAATGAAAACCATTACTTTTGGACGCTATTGTCAAGAAGCGAATAAAGCACCCACTCCTATAGAGTGGGATGTGCTCACGAAAGAAAAAGATAAGTATTTACTCGTGAGTCACTATGCACTTGACACTCGCCCGTTTGACGAAGGACTCGATTGGACTCAATGGAACACATGCGACCTAAACCACTGGTTAAATCATGCTTTCTACTCAAAAGCATTCACCCCAAATGAGCAAGAATCCATCTTGAACATTGAGCATGAAATTGATTTTATTGGTAAATCCAGCGAGAAGATTTTTCTTCTCTCCATTTCGGAAATCGAAAAATACTATCATACGCCGGAGGATTGTAAATGCATCGCGACGCCACGCACCATCGATACCATTCGCAACATGGACCAAGCAGCGTGGATTGACTCCGAGTCTGGTGGGTGTTTCTGGTGGCTTCGCGACCTTGGGTACAACGAGCTCGATGCCGTCGTTGTCGGCATTGATGGCGAGCTACATGTTACAGGGGCTTATGTTGGCGCCACCGGCTTCTGCGTCCGTCCTGCTATGTGGGTATCCACAAACGCAGGGGAAATCATTAACCCCTTGGGATAATGATCCGACTATTATCAAATTAATCCAAATTAGAAAGAAGGCATTTCTATGAGTATGAATAATACTAATCGCTTCTCCTTTGAGACCAATGAACTGGAAGACAATCTGCAACTTGACTTTGATTCGATGCGTCAGCAAGAAGCGGTTCGTCGTGAAGTGGCTTGTGTGGCAGAAAAAGAAGCGAAACGTCGTGCGATGGTTCACAACATACTCTCCTGGACCATAACTTTCATAGTAGCTGTTGCGATTTCTTTTTTACTGTTCATCGTTGTCATTCCTTATGTTCACGCACACCTCCTGTCCACCACAGGGAATTACGAAAAGGCTGTAAATATTTTTGAAAACTACGCTTATAAGGATTGCCAAAAAGAAATCGAAAAATGCTATGAACGCAAATACGGGAAAGAACAATGGGCCGTTATTCGCAATCTGAAAGTTGGAGACACATTTACTTTTGGAACATACGAACAAGACAACAACCTAACCAACGGGCCGGAACCGATCGAATGGAGCGTATTACTCAAATATAACCAATATGAGATGCTTCTGGTTGCCAAGGATGCTCTTGACTGTCAGCAATTTCACCCGGATTGTTCGGCAGACTGGGTCACATCTTCCCTTCGCCAATGGATGAATAGAGATTTTTTCAACGCTGCATTTACAGACGATGAGCAAACATTAATTTCTCCAACCCCAACAGCACAAAATGCGGGTACCCATAAACTGTTCTATGACCAAGTGTTTTTACTTTCTGAAGGCGAATTTGTTGAGGTTCCTACAGAACAACGACAGTTCCGACCAACCGCATACGCCTGCGCACGCGGGGCAGAGCTCAGCACAGGTTCCTTTTTAAGGACAACAAAAAAAGCCCTATTCCTTTCCGGTGACAACGAATCGTCAAGAGTCGAACATTGTGTCGTGTGTGCAGATACTAATGGAACATTAATAAAGAGCCCTGTCCCGTGTAACGCATTTTATTGTATAAGGCCGGCTATTACTTTAAGTTTTGAAATCTAAAATTCACACATAAAAAACAATAGAAAGCCACCCCTCATTGGCGAATCGTTTGCCTAAGGGGTGGCTTTCTTTATCCTTCAAAACTTTAAGACGGTGCGTTCAATCAATGCCTTCCATCATTCTAATGTAATCCACAGCGCCGGTCGGACCCCTACATAATCTCTGCTGTTTCCAAGTCCAGTTGCATCTATAGAACCGTCATCATAGACATACATTACATTCGACTGTCTGTAGCCCGGGGTTCTGAGCCACCACCAACCAACCGTCTTATTAAGGAACAATTCCGAGTATTTATACTTCTTAAATCCACACCAATCCTTCACAACAGTCTTGCTGTATGCACCGAGTGAACAAGCATATTTTGTTGGCTGTCCAACCGCATTCTCTGAATAATAGTTCCCATTTGAATCCTTTGTCATACAAAGATACTTTACGGCTTCTTCCGCAGAAAGGATAAAGATCTTGTCCCTTCCTGAATCCACAGAAGTTTCCACAATTCTTTTTCGGTCTCTATAATTAAACGCTCTACTAAAAAATGTTTTGTTAAGCCAATGTCTGAGATCGCAGTTTTCCCATGTCACATCTTCCCATTTTCTTTGAAACGGCTGTATATCCAGTATAGTCTTGCTGATAAGGAGCAAATTCTTGTTGTCTACATCTAATATTTCCCACTTGATAGGCAAGATTATCTTGCTTTCCATCATATAATGGCCAAAGGTTATCGTCTGTCCGATTTGCAAGTCTTTTCTTCTCATGCAATCACTTCTCTCTATATTAATCAAATAGCCTAACTTGAACCACAGGCCGTACGCAAGCAGAAATGGAATTCACTTCCTTGCCGCCATAGGCGATAGAACCATCCGAATAGATTCCCATCGCATCATTTTGACGAGAACCCGGACTTCGGAGCCACCACCAGCAAAGAGTTTTGCCGATAAATCTATCGGAGTAACGGTATGCCGTAATTCCATGCCATTCATTGTCAGGGATAAAAAAGCCGATACTCTTTTTCCCAAGCGCGTAATCTGTGGCCTCGCAAACAGCATCTTCGGCATAATACCAACCGTTATGGTGGTCCATATCGAAATATTTAATTGCGTCCTTACCAGACAACAAATATACCTTGTCCTCCGTTTCTTCCCCCGCATATGTATCGAATTTTAAATCGTCGTCTATTACCGTGGCCTCCTTTTCGCTTCCGCTTCCCTTGCCGGGAACGCGGACATGCTTAATTCGATTTTCTGCAGCAACTTTCGTGGTATAGATTCGTTCCTTCTCTAAACAAGAAAACGCCTGATTGAAAAACGTATCATTTAACCATACCCGTAACGAACATAATTCCCAGGTAATATCCTCAGGTTCGTTATGATACGGCTGTACGTCCAATCCGTATTTGCTCAATAGAGTAACCTTTTTCCCATCCTTTGATTTGTCCAGTACCACCCACTCAATAGGGCCGACTTTACCGTCTCTTGTCAGCGGATAACGGCCAAACTCAACAACGTCACCAATTGATGTTATTTGTTTTTGACTCATCTAAAGACCCCCTCTACTCAAAAAAATATTCATCATTTTCCGAAAGCAAATCATCAAAAAGCAGGCAAATCCGGCTAATTTTCTTTGTCTTTTTCCAAAAATATATTTTCTGTTTTATGTAATTATTCTTATTTATTTGCAATTCTTGTTTTGCTGTTCTTCCTTTAGCAATCGCAATGAAATCGACGGTATACCGAGAACGAAACTGCTCCGCTTCGCAGAGAACTTTTACAAGTACATTGTCTGTTTGCGTAGTAATATTTCTGTCACATTTTATACGACTCTTGTAAAATATAATATTCTGACTTCGGTCAAAAACGATTTCTCCATAGCATGGACGAGACCGTTTTTGGCTGGAAATGTGTTTGATGTAGTTTTCCAATTCGTCCTTTATTGATTTCTTTTCAGGAATTTTGATATAGAAATACGCAAGTACAACATATGCATTCTCATGGATTTTTATTTTAAATTTTCCATAGGTAGATACAAATTCGATTTCCATTCTTTCTTGGATGGGGTCAAATCGATCTACACCTGCTTTATGAATGTTCGTCGCAATAGCACTAAATATTTCCTTTTGTTTATTCTCTTTCATTTTGTTTTCCCCTCTTCCTTACTTTTTGATAATACACTTGCCGTTATCCCAAAATCTGTTTTATGAAACGGCATATTGTTCCTTTACAAAGCAAAGTGAGCCGCTTACTTTGCTTGTAAGCGACTCACCAACAACTAATTTTTTATTTGTGCGCAAAATGCGAACCCGATTGGATGTATAGAGTTCAATCATTGTCTAAAAACAAATCGGTATTATCCGGAATTTGATATGACCTGAAAAATTTCTTTTTTTTCAAAAGTATACGTAAAAAACGCACCCTTTTGTATTTCTTAAAAGCAGTTTTGGCGTTCTTATTGTTGTTCCATATGTAATTAGCCCCGATTGTCATCAGTTTTATGGTCGCATCCGCTTCACTGGTTGCTGCAACAAGTCCGTCGTTTACCGCTTTTTCTAGGTTCTTTGAACAATCAATCCGGATTTTGTAATAGAGGTCATTCTCTTCCAAATAAAATGCCCCTATTCGTCCTTCTTTTTCAGCACAATTATTAATCATTTGAAGAAAAGAAGACAATTCTTTGTTCGCGTATATTTCACTGGCTGAATCGGCATCGACACCGGGCCACGACTGCAGTATATAGGCATCTTCCTGCGGCTCTATACAGTGGTTCCCCGCTATTGTTTTATATTCAAGGCTGTATGGCTTTCTATTGTAATACCATTGGTGAATGCCGCACCGCGGAAGAGCATAGGAGAGTTTATCAACAAACAGTCTTGCAGTCTCATCATTCATTATAATCATCCTCTCTTGAGAATATTTTCTACTATCATACCAGTTTTACTGTTTAAAACAAGTCATTCCTGAATGCAAATACTTTGCCGGTTTCAAAATTACGGTTTTCTAATTCGCCCATCCCAGTCAATCCTCTCCGTCTTGCAAATATTCAACTTTCGGATAAATTTCAACATATTTAAGATTTTCGTAGGTTCTCTTGTAAAAATAGATAGAAAACGATTCATATCTCACTTTAAAAAACGTTTTTCTTTCAAAATCACACGTGATACTAAGAATCGCATCGTCTGCGTCACAAAGATTTGCTTTCACTTTAAGCTGATGCCCGTCACTCCACTCTTCACGATTACAATAAATATCCCCGTTGATTCTTACAGTCTTGTCGTCGTCATCTATGTATGCAAAGCATCTTGGCACAGAAAGCCCCAGCGTACTGAACAACTCCTCTTTAACAATAACTTTCAATTTTTTCATAATACCATTCTCCTTTTTTCATTTGTTTCTTGCTTCAATGAAAAAATACTTCGAAAGAAATACCGGAAATTTTTCTTCTTTCAAATATATTTTTGGACCGAATCAATTATCTTGGATAATATGATATCAACCTCATTATCCCGTTGTCCCATTTCAATGCATTAGTTCTATTTTTCTGTGCATATCGATATGAGTATTCCTCGGTCTTTGTGGTTCGTAATCTAGTGCAATGTCTTTATATGCCACTCTTGACAGCCCCATATAATTCTCGTATGATACCCATATACTAACAAATAGTAAGGAGACCAGTTATGAAACGTGTAATATCTCTTGTTATGTCCCTGGTTTTTATACTGACCTTTTGCAGTTTCGTCACCGTTTCCGGTGAAGAAACAACCATAGAAGGAACTTTTCAGTACGAAAGTAAAACGCTGGAATCCGTCGCGTCCTATTCTTTTACTTTCTCTGAAGAAGATTTTTCAAACGGGCTTGCTTACTCCGGAAATCTGACCAAAATGAGTATTCGAATGGCCATGGCGGCCTGTCAGGCCACTCCGGAAAACATACAGGACCTATATGATCAGCTGGGCTTTACCTATACCGAACAATCCATATCCTTTCCGAATCCCGCATTCGATTATGATGCCGGCACCACCACCGTCGGATATGCGCTCGGCAAGAAAGCCATGAAAGACGGCTCCACACTGATTGCCGTTACCCTTCGCGGCGGCGGGTACGGTGCCGAATGGGGCAGCAACTTTGAAATGGGCCCCGGAACCAAGCACGCCGGTTTTGAAAAATCCGCCAATCAGGTTACCGAAGCTATCCAAAACTATCTCAAGGACATTTCCGGAGATGTTAAGTTCTGGATTACCGGCTTCAGCCGCGGTGCGGCCGTAGCCAATGTGGTGGCTCACCAAATAAACGAACTCATTGCCGATGAAACCATTCATGCGACACCGTCCGACGTGTTTGCCTATACATTTGAAAGCCCCCGTACCGTCATCTCCGACGATCCGGAGGCAAATGTCGATTTCAACATTTTCAACATCGTAAACCCGTGCGATCTGGTCACCGTCATCCCTCCGGTGGAATGGGGCTATGTCCGCTATGGTACGGACTGTGAAATCCCACTTCCCGACAACGACCTCTACGAGGGATTCCACGAAGCGGAAATCGCCGCTTTTGTCAAACTCCTGAAAGCTGCCAGACCGGATATGTCCGACATCGATGCTTTGAATATGGCAACCCTTCGTTCTTCCACGGCCGATAAACAAAACGAACGGGTTCTCGCCTTGGTTTCCGACTTGGTCACAATTTTTAAAAGCCATGAAGATTATGTCGCCAACAGCGAAAAATTGATGTGTGATATGCTGGTAAATGCTATGGGCGAGGAAGGCAGTATACTGGACATTCTGGCGAACAACCCGTTCCCGGGAGCCGTCAGCATCATTCTCAAATATCTCGACTGTTTGGAAACGGTTTTGTATGCCCATTATCCGGAACTGGAAATCAGCTGGGTGGACACGCTGCCTGATAATGTTCTCGGACCGACTGTCACCCCGCCGAGACCGGTAAAAGATGTCAAATTGGGAGACGCCAATGAAGATGATACAATTGACATGAAAGACGTTCTCCTGATTCGCAAAGTTTTGAGCGGACTTGCTGCGGGCATGAATGAAGATAACGCCGACGCCAACGAAGATAAGAGCGTTGATATGAAAGACGTTCTCTTAATCCGTAAATATTTGGCTGAACTCGTACCGAATTTAGGCGCTCAATCGTAACATAAAAACACAACCCGGCTGTGCCCGGGTTGTGTTTTGCCAGTCTATCTAAGGAGGGATCCTCTTGAAACGACTTTTGTCCATATCCCTTTGCCTTGTTTTACTGCTTTCCGCCCTTTGTCTCAGCGGATGTAAGGCAACCACTCTAACGGAAATTCCGCTTGGAGGGGAACTACCGTCCTTTCAGCTGGAACGGCCGGTCAAAGAAGTCAACCTGTCCGACAGCGATACGCAGCAAAACATCGTCGCTTCCTATGCCGGTGAGGGTTTGACCGTTACGGTCTTTAAACTGCCGAACACCTCGAATCTCACGCTTCGGGAATACGGAACGGCACAGGCGGAAAAACTGCATGTATACTGTAACCTGGTCTCCTATGAAAAAAGTCCGGCGGCCAACATTTGCTATGCCGACACGATTAACGACAAGCCCTGCCTCGTTCGCTCCTATATCTTTTCGGGCAAAGGAGAGTTTGTCAAAATCAATTTAAATTACGAGACTGCCGCGGAGCCCCTTGGAAAAACCGGTAAAACCATCCGCTTTATTACCGGATACTCGAAAAGCAACACGGAGTCTTCTCCGTTTAAAAACGAAACCCTTTTCACCTATGAAGAGCCGTATCTCTCCACAACCCGCATTCGGGAATTTGACAAAACCCAAATGCTGACGCAGTATGATCCGGCCCTGTTCCCCAAAACCGGGAAAGACGGCTACGACAAGCTGGAAGCAAACGGATGGACACTGGAAGAATTCATCACGCTGTACGGCCAGAATCATGAACTGAAAAAAGGGGAACTCATCAAACGAAACGGCCTGGATGTGGCCTTTATCGGCTATGTGGAAAACGGTCATTTCTTTGTCCACGCCTTTATTGATTGCGGCGACAGTTACGTTGATCTCACTGCAGAGAATGACGCCGATCACTTCCAGCACTTAACCAACGCCATGCTCGACACGGTGGCATAACATTACATACACAAAACACGGGAGGAACTGTTATGGGTAACGCTTTCTGGTTCTCTTGGGAACCGAAATTTCTTGTATTTTTACAGAGTTTTGTAACACCATTTTTGCAAAAAGTCATGGAGGTCATCACCTTCTTCGGGGACCAATATGCCATGATTCTGATTATCGGCTTCTTATACTGGGGATATAAGAAAGAGCTCGGCAAAAAGATCGGTACGTTTGCCATTACGGCCCTGATGGCCGACGTTGCGCTCAACAATCTGGTGATGCGTCGCCGTCCGTATTTTGACCATGCCGATGTCAAGTGCTTAAAACCACGTGCCTCCGGAGCGGATCCGTACGATCTTCAGGCACAAGGCTATTCGTTTCCAAGCGGCCACGCCACCAACTCGGTTTCCGTTTACGGAGCGCTTGGTTTAAATGTTAAAAACGTACTTTTGAAGGTAATCTATTTCCTGATTCCGGTTATAATTGCCGTCTCGAGACTGTCCCTGGGCGTTCATTATCCCACCGACATTCTTGCCGGCTGGGCCCTTTCCGTCATCATCATCTTAGGCCTTTCTTTCATCAAGAACTCCTATATCACCTATTCCATCATTGCCGCTCTCGGCATTGCCGGTTGTTTCTTCAGCAAGAGTGACGATTATTATTCCGCCCTGGGCCTCGCGTTCGGCTTCATCGCCGCCTTCATTTTTGAAGAGAAAGTGGTTCACTTTGAAAACACGAAAAACGTGTTCCGTATGATTCTTCGGACCATCGGAGGCCTTATCATTTTCGTGGTACTGGACAAAGCGCTGAAAATGCCGTTTTCGGCAAACTTCCTGGACTGCGGCTCTATGCTTTCCTTCCTGGTTCGTTCGGCCCGGTATATGATTTGCAGTTTTGCCGTCATTGGCGTCTACCCCATGCTGTTCAAAGTCGTTGACAAAAAAATTCTCAAGAAAGAGTAATCATCCGGATATACAAAAGAAGCGCCATCTCCAAAGAGATGGCGCTTCTTTTTCATTTACTCAAATTATTCGTTCAATGTTCTGACCGTATGTTTTGCGGCATAAAGCGACAATGCCAGGGCCATAAGAATCAGGGAAGCATTTCCGAGAAGAACCGGCACCATATGATACCAGTAATTGCCGAGATTAATCTTCATCCCCACAATCAGCATGTGCTGGAAATAGCAACTGAAACAGGCTGCGGCAGCAAACACGCCGCTGAACACGTAAACGGCCCATTTCTTTTGAAGGCCATGGAAAATCTGATGAATGGCAAGCGCTCCGAACACAAGACCCGCAAGACACAAGAGAATCTCGGGAAGGAATTTCCAAAGCGTAAAGAAAACGGATTTTTGCTTTACCATATCCAAAATCAGTTTTATGGTTTTCAGGGACAGGTTACTGACGTCAAAAAACATCACGCAGGCGGACATCACATACATAAACGATGCGCCGATTCCCCGTTTCATCCAGACAAAAGCGATGAAAAACAACGGAGACAACAGGCAAGGCATGGTAATCCAGCCATACCGAAACTCGCGATAGGTATTGAAGGTGCTCATCGTATTCGGATGCGCCGCCTTGTCATGAAACACGTACACCGTACAAGCGATGGCAAATGCGAGAGCCAGCAAACCGATAATCGTGTTCACAATCTGATAGCGCAGGTGCAGTTTTTTCTGCTCCTCGCTCATGGGGGCTGCGGCCGCTTTTTTGATTTTCATGCAAAGTCCTCCTCTCAGCCTTCCGGCTCCGTCACTTTGTTTGCCTGCTTAATGGAAAGGCCAATTCGTTTTTTGCCTTCGTCCACACTGAGAACCACCACGTCCACAATATCGCCCACGGACAATTCCTCCGAGGGGTGGCGGATAAAGCGGTCGGAAATCTCGGAAATATGAACCAGGCCGTCCTGATGGACACCGATATCCACAAAAGCACCGAAGTCAATCACGTTTCGAACGGTACCGGTCAATTTCATGCCGGGCTTCAAATCCTTCATTTCAAGGACGTCCGTTCTCAAAATCGGTTTCGGCAAAGAATCACGCACGTCGCGGCCGGGTTTCATCAGTTCTCCGACAACGTCGGTTAAGGTCGGCACACCGATGCCGATCTGGTCGGCCACCTTTTCAAGGCCGAGTGCTTCCACCTGGGTCATCAAATTCTGAAGCGTTCCGTTTTTGACATCCGTTTCCGTGTGTCCGGTCAAAGACAAAATCTGTTCGGCCGCCTTGTACGATTCCGGGTGAACGGCTGTGTTGTCCAGCACGTTTTTGCTTTCCGGAACCCGCAGGAAGCCGACACACTGCTCAAAAGCCTTTGGCCCGAGCTTCGGAACCTTTTTCAGCTGTTTGCGATCCGTAAAGGAACCGTTTTCTTCTCGGAAAAGAACAATATTCCCGGCGGTAGACGCGTTCAGACCGGAAACGCGTTTCAAAAGGGAGGGCGATGCGGTGTTCACATCCACGCCCACGGAGTTGACGCAATCTTCCACGACACCGTCCAGCGCTTCTTCCAGCTGCTTTTGCGGCATGTCATGCTGATACTGTCCGACGCCGATGGCCTTCGGCTCGATTTTCACGAGTTCCGCCAGCGGGTCCTGGAGTCGTCTGGCAATGGATACGGCCGAACGCAGGTTAACATCAAACTGCGGGAACTCCTTGGCGGCCAGTTCACTGGCCGAATAGACGGAAGCTCCGGCTTCGGACACGATCATATAACTGACGGAAGCCCCTTTGGCATTCACACGGGAAATCATTTCCACGGCCATCTGTTCGGTTTCGCGGCTGGCGGTACCGTTGCCGATGGCGATATGTTCCACGTTATGTTTTGCAATCATGGCGCTGAGCTTGACAATGGCTTCTTCCTTTTGTCTGTCCCCGTAGGTGGGATAGACAACGGTGGTATCCAGCACTTTTCCGGTGGCATCCACAACCGCCACCTTACAGCCCATTCGATATCCGGGGTCCAGTCCCATTGTGACCTTGCCTTTCACCGGCGGCTGCATAAGAAGCGGACGAAGGTTCAGGGCAAACTGACCGATGGCGCCCTCGCAGGCTTTGTCAGTCAGTTCACTGCGGATTTCTCTTTCCAGAGACGGGAAAATGAGACGATCGAACCCGTCTTCCGCTGCCGCTTTCACAAATTCCTCGGCATTCGACGGTCCGGTGATCACTTTCTTCAGGAGAGCGTCCAGCATCTTTTCCCGGTCGACCTCCACCGATACTTTCAGTGCCTCTTCTTTTTCCCCGCGGTTGATGGCCAGAACCTGATGGCCCTGCATTTTGAAAACCGGCTGGGTGAAATCATAATAGAGTCGATAGACGGTATCTTCTTCGGTGGCGGCAACGGAACGGATGGTTCCCTGCTTGCGAAGAAGCACACGGAGAATTTTACGAATGTCCGCATCGTCGCTGATGAGTTCGGCAATAATATCCGACGCACCGGCCAACGCTTCCTCGGCTGTCTCCACTCCCTTTTCGGGATCAATATATTCTTCGGCCGCTTCCAGCGGATACGGGCAATCCGGTTTTTGCGCAAAAAGCAGTTCCGCCAAGCCGTCCAGGCCCTTTTCCTTGGCGATGGTAGCGCGGGTACGACGTTTCGGCTTATACGGCCGATACAGGTCTTCGATTTCCGCCAGTGTGGCAGCCTGCTCAATCTGTTCTCTGAGCTCGTCGGTCAGTTTTCCCTGCTCCTCAATCGAACCGAGAACGGTCTCGCGTCTCTCCTGCAAATTGCGGAGATATTGTAAACGGGTTTCCAGGGTGCGAAGGGTCGTGTCGTCCATGGACCCGTGAAGTTCTTTTCTGTATCGGGCAATAAAGGGGATGGTGTTGCCTTCATCCAAAAGAGTAACAACATTTTCCACATATTCCTGTTTTTGTCCGAGTTCCAGTGCGATTGTTTTTAAAATATCCATATTTTTTCCTCTTTTCTTTCCGTCAGGGTTTTCGCATATGTTATAGTATAGCACAATTTATGCCCAATGGCACTAACAAAAACAGCGATATGTCCAATTCGGGCACATCGCTGTTTGTCTGTTATCTGTTTGTAATTTTCACCGTTCCAAGCAAGGTGTTAATCGGACTGGATCCCAACGGATTTTCACGGCGATAGGTGTTGACGGTTAACGTATCCTCCGTCACATCCACCAGCGTAAAGGTATATTTGTTTGAACTCTTATCCGGAGCATAGATGCTTTCGAGATATTCGGGGATAACGGTTTCCGCATCCGGCACACCGCCGAGACATGGCGTGTTCACAAAGGTAATGCCGTCTTCTGCCGAGCGGCAGCCGTCGGCATCCACCGTGTAATCCTTCACGATATCGTAGCTGCCGTCATCGTTTACGGCAATCGGATAGGTGTAGGAATAGGTGTGGGTATGACCCTGCAGCACCAAATCCACGCCGCCCTCTTTAAACAGCGGAAGCAGATTGCTGCGCAAGGTAGTCGTATCGTCACCATCCTGGAGAGAGAACATCGGACGGTGCATCGACACAATGGTAAAGTCATCCTTATGAGCCGCCAGGTCGGCACGGATAAAGTTCTGCTGAGTGGCTGTAACCGTCTTTTCGCCATCCGGCCCGTTATTCACAATCAAATAGTGAACATTTCCGTAAGTAAAGGAATAGTATCCTTTCGTTGTGTTGATGGCAAACCGCTTGGTGAAGACACTCTCGGTGGCATCATGGTTACCCACAACCCAGAAGGTGGGATGTTTGCTGAACCAGTTTTGTGCCTGGCCGATAATGTTTCCGTACAGGAACCCGTAAGTGCTGACATCACCGAAATCGCCGGTATGAATCATAAAGGCCGGATCATTGGCTCCGAGAGAAGCCGCTCCGTTAATGACATTCATAAGCTCCATGCCACCGTTAACGTTTCCGGTTCCGAACTGGGTATCGGAAACGTTCAGGAAGGTATACCGGGTACGGTTCTGCGGTGCGACGGTGAAGGTTTTGATTTCACTCCACACGTCCATACTGCTGTCGCCAACGCGATACGAATAGGTTGCACCGGCTTCCAAAGTGGACGGCAAAACCGCCTGATGAATGTATTCCGTCACGCTCGGCATACGACCGGATACATTACCGCGGTCGTGGTCATAATCGAACGTAAAGGAATAGTTGTTGCTTGGATCATAATCCACCATCATGTCGTCTTTGGATGTGCTGTTTGTCGCCGTAACCACACCGGCAGAGGCAAAATCGGCGGCGGAAGCCGCAACACCCTTCACATACTGCACACAAGCGTTGCTGCTTTCCTTATAGGTCATCCAGCTGATACCGTACTCCGTACAGTCGTCGTCATAGAAAGCCAACGTAATCTGGTCCAAAACCATCTTGTCGGCCGTTACGACAATGGGCTGGGGTACGGCTGTTGTCGTGGTGGTGTTGGCCGGGTCTTCATAACCACTGGAAGAAATTCCGGTCACTTTCAGTTCTTTTTTCGTCTCACCGGAAACGGTAACATTGGTGCCGTTCAGCGGCACGGTGTAAACAACATCATAGGTATAGTTTTGGTTGACGGGACCGGAAACGTTGAAGGTTTTTATCGAGCAGTTGTTTGACATCATCAAATACCCGCTTGCGATTTCACTTTCCGTCACGTCGCCGTTTTTATACACCTCAAACGAAATCGTAAATTGAGCCTCTGTATCGGCTTTGTCATACGACCAGGTGCGGACTTCCGTTGTATCCTGCTCGCTGTACTTTCCTTTTTTCAGCAGGTTTAAGGTAACCGTGATTTTGTCTCCCGACGGAGTCGGCGCTGCCGTTGTCGTGGTGGTTGACTGAGACGGTTCTGACGAAGCCTTGGTCGTGGTCGTAGTCGTCGGAGCTTTTGTCGTTGTGGTAGTGGTTGTCGTAGCGGATGCCGAGCTAGACGTGGTCGTGGTCGGTGTATCGCCGCCCTGTCCTCCGGCTCCCGTCACGGAAATGTTATCGATATAGAGGTCCTTGGAACCACCCGCATTGGTGATCTTAAACTCAACCGGGCCGGTAGTGGTCGCCGTATAGGTTCCGGTAAAGGTGGCCACCGTATCGTTGTTCTGCGGAAGACCGGCCGGATTGACCAGAGTGTCTCCGATGGTAATTTGAACCGTCGCACCGAAGTTACAGTAGTCAAGCGATACGGTATAGGTCTCACCGGCAATCACCGAAATGATTTGCGATGCGGTAGCACCCACACTCTTCGGCAATTTAATCGCTTTATCATATCCGCCGCCATCTTTAATTTTAACCCCGTCACCCGTTGTCGTCCAGTTGTTGAGACCATCGTCAAACGATCCGTTTACAATCAGTTCTCCGGTGGTGATTTCCCCGGCCGTGGTGGTCGTGGTCGTCGCGGTCGTACTGGTCGTGGTTGTGGTGGTCGTCGTAGTGGTTGTCGTGGTTGTGGTGGTCGTTGTTGTGGTGGTCGTTGTCGTAGTCGTGGTCGGCAAGTGTTTGCCGTCTCCCTCTACCAAAACAACGTTATCAATATTCGCATAGGTTGCGCCTTCGTTCGTATTCTTTTCAATATGAACGGAAAGTCGGAATTCGCTGATATCTTCCCGGGTTGTAAAGGTCATCGGCAAACTTTCAACCGGGATATCCGTGACGCTC
>JAZUDZ010000064.1:0-2470 GCA_045639905.1 Acutalibacteraceae bacterium
AGGATTTAAGATTTGAAAATCCCAGTCTGTCGGTATGATAGGTTCCCGTGTACTGCGGGGGTAGATTTGTTTCCGTGTTGTTTCGACATTCAAGGCATTGTCTCGACCCACGTGGAGACGGTAGTTCTTCTTTCCAAGGGCGAGATATCAAGTAGAAATATCAGAGTAGAATTTCCTCTTGAGGATATGGATATCTACAACAAGTCAAAGAATGAGGATTCAAAAGTTCCGGTATGTCCTTCGGAAAAAGAAATGGCAATTACGGATGCATTGAAGCACTTTGGAATAATTTGATGGTGAGATAAATCAAAATTTGCAGGAAAGAAAATGGAAGACGTTCTTGAACTGATATTAACCGTCCTCACTGCTCCGTTCGGAGATAAATATGACGACTTGTATGAAAAAATCAAGCAAATAAATAATAAATACTTGAGATTTCTTTTGAAAATTCTGATTATTCTCGTTCCTGTAATCATTATTTTTGCTGTTTGTGCTTTGGCAAGCTATTTGATCAGAGGATATTGGTTTTAACAAATCCCGGTTTGTTGAGGCAATATATTACCGTGTACTGCGGGGGTAGATTTATTCCCGTGTTTTGTGGTTATACACGGCATCGTCTCGACCCATGTTGAGACGGTGGCTTTGCTTGTGAAGGGATTTTCTGTGCGACGAATCGGCATATTGCAAGTATAACGATTGTTCATTGGACGATGTTGGCAAGGCGTTGGCAGAGAGAATGCGCATCAGTTGAATGGAAACAAAAAATGGAAAAGCTAAATGTGAATTATGCCCCGGGGCAAGATTTTAGGGAACTTTTTGTTGTGGCAGTGGATTCTGATAAATGTACGGACACTTGTGCCGGTGTGGGAGAAACAATGCAAGAACCGGTAAACGATCCGTTCTATGAAATCTTAAAAAAATATGACAGATTGGTGCCTGAATATTGTCTTTTAAAATCGGATGAGGCGCATCAGGGATTTGCTTCCCATAAAGAGGCGGTATTATTTTCGATGCGGAAATTCGCGGAGGACGACGGGGACATTACGGTGGACGAGAGCAAGGCCGCAGCGGTGGAAGTAACCGCAGAAGAGTTGCTGAGCCACCCTGAAAAATCCCGGGAAGATCGGTTTGGCACGACGTTTGTCCGTCGGGATTTCCCGCGAGGGGGCAAAATTCCGTACTGGTATGCGTTTTTAGAGCCGCCCCACGGAACCGGGCCGGTGCTTGAAGACGGTAAATTGGTCCGAAAGGCTTACGGCCCCGAGGATTTTGAGTTGGTAAACCGCGCATTGTTCCCGGAAGGCACCGACATGCTGGAGGTGTACGACTGGACAACGGACTGGTCCAACTATTTTGATGCCGGACGCGAGTGGTGGGGAACTATGTGCTATAGCATCTATGATCAAAAGATGGAACGATATTCGGTGATCGTGGCATCGAGCACCGATTAAATATGGGAGGAACCTCTATGAAAAAAGTAAAGACATTAATCGGACTGATTGTCTGCATTGTGCTGCTGGTGTTGGTTGGTGTAATCGGCAAAGTGACGGGCATCGGCAAGGATTTCCTGAACTTGGATTTGCATTTTGACTGGAAATCCGTGCTGTCGGCGGTGTCGGCGGGGGTGGTTTTGATCATTGCCGAACGGCTGATTTCCTTTGTCCTTGGACTCTTGAAGCCCAAGAATCATCGGGTGCGTACCGGCATTACGGTGGCCTGCAGCCTGCTGAAATATGTGGTGGCCATCGCATCGGTTTGCGTAGTCCTGACGGCTTTCGGCGCGGACGTGCGCACGGTTGTGGCCGGCATCGGCGTATTGGCCCTCATTATCGGTTTCGGCGCCGAGTCCCTGATTGCGGATATGATTACCGGTATGTTTGCCATTATGGACAACCAGTTCAATGTGGGCGACATCATTGAAGTAAACGGTTTCCGCGGCACGGTGTCCAATATTGGCATCCGCACCACCTCGTTGACCGATGCGGGCGGCAATGTGTTAATCGTCAACAACTCCAATATGAAGAATATTCTGAACCGGTCGGACAATGCCTCCAGAGCTCTCAGCGAAATCGATATTCCCTATGAAACGGACCTGGAAGCATTCGAAAAGTTGATTCCCGATATGATGAACAAGATTTACGAAGCGCACACCGATAAGATGAAGGCGGCCCCGGTTTACCTGGGTGTCAGCGCTCTTGGAGAGTCCGGCGTTCGGCTGAAATTCTGCGTAGGAGTGGAAGAAGCCAATATTTACAGCGTGCAGCGTATTTTGAATCGGGAACTTCTGGTTTTCTTCCGGAAGGCTCATGTGGAAGTACCCTTCCCGCAGCTTGACGTACATCAAAGGTAACTCGTATGAAACAGGATGAATTCAGTCCGCTTCCCGACGAGTTTCGGGAAAGTCCGGACGAAATAAAGACGCCGGGGGAGGAGTATGCGGAAAAAGCTCCGCAATTCCCGGAAGAACCCC